>NZ_JAINWA010000003.1:663001-1326002 GCF_021021555.1 Teretinema zuelzerae | reverse complement strand
CGTGCATCCCGATTATCAGAGAAAAGGAATCGGCAGCGCGCTCATACGAAAAACCAGGCAGATAGTGCAAGAAAGAGAAATACCGGCGATTACAATTTACGGCGATCCTCACAATTATTGCACGCACGGGTTTAAAAACGGGATCGACTATAACGTAAGCAACATGGCCGGCGAATTTCCCTTGGGCTTATTAGTGCTGGAAACTCGGGATGGTTTCCTCGGCGGCAAAAAGTGGAAAGCGCAACAAAGCGATGCGTTCGACTTTGACAGGCGTGAAGCAGAGGAATTCGACTCTCAATTCGAGAAAAAGGAAAAAGCGTTTCACTATAGTCAGGAACTTTTTAAGATGCTGATCAGATCGTATGTGAGGAATTCGTAGCCGGTAAGCGCGACAGCCGCCGGTAAGCGTGACACGCCGCCGGTAAGCGCGGCACTCTGTCGGTAAGCGGGGCAGCCGCCGCGGCCGCAATCGGCTGACGGGCGGCGAGGAGCGATGCGCCCCGGCAAGGACTGGCCGGGAGGGGGCTCCGACCGTGCGGCGCCGCCTCCCGTTGCCCTTCCTGCCTCGGTCTTTATTCTTTTACAACCATGACTTTTCGAATCTCGTCCATTTCCGGGCCGACGACGCGGATGAAGTACATTCCGCGGGCGACGGGGTTTCCGGCGAGGTTCGTTCCGTCCCAGGAGTAGGTGTAGGTGCCGGCTCCTTTTTTGTTGCGTTCAAGCGTGCGCACGATGTTGCCGTCCATGGTGAAGACGTGGATGACGAGGTTTCCGGACTTGGGCATTTCGACCGTCAGGAGCGTTTTTTCGCGCTTGTTCGAGTCGATGACGTTGTTCAGAATCGTCACGCCGCCGCGCTGCGTTTTCAGGGCGGAGATCGAGAAGCGCCAGGGGTCGACGCTGGTGATGTCGGCCGGATCTGAAAGGCGGGCGCAGAAGAGGTCTCCGTACTTGAAGATGAACTCCACCTTTGCCCCCGTTTTGATTTCCGCGTCGCTCGAGGGGAGGATGAAATTCCTGATCCTGCCGTTGTCTCGCGTGACCTCCGGCGTGAGCGAGCGGGCTTCGAAGTTCGCCTTGTTGTTGAACGAGGGCAGTATCGCCGGCAGCCATATCTTGAGCCCCGCGGAGAAGAGGTCGTTGAAGAGAACCGGGTAGGCGAGGCTGTCCGGGTTTACGTCGAAGTAGACCTGCATGCTCGAGGAGGCGGCGACGTCGGCTGTCGTTCCCGTATTGATCTGCACCGAGAGGGTGATGTCGCGGTCGAGGAGCCGTCCGGTTCCGTCGAAGGTGCGCAGCGCTCCCTGTCCGGCGCCGAAGGTTCCGTCGGCGTTGATGCCGTCCGATGCGTACAGCGGCATGGCGAGGTTGATGCCGAAGTCGGTGACGCGATGGGTCGAGTCGCTCCGCATGGCGTTCAGCTGTTCGTCTACGATGTCCGAAACCTGGAAGGTCGTTCCCGTGTCGGGGTCGATTTTCGATACCGGTTCAGGCGCGACTACGAGGCTCTGGATTTCCTGGAGGGTGAGGTCGCGCGTCAGGGCGACCACTGCGTCCCAGGAGGCGTCCGCGCCGGACGCTCCCGAACTCGGCGATTGCGCGGGCACGGTTTGGTCGATCAGGTTGTCGCCGTTCGAGTCGATGAGCCGGAGCTTTTGTTCAAGCCCCTGCACGTCTACGCGCTTGGAGAAGAGGATGTAGAGCCGGCGGTCGGTCGGGCTCGAGGCACCCGGCAGGGTCATGGGCTGCACGGTGAAGGTGAACTCAGGCGGCGTCTTGTTGAGGCACATGCGCGGGCCGTGGCTCTTGAGCCTGAGTCCCGCGTGGTCGGTGAGCCAGTTCGCGCTTTCGTTGTAGGCGTAGTACATCTGCTCGGTCATACGCCACTGGAGGCCAGAAAGGAATACCGCGAGATATCCGTCGTCCATGAGGCTGACGACTCCGTCGGGGTTGAAGATGTTGTCCGTGACGGTCGTTCCGATTTCCGTGCTGTACGCGTTGGTCAGTCCTGTAGCCGCGTTCGAGAACGAGAAGCCGGCCGCGCTGACCTGGAACGATCCGTCTCCGGCGATTCCCGAGAGGGCCGAGGCGCTTCTCATGCCGCCGCGTTGGTCGGGCACGGCCAGGGCGAGGTCCGAGTCGTCGCGTCCGCTTCCCGCGTACCATCCGCGCGAGCTGACCCACTGCCAGTCTTCCGTTTCCGCGTACGCGGGAAGGTCGTCGAATACGTGGAATTCCACGCGGTCCATGAAACCGTCGCTGTTGGTGTCCACCGGGCTCGATTCGAATACGGTTCGCGATTCGGTCCAGCCGGTCCGCGTGCGGAAGGCTGCGACGTCAGGGAACACGGTGTCCCAGCTGCGTTCCGTTCCGCCGGCGTCGTGGCGGGCGGCGGCGATCGCGGCTTTATTTGACGTGGCGGCCTCGATTCCCGAGGCTGTCGTTCTGCCGTAAACCGAATCGGCGTCGGCGTATGCTTCCACCGCGTTCGCGTAGGCCGCCCGGTCGCGGATAAGGGAGTTCGCGGCCGCGCGGATTTCCGCTCCGGTCGGGTCGGAGATGTTTTCTATATAGCCGGGCCAGAACCACTTCCATGCGGCGGCGTTCGCCGGGAGGGCGTCCGCGTAGCCGGCGAGGTAGACGCGCAGGCGGTGGGGATGGGCCGCTTCCGCGAGCGTTCCGCCCTCGAGTTTTGCCTGGGTGGACGCGAGATCGAAGATGCGGTACAGAGAGTTCGCGGTGAGCGCGTCTGCTGCGTCCGCCGGTGCAGAAACGAGGTTTCGCGTTCCGTCCTGCCAGGCGAGCGCTTCCGGGGCCGCACCCTGCAGGGCGGTGAAGTATCCGGAAAGCACGAGGCTAGAGCCGCTCATGCGGAGGGCTCCGCCGTAGGGCGTGGAAGCGTCGAAGTCGCTGGTGCTTCGCACATTTCGCGCGAGGGCGCCGGAATCAGCGAGGCCGCCGATATCGACCGGTTCGGACCAGCGAAGCTCCAGGTAGTTGTGTCCGTCCCAGGCGAAGTAATTCGCCGCGTTGTTTTTCGGGTCCGAGACGTGGAGTTCCTGCCCGGCGAGAACTTCCACGAGGGCGGGGCGGCAGCGGTCACCCGTCGCCGTGAATCTCGCGCCGGGAAGGGCGTTCGCCGCGGCCGGTGTCGCGCTTTCTCCGGTATATCGCGCGATCCGGTTCTTGTGTTCGTCCCGGAGCGTCTGGTAGAGGAGGGCGGTCGCCTTGCTGATTTCCATATCGGGCACGCTGTTCCGGGTCGCCGGAGAAGCCGCCGCGTAGGTCGCGTCCGCGTTTCGTCCTCGGTCTGAGCTGGTTGTTCCATCCGATGCGTCTACGTCTCCCGGGGACATTCCTGTCGCGTCAGTGTTCCACCGTTGGGCCGGATCCGCCGGATCGGTTCTGAGATAAAATACCGAAAGGTCTACGAGTTCTCCCTTTTCGTTCGGGATGGAAACGTCGTCTGTTCCGACCGTGCAGGCAGGGTCCTTGAACGCGCCGGAGAATGCGGTTCGCGCGGTTCCGTCGCCGTTGAAGGTGACCGCTCCGTTCGCGACCGCCTGTGCGATCTCTCCGCGGGAGTTTTCAATTCTCCGCGCGTTGCCCGCTTCGTCGCGGAACTCCACTCGCACCACGTCGTCGAACACCGTATACGTTCCGCTCAATGCCGCGCCGGTAGCGAGGCTTGAGTTTTCCGCGAGCAGGTAGGGTCGCGAGAACGACCAGCCCGCCGAGACGCTGAGCGTTCCGTCGTCAGAGGCCGCGACCGCGTTTCCGCCGCCGTCGGTGCAATTCTCCGCCGCGCTCACCCAGGCGAAGAAATCGCCGGCCGCGCCGGTCGCCTCCGAACCCTGCACGGTTACGCGCGAGTTTGCGATTTCCGAGCGGTAGGCTTCCGCGAAGGCGGCGAGAGCGTCGTTATTGTCCGGCAGCGAAATCGTCCAGGGATTCGCCGCGTCTGCCGCCGCGAAATCCGTTCCGTTCGCATAGAAGTTTTTCCCGATAAAAATAGTTTTTCCCGACAAGGTCGCGCCGTCGATTTCACCCGTATAGAGAGCCGGAATCGCGCTTCCGTCCGGGTAGGCGTTTCTGACCGAGCCGTTCACGGAAGCCGTAAGCCCGGCCCTCGCGGCATTTTCGTACGCGCGGAGCGAGGCGACCCCTGAATCCGCGTCCGCGAACATGTCGGCGGGGTTTCCGTTCAAATAGACCTGGTCGAGCGCCGATGTAAGCGCCCTTCGCGCGGCGGTAGTTCCGAAGCCGAGCCGTCCCTGGGTCAGTATGATGTTTCTTCCCGAGCTCGCAGGAGAACCGAACACGACCGTCTTGTTGGCCGTTCCGTCTCCGGCCGCGACGTGGCGATCCTGCGCAAAGTAGATCGAATCGCTTGCGGCGTTTCCGGCGGCTTCGAGCGTCATGTCTCCCGCGCTGCCAAAGATGAAGGTTTCGGAGTCGAAGCGGATCGCTCCTCCCGCGCTCGCGATGCTTCCGGCGATCATCGCCCGGTTATCGGTTATCGTCGCGATTGGCGCGGCCGGAGCAGTCTGCGTGAACGCCGCGCTTCCGGAAAGCGTCAAGTCCGCGTCCTCGTTGGTTCTGAAAACTCCTGCGTTTTCGATCCTGACCGAAAGGGCAGAAGACGCCGCGGAGTTAAGCGTAATCCTTCCGTTCGCCGGATCCCTCGTTCTGAAAGTCGCCGTATTTCCGGCCGCTCCGGTTACCTCGAGCGTGTTGGTCGCCGCGTTTCCGATTGCGAGTTCTCCCGCCGTATCGAACGCAAAGTCCTCCGCCGTGTTGATCGCGAGATTTCCCTGGAAGGCAGAAGGCGTCTCGGCCGAAAGCACCGAGACGTTCGCCCTGAAGGTAACGGTTCCCGCAGCGTTCGCCTGCGAGATTCCCGTCGCCGTCCTTACTGTCGCGCCCGTTTCGAAGAGCGTGGCTCCGGTAGAGTTGATCGTAATCGAAGCGCCTGTTCCGTCGCCGATCGCGGTCGCGCTTCCAACCGCTCCGTTGAAGATCGAGCCGCCAGTTACTGCGAGCGTCAAATCCTGCGCCCCGTCCGTTCGCGCGTTCACGGTGAGCGAGCCGTCCGCGTCGATGAGCACCGCCCCCGCCGACAACACGAGGGTGTTCGCCGCCGAGCTTCCGAATGTTATGCTTCCCGCGCTCGCGAAATCGAGTCCGTCGAGCACTGTGTTTTTGGTGAATACTGTTCCCGTTTCGCTTCCGAGCACCGAGATGTTTTCCGTCGCCGTCGCGTTTCCCTGAACGCTGAGTCCGTTGTTGGTCCGTACGGTTCCAGGGAAATAGACCGCGTCAGCTGCAGTCGCAGAAGTGATCGCGGTTACCGAAGCTCCCGTTCCGTCGCCGACGGCCTGGGACGCTCCGATGTTTTCGCTGAACACGATGGTTCCTGCTCCCGCCTCGATTGCAAGGTTAAAGGGTCCGTCGAGCGTTGCCCCCGCGTCGAGGAGCACGTCGGCTCCGGCAGCGCTTCCTCCCGCGGTCGCGTTGAACGCCGCGTTGTGCGTGAGCGTGATCGGCCCTGTGAAGGTTATCGCGTCTCCGGTTGTGGAAATATCGGCCCCGAGCGAAACCGTGCCGGCGCCGTCCTGGAGGAAGCGTCCCTGGAGAACGCAGTCCGCCGCGTCCGGGAGAATGAGCGTTCCCGTGTGCGTTATGTCGAGCGGGCCTGCCGACGCGACCGCTCCGGCGAACGAGAAGTTCGTTCCGTTAAGGTCTGCTCCCGCCGCTCCGCTCATGTCGAGAATGCCGGCAAAGCTCGTCGTTCCGCTTCCCGCGGTTTGCGCGAGGCTCTGGCAGTAGACCGCGCCGCCGAAGCTCGCGTTTCCCGCCGAGCTGATAGTTATCGCGCCGAGTCTCGTCGCGTCGTTCGCTCCGGTCGCGCCGGTAATCGAAATGTTTCCGGTTCCCGCCGTTACGCCGAGCGCGAAGGGTCCGGCGAGCGAGGCCATCGTAATGGTTCCGCCCGATGCCGCTGCGGTCGAGGTCGTTATTTCAGTCTGTCCGGCAAGCGTCGCCGCCGCGAGGCTTATCGCTGCGTTCGTCGTATTGAAGTCGCCGAAGAGCTCCGTCGCGCCGGCTGTATGCGTAAAGCCCGCGGCAAAGACGAACTCGTCATCCAGGGCGTTTCCGAGCGCGAGGAATCCCGAGTTGTTGAAGACGGCAGCGTTCGTGATCGTCGTGGCGGTTGCCGTTCCAGTTCCGCCTTCGATTCTGATATTGAACGCGCCTGCGCTCGTCGAAAGAGTCGCAGCGGAAATGTCTCCGGCGAATCTCGCGAGTCCTCCGGTTTTAACGAGGCTGACCGTTCCGATGTCCGTTCCGATGTTCCCCGCGACTGTAACATTCGCGTTCAGATTGTCGAATGTTATGTTCGACGGGGTTCCGCCCGCCGTACCGCTCGTAGAGTTAAGGGCTATGACGTTAGCCGATGCGGTTCCCGCGTTTCCGAGCGTCAGGGTCGCCCCGTTCTCGATCACGGCGTCCCGGAGCGTAATGGTTCCCGTCGATCCCCCGATCCTGCAATTCACCGGAATGGAAACCTGTCCTGCCGTCCCGAAGTTGAAGTTCGCCGCGCCGGATAGCGCGATGGTTCCGGAGAGAATCTTTTCTCCCGAGGTCTTTTCGGCTCCCAGCGGAAGCGAGAAGGTTTCCGCATCTGAGGTGTTGATGGTAAGCGTTCCGGTGTTATTGAAGGTGACATAATTCGCCGCCGAGCCGCCGTCGTTGATCGCTATATTGTAGGCGCCCGCTCCTGCGGTCAGTCCCGCAGCTGGGTTCGTGACATTCAGCGCGTCGGTGAAAGTCACCGTTCCGCTTGACCGTCCGTTGATGGTAAGGTTGTTGAATGATTGGTTGTTGGTTCTCGCCGTCTGGTCTCCGGATCCCGCAAGAACGACTGTGCTTGTGTTTTCCGTCAGACTCGCGCCCGTAGTTCCGGGACGGAGGTCGAAAGCTCCCGCGACCGAAAGCGTGTCGTTTCCTGTAAGGATAAGAGTTCCGCCCGTTCCGTTCGCCGCGGCCGTAAACGTGCCGAGCACTGTTACGGTTCCGCTTGGCGTCGAGGCCGCGATTGTTCCGCCCGAGTTCAAGATCAGGTTGTAGAATCGGTCGGCTGCTTTTGCTGTTATGTTCGGCGCCCCGTCCGTCATCCGGATCGTGGAACTTCCCGCAGATGTCTCGTTCCACGTCACGTCCTCTCCCGAAGAATTCCAGTTCCCGGCTATCAGATGGGTGAAAGTTCCTGCCCAGAAATCCCCGCTCGTCATCGTGAACTGGTTCGTCACGGTGATTTCCTCGGATGCCTGAAGCAGCGACGCCGCAGAACTCAGGGCCATCGTCAGATTGTAGAACGAGTAACCGCCTGCCGGCCTGTCGATGACCGATCCGGCGCCGTCGAAGATAACCGTGGAGTTTCCGGCAGTGAATGCCGCCGGCGTAAAGTTTCCTGTTATATTTATCGTCGCACTCGATGTGTTGAGATTTACCGTCGCCGTCGAAAGGTTTCCGTTCACGTCGATGTTCTGGCTTCCCGCCGCCGTCACGGTTCCGGTTCCGGAGAGATTTCCGTTCACGGTGAGTGAGCTTCCGGTAATTGATGCAGAAGCGTTTGCATTCACTGTTATGCTTACGGCTTCAATATCTGTTTGTAGCGTTTTGACAGTTCCCGCTCCGCCTGAATCGATCGTTACCGCGCCAAGACTCTGAAGAACGTTCAGCGCAGCATTATCATCGCGTATAGTGCCCGTTATTATGGAGCCGCCTCCAAGAATCAACGGCATCCCGTTGTGGACATAAAATCCGCCATTCTCAATAGTGAAATGTCTCAGAACCCTTATGCTTGAAGCTGGTTGCTGCGCAACCGTTTTTCCGCTCGGTATGATAAGATCCAGGAACGTCACGTTTCCCGTCACCGTTCCCCCGATCGTTACCTGCTTGTTATTGAAGTTCAACGTTCCGCCGTTTACGAGGTTTCCATTAATCGTCAGATCTCCGCCGGCAGCCGGATTATCCCACACGCAGGTTGCCCCTGCTCCAACGGTCAGCGAACCGAGTGTTTGAATTCTGGCGGGAAGAGGAGGCGCTGTATTATCGCCGTTTTGCGAAAACGCTCCCTGTAGTACATTCATTGCTTCGGTAACATTAAAAGTTATTGTTCCGAGGTTAAGTGTGCCAGCTGTCTTGTTAACAACTAGATTATTGAAGCTTGCTGCCCCCGAGACGATCGACTGATTAGTCGCGCCGTCAAAGGTGACAGTCTGCGTGCCGCCTCCTGAGGTAAAAGTTCCGCTATTGGTCCAGTTGCCCGCGAGCGTGATGTTGTTGCCGTTTGCAGCAAGTATTCCCGCTGTTATGTTGAGGTTGCCGTTCACATCGAGGGCTCCGCTGAGTGTAAGAGTGCCCGAGTTTGAAATTGTTCCAACCGAGCCTTCAAGGGTCACATCTCCTGTAAGGGTGAGGTTCGGGTTGCCGGCTATTGCGTTCGTGATGGTCAGCCCAGCGCCGCCGTTAAGCGTAGCTCCGGTGGTTGCGTTCAGTGTTGTGATAGTTCCGGTGGTACTGATAATACCGCTGGTTGTCGAAACAATCCCCCCAGAGATGCTTGCAGCGGTAAGTTCTTGACCGCCTACAGCGACCGTGCCGGTATTGGTGATGGCTCCAGATGTCAGCGATCCGTTTAGCGTGAGTGTTCCCGGATTTGAAATTGTTCCAACCGCGCCGTTAAGCGTTATGCTTCCTGTAAGGGTGAGGTTCGGGTTGCCGGCTATTGCATTCGTGATGGTCAGCCCTGCGCCGCCGTTAAGCGTAGCTCCGGTGGTTGCGTTCAGTGTTGTGATAGTTCCGGTGGTACTGATGATACCGCTGGTTGTCGAAACAATCCCCCCAGAGATGCTTGCAGCGGTAAGTTCTTGACCGCCTACAGCGACCGTGCCGGTATTGGTGATGGCTCCTGATGTCAACGATCCGTTTAGCGTGAGTGTTCCCGAGTTTGAAATTGTTCCAACCGAGCCTTCAAGGGTCACATCTCCTGTAAGGGTGAGGTTCGGGTTGCCGGCTATTGCGTTCGTGATGGTCAGCCCTGCGCCGCCGTTAAGCGTAGCTCCGGTGGTTGCGTTCAGTGTTGTGATAGTTCCGGTGGTACTGATGATACCGCTGGTTGTCGAAACAATCCCCCCAGAGATGCTTGCAGCGGTAAGTTCTTGACCGCCTACAGCGACCGTGCCGGTATTGGTGATGGCTCCAGATGTCAGCGATCCGTTTAGCGTGAGTGTTCCCGGATTTGAAATTGTTCCAACCGCGCCGTTAAGCGTTATGCTTCCTGTAAGGGTGAGGTTCGGGTTGCCGGCTATTGCATTCGTGATGGTCAGCCCTGCGCTGCCGTTAAGCGTAGCTCCGGTGGTTGCGTTCAGTGTTGTGATAGTTCCGGTGGTACTGATGATACCGCTGGTTGTCGAAACAATCCCCCCAGAGATGCTTGCAGCGGTAAGTTCTTGACCGCCTACAGCGACCGTGCCGGTATTGGTGATGGCTCCTGATGTCAGCGATCCGCTGAGTGTAAGAGTGCCCGAGTTTGAAATTGTTCCAACCGAGCCTTCAAGGGTCACATCTCCTGTAAGGGTGAGGTTTGGGTTGCCGGCTATTGCATTCGTGATGGTCAGCCCTGCGCCGCCGTTAAGCGTAGCTCCGGTGGTTGCGTTCAGTGTTGTGATAGTTCCGGTGGTACTGATAATACCGCTGGTTGTCGAAACAATCCCCCCAGAGATGCTTGCAGCGGTAAGTTCTTGACCGCCTACAGCGACCGTGCCGGTATTGGTGATGGCTCCTGATGTCAACGATCCGTTTAGCGTGAGTGTTCCCGGATTTGAAATTGTTCCAACCGCGCCGTTAAGCGTTATGCTTCCTGTAAGGGTGAGGTTCGGGTTGCCGGCTATTGCGTTCGTGATGGTCAGCCCTGCGCCGCCGTTAAGCGTAGCTCCGGTGGTTGCGTTCAGTGTTGTGATAGTTCCGGTGGTACTGATGATACCGCTGGTTGTCGAAACAATCCCCCAGAGATGCTTGCAGCGGTAAGTTCTTGACCGCCTACAGCGACCGTGCCGGTATTGGTGATGGCTCCTGATGTCAGCGATCCGCTGAGTGTAAGAGTGCCCGAGTTTGAAATTGTTCCAACCGCGCCGTTAAGCGTTATGCTTCCTGTAAGGGTGAGGTTCGGGTTGCCGGCTATTGCGTTCGTGATGGTCAGCCCTGCGCCGCCGTTAAGCGTAGCTCCGGTGGTTGCGTTCAGTGTTGTGATAGTTCCGGTGGTACTGATGATACCGCTGGTTGTCGAAACAATCCCCCAGAGATGCTTGCAGCGGTAAGTTCTTGACCGCCTACAGCGACCGTGCCGGTATTGGTGATGGCTCCTGATGTCAGCGATCCGTTTAGCGTGAGTGTTCCCGGATTTGAAATTGTTCCAACCGCGCCGTTAAGCGTTATGCTTCCTGTAAGGGTGAGGTTCGGGTTGCCGGCTATTGCATTCGTAATGGTCAGCCCTGCGCCGCCGTTAAGCGTAGCTCCGGTGGTTGCGTTCAGTGTTGTGATAGTTCCGGTGGTACTGATGATACCGCTGGTTGTCGAAACAATCCCCCCAGAGATGCTTGCAGCGGTAAGTTCTTGACCGCCTACAGTGACCGTGCCGGTATTGGTGATGGCTCCTGATGTCAACGATCCGTTTAGCGTGAGTGTTCCCGGATTTGAAATTGTTCCAACCGCGCCGTTAAGCGTTATGCTTCCTGTAAGGGTGAGGTTCGGGTTGCCGGCTATTGCGTTCGTGATGGTCAGCCCTGCGCCGCCGTTAAGCGTAGCTCCGGTGGTTGCGTTCAGTGTTGTGATAGTTCCGGTGGTACTGATGATACCGCTGGTTGTCGAAACAATCCCCCCAGAGATGCTTGCAGCGGTAAGTTCTTGACCGCCTACAGCGACCGTGCCGGTATTGGTGATGGCTCCTGATGTCAGCGATCCGTTTAGCGTGAGTGTTCCCGAGTTTGAAATTGTTCCAACCGAGCCTTCAAGGGTCACATCTCCTGTAAGGGTGAGGTTCGGGTTGCCGGCTATTGCGTTCGTGATGGTCAGCCCTGCGCCGCCGTTAAGCGTAGCTCCGGTGGTTGCGTTCAGTGTTGTGATAGTTCCGGTGGTACTGATGATACCGCTGGTTGTCGAAACAATCCCCCCAGAGATGCTTGCAGCGGTAAGTTCTTGACTGCCTACAGCGACCGTGCCGGTATTGGTGATGGCTCCAGATGTCAGCGATCCGTTTAGCGTGAGTGTTCCCGGATTTGAAATTGTTCCAACCGCGCCGTTAAGCGTTATGCTTCCTGTAAGGGTGAGGTTCGGGTTGCCGGCTATTGCATTCGTGATGGTCAGCCCTGCGCCGCCGTTAAGCGTAGCTCCGGTGGTTGCGTTCAGTGTTGTGATAGTTCCGGTGGTACTGATGATACCGCTGGTTGTCGAAACAATCCCCCCAGAGATGCTTGCAGCGGTAAGTTCTTGACCGCCTACAGCGACCGTGCCGGTATTGGTGATGGCTCCTGATGTCAGCGATCCGCTGAGTGTAAGAGTGCCCGAGTTTGAAATTGTTCCAACCGAGCCTTCAAGGGTCACATCTCCTGTAAGGGTGAGGTTTGGGTTGCCGGCTATTGCATTCGTGATGGTCAGCCCTGCGCCGCCGTTAAGCGTAGCTCCGGTGGTTGCGTTCAGTGTTGTGATAGTTCCGGTGGTACTGATAATACCGCTGGTTGTCGAAACAATCCCCCCAGAGATGCTTGCAGCGGTAAGTTCTTGACCGCCTACAGCGACCGTGCCGGTATTGGTGATGGCTCCTGATGTCAACGATCCGTTTAGCGTGAGTGTTCCCGGATTTGAAATTGTTCCAACCGCGCCGTTAAGCGTTATGCTTCCTGTAAGGGTGAGGTTCGGGTTGCCGGCTATTGCGTTCGTGATGGTCAGCCCTGCGCCGCCGTTAAGCGTAGCTCCGGTGGTTGCGTTCAGTGTTGTGATAGTTCCGGTGGTACTGATGATACCGCTGGTTGTCGAAACAATCCCCCCAGAGATGCTTGCAGCGGTAAGTTCTTGACCGCCTACAGCGACCGTGCCGGTATTGGTGATGGCTCCTGATGTCAGCGATCCGCTGAGTGTAAGAGTGCCCGAGTTTGAAATTGTTCCAACCGCGCCGTTAAGCGTTATGCTTCCTGTAAGGGTGAGGTTCGGGTTGCCGGCTATTGCGTTCGTGATGGTCAGCCCTGCGCCGCCGTTAAGCGTAGCTCCGGTGGTTGCGTTCAGTGTTGTGATAGTTCCGGTGGTACTGATGATACCGCTGGTTGTCGAAACAATCCCCCCAGAGATGCTTGCAGCGGTAAGTTCTTGACCGCCTACAGCGACCGTGCCGGTATTGGTGATGGCTCCAGATGTCAGCGATCCGCTGAGTGTAAGAGTGCCCGAGTTTGAAATTGTTCCAACCGAGCCTTCAAGGGTCACATCTCCTGTAAGGGTGAGGTTTGGGTTGCCGGCTATTGCATTCGTGATGGTCAGCCCTGCGCCGCCGTTAAGCGTAGCTCCGGTGGTTGCGTTCAGTGTTGTGATAGTTCCGGTGGTACTGATGATACCGCTGGTTGTCGAAACAATCCCCCCAGAGATGCTTGCAGCGGTAAGTTCTTGACCGCCTACAGCGACCGTGCCGGTATTGGTGATGGCTCCTGATGTCAACGATCCGTTTAGCGTGAGTGTTCCCGGATTTGAAATTGTTCCAACCGCGCCGTTAAGCGTTATGCTTCCTGTAAGGGTGAGGTTCGGGTTGCCGGCTATTGCGTTCGTGATGGTCAGCCCTGCGCCGCCGTTAAGCGTAGCTCCGGTGGTTGCGTTCAGTGTTGTGATAGTTCCGGTGGTACTGATGATACCGCTGGTTGTCGAAACAATCCCCCCAGAAATGCTTGCAGCGGTAAGTTCTTGACCGCCTACAGCGACCGTGCCGGTATTGGTGATGGCTCCTGATGTCAGCGATCCGCTGAGTGTAAGAGTGCCCGAGTTTGAAATTGTTCCAACCGAGCCTTCAAGGGTCACATCTCCTGTAAGGGTGAGGTTTGGGTTGCCGGCTATTGCATTCGTGATGGTCAGCCCTGCGCCGCCGTTAAGCGTAGCTCCGGTGGTTGCGTTCAGTGTTGTGATAGTTCCGGTGGTACTGATGATACCGCTGGTTGTCGAAACAATCCCCCAGAGATGCTTGCAGCGGTAAGTTCTTGACCGCCTACAGCGACCGTGCCGGTATTGGTGATGGCTCCTGATGTCAACGATCCGTTTAGCGTGAGTGTTCCCGGATTTGAAATTGTTCCAACCGCGCCGTTAAGCGTTATGCTTCCTGTAAGGGTGAGGTTCGGGTTGCCGGCTATTGCGTTCGTGATGGTCAGCCCTGCGCCGCCGTTAAGCGTAGCTCCGGTGGTTGCGTTCAGTGTTGTGATAGTTCCGGTAGCAGTAATGACTCCACTTGTTGTGATCCCTGATCCTCCTGAAATGTTGGCCGCAGTAAGACCGTTCGCACCCATGACAAGCGTTCCTGTCGTCAACGTCAGGTCCCCGCCTACCGTTATATCGCCTCCCGCAGTCGCGTCTCCTGTGCAATCAATGATGAGGTTGTTGTATCCATCAAGCGTCGGCACTGGCTGATCGGTTCCGCTGTATCGGAATGTTCCGTTTGCGGCGTCTGATGTATTGATGCTTCCCGTACCGTTTACATTGATCTCGCCTTCGTTTAGTAACGTTCCTGCAACCGTCACCGCATCGGTTCCCAGCGAGACAACGCCCGCCGCGGTTATCGTCAGGTTCTGATACGCGTCGTTCGGCCATACCGCGCTTCCCGTTCCGTTATATTCGACGGTGCTTCCCGCAACGTTCGTAGTCGTTCCGCCTATCGCTATCGATTCGGTTCCGACCAGTCTGACTGTTCCCGAATTGCTGAAATCTCCGGTTGCGTTGATCGATTGTCCGTTCCCGGTAAACTCTGCATTCGCGTCGACCGTAATCTCTGCGGCATTCACCGCGACATTCGCGACCGGGTAATTTGTCGATGGTCCGATATTCGGAATAACTACCTCGTCTACGCTTCCCGGTACAGCCAACGCGCCCCAGTTGTCCGGATTATCCCAGTTCGCGTTAATCCCTGCCCCTGTCCATGTTACCGGGGAACCGTTCGCGGACGCATATAAAACCCATCCTGCCGGAGGAGTACCGCTCGCTCGGCTGGAGTATGCGGTGTATGTGCTAGTCGCAATATTAATGTCAGGATCGACGAGAAGATATTGTCCTGTAGTTTGCGGAGCCGTCAAATCGATCGATCCTGCGCCCGTAATTATGAGCCTGTCGGCTGTTCCTGTTCCGCTCAGGGTAAGCGTTCCCGTCACGCCGATATCTCCAGCGATGGACAGAGTTTCCCCTCCCTGATTCGCGCATGTTAAATCAGCAAAATCAGTATCGCCGGTAATGGTCGATGTTCCCAAGGCTGCTGGCGTAAAAACGACTCCATTCAAGTTATGGGTAAAAGTCGCTCCGTTATCTGTCCAGTTGCCCGTAACCGTTAGAACTCCGCCAATATTCAGCGTGGTTCCCAGTTCGATTTCGACATTCCCCCCGACCCCGAGCGTACTGCTCGCGCTTACGCTTCCCGCTGTTACTACAAGATTGCCCGACAAAGTCGCCGCGTTGCTGATAGTCAGCGTTCCGGAGTTTGTAATATCGGTGAATGCGGTTCCGGTAATTGTTACGGTACCATCGGTCGAAATCGCCCCGCCGGGATTCCCGCCAATGGTAAGTCCGGTTCCTGTTCCGGTAACCGTCGGGACCCCTCCGCTCACCGTCAACGTCGTTATGGCGCCTTGCATGTTAATAATCGAGTTATCTGTCACCGTGAGGCTTGCCGCCGTCCCGGTAATTTTGAGGGTTCCCGTGCTTATTGAAACGCTTCCTGCTCCTGCCAGGGTTCCGTCTGCGAAATTCAGCGTTCCGGTGCCTACTGCGATGGAAACGGGATTGTTCAGCGTGCCGCCGCCGGTCAGCGTGATTGTATTGCCGTCGCAGTCGAATCCTCCCGTGAGGGTAAGATCGTTGCCTCCAGTCGTCATATTGACCGATCCCGTCAACGCGGCCGCTTTGGAGAATACCGTATCGGCCGCAAGCGATGCGTTTTCGCCGAGCGTTATGGTTCCTCCCGCATTTATCGTACCCGCGAGCGCGAAAGACGCTGCCCCTCCGAGGGCGAGGTTTCCTGTCGTTGCGGCAAAGGAATCTCCTGAGTCGTTGCCCAGGCCGACTGTTCCCGTCGTCGAAAAGCTGACGCTATTCGCGCTTGTGGCCTGCGCGCCCGCGCCAGCGTTGAAATTCGCGCTTCCCGCGCCGCTTATTGAAAGCGCTCCCGAAACAGAAAGATTTCCCTGCGCCGTCAGCGTTCCCGCTGTCACCGCTAAATCTTCATTCACAACCAATGCAGACGTCGCTGTAATAGTTCCGCTGGCGTTTATTGTGAGGTTTTCATACGTCGATCCCCAGATCGGAGTTCCGGCTCCTGCATACTCTATGGTGCTGTTCAGGCCGTTGGTCCTGGTTGATGGGAGCGTTGCGCTTCCTTCCAGGATGACGGTTCCGTTGTTGTTTATTTTATCCGCGTTGAGCGTGCTTCCGTTTCCAAAAGTAAGCGTCGCCCCGGTTTGTACCGTCGCTCTTTTCGCTGTCGCGGTCGTTCCCGCCGCGATAGTCGGCGTTCCTCCGGAAGGAATCGTGACGATGTCTGTCCCTGTCGGAACGCCCGCCGGGTCCCAGTTTACTGCGGTCGCCCAAAAACCGTCGCCGGTGCCTCCGTTATTCGTCCATTCCTTTCCAGCCTGCACATACTGAACCGATCCGATAGGGAGATAACTGGCGGACATATAGAACTGAATGAGTATTCCGTCTCCGGCATCGACAGTCGCGGGAATGGTTATGTTTCTGCTGAAGGTGTTCGGCGTACCTGCTGCCGGCGTTCCGAGGGCTGTTTTTGCAGCTACAGAATCGGTGTATGCAGTTCCGTTTATCGTGTACGACTCGTTTGTTGTCACTCCTGCGTCTGTCACAGTAGCGGTAAAGAAGAACGTTTGAGTGTCGGTAAAGCTTCCTGTTATGTTAACAACGCTCGTGAGTCCTGTTGTCAGTTCCGGCGTCGCTGTTATGGAGAACGAAACTCCGGCAACCAGAATTTGCAGATTTTCGATCGTCACATTTGTCGGAGCCGGTGCAGTGAACCCTGTCGGCAGATCGATCGAACTTGAACTGTCTCCGGAAAAAAGCATCGATCCGGTGGTATGGTCGAGATATCCGCCGGAGGTGATCTTGAAGCGCGCGTCGGAATACAACAAGAGAGAGTTGTTCGCAGTTTGTCTGGTGTCAACAGTATTAGTCGTAAAATTTCCAGCCCCGTTAACCGTCAACCCGCATTGATTATCTAGTCCAAAGTGCGTTTTTCCCGCAGTTATATCGTTTCCGCCCAGATTTATCGTTATCCCTGTTGATTCAAGATAGAGCGCGTTGTCCGGATCCCAGTTGTCGCCATTTATCGTCAGGTTTCCGCCCAGCGTCAACGTTGCTCCGGCCGTAAAGGTAATCCCCTGCACGGTTAGCGCTCCGCCGGTCGTAATGCTTTGCGCAAGCGGAATTCGGGCCGAGTCCACTCCGTTCGGAATCCCGTCCAATCCGGCGTCCGCAACAGTATTGTCTGTTAGCGTCCAGTTTGCGGCAGTATTCCACAGCCCGTCGGCAGCCGAGCCGTCCCAGGTAAAAATCGCTCCCCACGCTCCCGTCTGCACAAAAAAAACGCAAACCGCGAAAGCACATATATATCGAAAGGATTTCATGTTTTTCATCAGCCGGAACTCCTGCCTTCAATTGTAAGCCCCTATATACCCAAAACCAAATTCGTTCGGGTAAAAAGGGACACATAATCTCTACGATTTTCGGCAGAAAGGGGCTCGAGGTTGAGACCCCTGTGTTTTGCGGAGATTATTCCAGTTATTCTCCGCACTTTATGCGGAGAATAAGCCCTTTATTCTCCGCTTTCAACGGGAAATGATGTCGACTCCGCTGTTTTTTTCGGTTCCTTCGATTCGGACGATGACTTCGTTGGGGAGGCAGGCGTTCCAGTCGCCTTTTCGTTTTAAGGCGGGGGCCGCGATGCAGGTTTTGTTGGGGCAGGGGGAGTCCTCAAAATGAACCTCCCCGTTTTCAATGTGAATCCGCGTGTTTCCGAGCGTTCCGGGTATATCGACTTCCACGGTTTCATCCAGGCTGTATATCCAGCTTCCCTCGGGGGATTCGATAACGACTCTGAGACGCGCGGCGGCTCCTCCGTACACGTAGATCCCGGACGCTATCGCCGCTGCAAGGACTGCGGCCAGTATGACCGCGTCCCACGCCCGAATTCCGGATAAAAGGCTCTTTAACTTGGGCAATTGTATATCCTGCTCTTCGGCGATACGGTTTCCGTAATCCAGGTGTTTCCGCCGATCACGCTTCCTTCTCCGATCACCGTTTCTCCCCCGAGAATGGTCGCTCCGGCGTAAATGGTCACGTTATCTTCTATAGTAGGATGTCTTTTCTTGTCTGCCATCGCCTTTTTCACGCTGAGCGCTCCCAGCGTTACTCCCTGGTACACCTTCACATGTTTTCCGATTACGCAGGTTTCCCCGATAACCACGCCTGTTCCGTGATCGATAAAGCACTCTTCCCCGATTTTCGCGCCCGGATGAATGTCTATGCCGGTTTTTCCATGCACGTATTCGCTCATCATCCGGGGGATGATGGGAACGCCCTTGGAATGCAGGAAGTGCGCTATCCGGTGGACTAACAGGGCTTCCAGCCCCGGGTACGATAGAATTACTTCCTCGACGCTTCTCGCCGCCGGATCTCCGTCGAGGGCCGCCTGCGCGTCCGTAACGGATAATCGGCGGAATTCGGGTATTTCATCGATGAGCGCGAGCACTATCTGTTCGGCGTATTTATAGCACCCTTTCCCTTCGCGTTGGGATATTTCGCAGATGTATTTAATGGCCTTCAGGACCTCTCCGGTGAGCTTGAGGGCTACCCGGTGGAGCCGCTCTCCTGTCACGAAGCGCAGCGATTCGCGATCAATCGAAGTGTTTTCCCGGAATCCGGGGAAAATGATGTTTTCCAGGTCGCAGATAACCTCGACTACGGTTTGCCGGTTGGGAAAGTGTTGATTGTCGGTCAGATTGATTCCGCCGAATTCTTCGTAGCTGGTTAAAATGCGCTCGATCCGTTCGTCCAGGTTGGTCATGCGTCGCTCCTCGTGAATAATATAGTGAGGCTCCCGTCTTTTGGCTACCGGAAAAAAGCGATCCGTTTTTGTTTTCGGTATTGACAAAACAATGGTCCTCTGATAATTTAGGCAAGCATCTTTCACACATCGATGCGCGCATGAATGCTCCTATAGCTCAGTCGGTAGAGCGCAACCATGGTAAGGTTGAGGTCAACAGTTCGATTCTGTTTGGGAGCTGTATCATTCCTACAAGGGGACAAAAATGGCCAAGAAAACATCCGTAGAAATAATCGCTATGCAGTGCACTGAATGCAAGCAGAAAAATTATACTACCAAGAAGAATCGAAAGAATACCCAGGGTAAGCTTGAGCTGAGCAAGTACTGTCCTTTCGAGCGCAAGCATACGATTCACAAGGAAACCAAGGTTAAATAAGCCTTTCTTTCCGGTTGACGGAAGCCTTTCGGTTTCGCCGAAAGGCTTTAGTCGTACAAAAATGATGCCATGGCTTTTTTAGGCCGCGGCGGGAGAACTAAACAGTTTGCGTAGCAGACTTTTTACTTCTCTCAGGTCAGTAGCTCTAATGGTAGAGCGTCGGTCTCCAAAACCGAATGTTGCGGGTTCGAGTCCTGCCTGACCTGCTATCTTATTAAAATGGGGACTGGCATGTCGAAAATCGTCCAGTTTTTGAAGGAATGTGTTGCCGAGCTCCGCAAGGTAGTCTGGCCGACACGCGATGATGTGATCTCTTCCGTGAAAGTGGTGGTGGTCTCAACAATTATAATCGCCGCTATTCTTGGTGTTCTTGACGCTGTACTCGTAGCCGGTGTGAATCTTGTTTTTTAGGCATCGCTGATGGCTAAGGGATGGTACATCCTGCATACCTATTCAGGGTATGAAGGCAAGATCGAAAAAACAATACGTTCTCTTATCGAGTCCGGAGACATCTCGGCTGATGTCGTAGCCGATATCAAGGTTCCTGTAGAGGAAGTGATAGAGGTTAAGGACGGAAAAAAGAAAAGCGTAACCAAAAAATTTCTTCCTGGATATATTCTTATCGAGATGGATCTGCCCGAGCTTGGATGGAAGGCTACCTGTTCCGCCATCCGCAAGATTCAGGGCGTAACCGGTTTCGTCGGCACTCCCAGCGGCGTCCGTCCTCAGCCTATCAGTCAGGACGAAGCTCGCGCTATTCTTCAGAAGGCCGGCGAGCTCAAGGGCGATAAGGCTCCCCGCATCAAGCAGTCTTTCGAAATCGGGGAAACCGTCAAAATCATCGACGGTCCGTTCGATTCTTTCACCGGAACCATCGAAGAAGTGAATACCGAAAAGAATAAGCTGCGGGTTATGGTCGGAATTTTCGGCCGTGCCACTCCGGTCGAAGTCGATATTTTACAGGTTGAAAAGATTTAGCATGTAGGCATGAACGCGCCCTGTCTTCTAGGCAGGGCCTGTTCTGTTTGATATGGGAGACGTGGAATCGAACGAGGGCTTTTGCCGGCTCTTATTCAGATTTCGTGCGGAATCCGCCGGTAGGCGGAGTCGCTCCGGGGTGTTACTCCGGATAAGCGTCGTTACTACCAATAGGAGAATCTTATGGCAAAGAAAAAGATCACAGCCGTGATCAAGTTGCAGTGCCCCGCGGGTAAGGCGACTCCTGCTCCTCCCGTCGGACCGGCTCTCGGACCCCACGGCGTGAGCGCTCCTCAGTTCGTACAACAGTTCAACGATCGTACGAAAGCAATGGAAGCCGGACTCGTAATTCCTTGCGTGATTACTGTCTATTCCGACAAGACCTTCACCTTCATTCTGAAGACTCCGCCCGCATCCGTTCTTATCAAGAAGGCATGCAATCTTCAGAAGGGCTCCGATAACGCCACGAAGAACAAGGTTGCGACCATTTCCAAGGAAAAGCTCGAAGAAATCGCGAAGCTCAAGATGCCCGACATCAACGCGAACGATATCGAAGCGGCCAAGAAAATTATTGCCGGTACTGCTCGCAGTATGGGCGTAGAGGTGGAGCGATAATATGAAACACGGAAAAAAATATCGCGAATCGCTCAAGAAATACGACTCCATGCAGGAGTATGATCTTGTTAAGGCCTGCGAACTCGTAAAAGAGCTCAAATTCACCAAGTTCGACGAAACCGTCGAGGTTCATGTCAATCTCAAGCTTTCCAAGAGCCAGACTGTCCGGGATACCGTTGTGCTTCCCAATCAGTTCCGCGGCGAAAAGAAAGTGCTCGTATTCTGCAAAGACGACCGCGCTCAGGAAGCTCTTGCTGCCGGCGCTGCCTTCGCTGGAGCCGACGAATATATCGAAAAGGTTAAGGGCGGTTGGCTGGATTTCGATATCGCAGTCGCTACCCCCGACATGATGAAAGACGTCGGCCGTCTCGGTATGGTTCTCGGACGCAAGGGCCTTATGCCCAATCCGAAGACCGGAACCGTAACGAACGACATCGCCGCCGCGATCAATGAGCTCAAGAAGGGCCGCGTTGAATTCCGCGCCGATAAAACCGGTGTTATCCACCTTCCGGTCGGAAAAGTTTCGATGGACGCGCCGAAAATCGCTGAAAACATCGAAGCCTTCCTTTCCGAAATGATGCGGAAAAAACCGAGCGACGCCAAGATGGACTTTGTTCAGTCCGTGTCCGTTTGTTCCACCATGGGACCCGGAGTTTGGGTTGCTTACAAGGTAGGAGAATAATCATGGCAATAATGGCAAAGAAACTGCAGCCTGCTAAAACAGCGGCTATCGCGGATATCAAGGCTCGTTTCGAGACCGTATCCGACTATATCTTTACCGAATACCGCGGATTGACCGTGGAGCAGATTACTCAGCTCCGCGACCTTCTCCGCGCAAAGGGATGCACCTACAAAGTCGTGAAAAACAACTTTGCACGCATCGCTTTCGAAGAAATGAAAGCTTCGGACGTTTCTGCGTATCTTACCGGACCGACTGCCGTCGCGCTCCCCACGGATGAAGCGAACGCCGTTGCGAAGATCCTCTTCGATTTCGCGAAAGAAACTCCCGCTCTTGTGATCAAGGGCGGACTTATCGACGGAGAACTGTACGACGCTGCGAAAATCGCCGCGTTCTCCAAGCTCCCCGGAAAGAAAGAGCTTATCTCTATGCTTATGTCCGCCATGCTCGGAAATACTTCCAAGCTCGCCCGCACCCTGCAGGCAGTGGCAGACAAGAAGGCGGAAGCCTAAGAAAAACCGCGGTTCAGGCTTCATGCGCCCTGGTTACAGTGCGCGTTGCTGTCGTCCTGTCCCGCGAAAAATCAGTTCCGGCGTTTTCGTATGAAGATGCAGCGGCGCTGATGCCCAAAACACCCGTTTCGGGCAGAAATAGATTCGTATTAAGGAGAAGTTAATATGGCAGCTTTGACAAATGATCAGATTCTGGACGCTATCGCTTCAATGACCGTTCTCGAGGTCTCCGAACTCGTGAAGGCAATGGAAGAAAAATTCGGCGTAACAGCCGCCGCTCCCGTAGCCGTAATGGCCGGCGGTGCAGCCGCAGCCGCTCCTGCTGAAGAGCAGACCGAGTTCACCGTAACTCTCAAGGGTCTTTCCGCAGACGACAAGAAGATCGCCGTTATCAAAGAAGTCCGCACCGTCACCGGTCTCGGACTCAAAGAAGCGAAAGATCTCGTCGAAGGCGCTCCCAAGACTCTCAAAGAGGGCGTTTCCAAGGACGAAGCCGCAAAAATCAAGGAAGCCATTACTGCCGCCGGCGGTGTGGTCGAGGTTGCTTGATGTATCATATGTGTCGGGCTGCGCAAGCCGCCTGACACACTGTTTTGTTTGATTATTCTCGAAAGGTTCCTGCCGGAGGTATGGGCAGGGACCTTTTTGTAGTCTCCGGACCCTGTGTCCAATCGTTTTTTTTAGGGGGTGTTGGATGTTCGCAAGAAATCAGGCGATCAACCGTCAGTATATCGGTAAAAATATCCGTAATTTTATGGAATTGCCCGATCTGATAGATATACAGCTTTCGTCATATGAGAAATTTCTTCAGCGGGACAAGACACGTGTTGCGGACTCCTCCGAGGAAATCGGCCTGGAAGACGTATTTCGCTCGACATTCCCGATCGAAAGCCCGAACGGCGACATGCTTCTTGAGTACGAATTCTACGAGCTTGATGAAGAGAACATCAAGTTTTCAGAGCTTGAATGCAAACAGAAGGGTTTAACCTATTCTGTTCCATTGAAAGCGCGCATAAATCTGATTTTCCAGCAGACGGGCGAAATCCGTCAGAAAGATATATACATGGGCGATATTCCGCTCATGACCGATCGCGGAACCTTCGTGATCAACGGCGCCGAGCGCGTCGTCGTATCCCAGATCCATCGTTCTCCCGGCGTTATTTTCTCTCACGAGAAAGGCGTCTACTCGAGCCGCATCATTCCGTACCGCGGAAGCTGGCTCGAGTTCGAGATCGATCAGAAGAAAGAACTCATCTACGCGAAGATCGACCGAAAAAAGCGCATTCTGGGAACTCTGTTCCTCCGCGCCCTCGGCTATGAAACCCGCGAAGAAATCATCCGCTGCTTCTACAAAACCGCTATCGCCGCTGTGTCCGAGGACCGCAATCAGCGCGAAGGCCTGGTCGGAAAAATTCTGGCAACCGCGATTTGGATAGATACTGAAGGCGGCGAAAAGAAAAAGCTGTACCGCGCCGGCGAAAAGCTGCATCCGCATAACATCGACGAATTGATCATCAACAAGATTTCCGAAGTTGAGGTCATCGATTTCGATCATCCTGATTCTCTCGATTCTCCGATGGTCATCAACTGCTTCGAGCGGGAAGAGATCCGGTATTCCGGCAGAGACGCCGAATCGGACGAGCCTACCCGCGACGACGCTCTTTCCGCCGTCTACTCCGTGCTGATGCCCGGCGAACCCATAACCGTAGAAGCCGCCGAGAAGGACCTGGTTTCCATGTTCTTCTCGTCCCGCCGCTACGACCTCGGCCGCGTCGGACGCTACAAGCTGAACAAGAAATTCGACTACGCCGAGCCCGTTTCCGAATATACCCTGATAAAGGACGATATCATCGCGACGATGAAGTTCCTCATCAAGGTGTATGTCGGCGACGAAACCATCGACGATATCGACCACCTCGGCAACCGCCGCGTCCGGTCGGTCGGCGAGCTCATGACGAATACCCTGAAAACCGCGTTCTCCAGGATGGAGCGCATCGCCAAAGAGCGTATGAGCTTGAAGGAAACCGAGACGATCAAGCCTCAGGACCTTATTTCCATCAAGCCGATAGTCGCCGCGATCAAGGAATTCTTCGGTTCAAGCCAATTGTCCCAGTTTATGGATCAGGTTAACCCGCTTGCGGAGTTGACCCACAAAAGGCGCTTGAACGCACTCGGTCCCGGAGGTCTTTCCCGCGACCGCGCCGGCTTCGAAGTCCGCGACGTCCACTATACCCACTACGGCCGCATGTGCCCTATCGAAACGCCTGAAGGTCCGAACATCGGTCTTATCGTTTCATTGGCCAACTACACCCGCGTAAACGATTACGGCTTCCTCGAAGCGCCCTACGTTAAAATCAAGGACGGCGTCGCTACCCGAGAAATCGAATATCTGCAGGCTATGGACGAGGATAAGTACTTCATCGCGCAGGCATCAACGGCCATGGACGAGAAGGGCGTGTTCCACGCCGATCAGATTTCCTGCCGCCGCCAGGGCGATTACACGACCCGTACGCCGAAAGAGATACAGTACATCGACGTTTCGCCGAAGCAGGTTATCTCGGTATCCGCGTCGCTTATTCCCTTCCTTGAGCACGACGACGCGAACCGCGCGCTCATGGGTTCGAACATGCAGCGCCAGGCTGTTCCCCTCGTTTTCCCGGAGCCGCCTCGCGTCGGCACCGGAATGGAATCGAAGTGCGCCTACGACTCAGGAGTATTGGTCAAGGCCAAACGCCCCGGCGTCGTCGAGTTCGTCTCCGCGGACAAGGTATTGATTAAGCCCGAAGGCCTCAAGGACGCTTCGATTCGCGACGAATATCCCCTTCTCAAGTACCAGAGAACCAACCAGGACACCTGTTATCACCAGCGTCCCGTCGTTCTCCCAGGACAGAAGGTGGAGAAGGGGACTCCGCTCGCGGACGGCCCTTCGACGTATCACGGCGAACTCGCGCTCGGAAGAAACATCCTGGTCGGATTCGTGCCCTGGAACGGATACAACTACGAAGACGCCATCCTTATTTCGCAGAGAGTCGTTAAAGAGGACATGTTCACCTCTATACATATCAAGGAATTCGTAACCGAAGTCCGCGAGACGAAGCTCGGACCCGAAAAGCTGACCCGGGACATCCCGAATACCAGCGAAAAGAGCCTCGACAATCTCGACGCGGAAGGAATCATCCGCATCGGTGCGAAAGTCCGGTCCGGAGACATCCTTATCGGAAAGGTTACTCCCAAGAGCGAAACCGAAACGACTCCCGAATTCAAGCTTCTGAACTCGATCTTCGGCGAAAAAGCGAAGGAAGTCCGTGATTCGTCTCTCCGTGTTCCGCACGGGGTCGAAGGAACGATAATCGACGTACAGCGCCTGAAGAGAACCGAAGGCGACGATCTTAATCCCGGCGTGGACGAAGTCGTCAAGGTTCTTATCGCTACGAAGCGCAAGCTGAGAATCGGCGATAAGATGGCCGGACGCCACGGAAACAAGGGTATCGTTGCCCTTATTCTTCCGGAAGAAGACATGCCCTACATGGAAGACGGCACTCCGCTGGATATCTGTTTGAATCCGCTCGGCGTTCCTTCCCGTATGAATATCGGACAGATTATGGAATCCGAGTTGGGATTGGCGGCCAAATTCCTCGACGAATGGTACGAATCTCCCGTTTTCCAGAGTCCGTCGAACGAACAGATAGAAGGAAAGCTCGCAGCCGCCGGGTTCCCGACCAACTCCAAGGTCATGCTCCGCGACGGCCGCACCGGCGTTCCCTTCGATAATCCCGTATTCGTCGGAGTCATCTACTTCCTCAAGCTCCATCACCTTGTCGACGACAAGATGCATGCCCGTTCGACCGGTCCGTACTCGCTGGTTACCCAGCAGCCCTTGGGCGGTAAGGCTCAGTTCGGCGGTCAGCGCCTCGGAGAAATGGAAGTATGGGCGCTCGAGGCATACGGCGCCGCGAACACTCTGCAGGAGCTTTTGACGATCAAGTCCGACGACATGAACGGTCGTTCGAAGATTTATGAATCGATCGTGAAGGGCGAACCTTCGACAGCAGCCGGCGTTCCCGAGTCGTTCAACGTACTTGTGCAGGAACTCCGCGGACTGGCTTTGGATTTCACCATTTACGACGCGAAAGGCAAACAGATCCCCCTCACCGAACGTGATGAGGAACTGATCGTAAAAGCCGGCTCGAATTTCTGATAAGGAACGATCATGAGAGACATACAGGATTTTGATAGTCTGCAAATAAAACTCGCTTCGCCCGAAACCATCCGCGCATGGTCGTACGGCGAGGTGAAAAAACCTGAAACCATCAATTACCGTACTCTCCGCCCGGAGAAGGACGGTTTGTTTTGCGAACGAATTTTCGGAACCACAAAAGAGTGGGAATGCTATTGCGGCAAGTTTAAATCCATACGCTATAAGGGCGTTATTTGCGATCGTTGCGGCGTTGAAGTCACTCACTTCAAGGTTCGCCGCGAGCGCATGGGTCATATCGAGCTCGCCGCTCCGGTATCCCATATCTGGTATTACCGCTCGGTTCCCAGCCGCATGGGCCTTCTCCTCGATCTCCAGGTCGCGGCTCTCCGTTCGATTCTTTACTATGAAAAGTACATCGTAATCGACGCGGGCGACACCGATCTTAAAAAGAATCAGCTTCTCACCGAGGAAGAATACCACGAGGCTACCGAGCGCTACGGCGGCTCGTTCACCGCAGGCATGGGCGCTGAAGCGGTTAAAACCCTTCTTGAAAACCTTAACCTCGACGAACTCGCCGCGGAGCTCCGCGCCAAGATGATCGAGAAAGGCCCGAAATCGGACAAGCGCCTCCTGAAACGCATCGAAATCGTCGAAAATTTCCGCGCTTCGACCAATAAAGCGTCGTGGATGATTCTCGACGTTATTCCGGTCATTCCTCCCGAGCTTCGCCCGATGGTCCAGCTCGACGGCGGGCGCTTCGCGACCAGCGACTTGAACGACCTGTACCGCCGCGTCATTAATAGAAACAACCGCCTCAAGAGGTTGATGACTCTGAACGCTCCCGACATCATCATCCGCAACGAAAAGCGAATGCTGCAGGAAGCGGTCGATGCCCTTTTCGACAACTCGAAAAGAAAGCGCGTCATCAAGGGCGCCTCGAACCGCCCCCTTAAGTCCATTTCAGACATGCTTAAGGGAAAGCAGGGTCGTTTCCGCCAGAACCTTCTCGGTAAGCGCGTAGACTACTCCGGACGTTCGGTTATCGTCGTCGGTCCCGACCTCAAGCTCTGGCAGTGCGGTCTCCCCACGAAAATGGCGTTGGAACTCTTCAAGCCCTTCATCATGAAGAAGCTTGTCGACAAAGACGTTGTGTACAACATCAAAAAAGCCAAGCTGCTCGTCGAGCAGGAGTCTCCGGAAGTGTTCGCCATCCTCGACGAGGTTGTCCGCGAGCATCCGGTTATGCTTAACCGCGCTCCTACGCTGCACCGCCTCGGTATCCAGGCTTTCGAGCCCGTACTGGTGGAAGGAAAGGCTATTCGTCTGCACCCCCTCGTTTGCCGCGCGTTCAACGCCGACTTCGACGGAGACCAGATGGCCGTCCATGTGCCTCTCACCCAGGCCGCGCAGATGGAATGCTGGACTCTCATGCTTTCAAGCCGGAACCTCCTCGACCCCGCGAACGGCAAGTCGATCGTATTCCCCTCCCAGGACATGGTTCTCGGTCTGTACTATTTGACCAAGGTCAAGCCTGAAGCCCATGGTACCGGACGGCGTTTCACGAATGTAGACGAAGTGATGATGGCCGCTGAATCCGGCGCTTTGGCCTGGCAGGCTCTGATCAAGCTTCCCTACCGCGGAGAAATGGTCGAAACCACTCCCGGACGCCTGATATTCAACGAGGAAATGCCCGAAGGCGTTCCCTTTACCAATGTTACCCTCGACGACAAGCAGATCCGCAAGCTCATTGAAAAGGTTCACAAGGATTCAGGTCCCTGGCTTACCGTTCAGATGCTCGACAAGCTCAAGTCCACCGGTTACAAGTACGCAACCTTCTTCGGTGCGACCCTGTCCATGGACGACATCATCGTTCCGGCAGAAAAAGCGGAAATGATCGACCGCGCGAACAAGGAAGTAGACGGAATTCAGCGGCAGTATCAGCAGGGTCACATTACCCAGGATGAACGCTATAACCGCGTAGTCGAAGTATGGTCCAAGACCAACGAAGAACTGACGAACATAATGATGAAGACCATGGAAGCCGACAAAAACGGTTTCAATACGATCTTCATGATGGCCACGTCGGGCGCGCGCGGTAGCCGCAACCAGATCCGCCAGCTCGCGGGTATGCGAGGTCTTATGGCGAAGCCGAACGGAGACATCATCGAACTCCCGATCCGCTCGAACTTTAAAGAAGGTTTGACCGTTATCGAATTCTTCATCTCCACGAACGGCGCCCGTAAGGGTCTCGCGGATACGGCTCTTAAAACAGCCGACGCCGGATATCTGACCCGCCGTCTCGTCGATATCGCGCAGGACGTCGTGGTGAACGAAGAAGATTGCGGAACCATCAACGGAATCGAGTATTCCGCAGTGAAAGACGGCGACGAAGTGATCGAAGCGCTTCACGACCGCATTACCGGCCGTTATACGCTGGAACGCGTTCTGCATCCGATCACCCGCGACGTCATCGTCGACGTCAACGAATACATCACCGACGAGCTTGCTCTCGAGATCGAAGAAGCCGGCGTTGAATCCGTTAAGCTCCGCACTGTTCTCACCTGCGAATCCAAGCACGGCGTGTGCGTGAAGTGCTACGGACGAAACCTTGCCCATAACAAGATCGTCGAAATCGGCGAAGCGGTCGGAATCATAGCTGCACAGTCGATCGGACAGCCGGGAACCCAGCTTACCATGCGTACCTTCCACGTCGGTGGTACGGCTACCAAGATAAGCGAAGAAAACAGAATTCTGTTGAAGTATCCTGTCGTCGTAAAAGACGTCGCAGGAACTCACGTTACGCTGAAAAACGGAAACTGGCTCTTTACCCGTAAGGGCTGGCTCACCGTAAATAAAGTCATCCGCGAATACGAACTCGCCAAGGCCGACAAGATTCTCGTCGAGGACGGACACCGCATATTGAAGGGAGAAGCCCTTTACTCGCACGGCGGAAAGGAAGTTCTCGCGGAAGACATTGCGTATGTTTCCGTGATGGGCAATATTATCCGTCTCGTTAGCCAGGATCAGAAGATCGAAATCAGAAACGGTTCCGAACTTGTGATAAAGGCCGGAGACTTTGTTCCCGCAACTCAGACCATTGCAACCTTCGACCCCTTCTCCGAGCCGATAATCGCCGAATACGACGGATACGTCCACTTTGAAGACATTATCCCCGGATCGACTCTTAACGAAGAATTGGACGAAGAAACCGGTAAAATCGAAAAACGCATCGCCGAATTCCAGCTTGATACGAAGCAGCCTCGCGTGCACATTACCGATGAATCCGGTAATACCATCGGTTCCTACTACCTTCCCGGAGGCGCGTATCTTCTGGTCGAAGAAAAGGCTGTCATCAAGGCTGGAACGACCATCGCGAAGATGCTTAAGGAATCCGCCAAGACGAGGGACATCACCGGAGGTCTTCCCCGCGTTTCCGAGCTTTTCGAAGCACGAAAACCGAAGTCGCCCGCTGTTCTCGCCCAAATTTCCGGAACCGTTTCCTTTAAAGGCATCCTGAAAGGCAAGCGCGTGTTGATCGTCCGCGATCAGTTCGGAAAGGAATTCAAGCATCTCGTGCCGATGACCAAGCGTTTGCTTGTGCGCGACGGAGATACCGTGGAATCCGGCGAACAATTGTGCGACGGAGCCTACAATCCTCACGAAATCCTTATGGTTTCGGGAGAAAACGCTCTTCAGAACTACCTTATGGACGAAATCCAGCAGGTGTATCGGCTTCAGGGCGTTTCGATCAACGACAAGCATATCGGCGTTATTGTCCGCCAGATGCTTCGAAAGGTCGAAATCATATCCGTAGGAGACACCCGCTTTATTTTCGGGCAACAGGCCGACAAGTACAAGTTCCATGAGGAAAACTCCCGGGTTATGCAGGAAGGCGGACAGCCGGCTATCGCCCGTCCGATGTTCCAGGGAATCACGAAGGCGTCTCTTAATGTCGATTCCTTCATTTCCGCATCGTCCTTCCAGGAGACGACTCGTGTTCTTACTAACGCGGCGATTTCCGGAGCCAGCGATAATCTTCGCGGCTTGAAGGAAAACGTCATTATCGGTCACCTGATTCCCGCGGGTACCGGCATCAAGACTTATCGAAACGTCAAGCTTTTCGATAAGAACAATGCCGACCTCGATCTTCAGATGAACGAGATTCTGGAACGCAGGAAACTTGAGAAGGAAACCGAAGCCATCGAAGATGATTCGGATTTCGATTCTGACGAGAACGATTGACAGTTTATGCGCGTGCTTGTAAGATAAGCACCGCATTATTCAGATTTTATCCGGAGTGCTGGCCGGATCATATAGGAGAAAAGGCAGATGCCTACAATAAATCAGTTGATCAAACAGGGACGAAAATCTGTTGAATACCGGACCAAAAGCCCGGCTCTTCAGTCTTGTCCCCAGCGTCGTGGTGTTTGCACCCGCGTTATGACCGTAACCCCGAAAAAGCCGAACTCAGCTCTCCGAAAGGTCGCTCGTGTTCGCTTGAGCAATGGAATCGAGGTAACCGCCTATATTCCCGGTATCGGACATAACCTTCAGGAACACTCCGTAGTATTAATCCGCGGCGGTCGTGTTAAGGATCTCCCTGGTGTGCGTTATCACATCGTTCGAGGAACCAAGGATACCCTTGGCGTTGCCGATCGTAAGCGCAGTCGCTCCAAGTACGGCGCCAAGCGTCCGAAAGCATAAGGAGAGAGAAAAATGGGAAGAAAGAATAAGACAATCGACAGGCCCGTCGCTCCCGACGCTAAGTATCACAGTGTTGTCGTATCCAAGTTCGTTAACCGCATGATGCTTCGCGGCCAGAAGGCCACAAGCGTTCGCGTCGTATACGATGCCATGGATAAAATGAAGGAAAAAACCGATAAGGATCCTCTCGAGGTTTTCCTTAAGGCTCTTGATAATGTAAAGCCGATGGTGGAAGTAAAGAGCCGCCGCGTCGGCGGTGCTACCTATCAGGTTCCCGTTGAAATCCGCGATGCCCGCCGCGAGGCTTTGGGAATGCGCTGGGTGATCAACGCAGCCCGCTCCCGCAGCGGTCACGAAATGTCCGAGCGTCTTGCGGCGGAATTGGTGGATGCGTTTAATAACACCGGTTCGGCTTACAAGAAGAAAGAAGATACCCACAAGATGGCAGAAGCGAACAAGGCTTTCGCCCACTATCGCTGGTAGGAATATCTCTTTTAATAATGATAATTTTATAAAAGATCCCTTCGGGGATCTTTTTTTTTCTTGAATGCATGTGTCGTTCCGTCGCTGTATTGACTTGTTTTATTCTTTTGTGTATAAAGATATTCTGTATTGGGACGTCTATCTTCAAAAAGATGGAAATCCCGGTGGTCTTTGAGAGTCCAGGGCGCGACCGTAAAACCTGCGATGCTATCGCATGGAAGGATTGCGCAGCCCTTGGTTCCTGTTTCACCCGCCGTTGGCGTTTGAATATATATGATGGTATCAAGGGTGCTGGATCGGTAGTCCGGTGAGGTTTTTCCTTAATCCGGGTGGTCCGAGCCTACGGGTAATTCCCGTAATGAAAGACAGTGTCTGTCTTTCAGGTTCTTTTGGATACCAAACCAGTCATCAATCTGTAGAGGTTGACGATGATCAGGTGGTACCGGCCGAATCCGTTCGAAATCCTATGAACGGTTTAGTCTGTTTGCTTTTCGGTTCTCTCCGTTAAAGCTCCTTCCTGTGAAATTGTCTATTATTCCTCTATTGTAAGAAGCTGGTTATCCGGGTATGAACGCATTGGGTAATAGGGATGCTTGTGCAAGTGTCTTCTATTACATATAATGCGGCAAATATTATTAACTTGCCTATTATCTTTCAGGAGGATCAAATGGCAAAGGAAAAGTTCGAAAGAACGAAACCTCACATGAATGTTGGTACCATTGGTCACGTTGACCATGGTAAGACCACTCTTTCCGCAGCTATCACTGCTTATTGCGCCAAAAAGTATGGTGATAAGGTGCTCAAGTACGATGAAATCGACAATGCTCCGGAAGAGAAGGCTCGCGGTATTACCATTAATACCCGTCACATGGAGTATCAGTCCGAGAAGCGCCACTACGCGCACATCGACTGCCCTGGACACGCCGACTATATCAAAAACATGATTACCGGCGCTGCCCAGATGGACGGTTCGATTCTCGTTGTTTCCGCGCCCGATTCGGTTATGCCCCAGACCCGCGAGCACATTCTGCTTGCCCGTCAGGTAGGCGTTCCTGCGATCGTCGTGTTCATGAACAAGGTCGACCTCTTGGACGATCCTGACCTCATGGAGCTTGTCGAGGAAGAAATTCGCGATGTCGTCGCCTACTACGGCTTCCCCCGCGAAACTCCGATCATCAAGGGATCTGCTTTCAAGGCCATGGCCGACGGCGCATCCGCTGAAGACACCGCTTGCATCCAGGAACTCCTTGATACCATGGACTCCTACTTCAAAGATCCCGAACGCGCAGCAGATAAGCCCTTCCTTATGCCGATCGAAGACATCTTTACGATTTCCGGACGCGGTACTGTTGTTACCGGCCGTATCGAAAGCGGTGTCATCAATCTCAACGAAGAAGTTGAAATCGTAGGTATCCGCCCGACAGTCAAGACTGTTATCACCGGTATCGAAATGTTTAACAAGCTTCTTGATAACGGTATGGCTGGAGACAACGTTGGTCTTCTTCTCCGCGGTATCGACAAGAAGGCTGTAGAACGCGGTCAGGTTCTTGCCAAGACCGGTTCAATCACCCCTCACAAGAAATTTGAAGGACAGGTTTATGTTCTTTCAAAGGACGAGGGTGGACGCCACAGTCCGTTCTTCTCCGGATATCGCCCCCAGTTCTATTTCAGAACTACCGATATCACCGGAACCATTACGCTCCCTGCCGGAGTCGACATGGTTAAGCCGGGCGACAACACCAAGATCATCGGTGAACTTATTCACCCGATCGCTATGCAGAAGGGGCTCAAGTTCGCTATCCGCGAAGGTGGACGCACTGTTGCTTCCGGTCAGGTAACCGACATCGTTGAGTAATTATTGAACAGGTGCTGTATGGACGTTGATCGTCCATCATGCGGGACGGGATATCTCGTCCCGCATTTCATCTGTCTGGAGGAAAAATGGCTAAGGAAAGGATTCGCGTACGACTCCGCGGATTTGATGTTGAGTTGATTGATCAGAGCTCTAAGGCAATTGTGCAGACGGTTCAGAAGGCTGGCGCCAAAGTATCCGGCCCCATCCCCCTTCCGACCCGTATTAATAAGGTTACTGTGCTTCGTTCTCCCCACGTTAACAAAAAGTCTCGTGAGCAGTTCGAAATGCGTACCCATAAGCGCCTTATCGATATTATCGAGCCTTCTGCAGAAGTGATGGATTCATTAATGAAGCTTGAACTTCCTGCCGGCGTTGACGTAGAGATCAAGCAGTAACCAATTTATGGTAGACGGTCCCCCGGATCAGGGGATAACGTACCAAGGAGAGTATTCAGAATGATAGGTCTGATGGCAACAAAAGTGGGTATGACCCAGGTCTTCGACGAAAACGGAAATCTGATTCCAGTGACCGTGATCCGCGTTGAACCCAATACAGTCGTATCCGTAAAAAAAGAGGAAACCTTTGGCTATAACGCCGTGGTGCTCGGTCTTGACGATCTCAAGGCTTCCCGCACCTCCAAGCCTTATGCCGGCCAGTTTCCTGAGGGGATTGCCCCCAAGCGGCATCTTAAGGAATTTCGCGATTTTGACAGCGAAGTAGCCGTGGGTGATCAGATTGGCGTTGAATTGTTCGAGTCCATTAGGTTTCTCGACGTTACCGCCACTTCTAAGGGTAAGGGATTCCAGGGCGTTATGAAGCGCTGGGGCTTCCATGGCGGACGCGCTTCGCATGGTTCCAAGTTTCATCGCGAGCCCGGTGGTACCGGTAACAGCACTACTCCCGGACATACTTTCAAGAATATCAAGATGCCTGGACGGATGGGTCGCGAACGCGTCACCGTGCAGAATCTGAAGATTCAGAAAATTGATCCCGAGTTGAAGGTTGTTATGGTTCGCGGATCTGTGCCTGGTAACAAGGACTGTACGCTGATCATCAAGTCCGCAGTCAAGAAAGAATTCTAACGACAGGAGAAGACGATGGAAAAGAAAGTCTATTCGGTCGATGGCAAAGAACTGAGGACAATAAATCTCGATGATAACGTATTTGGCCTTCCGGTCAACGAAGACGTGATCTACTACGCCATCAACAATGAATTAGCGAATCTGCGCGTCGGGACTGCTTGCACTAAGACAAGAGCCGAAGTTCACGGTTCAAACAAGAAACCGTACAAGCAGAAAGGAACCGGTAACGCACGCCGCGGTGATAAAAAATCCCCGATTATGGTTGGCGGCGGTATTGTATTCGGTCCTCGCCCGCGTGATTATAGTTATACGCTTCCCAAGAAAGTGAAGCGCCTCGCAATGAAGTCGATCCTCAGCCTCAAGGCCCAGGACGATCGGCTCACTGTGATCGAAGATTTTACCGTTGAAAGCGGCAAGACAAAAGATCTCGCGAAGATCCTTGAGAATTTCTCCAAGGGCGAGCGAACTGTCATCGTCCTCAAAGATGATGATGCCAGGATCAAGCAGGCCGGAAGGAATATTCCGACCCTGTCTTTCCTTTCTTACAACAGGCTTCGGGCACACGACCTCTTCTACGGACGCAAGGTCATCATGCTTGAAACTGCTGCCAAGAATCTCGCCGGCTTCTATGGAACAGAAGAGGGGGCCGAGTAATGACTTTTGAGCAGATTCTTATCGCTCCTGTATTGTCTGAAAAAACGAACGCGCTGCGCGAGCAGGGCAAGTACGTTTTCAAAGTCGATACCGCAGCCAGCAAGATCGAGATTAAGGAAGCAGTTCGCAAGTTGTTCAACGTCAAGGTTGTCGATTGCACTGTCATGAATGTGGATGGAAAGTTCAAAAGGGTCCGTGGTCGACCCGGAAAGACTTCCAGCTGGAAGAAAGCCATTGTACGGCTTGCGCCCGGCGAGACAATCAAGGTGTTCGAGGGCGTTTAAGCCTTCGGCCTGGCGTTAATAAGGGGATTCTAAATGGCTCTTAAAGTATACAAGCCTTATACACCCGGAACCAGAACTCGCATCGACCTTCAGCGCGATGTTATTACTGCCGATCGGCCCGAGAAGAGCCTGACCAGCGGTAAGAAATCGAACGGCGGTCGCGGTGCTGGCGGACGGATTTCAGTTCGTCACCAGGGTGGAGGCCATAAGCAGAAATATCGCGATATCGATTTCAAGCGCGATAAGTTCGGCATTCCGGGTACAGTGAAGACTATCGAGTACGATCCGAACCGCAGTGCGAACATTGCTCTGGTTTTTTATGCAGACGGTGAAAAACGTTACATCCTTGCACCCAAAGGCCTTGTTGTAGGCCAGAAAATCCTGAGCGGAGAAAACGCCGCTCTCGAAGTTGCAAACGCTCTTCCGCTGGAAATTATTCCTGTCGGTTTTACCGTTCACAACATTGAGCTTACTATCGGTAAAGGCGGCCAGATGGCTCGCTCCGCGGGAGCCAGCGCTCTTGTGGCCGCTAAAGAAGGCGAATATGTAACGATTAAGCTCCCTTCAGGCGAAATGCGCTTGGTTCACAAGCGCTGTTTCGCGACAATCGGAGAAGTCGGTAACGAAGATCACATGAACACCAGCCTGGGTAAGGCAGGCCGTTCACGCTGGAGAGGTATCCGTCCGGCTGTAAAGGGTATGAACATGAACCCTGTCGACCATCCTCTTGGTGGTGGTGAAGGCCGCGGTAAAGGTCGTAACCCTGTTACTCCTTGGGGACAGCCTTGTCGCGGATACAAGACCCGTAACAAGCGGAAAGTTTCGGACAAGTTTATTGTCTCGAGACGGAAGAAGTAGGGGGACTGACCGTGTCAAGATCTGTTAAAAAAGGGCCTTTTATCGAGAAGAGCCTTTACAAGAAAGTAATCGAGATGAATAAGGCGAGCGATCGGAAGATGATTAAATCCTATTCCCGTTGTTCGACTATTATCCCTGAAATGGTAGGTAATACCATCTCTGTTTATAATGGCAAGTCCTGGATTCCGGTGTACATCACCGAAAACCTCGTCGGTCATAAGCTTGGTGAATTTGCGCCTACCCGCGTTTTCCGCGGTCATGCCGGTTCAGACAAGAAAACAGGTAAGTGAGATAGGTGAATATGATGGCTGACAAAAACGGATATATAGCCACTTCCAAGTTCCTTATTGCATCTCCCACCAAGGTTCGCCCCGTGGCGAATGTGGTGAAGCTGAAGTCCTACACCGAAGCGATGGCGATTTTGGAAAACATGCCCCAGAAGGGTGCGCGTCTTCTGACGAAAACCATGAAATCGGCAGCGGCTAACGCTTTGGATTTGAACAAGAAACTTGATGAAGATATGCTTTTCGTTAAAGAAATTCGCATTGACGAAGGTCCTCGCCTTAAAAGGCTCTGGACTCGCGGTCGCGGAAGGGCGGATATGCTCCTGAAAAGGATGTGTCATATTACCGTAATCGTTGACGAAAAGGCGGGGGAATAACGTGGGACAGAAAGTAAATCCTATTGGACTACGCCTCGGGATTAATAAGACCTGGGCTTCTCGTTGGTACGCGGATCCCCGCGAATATGCAGATCTTCTTCACGAAGACCTGAAGATTCGCAAAATGGTAATGGATCTTCCGGAATGCAAAAACGCCGATATCGCGCAGATTGAAATCGTGCGCCATCCTCAGCGCGTTACTATCGTTATTCATACCGCACGCCCCGGTGTCATCATCGGAGTGAAGGGCGCGAATATCGAGCAGATCGGTGTCCAGATCCAGAAGAGCCTGACAAAAAAGGTTCAGATCAAGATTAAGGAAATCAAACGCTCTGAGACGAACGCCGCTTTGGTCTCTCAGAATGTCGCACGCCAGCTTATGAATCGCGGATCCTTCCGAAGAGCCCTTAAAATGGCGTCTTCCGCCGCGATGAAAGCCGGCGCACAGGGCGTAAAGATTCGCGTGTCCGGTCGTCTCGGAGGAGCGGAAATGTCCCGCACCGAAGAGCACAAAGAAGGACGTGTTCCACTGCATACCCTTCGCGCGGATATCGATTATGGCTTCTCGGAAGCCCATACCACCTACGGCGCCATCGGCGTCAAGGTATGGATTTACAACGGGATGATGTATGGTCACGAACAGAAAGAAGATGCCGGAGCGCTTCTGAAAAAGCAGCGCCGTGACAGGCCTGAGCGCGGAGAGCGTTCGGACCGCGGAGACCGTGCATCTGCCGGAAGGAGTTAAGCTATGGCACTCAGCCCAAAACGAGTAAAACATAGAAAGGTCCAGCGCGGTAGAGTTAACGGAAATGCGACACGCGGAAACAATATCGATTTCGGCGAATTCGCACTCGTTTCTCTTGAGCCGTTCTGGCTCACCAACCGCCAGCTTGAAGCTGCGCGCGTCGCCCTTAATCGTAAGGTTAAGCGCGGTGGAAAGCTGTGGGTTCGGGTATTCCCGGATAAGCCCTTCAGCAAGAAGCCCGCTGAAACCCGAATGGGTAAGGGAAAAGGCGCCCCTGAATATTGGGTCGCCGTTGTTAAGCCGGGAACGATTTTGTTCGAACTCGCCGGTATCGATAAAACATTGGCGTCCGAAGCGATGCATCTTGCCGGCAGCAAACTGCCATTCAAGACGAAATTCGCCGAACGACCTAACGAGAACTAAGGAGGCTTAAGATGAAGAAGAATGAAGTAAAAGCTCTCTCTTATGCCGAACTGGTTTCCAAAAAGAACGAACTCGACAAGAAGTTCATGGATTTGCGCTTTCAGTTCGTTCTTGGACATGTTGACAACCCCCTCCAGAAGCGTATCCTTCGCCGAGAAATCGCGCGTGTGAATACACTTATCCGGCAGCATGAGCTCGCCGGACAGGGAAATAAGTAGGAGCAGGCCCGTGGAAGAACAAGTTAAGACAACCGGGAACCGCGAGTTTGTTGGTGTAGTAACCAGCGACAAGATGAGCAAAACCATCGTTGTCCAGGTAAGCACCAAAAAACTTCATCCACTGTACAAGAAGTACGTGGCTCGCAGTAAGAAGTACAAGGCACACGACGAGAAGAACGACGCCCATATCGGCGACACCGTTCGAATCCAGGAATGCCGTCCCGTCAGCAAAGACAAGTGCTGGCGGCTCATCGAAATTGTAGCCCGGGCTAAGTAAACGAGGAGCAGCAAATGATTCAGATGCAATCAAGATTGAATGTTGCCGACAACTCGGGCGCAAAGCTCGTTGAGTGTATCAAGGTAATCGGCGGTTCGCACCGCCGGTATGCCAGTATCGGTGATATTATCGTTGTGGCTGTCAAGGATGCTCTCCCGACATCTACAATAAAAAAGGGTTCCGTGGAAAAGGCCGTGATCGTGCGCATTTCCAAGGAATATCGCCGCCCTGACGGAACTTATATCCGCTTCGACGACAACGCCTGCGTTATCATCGACGCAAACAAGAACCCCAAGGGAAAGCGCATTTTCGGACCGGTTGCCCGCGAACTTCGTGATATGGATTATATGAAGATCGTATCGCTCGCTCCGGAAGTCCTGTAAGGAGATTGAAAATGGAAAAGAAATTCAAGATCCGGAAGGACGATACGGTTGAAGTCATTGCCGGAAAAGACAAGGGAAAACGCGGTACAATCGTGCGCGTGCTTCGGGACAAGGATCGTGTTCTTGTTTCCGGCGTAAACATTGTAAAAAAGGCAATGAAAAAACGCAGTCAGCAGGATCGCGGCGGAATCGTCGAAATCGAGGCTCCGCTCCATGTGTCCAACGTCATGATCGTATGCAAGAAATGCGGACCGACCAGGATTGGTTACAAAATTGACGGCGACAAGAAAACACGCGTCTGCCGCAAGTGTGGAGAAGCACTGTGATGAGTAATTACGTACCTCGGCTTAAGAAAGTCTATGTGGAGAAAATCGCCCCCGAGCTCTTTAAGGAACTCGGATACAAGTCTGTAATGCAGACGCCCCGGCTCGTTAAAATCGTTTTGAGCATGGGTATTGGCGAAGCGCTTGCTAACAAGAAACTCCTTGACGCCGCGGCCACCGACCTGGGACTTATCACAGGCCAGAAGGCTGTCAAAACTAAGGCAAAAAAGAGTATCGCGAACTTCAAGCTTCGTCAGGGTAACGAGATTGGCGTTATGGTGACGCTGCGCGGCGCAAAGATGTACGAGTTTCTCGACCGCTTTGTGAACGTAGCTCTTCCGCGCGTCAAGGATTTCCGCGGAATCAATCCGAATGGATTCGACGGTAACGGAAATTATTCGCTGGGTATCACTGAACAGATTATCTTCCCGGAAATCGACTTCGATAAAATCGAAAGAATTGCCGGTTTGAATATCAACGTGGTAACCACTGCCAGAACTGATGCGGAGGCGAAAGCTCTCCTCCTCAAGTTCGGTATGCCCTTCAGGAAGTGAGGAATTCATGGCAACAATTGCGTGGATAAATAAGGCTAACGCCACCCCGAAGTATTCAACCCGGAAGTATAACCGGTGCAAGGTGTGCGGAAGGCCGCGCGGATATCTCCGGAAATATCAGATGTGTCGTATCTGTTTTCGGAAATTAGCTAGTGAAGGCCTTATTCCAGGCGTCACTAAGTCGAGCTGGTAGTAGGGGAGGACAGAGAATATGAGCGTTTCAGATCCCGTAGCAGATATGCTAACCAAGGTCCGGAATGCGGCTATGGCCCGCCATGAAAAAGTGGACATTCCCGCCTCCAAACTCAAGCTTGAGATCGTCAAGATTCTGAAGACCGAAGGTTACATAAAGAATTTCAAGAAGGTTAGCCAGGACGGAGCGAATTGCATCCGGGTTTTCCTTAAATACGATGAATCCAATTCATCCGTCATCCACGGCATTGAAAAACTTTCTACGCCCGGAAGACGCGTGTACTCAAGCTACAAGGAACTTCCCCGTGTATATAACGGGTACGGAACCTTGATCGTTTCAACATCTTTGGGCGTTACCACCGGTAAAAAAGCCCAGGAGAAGCAGGTCGGCGGCGAACTGATCTGTTCGGTCTGGTAAGGAGGATTACATGTCTCGTATTGGTAAACTTCCGGTCGCCATTCCGGCAGGCGTAAAGGTTTCCGTTTCTGCCGATTCAATCCATGTTGAAGGTCCGAAAGGAAAGCTTTCCCAGTCTTACGACCCCATCGTTGAAATCAAGGTTGAGGGTTCGGAAGCTGTTGTTACGCGCAAAGATGATTCGAAAAAGGGCCGTGCTTGCCATGGTCTGTACAGAAATCTTCTTAATAACATGGTTAAGGGCGTTTCCGCCGGCTTCACCAAGACGCTTGTAATCAACGGTGTTGGTTACCGCGCGGAAGTGCAGGGAAAACTGTTAATTCTTAACCTTGGTTATTCAACTGATTTTATCGCAGGCATTCCTGAAGGACTTACCGTCGTTGCGGATGCACAGGGTAAAATCACTATTTCCGGCAGCCGTAAGGATCAAGTCGGTGAGTTCGCCGCGCAGGTCCGTAAGCTTCGTGGACCCGAACCCTACAAGGGTAAGGGTATTCGCTATGAGACCGAAATCATTAAGCGGAAGGTCGGAAAGACCGGCGTGAAATAAGGGAAAGCGAAATGTTCAAGAAACTTAACGATAAAGACAGAAAACGGCTGAAAAGAAAGGTTCACATTCGCAAGAGAATTCATGGAACCAGCGCTCGTCCCCGGATGACCGTTTTCCGCTCGAACAGCAATATTTCTGTTCAGGTCATCGATGATGACGCAGGAACGACTCTTGCTTCTGTGACTACCCTCGAGAAAGATCTTGCTGCAATGAAAGCGAATATCGCTTCCGGCACCAAGGTTGGAGAGGAAATCGGCCGCCGTCTTAAGGAAAAGAACATCACCTCCGTGGTGTTCGACCGAAACGGCTATATCTATCATGGTGTTGTTAAGGCCGTTGCCGACGGTGCCCGCAGCGCCGGAATCGAATTCTAGGAGTGGCTATGGATCACCATAAGGACTTTAACAAGGAAAGGGAACCAAAAGAGTTCGTTGAGAAGCTCGTAAAGCTCAACAGAACCGCTAAGGTTGTAAAGGGCGGACGCCGTTTCTCCTTTTCCGCGCTCACCGTTGTGGGCGACCAGAAAGGCCGTGTCGGATTTGGTTTCGGCAAGGCAAATGATGTAACTGAAGCTATTCGTAAGAGTATTGATAAAGCCAAGAGGAATATGATTCACGTTCCCATAAAGAACGGAACCATTCCTCACGACATCCAGGCTGATTTCAAAAGTTCTTCAGTTCTCCTGAAACCCGCTTGTTCCGGTACCGGAATCATTGCCGGCGGCCCGATCCGGGCTGTTCTGGAAGCGGCTGGAGTAACTGACGTTCTTTCCAAATCTCTTGGAGCGAACTCTTCAGTCAACGTCATTCGCGCTACCTTTGAAGCTATCAAAAAGCTCATGAACGCGAAGGTTGTAGCAAAAAACAGAGGCAAGGCCCTCAAGGATCTGTGGGGGTAAACTATGGCCAGCAAGATTTCTGTTAAGCTCGTGCGCAGCACGATCGGTCAAAAGCCGAAAGTCGCGGCGACAGTACGTTCTCTGGGCCTGAAAAAGCTCAATTCGACCGTTGAACACGAAGCGTCCGCTCCCGTACTGGGAATGGTTGCTGCGGTTCGGCACCTTGTCGAAGTCAAGGAGATCAACTAAATGTCTGATTTTAACCTGTACGCGCCCGAAGGCGCAAACAAGAAGAAACGGATTGTAGGACGCGGTTCTTCATCAGGCCGCGGAACAACCGCGGGCCGGGGAAACAAGGGACAGCAGTCCCGCTCCGGCGGTAAGGTGTACGTAGGTTTCGAAGGCGGTCAGATGCCTCTTTATCGCCGTATCGCCAAACGCGGTTTCTCCAATCAAGTTTTCGCCAAGGAATATGAAGTTTTCAATCTTTCCGAGATTGAAACCAAGTATGAAAACGGCGAAACCGTTAACCGCGAGAGTCTCGTAATGAAAGGGATTCTCCGAAAATTCTCTGCCCTCATAAAGGTCCTCGGAGACGGTACGCTTACTAAAAAGCTGACCGTCGATGTGGATAAGGTTTCTGCTTCTGCGAAGGAGAAGATCGAAAAGGCTGGTGGAACTGTCGTCCAGGCTGCTGAATAACTGGGAGCGGGTGTAGAAAATGGCAAACAATGCTTTTGTAAATATGTTCAGGATTAGGGAATTGCGCGAGCGAATCCTTTTTACCGTCATAATTCTCGCTGTTTTTCGCCTCGGTTCGGTACTGACCATTCCAGGTATTGATCCGGCTGCATTGACAAGCTTTTTCAGAGATCAGGTTCGGGGAAACGCCTTCGTCGATTATATGGACTTCTTCGCGGGCGGCGCTTTTTCTAACTTTTCCGTGTTTATGCTTGGTGTAATGCCGTATATCTCCACCCAGATTCTGATGCAGCTTGCGCTCATCATTTTCCCCGGTCTGAAGAAGGCCGCGGAAGATGACGGCGGGCGGAAAAAAATCCAGTCCTGGACGAGGCTCGCCACTATCGGCGTCGCTCTCATCCAGTCATACGCCGTTACCGTGTATGCATCAAGCATACCCGGTGCGATTGTTATCGATCGGCTCGCCTACACATTGATCGCCATGCTTACGGTTACTACCGGTACGATGGTTACTGTGTGGCTCGGCGAACAGATAACGGCGCGCGGAATCGGAAATGGTATTTCAATGCTCATCTTTGCTGGTATCGTAGCCCGTCTCCCGAGCGCAGCTTGGGAATTGGTCAAGATGGTTCAGCGGGGCGACATTAACCCGGTATTCGTAATTGTTGCTTTTGTAATGTTCGTGGCGATCGTCGCTCTTGTTGTCTATGAACAGCAGGGCCAGCGCAAGATTCCCGTGCATTACGCTAAAAGGGTCGTCGGAAGAAAAATGTACGGTGGACAGAATACGTATATTCCGTTCAAGATCAATCCGTCCGGAGTGATCCCTGTCATTTTCGCTTCTTCATTCCTGACCTTTCCCCTCCAGGTCGCCAGCAGCATCGGACCGAACGTCAAGTGGCTTAACAGCCTTGCGACCTTCCTTCGTCCGAACGGCGTCTGGTACAATGTTTTCTATGTTCTTCTTATTGTATTCTTTGCGTATTTCTATACACAGGTAACACTGAACCCCACTGAAATCGCAAAGCAAATCCGGGAAAACGGCGGCTCGATTCCCGGGATCCGAACAGACAAGACTGAAGAATATATGCAGAGAATCCTGAACCGTCTGGTTCTTCCCGGTTCCCTGTATCTCGCGGCGATTGCGGTTCTTCCCACAATCATTCAGAACCTTTTCGGTTTTCCGCAGTCAATTTCAATGTTGATGGGCGGAACCTCATTGTTGATTCTTGTCGGTGTCGATCTCGATACTATGAGTCAGATTGAAGCGCAGCTTAAGATGCATCATCATGAGGGTCTGGTAAAAAAAGGAAGGATCAGGTCCCGTAACCTGTAGCCAAAATTTTGAGAAAGAGGTACAATGTGCCTCTTTCTCGGAGGTTGTTTTTTATGAAGGTAAGAACGAGCGTAAAGCCCATATGCGATAAGTGCAAAGTCATCCGCCGACGTGGAATCGTTCGGATAATCTGCACCAATCCCAAGCACAAACAGCGCCAGGGCTGACGGAGGAACTGAATGGCACGTATCGCGGGAGTTGACCTCCCTAACAAGCATGTTAACATTGCGTTGACTTATATCTATGGAATCGGTCGCGCCTCCGCTGACGATATCTGTAAAAAGGCCAAAATTGATTCCATGCGCCAGATCAACGATCTGAGCCAGGATGAGCTCAAGCAGATCACCACCGTGATCGATGCTGAGTACAAGGTCGAAGGACGCTTGAGAACCGAAATCGGTCTCAATATCAAGCGTCTGATGGATATCGGCTGCTACCGGGGCCTCCGGCACAGAAAGGGTCTTCCTGTTCGCGGACAGCGCACAAAGACCAATTCTCGCACGCGCAAGGGTAAGAAAAAGACCGTTGCCGGCAAGAAGAAGTAATATCCTGAGTTGGAGGAACATATAACGTGGCAACCGTAAAAAAACGGAAAGAAAAGAAGAGCGTATACGAAGGAAATGTATACATCCAGGCGACGTTCAACAACACGATCGTAACTATTACTGACTTGATGGGAAATGCCCTTTCATGGGCGTCTTCCGGTCAGCTTGGATTCAACGGAGCAAAGAAATCAACTCCCTTCGCCGCTCAGAGTGTCGCGGAAACCGCAGTTCAGAAGGCTCTTACATATGGCCTTCGCGAAGTGCATGTTTTCGTAAAGGGTCCCGGCGTCGGCCGCGAATCTGCAGTTCGCTCCCTTGGAGCGCTTGGTTTGAAGGTAAAGTCCATCAGCGACGTTACCCCCATTCCTCACAACGGCTGCCGTCCCCGCAAGACTCGGCGAATCTGACAAAGGAGAAATAAATGGCTAGATATACAGGACCCCTTTGCAGACTTTGTCGCGCTGAACAGAAGAAACTCTTCCTTAAAGGCGATCGCTGCAAATCCGACAAGTGTCCTATCAATAAGAAGCGCGCAATTCCCGGCAAGGATCCCAAGGCCCGCACCGGAAAGCGCTCTGACTATGGCGTTCAGCTCCGTGAAAAGCAGAGAATCAAGAGAATGTACGGAATGCTCGAAAAGCAATTCCGCCTTTTCTTTGAACGTGCTCTTCGCATGCCCGGCGTAACCGGTGAAAACCTTATCGGTTTACTCGAGCGCAGACTCGATAATGTCGTGTTCCGCATGCATTTAGCGGCGAACCGCAATCAAGCCCGCCAGATCGTCGGTCATGGACACATTCTGGTTAATGGCAAGCCGGTGAATATCCCCAGCTACCTTGTGAAGCCTGGTGATGTGGTCGAGGTTAAGGAAAGCAGCAAAAAACTCAATGTAATCAAGGATTCATTAAAGGAAGTCTCCAAATCCGGTTCATACTCATGGATCAGTATTGATGTTGACGCCCTTAAGGGTACTTTTGTTTCCATTCCTCATCGCGCCGATGTTACTGACTTGGCCGACATTAAAGAGCAGCTCGTAGTCGAGCTCTATTCTAAGTAAGAGGAGTTCGGATGGCCCGCAAAAATCTGCTAAAAGGATTCAAAAAGCCTAAGGGTATTACCTTCGAGCAAGATGAATCAAGATCTGATTACGGAAAATTTGTGGCTTCTCCCTTCGAGACCGGTTTTGGAACTACTGTCGGAAATACGCTTCGTCGCGTCCTTCTTTCTTCCATCCAGGGATACGCAATCTCCGCAGTGAAGATTACATCCTATGATGCTGATGGGGTGCCTCATGGTATTTCCAGCGAGTTTGAGACGATTCCGAATGTTGTAGAAGATACCTTGGAAGTCCTGAATAATCTTAAACAGATTCGTTTGCGGCTTCCGGAAGATGTAGAACAGGATACTTTTCTGTTTGAATTCAAGGGACCCGTTTCAGTTAAGAGCGATATGTTCTCCCGTGACACTCAGTTGGAGATCCTAAGCAAGCCGTTCCACATTTTTGAAATGATGGAAGGCGGCAAGGTCGAGATTGAGGTTCAGGTAGATTTCAGCAGGGGCTATGTTCCTGCCGAAGTTAACGAGAAATACATCGAGGTTGTCGGAACCATTCCTATGGACGCGATCTACAGCCCGGTAACCAAGGTGAAGTACGCCATTGAACCGTGCCGTGTCGGACAGCGGAACGATTACGACAAGCTTATCCTTGAAATCTGGACAGACGGGACAATATCCCCTGAAAACGCTCTTGCTGAAGCGGCGAAGATTGCAAAAGATCATTTTACAACCTTTGTCAACTTCAACGAGAATGAGATCGGAAAGGATGACGATTTTGATGAAGAGGACGAACGCGTTCGTCAGCTTCTCAATACTCCGGTTGAAGAACTTGAGTTATCCGTTCGTTCGTCGAACTGCCTCAAAAACGCAAATATCAGGACGATTGGTGAATTAACCAAGAAAACTGAAGACGACATTGCCAAGACAAGAAACTTCGGCAAAAAGAGTCTGCAGGAAATTCGCGAAAAGCTTCTCGAATGGAATCTTGGTTTAGGCATGACCGATTACAGTCACCTTAAGAATTCTATCAAGTTGCCCAAGCAGAAGGAAGAATCAGATGAAGCATAAAAACGGCTTTAATCCGCTTTCACGCAATGCGTCTCATCGCCGTGCCATGCACAGCAATATGGTGACGTCTTTGTTCAGGTACGAGCGAGTAACAACTACTCAGCCGAAAGCTTTGGAAGTACGAAGAACCGCTGAGAAGCTTATCACCCGCGCTAAGGTTGATACAGTTCACAATCGCCGCCAGGTAGCGCGCATCATTCATGATGAAGCCGTGCTTGCGAAGCTTTTTACAGATATCGGACCCCGCATGAAAGATCGTGCCGGCGGATACACCCGTGTTCTGAAGTTGGGCTTCCGCGAGGGCGATGCCGCCGAAGTAGCGATCCTTGAATTGGTCGATTTTCAGTTGGTAACTGAAGATAAAGCCGAGAAGAAGCCTAAGAAAGACGCGGAAAAACCAGCCGCTGAAAAGAAGCCTGCAGCCGATAAGAAAGCTGCGGCTCCTAAAAAAGCACCTGCTAAGAAAGCTGACGGTGAAAAGAAGCCTGCGGCGAAGAAAGCAAAGGCTGCTGAAGGCGCTGAGGAGTAAATCATGTCGAAAGCACATCGCGGAAAAGGTATTCGTACCAACCCAAATCATGGACGCGGCGTTTGCCCAGTGTGCAAGCGCGAGCAGGTTAAGACACTGTATGATCAGGAAGTCGCCGGCGTAAAGTCGAAGATATGCAAAACCTGCAAGGCGGCGATCAAAAACGGTAAGGCCGTTTGATTCGTCTAGCAGCCTAAAGAGGGGACTGTCGGAATTTCTGACAGTCCCTTTTTTTTGCATATTTTTAGAATATTTATACGGTATTTTTGTAGACAGGAATCTTTCCTGCACTTAGAATAAGTTCACCCGTGAGAACACGGGCGAGAAAGAAGGAGAACCATATGAAAGTTCGTCATGTAGTTTTGGCGGTTTTCGCGGCGTCGGCAGTTTTGCTGGCGGGCGGATGCGCTAACAAGGATTCGAAAGTAATCAAAATCGGCGTCGCCGGAGCCCATTCCGGAGACCTCGCATCCTACGGTCTTCCGACCGTCAACGCCGCAAAGCTTGTTGCCGAAGAGTACAATGCCAAAGGCGGCATCAGAGGCAAGAAAATCGAGCTCGTGATCGTTGATGATCAGTGCAAGCCCGAACTCGCGACCAATGCCGCTTCCAAGCTTGTGAGCGACAAAGTCGTTGCGGTAATCGGCCACATCTGCTCAGGCGCCACCAAGAGCGCACTCGGAATCTACAAAGATTCAGAACTCGTTTGCATCTCTCCCTCCGCGACGAATCCGCCTCTTACCCAGAGCGGCGAATATCCCAACTTCTTCCGCACTATCGCTCCGGACGATGCGCAGGCAAAGCTTGCCGTCGGATTCATTAAGGATACGCTCAAGCTTACCAAGCTCGCCGTTCTGCACGACAAGGGCGATTACGGCAAAGGATTCGCGGATCTCGTAAAGGCATTCGCCGAAGAAACCGGAATTGAAATCGTTCTTTTCGAAGGCGTTAATCCCGGAGCTCCCGACTATTCCGCTGTCGTGAATAAAATCGGCAATGCAGGAATCGAAGGCGTCGTTTGGGGCGGATACCACCCCGAAGCTTCTAAGCTCGTTCAGCAGATGAGAGAAAAGGGAATTACCGTTCCGTTCGTTTCCTGCGACGGAATCAAAGACAATACGTTCATTGAAGTCGCCGGAAAATACGCCGAGGGCGTGTACGCGACCGGACCCATGGACACCTCCGCTCTCCCCGTTGCCGTGAAGGCGATTACTTCACATAAAGACGCGTACGGCGAAGAACCCGGCGCCTTCTTCAAGGAAGCGTATGCCGCCACTCAGGCACTTCTGAACGCTATCGACAAAGCCGGATCAGAGAAGTATGAGGATATCACAGCCGCTCTGCGCTCGAACTATGTCGACACTTCGTTGGGCAACATCAGCTTCGACGAACGCGGCGACGTTATCGGCTTCGGCTTCTCTGTATTCCAGGTACAGAGCGGAAAGTATGTAGAGCTGAAATAAGCTAATTCCGCCGCAGCTAGCGGCTTGTCCGCCGGGCGCGCCTTCCGCGCGCCGGCGGACGCTTCTTATTTTTTTTACAGGCGATTCTTTTTACTTGTATGCAAGACGTCTGGCAAGGATCGGTTTTCATGGAATATTTTCTTAAGCTGTTTCTAAGCGGTACTGCCAAGGGCAGCATATATGCCTTGATGGCTCTCGGATACACAATGGTGTACGGTATAGTGCAGCTCATCAATTTTGCCCACGGCGAAGTCTATATGATCGGCGGCTTTACCGCTCTCATCGTCGGCGGATTTTTATACAGCGCCGGTTTTCCGATATATCTCGTGTTGCTTATTTCCGTAGTCGTGTCGGTATTCTTTTCAGCTGCTTTCGGCGTTACCATAGAGAAGATCGCCTATCTCCCGCTTCGGAACAAGCCTCGCCTGTCGGCGCTGATAAGCGCTATCGGTATTTCAACCATTCTCCAAAATTTTGTGCTGTTGAGCCAGACTGAAAAATATCTTTCATTTCCTTCATATCTGCCGGAATTGGAGTTTCTTGCTCCGGTGAAGGGGTACATCAATTCGACTCAATTCATCATCCTGGTTACCACAACCGTGGTGATGTTGTTATTGGTTTTCATCATTAAGTTTACAAAAATCGGCAAGGCCATGCGGGCGACGGCTCAGGATAAAGACATGGCGCAATTGTTAGGCGTAAACATCAATCAGGTTATTTCCGTCACCTTCATCATAGGATCAGCTCTGGCAGCGGTAGGCGGAGTATTGATTTGCTCATATATGGGACAGATCAACTACTACATCGGCTTTGTCGCCGGCATCAAGTCTTTTGTGGCTGCCGTTCTCGGCGGAATCGGGAGCATACCCGGAGCCGTTCTGGGAAGCTTCATCCTCGGATGGACTGAAAGCCTTGGAACAGGCTACATCTCCAGCGATTATGAAGACGCGTTCGCCTTCGTAATCCTGATCGTAATTCTGGTCATTAAGCCCGCCGGAATTCTCGGAAAAAATATAAAGCAGAAGGTTTGAACGATGGAAATAAAGAAAATTGCGTTAAATCTGTTCGACCGCGTCAAAATATCTCTTTGGTTCGTTGTTTTGCTATTCCCTCTGACCGTGATGAAGGTCTCCGTTACCGGCGGCGCCGCGACGGTTAAATTCCGATGGGTAATGGTGCCCATCGTAGGAGTCGCTGCTTTTGTCTTATCGTGGATTTGGACGCGCGCTCTCGTGTGGAACGAACGCCGCGGACAAAAACCCGATGATTCATCGATCTCATACCGCGTAAAAAAAATCGTATCTCCTTTGTGGGAAAAGAAGACAGTCCGCTTCAGCGGGTTGGCCGCGGTGATGCTGTTCGTTGTTTTGTATCCGCATTTGTTCGGCATGTATCATACGAACATCATGATAACCGCTCTGATATACGTAATTCTCGCGCTTGGATTGAACATTCACGTAGGAATGGGCGGATTGCTCAATTTAGGGTACGCGGCTTTTTTCGCGGTGGGCGCGTATACGTACGGTTTGCTATGGAAATACGCGGGTTCGGTGTTCGCCGCCGCCGGTATTAATGCCGGCTGGTTGTTCTGGATCGCGCTTCCCCTGGCCGGAATTTTCGCGACCATATTCGGAGTGCTGGTAAGCCTCCCGGTGCTGAGGCTCCGCGGTGATTATCTGGCGATCATTACGCTCGCCTTCGGAGAAATCGTCCGCATGTTCATCCAGAATTCAGGAGACCTTACCGGAGGAGCGTCGGGAATCAGTCTGATCCCGCGTCCCTGGTTCTTTAATATGAAGCTGAAGCCAGGCGCCGCCGCGGTGTATATCTACTATATAACAGTCGCCCTGGTAGCTTTGTCGATACTGGTAGCAAGAAGAATCGAGGATTCAAGAACCGGACGCGCCCTGGAAGCCATGAGGGAAGATGAAATCGCATGCGAGGCTATGGGCATCGATCTGGTGCGCAATAAGCTGATTACCTTCGCGCTCGGCGCTTTCTGGGCGGGAATAGCCGGCGTTTTGCTCGCCGCTCAAACGACTTTCATCAATCCGGACAGCTTCACCCTGTGGGAATCCATAATGATCCTGATGGCTGTAGTAATCGGCGGCACCGGATCTATTCCCGGAGCGATCGTCGGAGCCCTTCTCCTGAAGCTTTTGCCTGAATATTTCCGCGCGCTTTCCCAGTATCGCATGCTCATTTACGGGGTAGCGATGATCGTTATAATTATTTTCAAGCCTGACGGGCTGCTACCGAGAAACCGTAAAAAATACGCCTTCCGGACGACGGGGGAGGGAAATCAATAATGAATGCATCAGAACGCACAATTTTGGAGCTTAATGATATATCGATGGTGTTCGGCGGGCTACGCGCGATCGATTCCGCCTCTCTATCGCTCAAGGAAGGCTCGATAACCGCGCTGATCGGGCCTAACGGAGCGGGAAAAACGACGATTTTCAATTGCATAACCGGCGTGTACAAGCCGACTTCGGGCACCGTGAGCATCGATCCCGACGGAAGCGGAAAAAAAGAGATACAAGGCTTGAAGCCCAACGTAATCAATCAAAAAGGACTGGCTCGAACCTTTCAGAATATCCGACTTTTTTCGAATATGAGCGTTCTGGAGAATGTTATGCTCGCTCGTCATAATTCGCTAAAGGCGGGCGTGTTTCAATCCATTTTTAGAACTCCGGCGACTCGTCTCGAAGAAGAAAAGGTTATTCACGATAGTTATGAAATTCTCAGAAAGATGAATCTTCATTCTTTCGTAAACGACGCCGCAAGAAATCTCCCGTACGGAGCCCAGCGGCGGTTGGAGATCGCCCGGGCGCTCGCAACGGAACCGTTTCTCCTGCTATTGGACGAACCCGTCGCCGGCATGAATCCGCAGGAAACAAAAGAACTGGAAGAGAGCATTCATAAGATCAGGGACGGAGAAGGCGTTTCAATTCTATTGATTGAACACGATATGAGTCTTGTTATGAATGTATCCGAGAAAATATACGTGCTTGACTACGGCCGCATGATCGCCGAAGGCGTACCCGAAGAAATCAAGAGCAACCCTGAAGTAATCAAGGCGTACCTGGGAGAGTGACATGGCATTGCTGACACTGAATTCGATTCAAACTTTTTACGGAAATATACAAGCGCTCAGAGATATCTCCCTTACCGTCGAAGAAGGAGAGATCGTAACCCTTATCGGCGCGAATGGAGCGGGTAAAACCACGACGTTGATGTCGATTTGCGGCATTACGCCGGTTCGTTCGGGAACCATCGTTCTGGACGGCAAGGACATAACCAGAATGGCTCCGAACAAGATCGTAGAGCTCGGCATAGCTCAGGTTCCCGAGGGCCGCCGCATCTTTCCGCAGCTTACCGTAACCGAAAATTTGGATATGGGAGCTTTCTTGCGTTCCGACAAAGAAGGCATTCGACGCGATCTTGAAGAGGTTTTCGAGCTTTTTCCCCGGCTTGCGGAACGGCGTCATCAGCAGGGGGGAACCCTTTCGGGGGGCGAACAGCAGATGCTCGCCATTTCCCGGGCTCTTATGATGCGTCCGAAGATTCTTCTTCTTGACGAGCCTTCTCTCGGTCTTGCGCCGATTTTTGTTCAGCATATTTTCGAAATAATCGGCAAGATAAACCGTGAACGAAAGACGACGGTATTTCTGGTCGAACAAAACGCCTACATGGCCTTGAAGATCGCTCATAAGGGATATGTTCTGCAGAACGGAGCGATAAAGCTCGCGGATACCGCTGAAAATCTTTTAGCGAACGAGGAAGTGCGGAAAGCATACCTCGGAGTCTGATTATGATGTATAATCATAGTATCATCCATCATAAGGAGGCATGCTATGGTCGTCGCAGATGTTATGACTCTTAATCCGAGATTTATTCATCCGGATATGTCCGTTCCGGAAGCCCGCTCCATCATGAAAAAAGAAAAGATCGGGCGGCTTGTGGTTTTGGACAAATCCAACAAACTTGTCGGTATCATCACGGAAAGGGATATTGTCAATGCAAGCCCGTCGGTAGCGACAACCCTCGATATGTACGAGATGAGCCACCTCCTCTCCCGGTTGAAAGTTGAGCAGGTTATGAAAAAGAACGTCATAACCGTCGATGAAAACGAGGTGGTCGAAGAAGCCGCCCGCATAATGGTCGATAACAACATCAGCGCACTGCCGGTATTAAAAAACGGCGTTTTAACCGGCATCGTATCCGATGGAGACCTGTACAGGCTGTTCATAAAAATGTTCGGCGCGTATCAGGAGGGAGTGCGCATCACGCTTCTGGTCCCCGAAGAAAGAGGCGAGTTGCACAAGCTGGCTTCCTGCATTACCGAGAAGGGCGGAAACATTCATGCGCTGGTCATCTGCGAGGGCAGCGATGTTACGAACAAAAGGTGTTTGATAAAGGTTTCCGATATTTCCAAGGACGCGCTTTTGGAAGCGACGAAACCGTATTCGATAAAAGTTCTTGATATTCGATAAAGCAGTCCGCTATCCGATAACGGCTTTTGTTATTCGGTGCAGGCAAGCGTTGCTCAGGTGGAAATTCTTTTCGCCGGAAGGGGCGGTTCGTTCGATATGGACGAGCCGCCCTTATTTTTTCTTTTTGGGCTTTTCTTCCGGAGGAACTTCCCATTCCACGGGGATGCTTCTGTGCTTTATCTCCGGAATGCGGCCAAGGTTCGTGCAGTCTTTCCGGTGGATTATGATGCCTCTCCCGCGGGATACATAGCCGACGATGGGGAGCGGAGGGACCGGTTTGCAGCACTGGGCGAATTTGATCATGAAGTTCGTGGTGTCGCCGATCCTGATATTCAGAACGGCCGCGTCGAATTCCCTTTCTTCCGAGCTTTCAGGCTCATGAGTGCGTATCCCGCGATGGTGGTGCTTCTGTTCGGCCGGCTCCTGTTCGGCTTCCTTTTTCTCGAAGGATGCGCCGGGATCGTTCTCTGCGAGCCAGGCCCGTATTTTTTGCCGGGCTTTCGCTGTATGGGCGTTCGCATATTGATTTTGAGTCGGATGAGCCTGAGGGTGCGTGATTACTTCGATCACCTGGGTGTTTTTCAGCGGCTCCGACAGCGGGATGATTGACCCGTCCGCTTTGGCTCCCACGATTTTTTCGCCGACTGCCGTATGGACATGATAGGCAAAGTCGATCGCGGTAGAGCCGGCCGGAAGTTCCATGATGTCGCCTTTCGGCGTAAACACATAGATGGAGTCGCCCAGGATATCGGTCTTGATGGAGGCTAGATAGTCTTCATCGGTGAATCTCGATTTCGTGAGCTCCTTCAGTTGATTGATGACGGAAAGGCTGTTTTCTGTGATTATTTCGTTGCTCGTTCCCTTCTTATAGAGCCAGTGGCTGGCGACTCCGTTTTCCGCGATGTCGTGCATTTCCCGGGTTCTGATCTGTATCTCGAGCGGACGGCCTTCCAAGCCCATTACGGTTGTGTGAAGGCTTCTATAGCCGTTGGGCTTGGGCATGGCGATGTAGTCCTTGAATCTGTTGTCCAGGGGTTTCCATATGGTGTGGACAAGACCGAGCATCGTATAGCAGTCGTTAACCGTTTCGCAGAGAATCCTCATCGCCAGGAGGTCGTACAATTCGTCAGCCGCTTTGTTCCGTTTTTTCATTTTCTGGTAAATGGACCAGAAATGCTTTGCGCGCGATTGAACGGCGATCTCGATTCCGGATGCGCGGGCGCGAGCGACGAGGGTTTCTTCAGCTTCCTGAAGGAAAGATGCGCGTTCGCCCTTTTTAGCCGCGACCAGGGCTTTTATCTGGTCGAATGCTTCGCGATTGAGCGCTTTGAGGCTGAGATCTTCCAATTCATCCTTAATGGAGGAAATACCCAGCCGGTTCGCCAGAGGCGCCCAGATTTCGATGGTCTCCTGCGCGATGACGCGGGCCTCCGATTCGGGAAGGTTTTTCAGCGATCTCATCTTGTCGAGCCGGTCCGCCAGGCGGATCATCAGGATTCTGATGTCGTTGATCATGGCGAAAAACATTTTCCGGATCGACTCAGCCTGCTGCAGCGTTTTATTCTTCATGTTAAGGCCGGATATGCGCGAAGATCCGGAGACGAGGGATTCGACGGTCGGATTGAACCGGGACAGGAGAATTTCAGGGGAAAAATCGGGAAGCTCCGCGGATGCATGGAAGAGGGCGGCGGCTACCGTGTCTCCGTCCATTCCGAGATCAGCGAGAATGCGGGCGACTCTGACGGGATGCGCCGAGAAGGCTTCTCCGGAAGGGCGCGCCATGTTGGAACTGACGGAAATAAGATACTCGAGAGCTCGGGAAATTTGATCCGACTCTTCTGGAGAAAAATGCGGGTAGTCCTTGAACAGGGATTCAGGGTATTCCGTCATGGCTTTTTCCTTCTGCGACTCTATCCTGGTTTTCCAGATCTTTATGAATCACTATATCGGTAAAGCCGGAGCTCTTCAATATTCGAGCCGTTTCAGATGCGTTATATTCGCCGCTCTCGATGAGAATACGCGAATTAGGAGCGAGAACATCGAGGGCGGCGGGAACGAGGGCGCGTACGAGGTCGAGACCGTCCGAGCCGCCGTCGAGAGCAGACAACGGCTCCCCCCTGCCGTCCTCGAGGAGGGAACGGGCAACGAGCGACGGCACATAGGGAGGATTGGAAACGACAAGGCTCCATCCGCCCTGTATGCGCGGCAATCCCTGTCTGAGATCTCCCTGGATAAAAGAGACCTCGTCGTCGACGAGGGCGCGCGAGTTTTCACGCGCGATTTCGAGGGCTTCGCCGGAAATATCTGTCGCGGAAACTTCGGCGTAGGGGCAGCTGCGTTTGACGGCTATCGCGATGCATCCGGAACCCGTGCAAACGTCCAAAACGCGTATGGGGGCGCCGGGATGAGCGATTCTGATGGATTGGACGATGCCGCATGCGCGTTCCACCAGGATTTCCGTATCGGGTTTCGGTATGAGAACAGCGGGAGTTACCTTGAAACGCAATCCCCAGAATTCTTTCTCCTGCGTTATATAGGCTATGGGAGTTCCCTGGAGCCGCATTTCGAGTTGACTAATGAAGTCTTTCTCCTGTTCTCTGGTTAATCCTATTTCGGGATGGGCCAAAAGCATTGTTCTGGAGACTCCGAGAATTTTTGAAAGAAGAATGGACGCATCCAGTTCCGGAGTCGCGGCGGCGACGAATGGGTTCTTTTTGAGAATTTCCACTGCCTTCATACGCGCCTGGGCGGCGTTCATAGTCTGCTCCTGACGGTAAAAAAAGGAATCAGCCTTGCTGTTCCTTCATGAGTTCTTCGCGCGAGGCCATCGCGAGAGCTTCGACGAGTTCGTCGATGTCTCCCTGCATTACCAGGTCGAGTTTATAGAGCGTCAGATTTATGCGGTGATCGGTAAGCCGGTTCTGCGGAAAATTATACGTGCGGATGCGTTCCGAGCGGTCCCCCGAGCCTATCTGGCTTTTCCGGTTCGCCGCTCGCTCGGCGTTCTTTTTATTTTCTTCCAGCTCGAACAGCCGCGTGCGGAGAACGCGCATCGCCTTCGCCTTATTCTTGATTTGGCTTTTTTCGTCCTGTTGAATGACTACGATGCCGGTGGGAATGTGGGTAAGCCGGACTGCCGAGTCGGTCGTGTTGACGCACTGTCCTCCAGGTCCCCCGGCGCGCATCACGTCTACCCGCAGGTCTTCCTGCCGGATGACTACCTCCGTCTCCTCGGCTTCGGGGAGAACCGCTACGGTGGCGGCGCTGGTTTGTATGCGTCCCGAGGCTTCCGTTTCAGGCACGCGCTGCACGCGGTGGACGCCCGACTCGTAGCGGAGCGCGCCGTATACGGATTTGCCGGAAATGGAAAGGGTTATTTCCTTGAAACCGCCGAGGCCCGTTTCATTGGCGGAAATGACTTCGTACTTCCATCGGCGGGATTCGGCAAAACGGGTGTACATCTTGAAAAGATCGGCTGCGAAAAGCGCGGCTTCCTCTCCGCCGGTGCCGGCGCGGATTTCCATGATGATGTTTTTTTCTTCCAACGGATCCGGAGGTATGATGAGGACTTTGAGGCGTTCTTCGCTTTTCTCAAGGCCGGCCTCCAGCTCTTTGAGCTCCTCGCGGGCCATTTCTCTCATTTCCTGATCGTCGGCGTCCTGGATAAGGCTTTTGGTTTCCGCGATCGACGATTCCAGTTTACAGTAAAGCTCGTATTCTTCCATGAGCGTGGACAGATATGAATGTTCCCTCATGGTTTCTTTATATTTTGAAGGATCCCGGACCAGGTCGGGGTTTTGTATGTTCGTATCGAGTTCGGTGAATCGCGCTTTCATGCGCAAAAGTCGGTCGTGCATGGAAACGAGTATATCAGATAGCACGCCGGCTCTTCAATTGCCGCCGCTTTGCGTCTTTCGCGTTTTACCGGCGTTTCGCGAGGAGGCGTCCCCGGACGACGTTTCTCGTTTGCGAACATCCTTTGGTTCGGCCGGTCGGCGCGCTTCTGGCGCGGTTTTTCTTTTTGCCGGCTGAGCGGAACGGCTTTGTTCTGAGGAGGCTTTTTGAGGAGAAGCCGATTTCAGCGAAGCGCTCGGCTTTTTCGGTTGGGCAGCCGCCGGCGTTGCGGTTTTCGAGGGTTTGGTCTGAAATCGCGCCGGGGGGGCTTTTTTCGCGCCGGCTTGCATGATTGGAGGCGTTCGAACCGGCAGGTCGGCTGGCGCGGCTGCATTCGCGGCGACGTTTATTTTCGGCGCAGCGGTTCGCCGGGGAGCGGGCCTCGGCCGGAAGAAGCCGAAGAGGCTTCCGCACAGGCCACCCGCCAGATGAGCGAATTGGGAAATATCGTCGCCCCTGAACGCGTTCAGGAATTCGCGCCCGAGATACAGGATGACGATCAGGATGAAGGTGAGCGGAACGTCGTTTTTCCCGTGATTGGTGAACGAGGCGAGCAAAATCATCATGAATACGACGCCGGAGGCGCCGAGCAGGGGGTGGGGAAAGAAGCATGCGTTCAACACGCCGGTAACGAAGCCGGTCACTACGATCATCAAGAACATGGTGAACGAGCCGTAGGTTTCTTCGAGCATCGGGCCGAGCAGGAGTATGTAGGCGAGGTTGCTCAACAGATGGTTCCAGTCTGCGTGTCCGGCGATGTGGGTGAACATGCGGAGATAATCCAGCGGTTTGAGAATATCGAACTGCAGAGCGCTCGGCACGGTGAAAAAAGCGCGGATGAACCCGTGCAGAAGGAACTGGTCGATCGCGACGGTCAGAGTGCAGAAAAATGCGAAGGTCAGCGTCGTCGGGGCGTTGTATTTTATTCTCATGGAAGATCGCAGGTGATTTTCACCGGGCAATGGTCCGACCCGTAGACGTCCTTGAGAATGACCGATTCGCCGACCGCGGGAGCGAATCCGGGATTTACGCATGCATAGTCGATGCGCCACCCGATGTTTTTTTCGCGCGCCTTGAAGCGGTAGCTCCACCAGCTGTAATGGCCGCCCTCCGCGCAGAAACGCCTGAAGGTGTCAACCCAGCCGGCGCCTATGAATTCGTCCATCCACGCACGTTCTTCCGGAAGGTATCCCGGATTTTTTTCGTTGGTTTTCGGGTTGGCCAGATCGATCGGCTTGTGGGCGATATTGTAGTCTCCGCAGAGAATGACGTTTTTTCCTTTTGAAACCAGGGAGTCGCAGGTTTCCTTCATCGCGGAGCAAAAATCGAGTTTATAGCCGAGCCGGGCGCCGGCTTCCTGCGAGTTTGGAAAGTATGCCGATATGACGACGGCTCCGGGATATTCAGCCATCGTTACCCGGCCTTCGTCGTCGAACTCGGGGATCCCCATGTTGCGGACGTCCAGCGGTTCTTCTTTCGAGTAGATGGCCGTGCCGGAGTAGCCTGCTTTTTTCGCCGAGCTCCACCAGGATTTCCATTTCCGTCCGTCCGGCAGGACCGGATCGCCGAGCTCCGGCGACACCTGTCCCTTATGGGCTTTCGTTTCCTGAAGGCATAATACGTCCGGCGATTCGGCCGCCAGCCATTCTAAAAAGCCTTTCTTTTCCGCGGCTCTGATGCCGTTCACGTTCCAGGAAATAATGGATTTCATAGCCTCATAATGCCATGAGCCGACCAGGGGTTTCAAGGTGAATTACTATTGTTTCGGGCCGTGTTTTGCAGTATTTTTAAGGTATGAATCCGGATAACAGGGTAGATCAGCGGACATTCCTCTCCGAAGACGTGGATGAGCCGAAACAGTATAGAGTAGTGCTTTTGAATGACGATTTCACGACGAAGGATTTCGTCGTGGCTATTCTCGTGGGCGTGTTTCATAAAACCCATGAAGAAGCCTTATTTATCATGGAAGACGTGCATCGGAAGGGCAGGGGCGTTGTCGGCTCGTACATATACGACATCGCGGCCACCCGATGCGTGCAGGTTCATGAGGCTGCCCGCCAAAACGGGTATCCTTTGCGGTGCGTAATGGAGCAATTGTGAAAATCAAGATAAGCGGAGTGGTTCAAAAGGTATTGGATCAGGCATGGTCGGACGCGCGGGCGAGGGGGCATGAATACGTAACCCCCGAGCATGTGCTACTGGCCGCTCTCGATCATCCTCCTGCCCTGAAGGTGCTCGCCATGTGCGGCGCCGACATAGCCTATATACACGACAGCGTTGACGAGTATCTGCGGAAATCCATGCCGGTTCTCACCGGATCGGAGCCCCTGCAGACCGTCGGGTTTCAGGAAGTATTCCAGCGCGCGGTGATTCATTGCGAAAGCGCCGAAAAGCAGGTGCTGGAAATATCAGATATTCTGGTAAGCCTCATAGACGAACAGAAAAATTACTGTTCCTACTATATGCGGCGCGGCGGGCTCGACCGGTTGATCCTTCTGGAAGTCATCAGCCACGGCGGCATGTCGGCCGACGATTCCTATGATTCGGAAGAAAACGGGTTGTTCCTGAATTCCGAAGATCGAGAGGGCAGGAAGGCGGACGACATCGAACGGCGCGAATCCTCTGCCCGGAACGCCGCAGACCCCTCTGCGCAGAAAAAAACAGGCCCCGGCGGCGAGGCCGAGGGAGTCGATTCCGGAGAACGCGCTGAACCTGACGAATCAGGCGACCCGCTGAATAGGCAGAAGGGCGCGAAAAAATCCTTTCTTGAGCGGTATACCGTGGAATTGACGGCGCTTGCCCGCCAGGGAAAACTCGAGCCGCTCATCGGACGGGAAGGCGAACTCGAACGCACCGTGCAGATTCTGTGCAGACGCATGAAGAACAATCCGGTGCATGTCGGAGACGCGGGCGTGGGAAAAACCGCGATTACCGAAGGCTTGGCCCAGCGGATCGCGAGCGGCGATGTGCCCCGCCTGTTGAAGGACTATGAAATCTACAGCCTCGATATGGGTTCCCTGGTTGCGGGAACAAAATTCCGCGGAGATTTCGAGGAGCGCATAAAGAGAGTCATCGACGAGCTTCTCAAGAAAGAACGGGCAATTCTGTTCATCGACGAGATCCATACGATAATCGGCGCCGGCTCCACCGGGGGCGGAACCCTGGACGCGTCCAACCTGTTGAAGCCTGTTTTGACATCCGGAAAAATACGGTGCATCGGATCGACGACCTACGAGGAATACAATAAATACTTCGAGAAGGATCATGCGCTCGCGCGCAGGTTCCAGAAAATAGATATCGTGGAACCCGCGGAAGAAGACGCGATTGCAATTCTGAAGGGATTGAAAAAGCGGTACGAGGAATTCCACGGCGTAGTCTATACCGACGAGGCGATCGAACAAGCCGTGAGGCTTTCAGCCCAATATATTACCGAACGGAAGCTTCCTGACAAGGCTATCGACATAATCGACGAAGCCGGAGCGCGCGCAAGAATCATCGCCGGCGGGGCGTCGGCAGCCGCTTCTTTAACGGCCTCTGACGCAACGGCTGCAGCTGGAGGTTCTGCCGCGGCGGCGAAAGAATCATTCCCCGAAGCGGACCTCTCCGAGGCAGCATCTAATGGCGCCATAGGCGAAGCAGGAACAGGCGCCGGTCTCGCTCCAGAAACCGGCGCCGGAGTCGCTGCAGAAACTGGATGCGGAGTCGCTACAGAAACCGGGGACGCCTCGGCCGGACGGGATGATGCTCCTTGCCTTGTTCCGGTGATAGACCGCGCCTTGATTGAAACAGTCGTGGCGAAGGTGGCGAGGATTCCGGAAAAAACGGTGAGCACCGGAGAGACCGAACGGCTCAAGCTGTTGGACGCCGAGCTTTCGCAGAAGATATTCGGCCAGCAGGATGCGGTAGCCGCGGTAGTGCGGGCGGTCAAGCGTTCCAGGGCAGGCTTCCGTGCGCCGGGAAAACCGGTGGCGAATTTTCTCTTCGTCGGGCCCACCGGCGTGGGCAAGACGGAACTGGCCAGGCAGCTGGCCGACATCCTGGGCATAGCGATGCTCCGCTTCGACATGAGCGAGTATCAGGAAAAACATACCGTTAGCCGTTTGATAGGTTCCCCTCCCGGTTACGTGGGATTTGAAGAGGGCGGATTGCTCACCGACGCAGTGCGCAAGCAGCCTCATGCGGTAGTACTTCTGGATGAAATAGAAAAGGCGCATTCGGATATTTACAATATTCTTCTGCAGATTATGGATTACGCGACCCTGACGGACAATCAGGGGCGGAAGGCCGATTTCAGGAACATCATTCTGATTATGACCAGCAATGCCGGAGCGCGCGAAATCGGAAAGCCGATGATAGGCTTCGGCGAGCGGGCGGTTACTGACGCGGCGGTTTCGGAAGCGGTGGAAAAAACCTTTACGCCGGAATTCAGGAATCGACTCGACGCGGTGGTGCGCTTCGACCATCTTTCCCGCGAGGTGATGATCTCCATCGTGAAGAAGGAGCTCGACGAGGTTCGCTCGAGGCTCACGGAGAAAAAGGTGTCGCTCGCCGTTTCGGACGAGGTGCTGGATTTGATCGTGGAGCGCGGCTGGTCTCCCGAGTTCGGGGCCCGGAATGTGGCGCGGCTGATAGAAGATCTGATCACCACGCCGCTTGTCGATCTGGTTCTCTTCGGAGAGCTTTCGAGGGGCGGAAGGGCGACCTGCGTGCTCGATGCGTCCGCGGGAACTTCCGGCCAGGGAAGCGCGGTGAAGATTTTGACGGAGAAACCAGATGGCGTGCAGACTGCCGAAAATATTTGATTCGCAGTCCCGCTGCGATCCGGCCTTTCCTTATCTTGAGCTGGACGAGTACTTTCCCTTTCCCGAGCCGGAGGATGCCTGCGGCTCGGTGGTGGCGGTAGGCGGCAATCTCTCTCCGGGGATGATCGTTTCTGCGTACACGCAGGGTATTTTTCCGTGGTTCAACGACGACGATCCCCTGTATTGGCAATCGCCCGATCCCCGCTTCGTCATTCTGCCGGAAAGCTTTCATGTTCCGTCCAGATTGGAACGGACGGTGAAAAAGAGTCCGTTTCAAATTCGGACCGATACCGCCTTCGAGCGGGTGATCGGCTGCTGTTCGGGAGTCGTGCGGAAAAATCAGCAGGGTTCCTGGATCACCGAGGACATGATGGACGCGTATATAGAGCTCCATCATGAAGGGTTGGCCCATTCGGTCGAGGCCTGGCAGGACGGCCGCCTGGTAGGCGGTTTTTACGGCATTCTGATGGGCGGCGTGTTTTTCGGCGAATCGATGTTTACCCGCGCGGACGACGCGGCGAAAACGGCGTTTACGGTGTTCGCGCGGCATTTTTTTGAAAAAATGGGCGGAGTTCTGATCGATTCCCAGGTGTATACGGACCACATGGCGCGGTTCGGCGGAATCAATATTTCGCGTTCGGCGTATCTGAGAAAGCTGCGCGGAGCGCTCGGCTTCGAGGTCCATGCTGAAACAGACCAAAGCGAAAACCGCGAGAGGCTTTTAGCGGGCAGGGGAATCTGGCCGCCTGATGTATTGGCGGAACCCGGCCGGGCCTTCAATTCGGCGGGGTGAATTTATAGCCGATGCCGCGCACGGTATGAATGTAGCGGGGGATGTCCCGTACGTCTCCCATTTTTTGCCGAAGACGAGCCACATGAACGTCTATGGTGCGAGTGGTGATGTTCGAGTCGTATCCCCAGACGGTATTCAGCAGCTCTTCCCGTGAAATGATGACGTCGCGGTGCTTGTAGAAGTAATCCAGAAGCTTTATTTCCTGCGCAGAAAGGGTTGTTTCCTCTCCCTTGTTGCAGATGACCCCTCTTTTCAGGTCTATCGAAACTTCCTCGCAATCAGCGGCCTGGGCATTTCCGTGCCGTTGGGAAGATCTGCGTATGAGGGCTTCGATGCGGGCGATGAGTTCCGGCATTTCGAAGGGCTTTGATAGATAGTCGTCTGCGCCGATTTTAAGCCCCTGCACGCGGTCTTCCGTCTGGCTTCTGGCCGTGAGCATGAGTATCGGCGTTTTGACGCCTGACGTTCGCAAGCTCCTGCAAACCGCGAAGCCGTCTTTGCCCGGCAGCATGACGTCGAGGATTATAGCGCTCCATTTTCCGTTTGAAGCCGCTTCTTCGCCGCTGACGCCGTCAGTACGCGAATCAAAGATATATCCTTCCGCCTTGAGCCTGTCTCCGACTGTCAGAACGAGGCCGGGTTCGTCTTCAATCATCAGAATCCTGTCTGCCATCTCCCGCTCCTTTACCGGCATGGTAATGAAATACTAAACGTGCTGCCGGCATACGGTTTGCTTTCGAGAGCAATCGTGCCCCCGTGCGCCTGAACAATCCGCTTGACCAGGTTTAGACCGATGCCGTTTCCGGCGATCTGGCCTTCTTTTGCTCTTTTTCCTCTCCAAAAGGGTTCAAAGATATACTTCTGTTCATTCGCCGGAATGCCGCATCCCTTATCTCTCACTTTCAGTATAGTATGCCTTTCAGGCACTTTCCTCCCCCTTTCTTCGACAGAAAGGTGAATTTCGAGGTATTTGCCTCCCGAAGCGTGTCTGACGACGTTATGAACGAGGTTTTGCACTACTGATTCGAGGGCGACGGCGTCTCCCTTAACGAACACAGGTTCCGGAGGCAAGGTTACGATTGTTTGAAAATCCAGTTCGAGCCGGTCGCGTTCGGAAAATTTGAGAACTTTGATAATAAGGTCGGATAGATTAATGATGTCGTGATTGACGCGCGTCAGGTTCGAGGTGTTCGCGTAGAGCAGAAAATGCTCGATGGTCGCGCTCAACCGGGCAGACTCCTTTCTGATCAGCTGCCCGTATTGTTCCGCCTTTTCCCGGTCCCTGACCAGGCCGTCGGTGAGATTTTGAGCCGCCGAAGAGATGACCGCAAGCGGCGTTTTGAGCTCGTGCGTGACAGTGGCAATGAACTCCTGCTGGCTGACCGCGAGCCTGCGCGATCTGCGGGAGGCTTCAGCGAGGAGGATCATCGCGACCAGGATGAGCGCGAGTATGCCGAAACTGAGCACCGCATTCTGAATTGTAGCTTTGCGGGAGAGGTTGCTGAGGGAGCCGTCGCGGAGAACCGCTTGCAGCTTCAAATGGGAAAGCGCCCCCGAGATTCTTTTTTCCGGCGGGCGGGCTCCCCCTTCCCGGGTATATTCCTTGAGGAAGGCGAAGGCTTCCATCCAGTCGATGTTGAGGGTTTCCGGAAGCAGGTTTTGTCCTCGCGGGGGGAGGGGAAATTGCGTGTTTTCATCGAGCGCGACTTCGACGTCGGGAACGAGAAATGCTTCTGGAGGAATTGACGAATCGGATTGGTAAACGAGCTTTCCCGACTTAGAATCGATGATTCGATAGGCGTGAAGATCGAGGGAAACCAGATTTCCTTCCGCGAGGGCAGGGATGACCGTGTCGAGGAAGACGTTGCGGTCGTAGACGCAGGTTATTTCCGCTTGAACAGCAGCTTTGTCGTTCGCCGAGCTCGACGGCGCCGGAACGCTGATGCGTATTTCGTCGGCATCGGGAGGAGCGTGCCTGAAGGGGGGCTCGTTGCTGAAAGGATCCGGCGACGAATAGGACCATATCGGAGAATCATCCTGAAATGAATCGGAGACGACGACTGCCTTGAGTATTTTCGGATTGATCGCGTATTTTTCCCAGAACTGTCTGCGCTCGGTCATGTGGTATTCAAGGGGTTTGTCGTCTTCGCGCTGAAAACGCAGCAAGGTGGGGAGGAACAGGAGTTCTTCGTGGATCCGGCGGGTCAGCGTCTGCGCGGAGCTGATCATGCTGTAGCGAATGCGCCGTTCGTCCCTTTTTTGCAGCTCCTGAAGCCAGTTGAACTGGCTCCACGCCAGCATGGCCAGGAGCGGCAACGTGACGGCGATGATGACCCAGGACAGGGAAAATCGTTTGATGCTCATCGGGAAATTATAGCCTAACGGGCGGCGATTGGCGAGGTTATCCTTCCGGAGAATCAGCCTGCCACCGGTTGAGAAGCCAAATTATTCCCGGTTCGACGAGTTTTAAAGGCGTATTGCAGGTTTTACAGCGGAATCTTCCGTCGTCTCCCAGATGTTCCCGGGCGCAGCCGATGCAGTAATGGGCGCGGCAGGCGGGACAGGTTCCGGCGGGGAGATCGTCCGGGGGCTGGGCGGTGAGGTGGAGAGAGCCCTGCGGGGGAAGATTGCGCGGAACACGCCAGTATCGGTTGCATGACGAGCAGGATATTTTTTGCGAGCTGCGTTCCTCGATGTCCTGTTCGAGTTCGTTTGTTTCCGGACCCGAGTCTATGCGCTTGAGTTTGCGGAGAACCGCTTTTGCGTTATCTACGCGCTGGGTGTGGAGATAGACGCGGGCAAGCTCGCGAAGCAGTTCGGTTTCTTCGGGGAATTCCTCCAGCCCCTGCTGGAGAGCGATTTCAGAACGGGTGAATTCTCCCTTTTTCCCGGCAAGGAAGCTGATGAGCAGAAAAACGCGGGGACTCGGTTGAATATCGTAGGCCCTGCCCAAGAGGTCGTCGGCTTCGTTCAGGAGGTCGAGTTCAAGGCAGTTCGCCGCGCGGTCTGCCAACAGTTCCGGATCGAAGGGCGTTTTACGGAGGGCTTCGCGGTACCATTCTTCGGCATCTTCGTATTTTCCTTCCTCTACCAGCAGATTCGCGCCGGCATGGAGTTCCCGGGCGTTCGAGCGGTCGAGGAGTTCAAGCGCTTCGGCGAGCCTGCCCTGTCGCCGCCTGACTTCCGCGAGATTGACGACGATTTCGCGTTCCCCGGGAAGAAGCCGGCGGGCTTCGGCCAGGTGTATCGCCGCCGAGTCCGGGTCGTTTTTGTCCAGCAAGGAAAGAGCGGCGAGATTGTGTATCCATCCGTCGCTGTCGTCGGCCTCAAGGGCCTGTTTCAGTTCTTCTTCGTAGTCCTGTCCCGCGTTGCGGAGGGTTTCGGCGAGGCGGAAGCGGTAGGCCGCAAATCCCGGCTCCAGATCCCGTGCGCGCACTAACCGTTCGAGGGCGCCCTGGATATCGCCCTTTTCACGGCGCAGCAGGGCTGAAAGATACCAGACGGCGGAATCGGAGCAGCGTTCCCCTTCGATTCGTTCGAAGCAGGCGAGGGCTTCGTCGGCGTTTCCCCTGGCGTAGTGGTATTTTCCCCGCAGGGCCTGCATCGGATATTCCTGTTCGGGCAAGCTCAGGCGCCCTGCAGATTCGAGATTATCTATGATGCCCTCGAGTTCGTCCGTGTCTCCGGCTGCGAGGTATCTGCGACCGGCTTCGAGCCATGCGTCTACAGCCCGGGGATGCAATCCCGCCTTCAGCCATTCGTTTCCGGCGTTGAGGTGGAAGAGTCCTTCTCCGGGAACGAGTTCGCCGGCGCGTTCGTAGCGGGTTGCCGCTTCCTCATGACAGCCCTTGTGCCTCAGCAGATGGCCTTCGAGGTTGGAAAGAAAGGGAGACTCCCTCCGTTGTTCTATCGGGATTCCCGAGAGCAGGATTTCCAGATCTTGATATCTATCCTGAAGGTAGAAAATTCCTCCCAGCTCGGATCGGGCTTCTGTTATCGCCGCGATTGAGGCAGTCCCGGCGCCGCCTTCCGCGCGGACTTGTGCTGGTTGCGAGTCTTCTGCGGGATCGGTACTCAATAAAACCTGATCAGTCCCGGCAAACTCCAGTGCCTCCGGGGCCTCCTGACGCGCTTCTATGATTTTCCTGAATTCCTCCTCGGCTTCCTCAAAAACCCGCTGAGCCAGGTATGCTCGCGCGAGAGCGAGGCGGGCTTCCGGTTGGAGGGGAGCGGCCTTCTCGGCTTTTTTCAGCTGAAGGATGGCCGGTACGTAGGAGCCCATCGCGAGCCAGGTTTCGGCGAGTCTTACGCGGGCTTCCGGGGGAATGGGGATGAGAGAATTCCATCGCGTATGAACCGCTTCGATTTCGAAGGGCCGGGAGTCGATTGACAGCGAGCCGAATACTATGCGAACAGAGGAGAGCGCGTTCCAGTTTTGTCCCGCGAGGGCGATCCGTCCGGGGGCCTGGATCGTATCGTCCGAACACTCGGCGACCCAGCGCTCGTTCACGATGAGCGTGAAGGAAGTTCCCCGGGCGATTATTTTCAGTCGGCTTCCCGGTTTTCCCGCCGCGGCCGCTGCCGTTTCGGTCCAGCCGAGAACGGGAAGGGGCGTTCCGTTCACTACGGCGTCCATCCTGATCATTCCCGCGTCGGAAACGAGAACCATATAGAAAGTCGATTCGTTCAGATATCTGAAGATTATGCCGCCGGCGGCCGTTCCCGCGTTCGTCATTCGCCGGGAATCGGGCAGCGGGTTCTGCGGGGCTGCCTCTCCTTCCGCCGGAGCGTGTTCCGGGGAACCGGGCAGGATGTCGGCTTCGAAGACCGCGTCCCGGTAGCGATAAATCGGATCGACGGTCCAGGCGAAAATATTCTTGCGTTCAAGTTCGAGTATGAACCCGTCCGGGCCGAAGGAGCTTCGGTATCCGTCCCCTTTTTCAGCGGGAAGCCGCGACGCGTCGGGTTTTTTAAAGGGCGCTCGCCAAAGTTCTTCGGGCGTATCCTCTATGTCCTGGAGGGGCGCCTGGGCGCGTCCGAATAAGCGTTTCATAAATGTGAGCATACGCCGTCAGGTTACCGTAAATGTATGCATCTGTCCATCAGGATTCGCTTCCCCTGGCCTTGCCCGCTGCCGCTTCGAGAAGGGCGCGGATTCTGAACAACTTCCATTTTCCGTTCGGGAGTGCGCCCGAAAACACTGATTCGGGATGCCGCGTTTCAAAGAATTCGCCTGTTTCCGGAAATTTTTGCGTATGGAAGGCCGCGTCAGGTGCCGTTTCCCTGAACGTCAGGGATACGGGTCCGATGCGGACGACGCGGGACGCTGAGCAGGTGACGGTCTCGGTCGGCCGGCTTCCGTCCGGCGGATATTCGGCGAGATGGAGGGCGGTGCAGGTTTCCCAGCCGGTTCCGAGCATGAGTATGAAAGCGTCTTCCCGGGCGAGGGTTCCGAGGGGAGAGGAAGGCCCGAGTCCGTTCGAAAGCCGGTGTCCCCGTGCGAATCTGCCTGAGGCGGGGCCGAGGGCGGCGAATGAAAGAACGGGATGATCGGAGCGTCGGACGCGGGGCATGGCGCGAAACCATTCGGGGATTCTGCCCATGGAGCGGCAGGGAGTCGACCGTTTGTCGAAGGGTGCCGGCGGGACGTCGTCGCTGTGTGCCGGCATTATCAGCGTTACGCGCCTGAGAGCCGCCGCTTGGGCGAGGGCCGCGCATACGGTCCCTTCCCCGCCTGCCACCGTGCCGAAGGCTGAAAGCGAGCTGTGGATCAAGACCGCGGGATGTCGGGGAAGGGCGTTGCCCGGATACAAAGAGGCCGCCCGAGTAAAAAGTTCTGTAAAAAAACCGCTTAAATTGTTGAAATCGGCAATTAATTCACTCACAAATGCTTCCCTTTTTTTCCCGGCTTCGGTAGTATTCAATTCAGAACATAGTACAGGAGTTTGTATGTCATTTCCATCCGATTTTATTTGGGGAGCGGCGACCGCCTCGTATCAAATTGAAGGCTCCGTCCGGGCCGACGGAAGAAAACCGTCGATCTGGGATGTTTTTTCCGCTACGCCGGGTAAAACCTTCAACAGCGATTCGGGAGAAATAGCCTGCGATCACTATAACCGCTGGAAAGACGATATTGCCTTGATGAAAGAGCTCGGGCTTCAATCCTATCGATTCTCGCTCGCCTGGCCCCGCATTATTCCGGACGGAAGAGGCAAAATCAATCCCGCCGGTCTCGATTTCTACTCCAGGCTCGTGGACGGCCTTCTTGAAGCCGGCATCCGCCCCTGGGCGACTCTCTATCATTGGGACCTCCCCTACGACCTTCACCGGCAGGGCGGCTGGATCAACCCTGCGATAAGCGACGCGTTCGCCGAATACGCCCTCGCGGTCGCGGAGGTTCTCGGAGACCGGGTGACCGACTGGATGACCTTCAACGAGCCCCAGTGCATCCTCGGCCTCGGCTACGAGGCGGGCGTTCACGCGCCCGGCCTGAAGGCTCCCGTCCAGGATTTGATGTACGGCCTGCATAATCATCTGGTCGCGCACGGAAAGGCGGTAGACGCTCTCCGTTCGGTCGGCGGCGGCGTTTTCAACATCGGCTACGTTCCCACCGCGCAGTCCTTCATTCCCGTAAACGACAGCCCCGAGGAAGTAGAAGCGGCGAAGAATGCGTTTTTCTCCTATAAACCCCGCCACGGCTACATGTGGTCCATGGCCATGTATACCGATCCGGTGTTCTTCGGAACCTACCCTGAGGATTTCATTTCGCAAATGGGCAGCCATCTTCCCCCGAACTGGGAAAAGGACTTGCCGGGGATCGGCGGAAAAACCGATTTCTGCGGCATAAATCTGTATTCCGGCTTCCGGGTGAAAAAGACGGAAACCGGAATCGAGCCCGTGCCCGTTCCCTCCGGCAGGGAGCAGACTGCGATCAAGTGGTACGTGGAGCCCGAGACCCTCCGCTGGGCGCCGCGCTTCCTTTCCGAACGGTACGGAAAACCGGTGATCATCACCGAGAACGGGCTGTCTCTTTCCGATTGGGTGCATGTCGACGGCAAGGTGCACGACCCCGCGCGCATCGACTTTACGACACGGTATCTCAGGGAGCTCGAAAAAGCGATCGGAGACGGAGCGAATATCGCCGGCTACTTCCATTGGAGCTTGATGGATAATTTCGAGTGGGCAGAGGGTTACCGCGAGCGGTTCGGCCTCATTCATGTTGATTTGCAAACCCAGAAGCGGACGATAAAGGATTCCGGCTATTGGTATAAGTCCGTCATCGAATCGAACGGAAAGATTCTGCACGACTGATTTCATGCGCCTCCCGGATTTTCGTATTCACTTTGGATGTTTGACAAGGCGTCCCGGGGATACGAAAATCTTAGGTGAACGGCAGCAGCCGGTTCAGGGAGGCGTTATGAAGCAAGTGAGTAAATTCCTGGGAATTCTGACTCTTGAAATCGAGGATATGCAGGATGATATCGCCCTCCTTATCGGCCAGATCGAAGTAAAGCGATCGAACGGCCTGTATACCGAGTATGTGGCACGGGAGAATAACGCCCTGTACCGGGTTGAACTCGACGCCCTCTCCGATTTTCTTTCCGAGGTGCGGTCCTGCGATCCTGTTCTCTTCGAATCGGTAGAAGAAGTTATTCAACATCTTTCCTCGACTATCCCTGAGAAGGTTCGCGACGGCTTGTATCCGCCTATGATGACCGGGCTTCTGCTCCGGAAAATGGAGAAAATCAGGGATTTCGTCAAACTTTCCTGTTGAGAGCTTCTCCTTTTCAAATTCGCGTCTTCCGTGTACACTTTCCCCATGCGTACCCGCCTTTCAATGGACAAGGTTCAGCTTTTTGCGTATTTCATCGTGTTGCCGCTCCTGGGTTCGGCTGTGTTGTCTCAACCTTTCGCCTATGCGTCGGGCATTCCGGTTCCCTACCTGGACGCGCTGTTCACCGCGATGTCTGCTGTCTGCGTAACCGGACTTTCTACGGTCTCCATGGACGTGTACAGCCCGGCCGGATTCATCGTCATCATGGTTTTAATCGAAATGGGCGGTTTGGGAATCGTCACCTTCATTTCTTTTTATCTGGCTGCTCCCAAGAGGAAGCTGTCCCTTGTGAATCGCACCGTCGTCCGCGACTTTTTTTCCGAGGATGTGGAAATTGAGCCGAGACGGATACTCCTTTCAATCATCGGGACGACGTTCATCGTCGAGCTGATAGGTGCCGTGTTGCTGTACGGAGGCTTCCGGGGCGCCGGGTCTGAACAGCCGGTTCTGGATGCCGTCTTTCATTCGGTTTCCGCTTTTTGCAACGCCGGTTTTTCCACGCGTTCCGATAGCCTCGCCGGTTTTGTGAACGATCCCTGGCTGCCCCTTGCGATAAGTTTGCTCATCATCGCGGGCGGGCTCGGTTTTTCCGTATTGGCCGATGTCCGCAAACTTTTTACGAAAAAATTGCACCGGCTTACCTATCACAGCCAAATCGTGCTGATCGCGAGCGGGACTCTTATTTTCGGAGCCGCCGCGGTGTTCTGGCTTTTAGAGCGCAACCGCGCATTCGCGGGCCTGCCCCCTCTGCGACAGATTTCGGCAGCGTTTTTTCAGGCGGTGACGCCGAGAACAGCCGGATTCGAGACCGTTTCCCAGGCGAATCTGACGCCGGCTTCCAATCTGTTCACGGCCGTTCTCATGTTCATCGGCGGATCTCCCGGATCGATCGCAGGCGGCGTAAAGACTACCACCTTTCTGGTGGTGTTTTTATACGCGATTCGGGGCAATACCGAGCAGAACGGCTTCAATATGCGGCGGAAGTGCATCGATACCGCAACCGTCGAAAAAGCGTTCAGCATAGTGGCGAAGAGTCTTATGATATGCATGAGCGCCTGTTTTTTGTTGTTGATCAGCGAAAGAGAAAGCCTCATGGCCGGCACTGTGCGCATTTTCGATATCTTTTTTGAAACGATATCGGCGTTCGCTACTGTCGGATTATCGCTGGGCGCCACCGCATCGTTGAGCGCCGCCGGCAAGGCCATCGTCATCGCGACGATGTTCATCGGAAGAACCGGCATCTTCGCCATGGCCCTCGGCTTCGCTCACAGCGAAAAAGAGCGGTATTTCGAATATCCGTCCGCGTCGATTTTAATAGGATGAGCCGGGAACGCAACGGCGCGATTTTCGATAGAATCGAAAAGGAGAAGAACGAATGAAACAGTTTGCAATCGTAGGGCTTGGAGCCTTCGGCATCAGGATGCTCGAAGAGCTGTTGGAAATCACCAACGAGATCATCATTATCGACCGCGACAAGGACGTGATCGAAAAATATAAGGACTTCGCCCGGGCTTCCTATATTACCGACGCGATCAACGAAACGGCGTTGAGGAAGATCGTGCCGCCCGAGATAGACGCGGTCATCGTCGATCTGGGCGGAAAAATCGAATCCTCGATCATGACGATTAATTTTCTGCATAAGATGGGCATACGGGAGATCGTCGCGAAGGCGCAGACTGACGAACACGGAGAAATCCTGAAACTGATGGGAGCGACGAAGGTCATCTATCCGGATCGCGAAGCGGCCAAGCGCATCACGCCGATCCTCGCGTCGTCTCTGCTTTTCGATTTCATGCCGATTTCCCAGAACTTGTCCCTTGCGGAAATCCGTGCGAACGAATACTGCATCGGGAAAACGCTCATGGAAGCGAATCTCCGCAAGGAATTCTCCCTCAACGTAGTGGCGCTCAGGAAGGAGGACAGCGACGAGTTCACCTTCATCAACGATCCCTCCTACGCGTTCGCGAAAGAAGACGTGCTCCTCGTCGCCGGAGCAGAAGAGGACATCTTCGCCTTTTCCCGGGATCCTGAACGCCAGGTTCGGAGGGATTTCCGCGAATCGTTCAGGAAATTATTCGGCAAGAAATAAGATCCGGGCCGTATCGCGTTCGATGCTCTATTCTTGCGGCAGCCCGTGAATGAAGTCTGCCGAAGCCCGGACGACCGGATCTCCCGACCATGCGTGATCCCGGTCCGCTATGAACATTTTCACGACGAATACGCCGTCGCGTTCGAGAAGCGTCGCGTACGCTTCCGCTTCATCCCTCAGCGTATCCCTGCCGCAGATAGTAACGAAGGCGGGAGCGAGGCCGTCGAACGAAGGGTAGAGAACAGGATAGATCGACGGTTCTGCTAAAAGCTCTTCGCGTCCGGCCGTGTAGGCCCGGGTGAAAAAGTCTATGCTCCGCGGCGTGATGACGCTCGTCTTCGAGTGTTCCAGACGCGACGGCCACAGCGCGCCAAGCTCCGGCTCGGGGTTCCCTACATAGGGGGCGTACAACAGCTGGGCGACGGGCTGCTCTCCGCCTTCCGCTTTTTTCCAGTGCGTAATTCCCGCCGCCAGATTCGCTCCGGCGCTTTCTCCGGCAATGATGAGTTTGCCGTTCGATCCCGGAAAAACGGTCGCGGCGTTTTCTTCAGCCCATGCATACGCCGCCCGGCAGTCTTCTATCGCCGCAGGCCAGGGATGCTCCGGGGCGAGCCGGTAATGGATCGAGATGGCGGGCGCCTGCAAATCCCTGGAAAGCCGTCTCACGAGGCTGTCCGCCGCGTTGATGCTCCCCGAAACGAAGCCGCCTCCGTGAATATAGAACAGAACCGGCGAGTTTTCCTTCTGCGTCTGCGGAACATAGAAGCGGACTTCTATGGTTCCAGCGGGACCGGGTATTTCCGAATCGCGGATTTCTTTCATTTTCACTCCGGCGGCCGGAGGAGTCGATTCGGCGAAGCGGCGCACCGTGGGATACTTTGTTTCTACGTTATCCATGTAGTGCCTGCTCACTGTAGCGCAGGAAGCGAGCGAGAAGGCCGCCGCTAAAAGCAGCGCCAGGTTGATGATCGATCGCGGGCGGAGCTCTCCGCGCGATGCCGTTCGGGTATGCGATTTCATGTGTTCTCCTTGCGGTATGCGGTCGGCGTGGTGCCGGTTTCTTTTTTAAATACTGCGTTGAAAGACGATTTGGTATTAAAGCCGGAATCGAATGCGATCGTAAGTATCGACGAATCGGGTTCGGCGAGGATTCTCTTTTTCGTCATTTTGATTCTCCATGAATTTACATAGCTCGAAAAATTCACGCCGAGATGCTGATTCAGGATTTCCGAGAGCTGAGGACCGCTTATGCCGATGAGGCTCGCGAGGTCTTCGAGGCTGAGTTCGGGGTCTGTGAACGGAGTTCTCGTCTCCATTACCTCTTCAAGAGACTTCAGCAACTCCGGAATATCCAGTTTTTTCAGCCGGGTTTTGTCGTTGTGCGCCTGGGTTGCCGATTCCCTGAGCCGGTTCCATGTTTCCGGCGCGGAAAAGCTGAGCAAGGTTAATCCGAAAATCGCGAATATGAGCAGGATCCAGAAAATGTAGAGGAGCGAATCGAGACCGAGGGGCTTGGAAAGCAGCATTCCCAGCGTTTGAACGGCAATAACAAGGAGAATAGTGTAGAGAACCTTCAGATTTCCCGCAACGTTCCTGAACTTTCCCAATTCTATTCTAAGGAAAATGAAAACGGACACGTCGCTTAAAAAGAGGAGACCATACGAGAGGGTGAAGACGTACTTCCAGGGAACTCCCGCGAAAATCAAAACGGTTCCGCCAATGTAAACGGCGGTTATGCCGAGTATTATCGTGTGAAACAGACGCATCTTCGTGAAGCGGATGCCGACCGAATCGAGGACGAAGGCCGAGCCGATCGGGCCTAAAAGGGCCATCGAATAGTAGACGGTCAGATTCGCCGGAAGGCTCTCGAACCGGTTGGCGACGGAGAATCCTCCTGCGAAGCACATCAAGCCGAACACGAAGTGAAACAGGGCATTGATGTAATCGATCAGATGCTTCCGCCGCGAGACTATCATAATCAGCGCTATATTCATGAAGGCGACGCCGTAGCTGAAAATGAATGTTTTGGTGAAATCCTCAAGATTCATCGGTCATCCTTCGCCGCGGTCGCGGATAGCAAGAGGCTGCAATCCGGCTTCTGATGCTCCCATTCAGGCTTTCTGCGAAATGAAGGCCGCCCATTCCTGGTCGGACCGGGCTATGTGCGCGAGCAGCCAGGAGCCGAGAAAGCGGTAGAGCTGGAACGAGGCTTCCGCGTCTGAGGCGGCGAGCCCCTTAATCTGCGCCGTAATCTTGGCGACGAAGGCTTCGTGCTCCTTTTTATGGGACTCGAGCCCGGGAAATCCGTTTCTGCGCATCAGGTCTTCTTCTTCCGTGAAATGATACAGCGTGTAATCGGTGAGCCGCTTCAAATCCTTCGCGAGCTTGAGGCCTGCGTCCGCTTCGTCCCTGTCGGCCGCTTCCATGGCCTGATGGACGTCTTCTATGACGCGGATAAGCTTCTTGTGCTGGTTGTCCACTTCGTCGAAACCGGTGCTGAGGGATTCATCCCATTTGAAAACATTGATCATGCAGGAATTGTACCCTCGGGTTGTCTATCAGACAAGTACTTCATCCCAGGATTCAGGAATTCCGGAGACGGTTTTCGCGATATCGACGCCTTTTATCGGAAGGATCATGCGCATGCAGTGAAGGGCCTGATTCGGCAGGATGAGCCTTTCATGGTCCTTTTCCGTCAGGCTTCCTTCGATAAATCTGATGAAAAACTCTGGATCGAGTCCGTAGAGCTTGTCTCCGACGACCGGAAATCCCGATCCCTGAAGGGTGGCCCTGATCTGGTGCGTCTTCCCGGTGCGGGGAAAGGCCGCGAGCAAACTTCCCCGGGACCCGTCGGGAAGCGAGAACTCCTTGATCCGCTCGAAGGCTGTCTCGCACCGCGAAGAAGCGGGAATCGGAGGCTCCTGTCGTTCGCCGGATTCAGGTTGCGCGCGCGGTTCTGCATCATCCCGGACGAACAGACTTTTTTTTCGTACCGGCGAGGCGCTGTCCGGTTTGAGATAGCCCCGCGCTTCGAAGGCTTCCGGGGCGGCGCCGTGGACGAGGACTCGGTATTCTTTGCGTATCAGGCCTTCCTGCAGCCACCGGGAGGCGAGGGCCGCCTGCCTGGCCCCCTTCGCCGCCACGACGACGCCGGAGGTTTCGCGGTCCAGGCGGTTTATGAACGAATAGCCGGTTTCCGCCATTCCGAGAAAATTCCAGAGCGTGTTTTCCCGGTAGATGCCGGACGGGTGGACGGGAAGTCCTGCGGGTTTTTCGATCCAGATGAAATCGTCGGTTTCATGGAGCGTTTTCCAATTCGTGTTTACCGGAGGCTCCTCGTATGGGAGGGGCGTCCATTGCAGTTGGTCTGCGGGCTTCAGGAGCGACAGCGGATCCGCCGGCCTGCCGTTGATCAGCACTCGTCCTTCCTCGATTTCCCTGGTCCACGAGGCCGAGTCGAAATAGGTGAAGCGGGCGGAAAGATAGCCGGCCAGGCTTAGTCCCCTGGCGTCGGGAGGGATAGATATGCGCCGTGTAAGCGGAATCGGACTCGTCATTCGCCCAGTATACCCGGCGTCCGTTTTTGGAAAAGCACCCCTTTGCAGAATTCATACATAGGGATAGAATAGAACGAACAGTTTTACTAAAAATAAAGAGAATCGGAAGGCGATTGCAATGCGGCCGGTTCCCTTGAGGAAGGCGTACGCTCATGGCAACCTTAAAGGAGATCGCGGAACGGACGGGAGTCTCGATGGCTACCGTTTCCCGGGTTCTCAATTTCGATGAAACCCTTTCAGTCTCCCCCGATAAACGAAAAAAAATCCTCGAGGTCGCAGAGGAGCTCGATTATGTTCCGCCGGGACGCAAGGCAGGGGCCAGGGCCGCTTCCCGGAAAAAAGGCGCGCGTCCCCGCATCGGACTGGTTCACTTTTTGTCGGTCGAAGAAGAATTGGAAGATCCGTATTACATATCGATCAGAATCGGCATCGAACGCAGGAGCCAGGAAGCCGGCTTCGAACTGGTGAAGCTGTTCAAAACCGAGGACGGGTATCACGCGGACCAGCTCCGCAATATCGCCGGGCTCATCGCGATAGGCAAATTCGCCCGCGCCGAGATCGATTCCTTCCGGGCGTATTGTTCCGACATCGTCGCGGTGGACTCGACTCCCTGCCCGAGCGAGCTGGACAGCGTTTCCGTCGAAGTGGACGCTTCCATGCGGCTTCTGCTCGACTTTCTTCTGGGGCAGGGTTTTTCCCGCATCGGGTTTTTCGGCTGCAGGGAAATTTACGAGGAGTATCGTACCTATCTGGGAGAACGCCGGTATACCGCCTTCGTCGAGTATTTGCGGGAGCGTAACCTCTTCGAAGAAAAGTACGTGAGCCTCGATCTGCTGACCGCCCGGAGCGGCTACTCCATGTTCATGGCCGCTTGGGAGAAGCGCGACATCCCCGAGGTGATCATCGCCGGAAACGACACGACCGCCCTCGGCATCATGAAGGCGATCCACGAATGCGGCCTGCGAATCCCCCAGGACATTTCGGTGGTCGGCATCAACGACATCCCGACCGCCCAATACACCTTTCCTCCTCTTACAACGGTGCGCTTCCACTCGGAGTTTATGGGGGAGACGGCGGTCGATCTTTTGCGCGAGCGGCTGGAGGGCCGGACGATACCGAAAAAACTCATCGTTCCGTCCCACCTGGTCATCCGCGATTCATGCAGGATCGAAAACGGAGAAGAAAAAATGGACGGTTTTGTGTTGCATGCCTGAAATCCTGATTTTTCTGAAACCGAACGGCTGTCCGGGTGAAATATTGCGTTAACGGGTGATTAATTGCGGTTCCTTTGCGGGAACCGTTTTTTTTTGCTTTGAAAGTTTAGTAAAATAAGTGGTAAAATACTAGTAAAATGTTTTGACTTTTAGTAAAACCAGTTTATACTCTGAGTAACGGACGGGGTCATGGTATCTCCGCCCGCAATCTCAGAGGAGGAAATACATGAAAAAGACACGAATTGCGGCTATCGCTATGGCCGCTGCCTGTTTGGCGGGAGCTTTCGCCGGCGGCGGAACGGAATCACAGGGAAGCGGTTCAAAAAAACTGACGATCTGGGCATGGGATCCGAATTTCAACATCGCGATCATGAACGAGGCGAAGGCTCGCTACGCGGTCGCGAACCCCGGCGTGGAAATCGAAGTGGTCGATATGGCGAAGGCCGACGTCGAGCAAAAACTCTTGATTAATCTTTCTTCAGGCGTCAGCGACGGTTTGCCCGACATCGTCCTTATCGAAGACTACAACGCTCAGAAATATCTTTCCTCCTTCCCCGGAAGCTTCGCGGATCTTACCGGAAAAATCGATCACTCCAAATTCGCGCCCTATAAGGTTCGCCTCATGACCATGGGCGGAAAAACCTACGGCGTTCCCTTCGATTCAGGCGTCGCCGGAACCTTCTACCGCAAGGACGTTCTCGAGGCCGCCGGCTTCAAGGCGAAAGACCTTGAAAACATCACCTGGGACCGCTTCATCGAAATCGGCGAAGTCGTGTTCAAGAAAACCGGCGTATCAATGTGCGCCTTCGATCCTACCGACGGCGGCCTTGTGCGCATCATGCTCCAGTCGGCCGGTTCCTGGTACTTCGACAAGGCCGGAAAACCGAATCTTGCCGGCAACGCCGTGATGGAAGCCGCCGTATCGACCTATGCCAAACTCATCGCTTCTCCGGCTACCATGAAGACCAGCGGCTGGTCCGAGTGGGTCGGCGCGATCAACTCCGGAAAGGCCGCGACAATCAGCACCGGCGTCTGGATCGTAGGTTCCGTCAAGGCCGAAGCTTCCCAGTCAGGCAAGTGGGCCGTCGCTCCTATTCCCCGCCTGAACGTGGCGAACTCGGTGAACGCGTCCAACCTCGGCGGTTCCAGCTGGTACGTGCTGAACCAGTCCAAGGCGAAGGACACCGCCATCGACTTCCTGAATGCGATCTATGCGAAGGACAACGACTTCTATCAGAAGATCCTTGTCGAGCGCGGCGCCGTGGGAACCTTCTCTCCCTCCCAGAGCGGAACCGCGTACATGAACGCCGACGCCTTCTTCGGCGGCCAGAAAGTGTTCTCCGACTTCTCCGCCTGGATGAACAAGATCCCCTCGATCGAATACGGTTCATACACCTATGAAGCCGACGCGGCGATCGCGGCCATCCTTCCCGAAGTCTACAAGGGATCGAGCGTTGCCGCCGCGTTAAAGAACGCGCAAACCCAGCTTGTTTCCCAGATCCAGGAATAATTTCCAGTTTTGAGAGCCGGCGCCCGGACTGTCCGGGCTCCGGCTTTTTTCCACTTTTTTACCGCGAGGAATACCGCATGAAGTCTATACGATACCGGGGCGAGCCCTCTACAAACCTGACCGGATGGCTGTTCGTCGGCGCCGCTGTTCTGCTGTGCGCGACCTTTTGCCTGTATCCCATAATCAGCTCGTTTCTGCTTTCTTTTCAAACCGGCAGGGGCAACCAGATCCGCTTCAACGGATTGGGCAATATCCGCCGCCTCTTTCAGGACGCGGTGTTTCACCAAGCCCTGAAGAACACCTTCGTGTACTTCATCTTCCAGGTTCCGGTGATGATAGTCCTCGCCCTTTCCATCGCGTCCGTGCTCAACAGCCCGAAGCTCCGGTTCAAGGGGCTCTTTAGAACCGCGATCTTTCTTCCCTGCGTCACCTCGCTGGTCGCGTATTCGGTTCTCTTCCGGAGCATGTTCTCCCTGGAAGGACTCGTGAATCACACGCTTCTGCGCCTCCAGTTCATATCCGCACCCATCCCCTGGCTTCTTGACCCGTTCTGGGCCAAGGTTCTCATCATCATCGCCCTGACCTGGCGGTGGACCGGCTACAACATGATGTTCTATCTTTCGGCCCTGCAGAACATCGAACCTTCCATATACGAAGCCGCGCGCATAGACGGGGCGGGCCCGCTTTCCCAGTTCAGGCTCATCACCATTCCGATGCTCAAGCCCATCATCCTGTTCACATCCGTCATGTCGACGATCGGCACCCTGCAGCTTTTCGACGAATCCATGAATATCACGCTGGGAGGGCCGTCGAACGCGACGCTGTCGATCTCCCACTATATTTATAACGTGCTGTTTCTCTTTACGCCGAACTTCGGCTACGCGGCGACCATTTCGTACGTGATCGTGTTTTTCGTAGCGATTCTGGCTCTGATACAATTCAAGATTTCGGGGGAAGACAATGCCTAAAAACTCGTATTCATCCAGCCGCGCCCAGTCCGCTATTTCCGGATCGCTGGCGTATATCTTCATTTCCGTCGTAGCGTTTTTCAGCGTGTTCCCCTTTCTGTGGATGATCATCGGGGCGACCAACACCTCGAAGGACATCTCTATGGGCAAGCTGAGCTTCGGCACGGCATTGATAGACAACTTCCGCTCGCTCGGCTCCGTGGTACACCTCGGCCTCGTGTTCAGGAACACGACGATCGTCACCTTGGTGGGCACCTTCTGCACGCTTCTGGTCGCCTCGATGGCCGGCTACGGCTTCGAGATGTACCGGAGCAAGGCCCGCGAGCGGACGTACAGCCTGATGCTCCTTACCATGATGGTGCCCTTCGCCGCGGTGATGATTCCGCTCTTCCGCATGTTCGCAAAGGCACGGATGCTCAACTCCTTCGCGGCCATCATCCTCCCGGCGGTCGCCTCTATTTTCGTCATCTTCTTTTTCCGGCAGAGCACGAGGACCTTCAGCAAGGAACTGATCCAGGCTTCGCGCGTGGACGGGCTCGGCGAGATTCAGGCCTTCTTTTTGATCTATTTGCCGTCGATGAAGTCGACCTTCGCGGCGGCGGCCATCATAGTATTCATGAGTTATTGGAACAATTTCCTGTGGCCCCTGATTATTCTGCAGACGAACAATAAAAAGCTGCTCACGCTCGCTATTTCGTCGCTCAACTCCTCCTATACGCCCGACTACGGCGTGATAATGCTGGTCATCATTCTTGCGACGACGCCGACCCTTGCGATATTCTTCTCTATGCAGCGGCAGTTCGTGGAAGGAATGCTCGGCTCGGTTAAATGACGCGAAGCCTCCGGCAACGGGGGCGCGATTGCTGTCTATGGATTCCGCGAAACGTGCCGACGTGTTGATCGGCTGAACTAATAAGATAATTGAAGGAAACGATAAGATGATTGCACGAGAACGATTGATGAACGGTTGGCTATTCAACCGACGGTATGCTGACGGTATGGAGCTGTCCCCGGACGGCTCCGGCTTCATCCCTGTCGATCTGCCCCATAATCCGGTGGACCTGCCTCTCTCGTATTTCGACGAAAGATGCTATCAGGAAGTTTCCTGCTACCGGCGAACCGTGCCGGCTAAAACGGCTGTGCCTGGCGGACGCCTCGTTCTCCGCTTCGAGGGCGTGATGGCGGTCGCCAGGGTCTGGCTTGACGGCACCTACCTCGGCGAGCACAAGGGCGGCTACACTCCCTTCGAGTTCGACGTTACCGGCAGGCTCGGCGCCGATTCGCCGCGCGTCCTGACGGTCGCCGCCGACGCGACCGAACGGCCGGACGTCCCCCCCTTCGGCGGACAGATCGACTACCTGACCTACGCGGGAATCTACCGGGAAGTCTATCTCGACGAGTACGCTCCCCTCCATATTAAAAACGTCCGCCTGAGCTCTCCCGATCCGCTCGCCGCTTCTCCCGATCTCGAGATCGAAGCCTACGCCGGTAGCGGCCTCCCGTCCCCGGCTCCCGCGATTCTCACCGCCTTCGTCTCCGACTCGAGCGGAAAGACAGTCGCCGAGCGCTCCTTCCCCGTTACCGTGCCCGCAGGCGGCGGCGTGCTCCGCTCCGTGCTTTCCGGCCTCGGCCGCGTTTCCCTGTGGAGCCCCGATGCTCCCGCACTCTACGCGGTTCGCGTTTCCATCTCCCCGGCCGCCGCCGATCCGAAAATTCCCGCAGACGCGTTCGAAACGCGCTTCGGTTTCAGAAAGGCCGAATTCCGCGCCGACGGCTTTTTCCTCAACGGCGAGCGGTTGAAAATCCGCGGCCTTAACCGCCATCAGGCCTGGCCCTACGTCGGCTACGCCATGCCCGAACGCGCCCAGAAAAAGGACGCGGACATTCTGAAAGAAGAGCTCGCCGTCAATCTGGTGCGCACCTCTCATTATCCCCAGTCCATCAGCTTCCTGGACCGCTGCGACGAAATAGGACTGCTGGTGTTCGAGGAAATTCCCGGCTGGCAGCACATCGGCCCCGCCGAATGGAAGGAAACCGCGATCGGCCATGTAGAAGAAATGATCACGCGCGACTGGAATCATCCTTCGATCATTCTCTGGGGCGTCCGCATCAACGAGTCCATGGACGACGACGATTTCTACTCGCGCACGAACTCCCTCTCCCGCGCCCTCGACCCGACCCGGCAAACCGGCGGAGTCCGCTACATTACGGACAGCAACCTCCTCGAGGATGTCTACACGATGAACGACTTCGTCCACTCGGGCGGGGAGATCGTTCTCCGCGGCCAGCGCGAGGTGACAGGCCTCGACCGGGACGTGCCCTACATGGTCACCGAGTACAACGGCCACATGTACCCCACCAAGAAAACAGACTGCGAAGAACGCCAGAACGAGCATGTCCTGCGCCATCTGCGCGTGCAGAACGCCTCCTACGCGGACGACCGCGTCTCCGGAGCCATCGGCTGGTGCGCCTTCGATTACAACACCCACTGCGACTTCGGCGCCGGCGACCGGATCTGCCACCACGGCGTGATGGACATCTTCCGCCTGCCCAAATTCGCCGCCTGGGTGTACGGCTCCCAGGTTTCGCCCTCAGAAAAGATCGTGCTCAAACCCGTCACCGTATGGGCCCGCGGAGAGCGGAGCATCGGCGGCGTCTTCCCCCTCGTCGTGCTGACCAACTGCGACTCCATCTCGCTGCAGTTCGGCGATTACGAACCTATCCATATAACGGGCCGCGAACCGACCCTCTCGCATCTGCCGCATCCGCCTTTCGTCGTCGATACCCGGCACATCAGCATGGAAAAGATCGGGGCATGGGGAATGCGCTGGGAGGATCTCCGCCTGACCGGCTACATCAACGGCAAGGAAGCCGCCGTGTGCAGAATGCCGAAGAATCCTCTGCCGGCCTCCCTGACTGCCGCGCCCGACGATTCCGTACTTTGCGCCGGCGAAAAAGACGCAACGCGGGTCGTCGTGTCGCTTCTGGACCAGTACGGAAATCCGCTACCCTTCGCCGACGCCGTCGCGGCCGTGAGCCTCTCCGGTCCTGCCCGCGTACAGGGTCCTTCGACCCTGGTGCTCCGGGGCGGTACAACTGCGTTCTGGATCGAGTCTTCCGGAAAGGCGGGCGTCGTGAAGGCGACCGTTTCCGTCGAAGGCCTTGCTCCCGCTTCGTTCGAGGTGCGCGTTTCATGATACGTTTCGACGAGACGAGAAAACTCTGGATTCTTGAAACCCGCTCGGCGGCCTATGTATTCGGCGTTTCGCAGCGCGGCTCCAGCGTGGACGGCTTCCCCTTTTCGCGGCCTGCCGGGGAAGGGCTCCTCCTGCAAACCTGGTTCGGTCCGCGCCTCGGCGACCCGGCCGATTATCCTGAAGCCCTCCCGGAAGCGGGCTGGGCCTCCTTTTCCACGCCGGAGACCCTCAGCCCGGAAATCCTCCCCGTCGCAGGAGGACCCCGCTACGGCGAGCCGTCCCTGGCGGCCGTCTTCCCCGACGGAGTGCGCGACCTCCGCCTCGAATACCGCTCATGGAAGGCCGATAAGGAACGCCTCGTCGTCACCCTCGCGGATCCGGTCTACGGACTTGAAGCGGACCTCGAGTTCGAGGTCTTTCCCGAATACGATCTTTTCTCGCGCCGAACGGTTGTGCGCAATCCCGAGAAATCCGAATCCCCTGCGCCGGGCGCGGCGCGGATCGAAAGCCTTCTTTCCGGCGCGGTCTATCTGCCCCGGGGAACCGAAAGCCGGCTGACCCATCTTACCGGCCGCTGGGTCGGCGAGACTCAGCTCCAACGCATTCCGCTTCCCCTGGCGCGCACCGTGCTCGAAAGCGTCCGGGGCTTTACGAGCCATCACGCGAACCCCTTCTTCGCCCTCGATGCGGATTCCCGCGCGACCGAGGAAGACGGCCCCGTCTGGTTCGGCGAACTCGCCTGGAGCGGAAACTGGAAAATCTCCCTTGAACGCGACTCCTTCGGCCAAACCCGTGTAAGCCCGGGCTATCACGATCGCGATTTCTCCTCCGAGCTTTCCCCGGGGGACAGCCTTGAAAGCCCGCTCTTCCTCTTCGGCTTTACCGAACGCGGATTCGGCGCCATGAGCCGCAGCCTCCACGCCTGGCAGCGGAACCTTCTTTCCCCCTCGGGAACGGAAAACCGCAAGGTGCTCTACAATTCCTGGGAGGCGACCGCCTTCTCCGTCGATTCAGCGGGCCAGGAAAAACTCGCGTCCCTCGCCGCCTCTTGCGGAGTGGAGCTCTTCGTCATGGACGACGGCTGGTTCGGCGCCCGCTCGAACGACCGCGCCGGCCTCGGCGACTGGTATGTGAACGCCGAGAAATTTCCCGACGGCCTTTCCCCGCTTATCGAACGGATCCGGGAGCTCGGCATGAGCTTCGGCCTCTGGGTCGAACCGGAAATGGTAAACCCCGACAGCGACCTCTACCGCGCCCATCCCGGCTGGGTCTACCACTATCCCGGCCGCGAACGCACCGAAATGCGCAACCAGCTGGTTCTCAACCTCTCCCTCCCCGAAGTGGAAGACTACGTATTCTCCTTCATGGACCGACTACTCTCCGAGAACCGCATATCCTTCATAAAATGGGATTTAAACCGGAGCGTGAGCGAACCGGGCGGCCCTCCCGAACACCGCAGGGACGCGAACCTCCGCCATATCCAAGCCGTCTACCGCGTCGTCTCCCGGCTGAGAGAGCGCCATCCGGCAGTTCGCTTCCAAACCTGCTCGGGCGGCGGCGGACGCGCGGACATCGGCATTCTCCGCCATTTCGACCAGGCCTGGACGAGCGACAACACCGACGCCTGCGACCGCCTGCTCATCCAGGAAGGATTTTCCTGGGCATACGGCGCCCACGCCATGGAAGCCTGGGTTACCGCGAAAAAAAACTGGCTCAATGGACGGACTGTTCCGCTCGAATTCCGCTTCCACGCGGCCATGGCCGGCGTGCTGGGAATCGGGGAAAACCTCTGCGAGTGGGACGAAGCGGAAGCTTCCCTCGCGCGCTCCCTGATCGAGCTCTACAAAGACATCCGCCCCCTCGTGCAGCGGGGAAATCTCTACCGGCTCGAATCTCCGGCGAACGGAAACCGCGCGTCCTTTTTGTACATCGACGACGCGAAAACCCGCGCGGTCCTTTTCGTATTCCTCGAAAAAAACAACTTCGGAACCCGCCTTCCTCCGCTCATGCCCCGAGGACTCGATCCCGCTTTCCGTTACGCGCTTTCAGTCCTGTCTCCCGCCGAACCGCCGCCTGTTTTCCCTCCAACCGGAAGCTCGGGCGCGATCGGCACGGCTCTTCGGGGAGACGCCTGGATGAACCGCGGCGTCGCGATCCCTCTGAGAGAGGACAGAACCAGCATGGTGTTGGAATTCAAAAAAATCGAGGCAGAATGATCGATTGGGGGGCGCCGTCTGTACGATCGGAGCCCCCTCTCAGGCAGCCGAGGCAGGGGCGGCTTCGTTCCAGTCCGCCTTCTGCCGGAAGCGCGTCGTGCCGTCAGTCCAGGTCCGGGAACCACTGCTTCGAGAGACGTTTCAGCGTGCCGTTAGCGGCGATGGTTTTAAAGGCGCGCTCCCAGGCTGCGAAAATCGCCGGATCGGTCGCGGGGGAAAAGACGCAATATACCGGTATTACACGGATGGGATAGACAGCCTCGTACTCTTCCGGGTTAAAGCCTTCTTTTCTGATCTGCTCCTTCCACGCTACGTTAGACGTAGCGTACGCGTCGATCCTGCCGGCCTGGAGTTTTCGAACATTCAGGGCGGCGGTAGTCGTCTGTTCCAGATTGGTAAATCCCGCATCGCGCAAGATTTGGTCCCGGGCGTCGCCCTTGACCGTTCCGATAATTTTCAGCCCTTTCGCCTGTTCGGTCGTGAGCGTCGATCGGAAGCGATGCTTTTTCGCGACCAGCAGGTATTCCACCGTAAAGAAGGGCCCGAGCCAGCGAAAGAGTTTTTCCCGCTCTTCCGTCCGGGCCGCGGTGAACAGCATGACGTTCGGCGTATGCTGCGCTTCGTAAAAGCCGCGCGCCCATTCGACGAACTGAATCGGCTCGTTCGTGCCGACTTCCCTTTGAAGCGCGCGCACTATCTCCACCGCGAATCCCGTCGACGGCGCGTCCCCGGAAGGAGGAACCTGAAAGGGCGGGGCCTGCTCGGAGTAAATAACCAGTTTCTGGGCGAATCCCATGCTCATCGCCAGCGCGAAGACCGCGGCGCATGCTCTTCTTTTCAATTTGTCATCCTTATATATGCTTGTCTCAAACTATAGCCGGTCAGCGGAAAAACCGCAAATGCGTTCTTCTCATCTACTCGATAAATGCATAAAGCCTTGGTATACTCGATGCATGAGAATCAGAATGCGTAGACTGTTCGCCGTTGCCTGTCTGTGTTTGTCCGCTGTTTCTGCGCGGGCCTCCGAGCCGTCCTCAGGCGGCATCGCTTTCGATACCGCCGCCCTTATTTCGGAGGGCGTATTTCGGAACGAGGCGGACATACGGGCGAACGCGGCCCTTCTCTCTCCTTCGGAGCGGTTCTCTCTGTACGAGCAGCATAAGAAAACCGCCCTTTTCCCCTTCATCGCGAATCATTTCGTCGGGTTCGGGGTCGGCTCCTTTATTCAGGGCGATTCTGGAGGAGCGGCTTTCGGGCTGACTACCCAGCTTGTAGGCTGGGGAATGTTCATGATGTACATTATTCCCGCCCTCGGGTCCCTGGACGATATGTTTTCAGGCCGGGAACGCGGCGCCGTCGATTCCGTGCGGATGGAAGCCCTCTCGAAAATAGGGATGGGCGGCCTTTTTCTTGTAGGCGTCGGCCGGCTTTTCGGCCTTATCCGTCCGTGGTACTACGCCTCTACATGGAACGGAACGCTATCCGCGGCGCTTGAAGGCCCCGAGGGAGCCGAAGTAAGCCTGATTCCGCATGCGTGCGAAACATCGTTCGGAGCGGGCGTGCTCGTTCGTTTCTGATCGGACGCGCCCCTGCATGGACGTTCGCGCCGGGGGCTCCGGCGGTGCTTTGACGCGCATCGGACGGCCTTCTGCCTCGTTTTTTATTTGTTCGCTTTGACAAACACGCTTCGGAGTCGTACCTTAATAGGCAGGAAAGTCTATAGGGCACCTCGAAAAACTCGGTTAGTTTTCCTCGGTGCCCTTGTAAATCCTTACAGGATTTACACCTATATTAAGGTAGACCTCTAAAAACTGAAGTTTTTAGAGGTGCCCTATATTAAAAGGAGAGCGAAATGCCTGAATTCGGAACGCCTTTCAGCGTTAAAAAAAGCGATCGGAAGTTGACTCATACGGAGCTGGTGCGGTCGATCCGCATGATGGTGGCTGCCGAATACGAGGCCATTCAGCTGTATCAGGAGATCGCGGAGTCCACTGATAATGTGCTGGCCCGGAATGTGCTCATCGATATCGCGGACGAGGAGAAGGTGCACGCGGGGGAATTCCTGCGGCTGCTGCACGAGCTCGATCCGGCGGAGCAGGGCTTTTACGACGAGGGAGCCCGCGAGGTGGAGGAAGAATTCCTTTCCGGTTCCGGCGGAGAAGCTGGAGCGGGGGGAGAGGCTGGAGCCGATTTGGGAATCGGCAGTTTGCGGAATAAAGGAGAGCAGCGCACATGAATATGCTGAGAACAGAATTTGCGCCGATAAGCCCCGCTTCGTGGGCCGAGATTAATTCGCTCGTGAAGGAAACGCTTACGGCGAATCTCGCGGCGAGAAAGTTTTGCGACGTCGCCGGACCGTTCGGAATTTCGTACGCGGCGGTTCCTGAAGGCCGGCTCGAAGTGCCTTCCGGACAGAAGAAGGACGAGGTTCGCTACGGGGTGCACCAGGTGCTCCCTCTGATCGAAAGCCGGATCAGTTTTTCCGTGAATATCTGGGAGCTGGACAATATCGACCGCGGAGCGAAGGATATCGAGCTCGAGTCCGTGGTGGACGCGGCGCGCAAGATCGCGGCTTTCGAGGACGGCGCCGTGTTCAACGGTTTCGCTCCGGCGGGAATCGTGGGGTTGAACGAGGCCGCGGGAACCAGCGCGAGGATTCCCCTTTCGCTGGATAAGGATTCCGTGGTCGACGCGGTGAGCGAGGCCCAGCTCAGGCTGAAGAAAGAGGGCATCGACGGGCCGGCGAATCTCGTGGTCAATCCGGCGCTCTGGAAATTCCTCGCCCATGTGGTGCCCGGGGGAAGCCTCGCCTCCATCGTGCGCAAGCAGATCGGCGGGAGCATCATATATTCTGAAACCGTGGACGGCGCCCTGCTGGTGGCCGATCGCCCGGGGGATCTGGAAATATCCGTGGGCCAGGATTTCGCGATCGGCTACGAGGGCCACGATTCGGCCAAGGTAGATCTGTTCATTACCGAATCCTTTACCTTCCGGGCCATCACCGGAGAAGCGATCGTTCCCTTTACCGTAGTGTAATTGTATTTGCCCTTCCGCCGCGGTAGATAATCGCGGCGGAATTTGCGCCGGGGCTCCCGCTCGCTTATCCTTTATATCCGGAGGTTTTCCGGATGTTCTCTTCTTTTCGACATTCGCCTTTCGGCTACGCCCTCCATGAACTTATCCTCGATCCGGCAGGCAATCCGTACGATTTCCGTTTTTTAGAGATGAACGAGGCTTTTACCCAATTGACGGGCCGGGTTTCATCGTCGTTGATCGGAAAAACCGCGCGCGAGGTAATTCCGAATATTTCAACGGAATCTTTCGATTGGTTCGTGTTTTTCGGTACCATCGTACGCGATAAAAAAAACGGAGAGATCGAGCAGTATTTCTCGTCGATTGATCGATGGTTCAAAGTATACGCGTATTATGTGGAAGAAAACCGTTTCGCGGCGATCTTCATGGACGTTACCTCCGACCACCGGAGGGCAGAGGAGCTTGAAGGTTTTTTCTCCATAAATCTGGATTTGTTGTGCATCGCCGATATCGACGGGCATTTCCTGAAAGTGAACAAGGAATGGGAGCACGTTCTCGGATACGGGGTCGCGGAGCTTGAAAACAGGGTGTTTCTTGACTTTGTCCATCCCGACGATATGGCGGCAACTCTCTCTGCGATCAGCCGGTTGGCGGCTCAGGAGGAAGTCCTCAATTTCGTCAACCGGTACCGCTGCCGTGACGGTTCCTGGCGCTGGATCGAGTGGCGAACCCGTCCTCGCGGGCGGCTGGTATACGCGGCCGCCCGCGACATCACCGAACGGATCCGCATGGAATCGGAGCTGAAGCTGAGCCGGGATTCTCTGGCCCTCGTACTTGAGACTATTCCCCAGGCGGTATTCTGGAAGGATGCCGAAGGCCGGTATCTCGGATGCAATTCCAAGGTCGCAAAAAGCGTCGGGCTTAATTCGACTTCGGAAGTGATCGGCAAAACCGATTTCAATCTCCCGATCCCTCAAAAACTGGCGAAAAAATTCCGCAAAACGGACATCTCGATATTGAGGAGCGGAAACGCCCAATATCGGTTTATCGAAGGGCTTCCGCGCCCGGACGGCACGACCATGTGGGTTGAAACGTCAAAGGTTCCGCTTCTGGGGGCAGACGGGCGGCCGAACGCCATTCTGGGCGTTTTCGAGGACATCACCGAGCGAAAGGCTGCCTCCGACCGGCATCAGCGGGCGCTCTCCCTCCTGGACGCGACCCTGGATTCTACGGGCGACGGCATCCTTGTAGTCGCCCTCGACGGCACCATCGAACTTTTTAACCGGAAATTTCTTGATATGTGGGGGTTCCCGGAAGATCTCGCGATCGGTTTCTCGGACGGTCTGCTGCTGGAAAAAGTCCTTCCCCTTCTCGCCGATTCCGAGGAGTTCCTGCGCCGGGTCGACGAGTTTTACCGGCAGCCGGAGCTCGTTTCCACTGAAGAGCTCGTTTTAAAAGACGGCAGAATTTTCGAGCGGTATACCCAGCCGCAGCGGATCAACGGCGAAATTTCCGGCAGGGTCTGGAGTTTCCAGGACGTTACCGAGAAGCGGCGCGTAGCCCGCGAGCTCGCCGAGTACGCAGAACGTCTGGAAATGATCACCGAAAACATGGCCGAGGTGTTCTGGCTGCTCTCCGCCGATATGAATACGCTTTCCTATATCAGCCCTTCCTGCGAGAAGCTGCTCGGACGGTCGATAGAAGCCGGCTCGCCGTTAGAAGACAGCGTGTTGTCGATGATACCTCCGGAGGATCTGGTTCGGGTCAAGGACGCGGGCCATGAATACGGAAGAACCGGAGTGTTCAGCGTCGATTTCAGGATAAAGACCGGAGACAATCGCGTGAAATGGGTGAACACCCGAGCCCGGCCCGTTCGCAACGAGAACGGGACCGTGATCGCCCATACCGGAATAACCGAGGATATCACCGAGCGGAAGCGGACCGAGGATTTGCTGCAATCGTATATGGATATGCAGGAAATGCTCATCAGAATGTCCTCGGGCTTTATTAATCTGTCGCTCGACCGGCTGGACGATTCGATCAATTTCGCGCTCCATGAAATGGGCCTCTTCGTAAACGCGGACCGTTCGTATATTTTCTCGTACGATTGGGACGCGGGTACCTTTTCGAATACGCATGAATGGTGCAGAAAGGGAATCGCGCCGCAGATCGAAAATTTGCAGAACGTGAGCGTGGACGATGCTCCCGAATGGATCATGGCTCATAAGCAGGGCCGCACCGTCCTTATTCCCGATGTGCAGGAACTTCCTCCGGACGAAGGTGTACGCGTCATTCTTGAAAGCCAGTCCGTGCAGAGTCTCATCGCCATTCCGCTCATGGAACGCGGAGCGTGCATCGGCTTCGTCGGCTTCGATTCCTGCAGGGGAAAGCACGCGTACACCGAAAAGGAACGCGGCGTGCTCCAGTTGTTCACCGACATGCTGATCAATGTTCGGAACCGGACCGAGCTTGAAAAGAATCTCGTGCGCGCAAAGGAAGCCGCCGAGCGCGCCGACCGCGCGAAGTCCGATTTCCTCGCGAATATGAGCCATGAGATCCGCACTCCGATGAACGCGATCCTGGGCCTGAGCTCTCTCGCCTTTGAAAACGCGCGGACGGAGGAAGACCGGGATCTGCTTTCCAAGATTGCGTCATCGTCTCATCTTCTTCTCGGCATCATCAACGATGTGCTCGATTTTTCGAAAATAGAGTCTGGCCGTCTGGCGATAGACCGGCATCAGTTCGAATTGGAAGATGTATTCGAACAGATCCGCACCTTGTTTAACTCCGCCCTCGTCCAGAAAAAGATAGATCTGTATTTCCATGAAGGCGAGGGTTTGCGCGAGTCTTATATCGGCGACAGGCTGCGCATCAGCCAGGTTTTAATCAACCTGATCGGCAACGCGGTGAAATTCACCAGCCGGGGGCGCATCGATCTGTTCGTATCGCTTCTCGCTTCCGACGAGATTCCGGACGCGGACTTGAATGAAGCCGGCATCGCCGTTTCTGGAGTTTTGAGCGACCGCATCGACTGGATTCGTTTTCGGATCGAAGATACCGGCATCGGAATAGCTCCCGATAAGCTGAAAACGCTGTTTACGCCGTTCACTCAAGCCGATTCGTCGACCACGAGAAAATACGGCGGTACCGGCCTGGGATTGGTGATCTGCAAGCGGCTCGCAACCGCGATGGGCGGTTTTATGCGCGTCGCCAGCCGTCCCGGATTGGGAAGCTCCTTCAGTTTCGCCGTGCCGCTTGAGCGGGGCGAATCGCCTGAGTCCGTTCCTTCGTCCGCTCAGTCTGCTGTGTCCGCTCCGTTCGGCGCCGGGAGGCGGGCGTGTATCGCCGAGAGCGACGAGGAGTCCGCGGCTCAGATTCAGCAATTTCTGGAAGAACTCGGATGGGAATCGGCGATTCTCCCGACGATACGCTCCGCGCTTGATGCGCTGCGCAAGAATTCGCTGACTGAGGGTGACGGATCCCTGTTGATTCTGGATTCGGCGTTCGCCTTGGAGCCGAATGAACTTGAGGAGTTGAAATCCCTCCGGGGCGAACCGCAGGGTTCCGGATCGGCGGTGATACTATCCGGTTATCTGAAAGAATATCCCTTTGTTCCCGATGCCTTCTTGAGCAAGCCGGTCTCGCGCCGGAATGTACGTTCGGCTCTGGCGGACGCGCATAATACGAACGGCCGCGAGCCTGCCGTTTCCGAAATACCGGATCTGACGGGCGCGCGCATTCTGGTGGTAGAGGATAACGAACTCAATCGCGAGGTTGCCGTCCGCTGGCTCAAGCGGTCCGGGGCCGAGGTTTCCGTCGCGGAAAACGGAGCTCGCGCTCTCGAGGCGCTTGAATCCGCCGGATTCGATCTGGTGCTCATGGACGTGCAGATGCCGGAGATGGACGGGTACGAGACTACCCGCCGCATTCGCGCAGTTTTGCCCGATCTGCCCGTCATCGCGCTTACTGCGGCGGTTCAGGAAGAGGATTTCAGACGAATCGCCGAATCGGGAATGAACGGACATATGGAAAAACCGCTGAACACGGAAAAGCTCTTCACTATTTTGAAAAAGTACCTTCAAACCTCTTTAACAACCGCGTCAGCTCCGATGCGTTCGAACAGCCGGTCAATTCCCGGTTTACCCGAAGAACTGCCCGGTTTCGACCTCGACGCCGCGCTCAAGCGCGCTGATTCCGACGTGCCGTTTTATATGGAGCTTCTAGACCGTTTCCTGGACGATCTCGACAAGAACTATCAGAATATCAGGGTCAAGCTTTCCCTGCTTTCGGTCCAACAGGCGAGATCGGCGTGCCACTCTCTGAAGGGAATTTCAGCGACTCTTGGAGCGATACGGCTGTCAGAACTCGCCGCCCGGGCCGAGTCTTTTTATCTATTGGAGAAAGCTCCCGAAGAGGCGGTTCTTGAGGCTTTGGAGGACGAGCTCGAGAGCGTACGAACCTCGCTCCGAGAGCTCCGTTTCGCCGGCGTCCTCAAGCCCGCTCCGATTCCCGCCGCCGAAACGTTCGATCCTTCTCTTGTAAGCAGTCTCGCGGCTATGCTCCGGAAGAACAAGGTTGTTCCCTCCGGGCTCTCCGAAGCCGTATCGGGCTTTTTGGAGGATAAGCTGGAAAGCGACGACTCCATTCAGAGAATTCGCGATCTTTCTTCGCTTGTCGCTTCCTTTCGCTATGAAGAAGCATTAGCATTAATCGAGGATATAGCACGAGAGGCGGGGGTGCGGCTGCCATGAATAGATCGGTGAAACACATTCCAAGCATCCTGATCGTGGACGATCAGCCGATGAATATACAGCTCTTGTCACGCCTGCTCTCCGAGGATTATGAAATTCTCGCGGCAACCTGCGGCTCCAAGGCGCTCGAGATCGCGCAGAGCCAGACGCCTCCGGACCTTGTGCTGCTGGACATCAACATGCCCGATGTCGACGGCTACGAGGTGTGCAAGAAGCTCAAATCGGAAGACCGTACGAGAGATATTCCGGTTATATTCATTACCGCTCGCCACGACGCCCAGGACGAGGAAAGAGGTTTCTTACTGGGGGGGTCGGACTACATCGTTAAACCCTTCCAGCCGATGGTCGTTTCGGCGCGCATACGAAATCAGATCAATCTGAAGGTGCGCACCGATCTGCTTCGAGAAATAGCGCGAACGGACGGTTTGACCGGTATCCCCAACCGCAGAAGCTACGATGAGCATCTCGATACCGTCTGGAAGCGGTGCGCCCGCGATATGCAGGAAGTGAGCATGCTCATGATCGATATCGACCATTTTAAGGCTTTCAACGACCGCTACGGCCACGGCGCCGGCGATGTGTGCCTCAGGAGGGTCGCTCAGGCGCTTTCTTCGGTTCTGCACCGCTCTCTGGAAATGCTCTGCAGATACGGCGGAGAAGAGTTCGCCGCCGTGCTTCCGTCGGTCGGAAGGGATAAGGCCCTCCCGCTTGCCGAAGCCATGTTGAAGGCCGTATACGATCTCGGCATTCCGCACGACTCGTCTCCGGCCGCGCCGGTCGTCACCGTTTCCATCGGATGCGCGTCCTTGCTGGCGACTCCCGAAGGTTCTCCGCTCGATCTTGCCCGGCGCGCGGACGAGGCTTTGTACGCCGCGAAAAAAGAGGGCCGCAACCGCGTCGCTCCGGCATAGTCGGAGCGTTAGCAGCCGGCTGCGTTTTATGATGCGGCGGCCGCCGGGACGATTTCTTCGCCGCGTACTGAAGGTCGCCGGCTGAATGGCGCCGTCTGAATGGCGCGGCTGGCAACGGTTTACTGTGGTTAAAAAAAAGCCGCGGAGAAGAAACTCTCCGCGGCTTTTCCTTTTACTTGAGTTTGCGGAACGGCCTTACCGGGCGGCTTTTACTTCCGCCTGAGTTTCCTCGAGGGCCTTGAGCACCGAGTCTGAGGGTTTTTTCGTGGCGAGGCTGACCAGCACGATGGCGATCAGCGCGACGAAGAAGCCGGGCAACAGCTCGTAGAAATATTCGCCGGGAACCTTGATGAAGTTTTTCACCACGAAGATGGTGATCGACCCTGAAACCATTCCGGCGAAGGCGCCCCACTTGGTCGCGCCTTTCCAGAGAAGCGATAACAGAACGAGCGGCGCGAACGCGGCTCCGAATCCGCCCCATGCGTAGCCGACCATGTGGAGGATCGAGCCCTTGTCGGTCGCCGCGATGATGAAGGCGAGCAGGGCGAATCCAACGACGCCGAGCCGGCTGATGAGTTTGCGTTTTTCGTCAGGGAGCTTCGCGATGAAGGGTATGTCCTCGGTAAGGGAGGAGGTGAGCACGAGGAGCTGCGAGTCCGCCGTTGACATGACTGCGGCCAGAACGGCTGCGAGCACGAAGCCGGCGAAAACCGGATGCAAGAGGGCCGTCGCCAGGGCGAGGAATACCCGCTCGCTGTTTCCGCCGTCTCCCGCGACTCCCGGAAGGGCATGAACGGCATTGTATCCGATTCCGATGAGGCCGATGGCGCAGGCGAGGACGAGGCAAAGCACCATCCAGGTGATCCCGACCCGGCGGGCGCGTTTTACGTCCTTGATGCTGCGGATGCCGATGAAACGGGTGAGTATGTGCGGCTGGCCGAAATATCCGAAGCCCCAGGCCATGAGGGAGGCCGCGGTGAGCGTTCCGGTGGAGAACTTGAACGCCTGCGGATTAGCCGCTGCGATGCCGGATCCCGCTCCCGCGATCGCCGTATAGCCGAGAACCGCGCAGAACACAAGGGCGGTGAGCATCAGCAGCCCCTGGATGAGATCTGTCCAGCAGACGGCCATGTAGCCGCCGAGGAAGGTGTAGGACACAACCACTACCGTCGTGATGATCATCGCGGTCTGCTCGGAAGCTCCGAAGGTATGCGCGAAAAGGAGGGTTCCGCCCTTCAGTCCCGAGGCGACGTAGAGGGTGAAGAAAAAGAGGATGACGGCGGTCGACGAAATTTTGAGAAGACCGCTTTCGTCTTCGAATCTCTTGGCGATGAAAGACGGCAGTGTGATCGCTCCGAGCTTTTCGCTTAAGGAGCGGAGCCTTCCGGCCACGATGAGCCAGTTGAGGTAGGCGCCGATGGTGAGTCCCAGCGAGATCCAGACGCCTTCTACCAGACCGCTCGCGAAAACGGCGCCGGGAAGCCCGAGAAGAAGCCAGCTCGACATATCCGACGCTCCCGCACTGATTGCCGACGTTATCGGTCCGAGCGTTCTGCCGCCGATGAGAAAGTCCGCGTGAGTGCTTGTCTTCTTCATTGAATAAAAGCCGATCGCGAGCATTAAAAGAAGATAAAGTCCGAATTCTATTAGAAAAACCACCGAGAACCTCCGAGAAAAACGAATTGAAACTGAATTCAGCAACTTGAAGATAGTACGGTATCGGACTTTCTCCTGTCAATAAAAATTGACGGCCTCGGATGCTCGGCTCGGAGCTTCTCCATGATCTTCGCGGAAATATCGATGCGCCTTAGCGGATCTTTTCCAGCTGAGCGAGATCCTGCTTGAGGAGGGCGCTTTCGGGCACGAATGCAAGGCTCTCTTCCAGAATGCGGCGAGCCTCGCCCTGTTTCCCCTGTTCATCTCTGCGGCGAAGCGGTTGTGGACTTCTACCGCGAAATTATCCCGGTAGGCGTTCCTCTGGTTCTGCAGGGACTTGTCGCCGGGAATTTCGGCCAGGCCCTCTTCGACTACGGCGGCCGCGGCGAGCCAATCCCGTCCGCGCGCCGCGGTTTCCGCTTTTTTCGCCCACACATAGACGGCCGTTTTCTTGAAAACAGACGGGTCTACGCGCAGCCGGTAACGGGCGAGAAGCCGGCGCGCTTCATCGTATTCTTCCTTCTTTACCAGATCGGCGGCGGCGTTCTGTACCGTATTATTCTCGAATTCCCGGTAGCGCGGAAAATCGAAGAACTCTCCGCGCGCCCGCTCTACGAAACCGAGGGCCTTTTCATGATCCCCGCCTGCAGACAGATTTATCGCGTAATTCAGGAACCTGTCGGCGATTTCTCCAGGGGGAGCGTTTTCGCCCTGCAGCGTCAGCGCATCGACGGCGAGACCCGCCGCTTCTTCGAAGCGGCCGCTGCGTTCAAGCATACTTATGCGGTTGTTGTATATAAGGGCTATAAGTCTTCTATCGTCGATTTTCGTTCTGTTCCGATACGTCGTTTTCGGCACGAGAAGATACCGGGTTTCTCCCTCCCGCTCTCCGGGAAGTTCTTTTCTGTTTCCCGGATCGAAGCCGAAGGGATTCGTTGTTTCTACGTCTATCGGCTTGCCGTCGACGAGCACGGTACAGAACGAGTGGTTCGGCGTTTCGTTGCCGTAGGTTTCCAGGCCGAGCCGCTTCGCGAAATAGGCGAACAGCACGCTCGAGGAAACGCAGTTGTATTCTCCCTTTTGAATGGCTATGTCGAGCCGCGTCTGGAATTCCGAGTATCGCGATAAGGTCTTCTCGTACATGAAAGCGAGTATGAGTTCGGTTTTTTCCCTGCCGCCGGTTGCATTTTCCGCCAGAGACGCCAGTTCATCGCCCATGGACGAGAGCTCCGCCTCAAGCCTTTCGGTTTGATCTCCGGCGCCGGACGCTATAAGGGCAAGAGCCGCGAAGCTTTTCGCGTCCAGCCCGTGCGTCGGCGGATTTCGAGCAAGGAGGCGCTCGTCCGGCTCGAGACGCGGTTCCCCGAAAGCGAGCGCCGGCGGGAGGCCTGCGAGAAAGGCGAAAACAAGAGCGTATGTGAGCGCCCCGGCCGAGCCGCGGCGAGATTTCTGTATCATGCATCCTCCGTGCGGCGTCGTTTCCGCGCCTGCGCATACCACAATATACGAACGCTAAAGAGCGCGGGAAAGCCGAAAATGCTTGACCCGGGCATTCCTTTATATCGAATTTAGAGCAGGTAAGGAGTTTACGATGTCTACCCTGGAATTGATAAAGACGCGCCATTCCGTGCGCATGTATACGCCCGAGCCGCTGAGAGCCGAGCATGTGCGCTTGTTGAACGAACATATTGAGCTTCTGAACGGGAAAAGCGGCGTTCGGTTTTTTCTGATTCAGGATTCCCCTGCCGCCTTCGACAGTTTTCTCGGCAGGTACGGAAAGTTCTCAAACGCGCGGAATTTCTTCGTTCTCGCCGGAAAAAAAGGCGAGAGGGCGGAGGAGGAGGCCGGATACTACGGCGAGGATCTGGTGCTGAAGGCCGAGGAGCTGGGTCTGGGAACCTGCTGGGTAGGAGGCACGTACAGCAAAAAGGACATCCCTCTGGAGGCCGATGAGAAAATCATCTGCGTGATAACCGTTGGATACGCCGCGCAACCCGGATCTCCCCGCCGTTCCAAATGGCCGTCGGACGTGGTGTCGAACACCGGCGATTTGCCCGAGTGGTTTTCACGGGGCGTCGAGGCGGCGCTGCTCGCCCCGACCGCGCTGAACCAGCAGAAATTCATGTTCTCCCTGGAAGCGGCGTCTCCGGCAACGGGGGACAAACCGGTGGTTTCAGCCCGCGTCTCCGGCTTCGGCGTATTCACCCGGCTCGACCTCGGCATCGCCAAATATCATTTTGAAGCGGGCGCCGGCAGGGAGAATTTCGTGTGGAAGGAATAAGAGGCGTTATCGCGCGGGCTTTTTTCTGATAGGCTGTACGCATTATGAACTCGAATAACAGCGAGCGGATTTCCGCCGGAGCCCTGGTTTGTGTTTTGCTTGTAACGCTCGTGTGGGGCGTGAACTTCCTGGTGATCAAGATCGGCGTGCAGGACGTGCCTCCGCTTTTTCTCGTCGCGCTCAGATTCGCTTTCAGCGCCTTTCCCGCCGTATTTTTCGTGCGGCGGCCGAACGTGTCATGGACGAAGCTCGCCGCTTACGGGCTCCTGCTCGGAGTCGGCGAGTTCGGCATGCTTTTCATCGCGATCAAGCTCGGCGCTCCGACCGGCGTCAGCTCCATCGTGATGCAGTCCCAGGTTTTTTTCACGGCTCTCCTGGCGGCCTTCGCGTTTAAGGAGCATATCCGGACGCACAGCATCGCAGGCATGATTCTCGCGGGAATAGGCTTGGCGATTTTCATCGTTCCTTCCCTCCGCGGCGGTTCCTCTGCAATCGCCCTCCTTCCTCTGTCGATGATCCTTCTCTCGGCTCTTTTTTGGGCGGCCGCGAATCTCGTAGCGCAGCGCATGCCCGGAGCGAACGGCTTGTCTCTGATGGTCTGGTCGAGCCTTTTTTCTCCGCTTCCCCTCTTGCTTTTGTCCTGGATATTCGAACGGGATTATCTATCGGCGGCGGTGCGCGGATTTTCTCTTGTGTCCCTCGGTTCTCTGGCGTATCTGGTGATCCTTTCGACCCTCTTCGGCTACGGAGTGTGGAATCAGATGATAATGAAGCAAGGCGCGAAACGCATTGCTCCGTTTTCGCTGCTGGTTCCGGTATTCGGGGTCGCGGCGAGCGCCCTGTTCATGAACGAACCGCTCACCCCCGTTTCGGTTTCAGCTTCCCTCTGCATTCTCGCGGGTCTGGCAGTCCATGTGCGCGGCGCATACGCTAAGCCCAAAGGCGCGGCGCCTCGCTGATCCTACAATCTGCTGAGGACGATGGTGACGCGGGTGTTGGATTCGTCGATCCTCAGCTTGTGTTTTTCGTAGCCGCCGGGAATGCCCTTGCCGGAGTAGTTTGCTATACCGACGGGCTCCTTCGGCATGCCGATGAGATTCGCGTCCATTTTGCCGTTTCCGTTTATGTCCTGGTATACTGTGATATAGTAGTCGCCCGGTGCAAGCGCGACATTCGCCGACACCGTGCTTCCGGCTGCCTCGAGTTTCATTTTCGCGACCGGCTCTCGTTTTTTCAAACCCTCTTCCGAATCGAATATCCCCACGTAAAGCTCTCCTGTTCCGGGAGCGACCTGATCAATCGTCAGCGTCGTTTCAACGTCTCCCGCCCATGCACAAGCGGCGGCCGCCAGGGCAAGCGCCATCCCGATTCCTTTTTTCATGATTCCTCCGTCCGCGCGAATGCGGTAAATTTCGTACAATGATACTATAACAGCGGATCCGCTCATTTTACGCACCGGCCCGCCGTTTTTATTGACTTTCAATCCGATTCCGGTTCACAATGCCGTCCATGAACGACGATCCCGTGCGAATCATCATCACCGGCGGCACTTTCGACAAGCACTACGACGAATTGAAGGGCGAGCTGACTTTCAAGGACACCCATCTGCCGGGCATAATCCAAAAGGCGCGCATCGTGTCCCCGGTTGAATTCGAAATAGTGCATCTGATCGACAGCCTCGTCATGACGGAGGCTCATCGCGAAATGATCCGCTCTGCCTGCGAAGCGTCTCCGGAAAAGAAAATAGTCATCACCCACGGGACGGACAGGATGGCCGAAACAGCGCGCTTCCTCGGGCCCCTCGGCATCAACAAGACGATCGTGCTCACCGGAGCGATGATTCCGTATCAGGTTATCGGCTCGGACGCCCTTTTCAACCTCGGCTCGGCCTTCATGGCCGCCCGCCTTCTGCAACCGGGAGTGTACGTCGCGATGAACGGCCGCACCTTTCCCTGGCAGGATGTCCGTAAAGATTACGAGCGGGGCGTGTTCCGTCCCGCGGAAGAATAGAATTAATCAGTTTTTTTATCAGGAGCGACGCATCAATACCTACGAAAGCATTTTAGAGAGAAGCAAGGCCAAGCATTCCTTCATATTGAAGCAAATGCGCCATCTTACCAAACGGAACATCAAGGGCTTCGACCGCATGGTCCACGGCTTCCACGACGAAGTTTTCGACGAAATCGATTGCACCAAATGCGGCCTGTGCTGCAGGAACATGGGGCCGATCTTCCGGAATACCGACATCAAACACATTTGCGCCGAGATCGGGACTCCGTCGAAGAAATTCATGGACGACTATCTCCAGCAGGATCCGGACGGCGTCGGTTTCATGCTTAAAGAGCTGCCCTGTCCCTTCCAGAACGAGGACAACAGCTGCTCGATCTACGACGTGCGGACCCTGTCATGCGTCAATTTTCCTCATACCAAGGAAGAAAACATTCAGCGCCGCCTCGTCGGCCTCGCCCTCGATTCCCTGTACTGCCCGGCGGCATTTTTAATCTGCGAAAAAATTCTGGCCGTATACTGACGAACGGCCTCCGCGCTCAGTACTCCCGCCCTGTTTTATCGAGATAATACTGGTAATTCCCCTCGTATGCGTTGAGCCTTCCATGGTCGATCTCGAAGACCCGGTTCGCGAGGTGCCTGAGGAAGTACCGGTCGTGGCTCACGATCATCAGCGTGCCTTCGAACCGGGTGAGGGCATCAAGCAGAACCTCCCGGCTCGCGATGTCCAGGTGGTTCGTCGGTTCGTCCAGGACGAGGAAGTTGACCGGAACCGCCAGCATGCAGGCGAGCATGACGCGGCTTTTCTCCCCTCCCGACAAGGACGAAATCCGCTTGTCGGCGTCGTCCCCGGAAAAGAGAAATGCCCCAAGAATGCCTCTGATCGCTCCGACTGTAGCCAGGGGAATGCGTTCCTCCACCTCTTCGTATATGGTGCGGTCTGGACGGAGGGTGTCGGAGGAATACTGGCTGAAATAGCCGAGCTTGACCGACGCTCCGACGACTGCGCTTCCTCCTGTCGGCTCCGTTTCTCCGCAGATGGTTTTAAGCAGGGTCGATTTTCCCGCTCCGTTCACTCCCGTGAGCGCGATTCTGTCCCCCCGGTTCACGATTCCCGATAATCCTGAAAATACGCTATGGAACGACTGTTCCCCGTTTTTTGCCGCGCCGGGCTTCGGCCAGCTTTTCGCGAGATCTTTCATGACCACGACCTGATCGCCCGAGCGCGGGCAGGAGACGAATTGCACCGACATGGTTTTGGGATCGGGAGGCAGGCTCACCCGCTCGATTTTTTCGAGCGCCTTGATGCGGGATTGCACGAGGGCCGCATGGGAGGCCCGTGCGGCGAACTTCGCGATGAACTCTTCGTCCTTGGCGAACTGGGCCTGCTGGCGGTTGTAGGTCGCGACGAGCTGTTCTCTTCTGATTTCCCTTTCGCGCAGATAAAAGTCGTAATCGCCGGAGTACATGGTGATCGCGCCGGAAGCGACCTCTGCGGTGCGGGGGCACAGTCGCGTAAGGAAATCGCGGTCGTGGCTCGTCATTACCAGGTCTCCCTTGAAGTCGCGCAGCCAGGATTCGAGCCAGACGATGGACTCGACGTCGAGGTGGTTCGTCGGCTCGTCCATGAGGAGGAGGTCCGGCTCGAGCACGAGTATCCGCGCGAGCGCTATGCGCATCTTCCATCCGCCGGAGAAGTGTTCGACCGGCTCTCCGAAGCGGTCCGGCCCGATGCCGAGTCCCGTGAGAACCGATTCCGCCCGGGTTTCAAGATTATAGCCGTCGCGATGCAGGAAGGCGCTTTGAAGCTCGCCGTAGGCGTCCATGTCCGAATCCGAAAGGGGCTCGGCATCCGGGTCTCCCATGCGGTGCTCCAGTTCGGAAAGCTTTTTCCCGATTTCATAGACGTCTCCCGCTCCGGCCAGGACTTCCTCGAGGGCAGTCCTTCCGGACATCTCCCCGACGTCCTGCGAAAAGTAGCCGATCACCGTTCCCGGATCGCTCGAAATCGTTCCCGCGTCTATCGATTCCTCGCCGGCGATTATTCTGAACAGGGTCGATTTCCCCGCTCCGTTCGGGCCTACCAGGGCGATTTTGTCTCCGGGGCGGACCAGAAAATCCGCGTTATCGAAAATGATCCGCTGGCCGTACGCCACCCGGATTCCTGAAAGTTTCAGCATTGCGCGCTCCCTTGAAAAACGAGATTTTAACAGAATGCGGCAAAGCTGTCGCCGGCGAGAGGGGACGGTGTTAGCGCGGGGTTAAAAAAAAATTGACACACGGTGTGACAGGATGTATGCTGAATTGTCACAGCGTGTGTCGCAAAAGGGAATCGCGCAGAAGCTTGAGATCGACTGAGTCAAACGGAGGACGGGAATGACCGAAACGCAAACGCGAATAATCGAAAAGGCCAAGGTTGTTTTTTTGACGAAAGGGATCGGTCTCTCTTCTATGACCGATATCGGCGAAGCTGCAGGCCTCGTCCGGCGTTCGCTGTATAGGCATTTCCCGACCAAGGAGGATATCGCGTACGCGGTAATGATGTCCTTTCTCCGCGAATGGAATCTGTTCATGGCGGCCGCGTTCGATTCGGTTCAAGGGCAGGGACTTTGCCGCCTGGAATCTTTCCTGGGCGCCCTCATCGCATATATGGGGGAACGGCAAGCCGAGATGAGCTTTTTCGCCGAGTACGATTTTATATTTAACGACGACGGCTATCGTGACGATTTGCATGTTTCGGTCGCGGATTACGGCCGGACGATATTCGAGCCCGACAGAAGGATTTTGCTTCTCCTGAAAAAAGGGGTTGAAGACGGAAGCATCCGGAGCGATGCGGACATAGAACTCACCGGAGCGACTATTTCGAACGTGCTCTGGTCCTTCGGCCAGAGAGCGGCCATGAGAGGAAAAACGATCTTTTCGGAAACCGGGTTCGACGGAATCGATCTGGTGAATAATCAGCTCAGTCTCTATATAGACGCTCTGAGACCGGTAAACGGGAGGATTCCTGAATGACGGAAAAACGCGACTCTGCAACAATATCGACAGGAGAAAAACTTGCCTACGGCGTCGGCGACATGGCTCTCAATATTGCGTACGGATCGATCGGCTTCTACATGCTGTGGTTCATGGTCAACGCGGGAGGACTGTCTCCCGCGCGCGCGGGTTTGATTTTTATGATCGCCAGGTTTTGGGATGCCGTAACGGACTATCTCATGGGTCTCGTATCGGATAAAACGCGCTCGCGATGGGGAAGGCGCCGTCCCTATATCCTCTTCGGCGCGGTTCCCCTCGGTTTCAGTTTCGCGGCTCTCTGGCAGATCCCTCCGGGCTCGGACGCGCTCCGATTCGCGTATTACCTTGTGGCGTTCATCCTTTTCAACAGCGCCTATACGGTGGTCGCGGTTCCCTACAGTTCGCTCATGGCCGAGATGACCCAGGACTACGACGAACGGACCAGCCTCTCTGGATTCAGGATGGGTTCCTCCTTTTTAGGAACCCTCATCGGTGCGGCCGGAGTAACGCTGGTCGTTGACATCCTGTTCGGGTCTTTGCCGCGGAGCCGAAGCTGGCCGCTCATGGGAGCGGCGTTCGGAGCGGCGATCGTCCTGATTCTGGCTATCACTGGTTTCGGAACGAGGGAGCGGGTTTCCGGCGGGAAGCCTGTTTTCGCGGGCTTCGTGAAAACGCTCTCGGATTTTTTCAGGCTTCGAGAATTCCGCATTGTGCTCGGAATGTTTCTTTTCAATATGATCGGCTTCGACGTAATCATGGCGACCTTCTTTTTTTTTCTTACCGATGTCGTCGAGGTGAGCGGCGATCCCACCCTCTTCATGGCGCTTCCCCTCGTAGTCGCCGTTTTCGCTTCGCCGCTTTGGATTCAGGCAAGCAGGCGTCTCGGAAAGAAAACGGCGTACATCGTTTCCGCGCTCTATTTCGCCGCCGTCATGCTCTTCTGTCTTTGGATTTCTCCGGGGAACGAGGCAGCGGTTCTGGCAATCTGCGTATTGTCCGGAATCGGCATTTCAGCGTCGCAGATAATCCCCTGGTCCATCCTCCCGGATGTTATCGAGATCGACGAGTTTCATAACGGAGTGCGCCGCGAAGGCGCGTTCTTCGGAATCAGCACTTTTTTGTACAAGCTCGCCTCGGCCGCCGCGATCGGCGCTACCGGCATTGTGTTGCAGGTCTTCGGCTACGTCGAGGCGAGCGCCGACGAATCCGTCGCCGCAGCCGGGCGCGTCGTTCAGAGCGCCTCCGCGGTTTCGGCTGTGCGCCTGCTGATCGGCCTGCTTCCGGGCGTATGCTTTCTCGCGTCCGCGCTTTTCGTTCATAGATTCCCGCTAACCCGGGATCGATTCAAGAGCATGCTCGAGGAGCTCGATCGGCGCCGGATCGCCGCGGTTCAGGGAACAGAGGGGGAATAGCGAATGGATACGAATGGACTGGAGCTTTTGTTTCCGAAAGAGTTTATTTTCGGCGCTTCTACATCGGCGTATCAGATCGAAGGTTGTCCGTCCGCCGACGGCAAAGGACCTTCGATCTGGGATTCGTTCGCCCACCGGAAGGGAAAGATCAAGAACCGGGATACGGGAGACATAGCCTGCGCGCATTACGATTTCTGGCGAGAAGACGCGGAGCTGATGAGGAAACTGGGATTGGACGCCTACCGGGGCTCCATTTCCTGGAGCCGTATTCTGCCGGATGGAACGGGGACGGTGAATCGCAAAGGGCTGGATTTTTATTCGCGCCTTGCCGACGGGCTTCTCGAAGCAGGCGTTCAACCCTGGTTCACCCTGTTTCACTGGGATCTGCCTCTCGCGTTGCAACGGCGGGGCGGTTTCGCGAACCGCGATTGCGCCTGCTGGTTCGCCGACTACGCGGAGATAGTCGCCGGAGCGCTGGGCGACCGCGTGAAGAACTGGTTTACCATCAATGAGCCATTCGAATTCTCCTGTTTCGGACATTTGCTGGGCACTCACGCTCCAGGACTTCGCTCTCCCTGGAAGTATTTTTCGGTCATGCATCACCTTCTCCTCGCCCACGGATCGGCGCTTGAGCGTATTCGCTCGGTTCGCCCCGACAATAAGGCGGGGATTGTGCTGAGCTACACCACCGTCGAGCCGCGATCCAAAAAACCGGGAGACGCCCGGGCTGCCTTTCTCGCAGATCAGTTTATGAACCGGATTACTCTCGATCCCTTGTTGAAGGGGCGCTACCCGGAAGAATTGTTCCGCGCCGCGCGGATATTCGCGCCCCGAATCAAAGACGGCGACCTCGCGTTGATATCGAAGAGCGCTGATTTCGTCGGCCTTAATTATTACAGCAGGGAGACCGCTTTCCGCGATGTTTTGACTCCCGTATTCGGGTTTTCTGTGACGGGAAAAGACGGCGGCGGAAGACGCGATGATTCCATCGGGAGAACGTCCATGGGCTGGGAGGTCTATCCCCGCGGCCTCTATGATCTCGCGAAACTCCTGCAGACGGAATACGGAAATCCTCCTGCGATCATCGCAGAAAACGGCGCTGCCTTCGAAGACCTCGTCGAGAACAGACTCTCCGAATACGCGTTTTCGCCGTTTTTTTCGGGGGATCAGGAGCGTTCCGTCCGAGACGTCGAACGAGTCCGCTTCTTGCAGGAATATATCGGGTCTCTCGGCAAGGCTGTCAGCGAGGGCGCCGACGTCAAGGGCTATTTCGTATGGTCGTTGCTCGACAACTTCGAATGGGCGGAAGGCTATCGGCCCCGGTTCGGACTTGTGCGCGTTGAGCCTGCGACTCTGCGGCGGACGGTAAAGGATTCAGGCTTCTGGTACGCTGAATTGATACGCGCCCATCGCTCTTTGCGCGATTAGCGATTCCCGGAGCAACCGGAATAGTATTTATGATTTTTCTCTATTTCCTACTAGACACATTTTATTTATATGTGTATAAACTCATTATTCCTACTAAATTGATTGATTTACTAGTTTAAGGAGAAAACGATGAATAGCAACAAAAGGGATCTCGTGTCGGATGTGTTCAGGAATAAAGTACCTGAGCGCACTCCGGTCGGTTTCTGGTTTCATTTCGTTGAAGGGGACGACGTATTTAACGGATTGGATAATCCCGAAGTCGTCCGGAAAAATATCGATGGACACCTTCGGTATTATGACGCTTTCAAACCCGACCTCGTCAAACTGATGAGCGACGGTTTTTTCAAGTACCCTGATCCTTTGCTGTCGTCGGATTCCAGTATTTCATCCCTCGAGAGAATTGCGCCTCTCGAGGGTTCTCATCCCTGGATACAGGGGCAGGTTCGGTTGGTGAAGGAACTTGTCGGGCGCTTCGGTTCGGAAATAATGGTTTTCTATAACATTTTCAGTCCTGCGACGATGCTTCGGATTTTGTTCGGCGACGGGGAGAAAGGCAACAGGCGTTTGGCAGACTTCATTTTAGAAAATCCGTCGGCGGTTCGCAGAGCGCTCGACGCCGTAGGAGAAAGCCTGGCCCTGTTGTCGCGGCTCGTCATCGAGGAAGGCGGAGCGGACGGTGTGTATGTAAGCGTTCAGAGCGTCCAGGACGGCAGAATAGCAGATTCAGTTTACCGCGAGGTGATCGCTCCTTCGGACAAGGCGGTTCTTGCGGCCGCGAATCGGGCTGGCGGACAGAATATTCTGCATGTATGCGGGTATCAGGGCGGAAGAAATAATCTGACTTTGTTCGCCGACTACGAGTCGGCAGCGGTCAACTGGGCAGTGAATGTTGAGAAAATAAGTCTGAAAGAGGGAAAGAAATTATTCGGCGGAAGAGCCGTTATCGGCGGATTCGCAAACGGCAGCGACGGTTTGCTGTATCGGGGAAGCGAAAAGGAAATTCGCGATTTTACCCGCGCTTTGCTGGCCGAGTCCGGTTCTTCAGGCGTTGCTCTGGGCGCAGATTGTTCGCTGCCTTCAGATATAGACGTTCAAAGGCTTTCCTGGGTCAGAGACGAGGCTTCTTTGATTCGGAATTGATTCTGCGTTACCCGGATGGTTCATCCGGAGAAAAATAGAAATTCGGGGGTGTTGTATGAAAGGTTCAAAGAGAAATGCGGTTTTTATCGCCGTTTTGGCTGCGGTTGTATCTTCGGCGTATGCCGGAGGAGCGAAAGACGCCGGAAGTCCTTCCGGAAAGCCGGTCAAGATATACGCGGCGCATACACAGACATATGTTCCGTACGATTTTGTCAACGAAAAGGGCGAATCGGACGGTTTCGAGGTAGCGGTCTTAAAAGCCGTCGATGAATTGCTTCCCGAATACGAATTCAAGTTTGTTCCTACTTCCGACGACGATTTGCTGATCGGGGTAGAATCGGGGAAGTATCAGGTGGGAACCAAGGGCGCATGGGTGACTGAAGAACGGAAAAACAAGTTTCTTTTTCCTCAAAATCCGATAGCGGCAAGCGTCATCGGCATTACCTTCCGGTCCGCAGACGCCGATAAAATCCGCGATTTTGAATCGTTCGCACGTTTTAGCGGCAAGCTTGTGCCGATCGCGCCTCAAAGCGCCCAATTCGCTGTGGTGCAGGAGTACAACAAAGCCCATCCCGAGAAACCGGTGAAACTGGAGCCTGCGGATACTTTCGTAATCAACGATGCGTATGCGTGGGTCCTGGAGGGGCGATACGATGCGTTTTTCGACATCAAGCTGTCGTACGAGAATAATGTCGCGGACGGGAAGGGCCCGTACCACTCTCTTGCGGGAAAGCTGAGCTATGCCCCCTACAAAGGTATTCCGACCTGGCCTCTGTTCAATAAAAGCAATCAGCCCCTTGCAGACGCCTATGATCGGGCGATCAAGACTTTGAAAGAAAACGGAACCCTGTCCTCCTTGTCTTTGAAATACTTCGGCGAAGACGTTTTCGTCTATGTAACGCAATAGCGCAATAGCGACGGGAGAGTCGGACAATGGATCGTCCTTTCGAGCCGCAACGAATTTTTACAACGATTCCGGTCTTGCTTCCATACGTATCCGTTACGGTCGGGGTAGCGTTCGCTACTCTGGCCGCCGGACTTCTTCTGGGTTGGCTTTTAGCCGCCGCGAAGCTCGGGAAGCCCGGATTTTTAAGGTTCCTGGCGAACGGGTATACCTGGATTCTCCGGTGTACTCCTTCGATCGTTCTGTTATTCATTGTCTTTTACGGTTTGCCGGAGGCATTGATTCGTCTTTTCGGAATCAATATTCACTTTTTCCATACCGCCTTTTTTGTGATCGTTACGCTGAGTCTTCTTTTCGCGGCGACGGTTTCCGAGATCATGCGTTCATCCTATCTTTCGGTGGACCGGGGACAGTACGAAGCCGCCGTCAGTTCCGGGTTGAGCGGGCTGCAGGCGAATATCCGCATCGTTCTGCCGCAGGCCGCCGTCTCCGCCCTGCCGAATTTAGGGAACGCCTTAGTCTCCCTGATGAAGGAAGGAGCGCTGGCCTATACCATCGGCTTGATCGATATGATGGGGCAGGGCATATTGCTAATTGCCCGAAACTACGGCGCATGGGCTGTTGAAACGTATACGGCCCTGGCACTTTTGTATTGGGCTTTGATTATCGTGATTGAAAAAACCTTCGGGGTTATTGAGCGCCGGTTAAGCCGCGGCAAAAGGAGCATCGGATGAGAACCCTCGACATTCAATTCATGCTGAAAACCTTTTATCGCGTTCTTGAGGGAGTTCCGACGACTCTGGGAATTACCCTTGTTGCGTTGCTCGTATCGATGCCCGCGGCCTTCTTTTTTTCCCTGGCGAGGATATACAGAACGAAGGGTTTCAACAATGCCGTCGCCGTGTACGTTTCGTTCGCGCGCAGCACGCCGATCGTATTGCAGATTCTGATCGCGTACAGTCTTCTTCCGAGCTTTCTGAACGCCGTTTTCACGGGCTTCGGCTTGTCCATCGATGTGTTTTCCCTGAATCCCGTCTGGTACGCCTACGCCGTGTTTTCGTTCAATACGACGGCTGTGTTGACCGAAGTGTTCAGGTCTGCGTTGGGTACAGTGGACAAAGGCCAGCTGGAAGCGGGTCTTGCGGCCGGATTGTCCGCGAGTCAGGCCTACAGGAGAATCATAGTTCCGCAAGCATTGCTGGCGGCGCTTCCGAATTTGTGCAACGCGGCAACGTCGCTGCTGAAGTCGACTTCTCTTGCCTTTATGATGACGGTTCGGGAAGTAACCGCGATCGCTAAGATAGAAGCTTCGTACGGTTATAATTACATTGAGGCGTATCTGGATATTTTTCTGATTTACGTCGTATTATGCGCTGGCGTACAGCTCGTTTTCGATGCTGCGGAAAAGCGCCTGGGCAAGCATCGTCTTGCAGGGAGAAAATATGCTTGAAGTTACTAACGTACATAAAAGTTTTCACGGGACAGAGGTGCTCAAGGGCGTGGACATATCCGTCAGCAAGGGCGACGTCATCGTGATACTCGGGCCTTCCGGCTCCGGAAAGACGACTCTTCTCAGGTGCATGAACTTTCTCGAACGGGCCGATCAGGGCGAGATGGATTTCGACGGGCTTAAACTGAACCTCGCGAAGGCTCACGGGAAAGAGGTTGCCCTTGTCAGAAAAAGAACCGCGTTCGTGTTTCAGAACTACAACCTGTTCAGCAACAAAACCGCTCTCGAGAATGTGACCGAAGGGCTCATAGTCGGGCGGGGAATGCCGAAAAGCCTTGCTCTCGAAAAAGCCAATAAGGCGTTGATGAAGGTAGGCTTGTCCGACCGCCGCGATTATTATCCGTCGAAATTGTCCGGAGGCCAGCAGCAGCGGGTCGGCATCGCCCGGGCAATCGCGGTCGATCCTGAAATCATCCTTTTCGACGAGCCTACCTCCGCGCTCGATCCCGAGCTGATCGGAGAGGTGCTCGGCATCATGAAACAGCTCGCCAGGGAGGAAACCACGATGGTGGTCGTCACCCACGAGATGAACTTCGCGCAGAACGTCGCGAACCAGGTGGTGTTCATGGACGGCGGCGTAGTCGTGGAGAGGGGTTCGCCTCGCGACATTTTCGGAAATCCGAAAGAGGAGCGGACAAAGCAGTTTTTGCGCCGCATAGTCCCTGAAAACGACTTCGTAATCTGAGCTGTCCGGCTTATGGTCTGTCCTTCTAGTGTGAATTATATTTATTCTTACTAAATTGATAGTAATTATATGATTAAATGATTGACATCTGAATTTAATAATGGTATATAATAACTATACAAGTACTAGGAATTAGGGCATTCCCGTTATCGAGGGTTGCAAACATAAGGAGATTTCTATGGCTAAAGTTGACAAAATCACGGATCTTATCGGGAATACGCCCCTGGTGAGAATCAACAGACTGAACGACAGCGAAGCTCATGTGTATGTAAAACTCGAGAGCTTCAATCCTTTTTCGAGCGTGAAAGACCGTATCGGCCGGGCTTTGATAGAAGCGGCCGAGAAAGAAGGAAAAATCACGAAAGACACAGTCATCATCGAGCCGACGAGCGGAAACACCGGAATCGCGCTGGCGGCCGTGGCCGCCGTGAAGGGCTTGCGCATAATACTGACGATGCCTGAAACCATGAGCGTAGAACGCCGTAAACTGCTGAAGGCGTACGGCGCAGAGCTCGTGCTCACCGAAGGCGCGAAAGGAATGAAGGGAGCGATAGCGAAGGCCGAGGAGCTCGCCGCCGAAATCCCGAACTCCTTCATTCCCCAGCAGTTCAACAATCCTGCCAATCCTGAAGTGCATCGCGCGACCACCGGCCCTGAAATCTGGAAAGACACGAACGGAAACATCGACGTATTCGTTTCGGGAGTGGGCACGGGAGGGACGATCACCGGCGCGGGCGAGTATCTGAAGTCGAAGAACCCCGGCCTGAAGGTCGTGGTAGTGGAGCCTGCCGCTTCTCCGGTTATTTCCGGAGGTCAGCCGGGCCCGCACAAGATTCAGGGAATCGGTGCCGGCTTCATTCCCGGAGTTCTCAATAAGTCCGTGGCGGACGAGATCTACCTCACCGACGACGTGAAAGCCGGCGCGACAGCCCGCCGCGCGGCCAAGGAAGAAGGCATCCTTATCGGCATATCTTCCGGGGCCGCTCTTGAAGCCGCCCTGACGATAGCGAAACGGCCCGAAAACAAGGGCAAGACAATTGTGGCGATTCTTCCGGACACGGGCGAGCGCTATCTTTCAACCTGGCTTTTCGAAGAATGAAAAAGAGGAGAGAAATCGATGGCGAAGCAGTTGCATGTTGAAACCCTCGCGGTTCACGGAGGACAGACTCCCGATCCCGCGACGAACTCCCGGGCCGTCCCGGTATACCGGACGACGGCGTATAATTTCAATTCCGCCGAACACGGAGCGAACCTTTTCGCCCTGAAGGAATTGGGATTCATATACTCCCGCCTCGGCGACCCGACCTCGCAGGTTCTGGAAAACCGGATGGCTCTTCTCGAAGGAGGCGTCGCCGCGGTAGTAACGTCCTCCGGCACGGCGGCCATCCACTATACGGCTCTGACCCTGGCCCGCGCCGGCGACGAGATCGTCTCCGCAAGGAACATTTACGGCGGAACCTTCACGCAGTTCACCGTGCTTCTCAAGGATCAGGGAATCAACGTGAAGCTCGTCGACGCGCTCGATCCCGAGAACGTGCGCAAGGCGATCACTCCGAAAACCCGCTTCGTATTCGTGGAAACCATCGGAAACCCGACTCTCGATGTAGTGGACATCAAAGCGATCGCGAAGGTCGCCCACGAAGCCCGCATCCCGCTTGTCGTGGACTCTACGTTTACGCCGCCGGTGAACTACCGTCCGATAGAGGACGGCGCGGACATCGTCATCCACAGTTTGAGCAAATGGATCGGCGGCCACGGAACCGGCATCGGCGGAGTGGTCATAGATTCAGGCAAGTTCGACTGGAGAAAGGGCAACGTGCCCCTCTTGACCGAGCCGGATCCCGCCTACCACGGTTTGCGCTGGGCCTACGACCTTCCCGAGCCTCTCGCTCCGGCGGCCTTCGCCTTCCGCTTCCGCACCGATCCCTTGCGGAACCTCGGCGCCTGCCTTTCTCCCGACAATTCCTGGATTTTCCTGCAGGGCACGGAAAGCCTCCCGGTCCGCATGGCCCGGCACAACGAAAATGCCCTGAAGGTTGCCGAACGGCTTAAAAAGCACGAGAAAGTCGCGTGGGTGCGCTATCCGGGGCTTTCGGACGATCCGGCCCGGCCGACTGCAGAGCGGCAGTTCAAGAACGGCTTCGGCGGCGTAGTCGTATTCGGCATCAAGTCCGACGCCGCGGGGAGCGGGAGGGAGAAGGGCCAGCGCTTCATCGACTCGCTCGAGCTCTTTTCAAATCTTGCCAACGTAGGCGACGCGAAAAGCCTCGCGATACATCCGGCGAGCACGACCCATTCCCAGCTGTCCGACGCGGAACAGCTCGAAAGCGGCCTGCCTCCGGACCTCGTGCGCCTGTCCATAGGAATAGAACATATCGACGACATCATCGCGGATCTTGAGCAGGCTCTCTCCAAAGCTTAAGTACAAGGGTTCGAAATAGAAAGACGCCGGCGGGTTCAGTTTGCTTCGTGCCCGCCGGCCGTCCTTTTAAACCCTCATGATTGACAAATCCGCCTGAATTGGTAAGCTGTCTCTTATGCCTGTAAATCCCGTGTTTCAACGATTAGCCCTGATCACCGGAGAACCCGCCCTGGATGCCCTCAGATCCTCCCGTGCCTTCGTGTTCGGTCTCGGCGGGGTAGGCAGCTGGTGCGCCGAAGGCCTCTCCCGCTCCGGAATCGGCTCCCTTGTTCTGGTGGATTCCGACGTCGTGTGCCTCAGCAACGTCAACCGGCAGCTCGAAGCTGTCGTCTCAAACGAGGGAATGCCCAAGGCTTTGGAGCTCGAAGCGCGCATCAAATCCATCCATCCCTTCTGCGAAGTTACGGCCGTACGGAACATCTATTCCCGCGAGAACGCGCATCTCTACGATATCCGGCCGGGAGACTACGTCATCGACGCGATCGACAGCCTGACCTTCAAGCTCGATCTCATCGAACACGCCGTTTCCGCCGGAGCCGTTCTTTTTTCTTCGATGGGAGCCGCGGCGAAGCTCGATCCGACCCGCTTTAAAGTCGCCGACATCTGGGATACGCAGGGCTGCCCGCTGGCCCGCCTCGTCCGGCAGGGCTTGCGGAAACGGAGCTTCGATGGTCATTTTCCCGTCGTCTTCAGTTCCGAAAACCTGCCCCGCCGGGACGAAATCACCGTCGCGGAAATCCCGCGCGACGAGGCGCCCTCATGCGAATCCTCGTCGGGATCGGCCCCGGCGCAATCCGAAGGCGGTGAAACGATAGACTGGAATCTTTCGAAAAAAATCATAAACGGAAGCGCCGTGCATGTGACCGCAACGGTCGGCATGATCCTCTCTGGACTCGTCGTCCAACACGCGTACAGGCGTTTCAATCCCTGAACCGGCCGCCCGGCCGCGGCTTTTCGTCGGTATCCCCCTTACGTGCTATACTTCCTTCATTATGCCGATAGAATTCGAAGTTCTCACGTATTTGGGTCTTTTCGCCGCGGGGTTTTCCTGCGTCGTCGTAGGCCTCGCCCATCTGGCCGTCCGCCCTTCGTCCCGGAAAGCCGCGTGGGGCTGCGCCGCCTTTACGTGCCTCGGTTTCAACGCGGTTTTTCAGTCGATCGTATGGCTCGATCTCGAAAGCCTGCTTCCGTTTGTTCTGTATCTGAATCCCTATTTACTGTACTTCGCGGCGCCCTGTTTCTACTATTATCTGATATATCTTGCTGACCACGACGGTTCTCCCGGCAAAGCCGCCCCGCTGTTGTTTCTGCCGCCGCTGGCCGCAACCCTTTCCACGTTGCCCTATCTCCTCGCGCGCCCCGACCTTCTCTCTTTGATGCTTGAGCTCTCCGACTCCCGCGTATACGACCATCTTCCCGCATCTTTTTCCTTCGTCCACGCCTCCTGGGCCGACTGGTTCGTCGTCTGTTTCGCTTTTTTCGTCTTTCGCATAATCCGCCTGAAGCGGGGGAGCTCGGAGTCCTGGACCCGCCGCAGCCTGTTGTTCGCCGGCTTCGGGATTTCGGTGCTTGCCTGGTATCTGAGCTACCAGGCCTTGCTCCTTTTTTCTCTGGGCAGCTACGCGATATTGATCGGGATCCTCATTTTCTTTATTCCGCCCTTCGTCGTGCTGCGTTACCCGCGGATTCTCGGCATCGGTCATGCCCTGAAAACTTCCGGCCGCTACGCTTCGCCCAAGACCGGGACTCTCGACGTCGCCGCCGCGGGTAAAAAACTCGACTCGCTGATGACGGAAAAAAAACTCTTTCTCGACGAACACCTCACCCTTCAGTCCGTCGCAGACGCCGCGGATTTAAGCGCGCATCAGCTTTCAGAAATTCTGAACGGTTCGATGGGGAAAAATTTCAGGGATTGGCTTAATGAATACCGGGTACGGGAGATCCAGCGCCTCATCGTCGAGCATCCGGAGAAGACCATCCTCGAGCTCGCCCTGGACAGCGGCTTCGGCTCGAAGTCTTCCTTCAATCAGGTGTTTCTCCGCGTCACCGGAAAAACGCCCCGGGCATGGAAACAGGAATCCGTCTGCCGCCCCGATAAAAACTGAGATAGTCCCCGGAAGAAAACCGTCTTCTTCCGCTAGGCAAAAAAAAGACCCAAGCTTGCGCTCGGATCTTTTTTCTTTTGATCGTCCCCGGAAGAAGACTTGCCCTCCAGACCTCGACAATCCTGTCTCGGTCTTCCGGGACGCCTGTACAGCCTGCCGCGGCCATCCATGGCCGCTTTTCCTCGCCTTCGCTCGGCGGCTGTTCCGGATCAAGTCTTCTCCCGGGAAGAATAAAAAAAAAGAACCGCCGAAAGGCGGTCCTTTTATTTTTAAGTCCCCGGAAGGAAGACCGTCTTCTTCCGCTAGGCAAAAAAAAGACCCAAGCTTGCGCTTGGATCTTTTTTCTTCTGATCGTCCCCGGAAGAAGACTTGAACTTCCATGCCCGTGAGAGCACTAGTACCTGAACACAGGGTGGGGCCACAAGCAGACTTTGTCTTGATGTCTAAGTTCATAATAGGCAAGGATTTGCGATTTGTCAAGCAACCCCGTTTTACACGATTTTCCGCGTTTCATCTGACATTTTATCTGACACTCTTTAGTCCCGGGAGCCCTTACGGGACAAGGCTCCGGCGGTTTAGCCGGTGCGCACTTTTTCTGACAACCGCGAGAAATGAACGGAGAAACGCATGATGAACAACGATACGAAACCGGGCCGATATGGCCGGGATAGCAGGATTTTCAACCTGGTTAGGAAACTCGACGCGACCGGGAAGTGCGCCACTGGCGCGGATGGCGCAGAAGTGGCGTACCTGGCGCAATGTGGCGCATCTGGTAAGGCGAAACGATCTTCAGCGATCACTGCCGTCAAAGCGGGTACATCTGCCCGGATCGTCGAACGGGTTAGGACTATTTTGTACAGGGGGAACGAGGAATTGTGGTCTCTTCTGGATTCGGGGGAAATCACAATCAACGCGGCTTACCGTAAAGTGACCGAAAGCCCCGCTGATAGAGATCAGCTCTCTGTGGCCGAGCTTTTTATCCAATTCGTGGGTATTACGGTTTCGCAGGAAAAGTGGAAGCGAGTCCTGGGGGCTGGAGAATTGACCTTTATCGGGGAGATGGCGGAGCGATTTCGGGATGAGGGATACCTCAACAAAGCGGATTTTTCACGGATTCAATCCCTGATTTCCATCAAGAAAAGCTAATTTTGGGGGGCATATAAATGTCAAACCGGGAAAATAATGAAATTGCGTGGAATCAGATGACCGAGGGCGAGTCGTATTGGGGAAATCTCTCCCCGGACAAAATCGGCTTTCGGGTATCCAACCGTATCCTGAACCTGGATAATGCCCGGCGTTTCATGGGGAAGGGTATGGTCTCGGTAATCAACAAGGGCGGGGAATACTGGGACCTGTACGTCCACGCGGAAGCATTGCTTCCGGGCCTCCCGATGATAACCCAGCTCTCCATCTGGTTCGGGATGCTGGCCCTGGAAGGGGTGTTTCGGTGGGATGTTGGGTTTGCCTTGCTCTTTGCCGTGGATAAGGGTGTAACCGTCGATAATCCCAGAAATGTGTATCTGTACTTCGAAGGTTTGAAGCGGCTTGGGTTCAGTTGGTGCGAGATGGAGGTAGCGGAAGATTTCCCCCAGAATACCCGGCCGATCAAGCGGCTGGACAAGACGGTAGGGCATAAGTTCCGGTCCACCCTGTACAGCGACGACGGAGTATGCTATAAGCGGAACTATATCGACGAATATGGGGTCGCCAGGGTGGAATCCAAGGCAAAACGGAAGGATTTGGTTTGCGAGTATAATCGGGCACAGAAACTGGGGCTCAAAAATGGTCTTTGGCGGATAGAATTGAGGCTCCAAAAGTACCATTTAAATAGGTTTACACCCTATGATCTGTGCCTGGATTTCCATAGCTGGGTGTTCTGGCGGAAGGATAAGCTGGAGAAGTTCGTGAGAAAGGCTGTGAAGCCGGGGGCGTGGGAGGTAGTAAATATATGGGGGAACTAGAGATAAAAGTTCTCGGAGGTGATGAATTACTCATATGGTTTATTTACTAACTTAGTGTTCAATTGCGATATATAATCAACCATGTTTTTTTCATTGGTTAATTCGATGAACAAAAAATTTAGTTATTTACTAAAAACGGGGTTTTAGCATAAAAAAAACTTTTTTGTTTTAATTAATATTATAATATCATAATAAGGAGCATAATATGAAATTGAAAATTGAAACATATGAGAGCGGTGATCTACAAATTGGAAAAATGTCAAAGAAGGCTTGGGAAAGTATTCCAAGCAATAAGAGACCAGCATTATATCCTGACAGTATATTTTTTATTGGTGATCTTGAAAGACCTGCAGTTACTATAAAAGTTATCGATGATGTTTCTTTGGATGAAAATACTATTTATATACATCAAAGTGCAAAACAATTGTATTATCCAAATAAAGAGTTAATTACATTATAGACAAATATTTTTAGTGTTTGTTAATCTATACTTGAAATTGCACTGAAAAGTGCAGGTCTAAGTTTTTTTGGGTAATCAATATTTCTGGGATAGAACTTAATTTCGCGTATAATACATTATTTGTGTCGTAATCTTGCGTTAAAGAAAGGAGAATAATCTATGAAAAAGGAATACTCAGAACCTGTAAAGATAGACAATAGTTGTGAGCTAAGATTAGGGATTGCCTCATGGGATGATGGAACTGAAACTTCAAAATCGATAAAATTTACTTGGTTTGATAAAAATGGAAAAGCTGCACGAGGGGGAGAGTTTCCAGTAGAAGCTCTGCCTCAAGCTTTAGATTTTGCAATTAGAAAAGGATATATCAGTCTTTGATTTTTTATAGGCATTCAATGTGACAAAATAATCAGGTAGATATTTCCTTATTTATTGACTCCAGACATATCTTCTCATGTGATTTTATTATAATGTGGGAATAAAAGTTTGTTATTTATTCATAAGGACGGTGTATATTAGCAAAATACTACACTATTTATCTCCTTCGAGTAAGTAATTTTTTTCTGATGTTTTCCACTTGTTGAATTTCATTTAAACTTAATTCAGCATTTAACGTTTTAGAATTCACAAAGCTAAGAATATTATAAATAGGCTCATTGGATTTTATCATTGTTTTAAAAGTTGAAAGATCACAAGAATCAATCTTTCTATAAGGTAATGAAAGTGATCGAAATTCATTCGGTGTCAATTCTGAAACTCCACCTGCATAATACCGTCCAGAGAATTCACATTGTGCTAGTGTAAATGAATTATAAAAACAGAAAACGAAACTTTCAGGATCTATATCTTTTGTAAATTTAATATTGTAGGCGATATCAGTCGTATGAATAAGATTTGGATTTAAGATAACTCGTGGTGCAATATCATATCTTTTAAAAAATAAAACTGGTCCGGGTTGGGTTATTTGTATTCCGTACCATTTTTTCCTTCTTGAACATTTATAACTGTTTTGAAGTTCGATTCCTTTACGTTTTATAATGGCAATTTGTGATAAGTATTGTTGAAGATTTTTAGGAAGATCAGAGAATTCATAATTATATAAATTTAATAGGTATAATTTTGTATCTTTAGTCGATAATAGTGTGAGTAAATCATCTGAAATTTCAAATTCATTTCTAACCATTGCAGCTTTTGAAATTATTGGGATTACATAATCATCGCACTGGTATTTTTTAACTTCAGAATGCGATAGGATAAATTCTCTGTTCGCAGCCGTGACGATTCCAGGAGCGCAATAAATTAATTCTGATATCCTCGAATAATTATAGCTCAATTTTGAGAGTAATTCATGCTCACAATCTGAAAGGATGGCATTAGACCATTTTTTCAAGGGTTTGTTTCTTTCAATACGTGATTCATATACAGGCTTTGTTGAGTTGAGTTCTTCATAATGCTTGTAAAGGATATATGGTAGATCTTTCTCATTATTTGTGAGATAGACTAGACATGTCTCTTGTTCAATCTTGGGAAACATTAATTCTTTGAAAGTGATGACATGGATTGTGTTGAATTTAGTTTCTAAGAATAATCGAAGTTTTTCAGCATATTGGACTTGGAGGAATTCATTGGGAAGTATAAAGAAAATACTTCCGCTTGAAATTAAAAGTTCAATTGACGCAAGAAGAAATCCAACCCAGATATTTTGAAAAATGTTCTCAGGTAGTTTATGTTCTAAACATATACTCTTGCCTAGTTTTAAAGTTTGTTTTGACATATTTTTAATATTGATATAAGGCGGATTTCCGATAATCAAATTAAATTTATCGTTGGTGGTATTTGCATACTTAAGAAAATCAGAGTGAATTAATGTCACTATTTTATTTTTTTGTTTTTTCATATATGTAGTAATCTTATTCTTATAAAGCTCAATACCAGTTATTTTTGTAACATTTGGAAGGTAAGAGAGGTAATCAATGAATCTTCCATCTCCAAAGCAGGGCTCAAGAATAGTACTGATTTTTTTATTTTGATCTGTGATATAAGATAAGGCAAAAGCAATGGTTTCATTAGGTGTGTAATATGATCCAGAGTGTTTTTCATTCATATAATTATCCTGTTATCAGTAAATCATTGTGGGTAACACATATTATTTTTTTTAAAAATGAGTAAATTAATACATTTGTATAAAGGGCCAGAATATTCTGAATCATCGCATAATGAATCCACTAGTTGTTGTATTTCTAGTAATAAATAGTCGAGGCGTCTGATTTGATTACCAAGTAATAATTTAGAATGAAAATCATTAATAAATTTATCACCTTGAAACCTTTCTGATATTTTTATATTGAATAATTCGTCTCTAAAAAAAATATTTGTAATCGCTCCATTATCTGGATTAAGTAAATCAAAGTATTGTTGAGTTATATGTAATTGACCTTTTTCTCTATTGCATGTATAACACGAAAAGATAAGATTACTTGTTTTGCCTGCTTCTGCTTTTCCCTTTGTGTCATTTGAGAAAGATGATTCACATATAAAATGATCAATTTCAAAGAGAAGTATACCAGAAAAATTTGTAGAAGCTCCGCAATAAGCACATCGGTGATTATATATTTCAGAAAATAGGTGATAATAATTTTCTTTTCGTAAATGAATTTTATTATACATATTTTTACATCGAGGGTGCTCGCGTTTAATTTTATTAGTTAATTCTTGTTTTTTTTCTTTGATATTACAAAACTGAGGACATGATTTTGTTAGCCGGTAGTCATTATTCATGTGTTAATTTTTCTTTTAGCTCATTAAAATTTTGAATTAATACATCTATATCCTGTTTTGACAAATCATCATATGAATCATCACCATGCACAGATTGTAATACTTTCTCAATTAGGAATCTTTCTATCTCTGTGTTTTGTTGTAATTCTTCAGCAAGCTCTTGATAATAGCAATTCTCTTGTATGGCTTTATCTAGTGCCGGAGCAAGATTTCGATTGTAATAATCAGTATATGTTTCAGGAATATTTCCCCCTGGGTATTTATAGATAATATTTTCTCCCTTTAAACTTGTGTCCTGCGTAATAATCAGGACTTCTACAAATGGAAGTATTTTTCGTAGTATTATTTTAAACTGCTTTCCAGAAAACTTTCCTCCATCAGATGCTTGTTCTTCAAAAAGATGGTTATCAACTAAAATGACATTTGCTGATTTTACGCGAACATCGTTGAGTGTCTCTTTGTAGTTATGAGTAAATGGGACTTCTAGCGTGTGTTTAATGATGTTTACATTTTGGTTTTCTTGAAATATTAATGGTTCTTTTGAATAAATTTCATCTAAGTATTGTGATATTTGTTCGTCACTAATATCGTCAATATACACTATTTTGATCTCTGTATTCATAATTTGTTTCCCAATTCAAAAGATATTAAAAAGCCTTTCTTGCTTTCGATTTTTTTGATTTGTCCGCCAGTCATTTGTATAGTATTATTGTCAGTCATTTGTATAGTATTATTAACTATCCACATACCTAGACCGTGACCATTTCTCCTTGAGGTTTCGTGTACAACTAAGATTCTCATCGGATCATTCTGATACTTTTTGGGGAGTCCTATACCATCATCGTTGTACGAAAAAAATAACATATCATTCTGCATTTGAATGGAGATGTAAACTTTAATTTGATTTGATAATTCATTTTGTTGTATGCTGTTCAATATAAGATTATCTAGAATTACAGAAATTGCATCTTCTGTGGTATCATATGTTAATTCATCATCGATTGAAAGTGTAATATTTAAGCTTCTATAGTCTCTCATCCATTTTTCTTGAATATAAAGGAGTTCTTTTTTTATATTTAATTTTTTTGTAATAAATTTATCTTTTTCAGCTTCATCTAGCATAGTATTCATGAATGTTAATATTTTTTGATTTATCTTTCTATTCCGATCTAGCAATAGAGGGACATTGTCATATGTATGTGTGGTATGTTCTGGTGTTGATAAAATATCCCAAACTTCATACTTCCTGAGGGCTTTTAATATACAATCATAATTCACACTTATGCTGTTCCTGTCATTTTTAAGTTCGTGTGCAATGGAAGTGGCTTTTAAACCTGAGGTTGCTAATACATTCAGAATACGGACATCATATCGATATCTCTTTTCGATTGACTCTTTTTCATCACGCGAGTTTTTTGAATCTTGTTGAATGTCCTCGATTTCTCTTGCAAGAGCATGAGTTTCCTTGTTTGTTAGTGTTTTTGCTTTTTCTGGATTGGCTAGCACTTTTTGAAGAAGTGTAGAAGTGTCATGTGGTTCATTAGTAATTTCGTTTTTGACAATCGCTCGTATGATTGTTTGCCGGTAACGTTCAAAAATACTAATACCGGAATCAATTATTTTTAGAAATAAATCCACTGCTGTCCAAGATAAATAGAACTATTTTAAAAACCCGATTTCCGTGATACAGTTTTGTTACCACACAAACCTTTACCACAAAAGGAAATCGGGTATGAATAACTATAACACACTTTTTGGACAGCTTCTATCACAAGTTAAGAGACCTGAATTTGATAAACTGTGCAAAACGATGGAATCAGACAAATTCCGAAAAGATTTCAATACATGGGATCAATTCGTTGTCATGGCCTTTGCGCAAATAACTAGACAAAACGGCCTGCGTAGTATTCAAAATGCAATGAATTGCCAAAAAAAATCTTTTTACCATCTCGGCCTGAACAAAGAAATAAAACGATCAACGATTTCATACGCAAATAAAAATCACGGCTCCGAGTTTTTCGAGTCCTTGTATTATCAATTATTTTCAACGCTTGAGCGCGGCGCACGTAAGTTGACGGAAAAGAAACTGTATGCCGTAGATGCAACCACAATCGGATTTTCTCTGAATGATTTCCCATGGGCGAAATTCAGATCGACAAAAAGCGGTGTTAAGATCCATGTGAAATATGACGTTGGCGAATCAGTTCCGGAATATTTGTTCATTACTAATGCAGAAGAGCATGAGAACAATACGCTTGGAAAAATGAATCTTAAGAAAGGCGATATTGTTACCTTTGATAAGGGATACAATAACTACGCTCAGTTTTCTGATTTTTGTGATAACGGTGTCTATTTCGTTACCAGACTTAAAGATAATGCCTCCTACAAAGTAATTAAACGAAGAAAAACGCATACCACAAAGATATCGAGCGACCATATCATTCAGTTTACCGGCCAGGTTGCAAAAAGCAAATGCCCAAATGAACTCAGGCGTATTCGGACCGTTGATAATGAGACTGGAAGCGCAATTATTTTACTTACGAACATGATAAGCTGCAGCGCGGAAAAGGTTGCTGAAATATACCGAAAGCGTTGGCACATAGAACTCTTTTTCAAAACTATTAAGCAAAACCTGAAAATAAAACGTTTTTATGGAACCTCTGAGAATGCGGTAAAAACGCAGATTTGGATTGCTATGATCGTTTACCTTTTGTATATAATGCTCAAAAAATCGACAGGCAGTATAACGAAATGCTTCACACATTTTATTTCGGAAATCTCTGTTTCATTATTCCAACGTATTGATTTGAACCTTTGGTTTGCCGGGTCGTCGCCGCCAGTTTCTGTTCACGCTCCAGATGTCAGTTGTATGCAATTTGAGTTTTGTCTATGAAATTATCTTGGACAGCAGTGAAATAAATCGAAATATTCATTTTCTTCAAGGCCTTGGCGATTTGAAAGATCCTTGAGATATTTATTTTCTCGTTTATCTATACATACCATTCCAGAGATTTGGTTTTCTCTTATTCGCCAAGCACCAGTTGGATGTGATGCTGCAGCTGGCGATTTTCGAGATCGCTTTCCGAATCCTAACCAATCTTTTTCACCTTCGAATGAACTGATACCAAAAGCATTGCGATATAGTACTACACCTCTATCATATCTGGTGCTTAAATTGTCATGCTTGTATAAAAATCTTTCACAGTCATTCTGACTAGGTCCCTTTAAGGAAAAATAGAGATCGGTAGAAAAATTTCCTAAATTTACTAATAGGTTCTTTAGTTCTTCTCTATTTCCAAAATGGGAAAACGAATTTTCAATTTCATCAATAATGACGATTTTATTTTGGTGATGATTTATATTTACTTCTTTGCAAATATTTTGAGAATCCTGACGAAATTCATCGCTTTTTATACTACAAATTAAAGACGTGTCTTCGCTATTATAGTCCATATGTATATGCGTGACAAAATTCTTTCCGATCTTTGGTGATTGGAAGTATTGAGATACTTCATAATTTTTATTTATTGATTTTATTTTAATTGACATCTGAGTATCATTGTAAGTTATTGATAAATAGTCAGTTAATTTTTGTATGGACCCTTCTGTCCATCTGTCTCGTAATTCAAAAATATCGATGTGTGTACCAGTATTAATTTTTGAGGTTTTTTGTATATTTTCTACTGAGCTTGAATTCCAGTCAGTTTCCCAGATTATTGGTGAGGAATTCTTTCGTGAACTGATTAACTTAATTGATGAACCTAATCTTGCTAGTGCAAATCTTCCAATACCTTTAGATCCGGATAAGACACGTTCAATATTTGTTTGATGATCAATTATTGAGTAATCTTTATCACTTTTGCCGATATGCATCCAGTTGAACAGTATTGTTTCTTTATCCATACCTATACCATCATCAATTATGGATAAGATGTTATGATCAAAAATTATCGATAATGTTTTGGCTTGTGCATCATACGCATTTTTTACCAACTCAAGAATTGCTGATTCTTTAGAAGTAAAGTTCTGGACCCCTAAAAGTTCAGCTATTGTATTATCCTCAACAATATATTTTAACGGTTCAGCCATAAATACTCCAATTACTCTATATTAATCAGAAATCCTTAGATTATTTTATCATGGTTTATACTTTTTTAGTAATAATAGGAACTTATACAGAATACCTTTAAATCGTATTATTTCACTGCTGTCCAAGATAAATAGAACTATTTTAAAAACCCGATTTCCGTGATACAGTTTTGTTACCACACAAACCTTTACCACAAAAGGAAATCGGGTATGAATAACTATAACACACTTTTTGGACAGCTTCTATCACAAGTTAAGAGACCTGAATTTGATAAACTGTGCAAAACGATGGAATCAGACAAATTCCGAAAAGATTTCAATACATGGGATCAATTCGTTGTCATGGCCTTTGCGCAAATAACTAGACAAAACGGCCTGCGTAGTATTCAAAATGCAATGAATTGCCAAAAAAAATCTTTTTACCATCTCGGCCTGAACAAAGAAATAAAACGATCAACGATTTCATACGCAAATAAAAATCACGGCTCCGAGTTTTTCGAGTCCTTGTATTATCAATTATTTTCAACGCTTGAGCGCGGCGCACGTAAGTTGACGGAAAAGAAACTGTATGCCGTAGATGCAACCACAATCGGATTTTCTCTGAATGATTTCCCATGGGCGAAATTCAGATCGACAAAAAGCGGTGTTAAGATCCATGTGAAATATGACGTTGGCGAATCAGTTCCGGAATATTTGTTCATTACTAATGCAGAAGAGCATGAGAACAATACGCTTGGAAAAATGAATCTTAAGAAAGGCGATATTGTTACCTTTGATAAGGGATACAATAACTACGCTCAGTTTTCTGATTTTTGTGATAACGGTGTCTATTTCGTTACCAGACTTAAAGATAATGCCTCCTACAAAGTAATTAAACGAAGAAAAACGCATACCACAAAGATATCGAGCGACCATATCATTCAGTTTACCGGCCAGGTTGCAAAAAGCAAATGCCCAAATGAACTCAGGCGTATTCGGACCGTTGATAATGAGACTGGAAGCGCAATTATTTTACTTACGAACATGATAAGCTGCAGCGCGGAAAAGGTTGCTGAAATATACCGAAAGCGTTGGCACATAGAACTCTTTTTCAAAACTATTAAGCAAAACCTGAAAATAAAACGTTTTTATGGAACCTCTGAGAATGCGGTAAAAACGCAGATTTGGATTGCTATGATCGTTTACCTTTTGTATATAATGCTCAAAAAATCGACAGGCAGTATAACGAAATGCTTCACACATTTTATTTCGGAAATCTCTGTTTCATTATTCCAACGTATTGATTTGAACCTTTGGTTTGCCGGGTCGTCGCCGCCAGTTTCTGTTCACGCTCCAGATGTCAGTTGTATGCAATTTGAGTTTTGTCTATGAAATTATCTTGGACAGCAGTGGTATTATTTAGCAGTTGAAAAAGTATATTTTTAAAATTGTATATGTTTTTGGTCTTTTTTGCAAAAAAAATAGTGTTTGTTTAAAATATCTCACTGCTGTCCAAGATAAATAGAACTATTTTAAAAACCCGATTTCCGTGATACAGTTTTGTTACCACACAAACCTTTACCACAAAAGGAAATCGGGTATGAATAACTATAACACACTTTTTGGACAGCTTCTATCACAAGTTAAGAGACCTGAATTTGATAAACTGTGCAAAACGATGGAATCAGACAAATTCCGAAAAGATTTCAATACATGGGATCAATTCGTTGTCATGGCCTTTGCGCAAATAACTAGACAAAACGGCCTGCGTAGTATTCAAAATGCAATGAATTGCCAAAAAAAATCTTTTTACCATCTCGGCCTGAACAAAGAAATAAAACGATCAACGATTTCATACGCAAATAAAAATCACGGCTCCGAGTTTTTCGAGTCCTTGTATTATCAATTATTTTCAACGCTTGAGCGCGGCGCACGTAAGTTGACGGAAAAGAAACTGTATGCCGTAGATGCAACCACAATCGGATTTTCTCTGAATGATTTCCCATGGGCGAAATTCAGATCGACAAAAAGCGGTGTTAAGATCCATGTGAAATATGACGTTGGCGAATCAGTTCCGGAATATTTGTTCATTACTAATGCAGAAGAGCATGAGAACAATACGCTTGGAAAAATGAATCTTAAGAAAGGCGATATTGTTACCTTTGATAAGGGATACAATAACTACGCTCAGTTTTCTGATTTTTGTGATAACGGTGTCTATTTCGTTACCAGACTTAAAGATAATGCCTCCTACAAAGTAATTAAACGAAGAAAAACGCATACCACAAAGATATCGAGCGACCATATCATTCAGTTTACCGGCCAGGTTGCAAAAAGCAAATGCCCAAATGAACTCAGGCGTATTCGGACCGTTGATAATGAGACTGGAAGCGCAATTATTTTACTTACGAACATGATAAGCTGCAGCGCGGAAAAGGTTGCTGAAATATACCGAAAGCGTTGGCACATAGAACTCTTTTTCAAAACTATTAAGCAAAACCTGAAAATAAAACGTTTTTATGGAACCTCTGAGAATGCGGTAAAAACGCAGATTTGGATTGCTATGATCGTTTACCTTTTGTATATAATGCTCAAAAAATCGACAGGCAGTATAACGAAATGCTTCACACATTTTATTTCGGAAATCTCTGTTTCATTATTCCAACGTATTGATTTGAACCTTTGGTTTGCCGGGTCGTCGCCGCCAGTTTCTGTTCACGCTCCAGATGTCAGTTGTATGCAATTTGAGTTTTGTCTATGAAATTATCTTGGACAGCAGTGAAAATATCTGATGGATTATTCACCATACTTTCTAATAAAAGACGCATATCTTGTGATATGCGTCTTTTATTATTCAAGCCGCCCCGATCATCGGCATGATCACCGCCACGATCTCCCTTCCCGAGACCTGCCTCTTGAAAACAAGCGGACGATTCTTTTCCTCGCTCGAAAGAACTTTCCACTCGGTTTTCGGTAGGTCTTCCAGGTACCGGATATTGACGACTTCGCCGGTTTTCTCGATGATCTGGGAAAAGGCGATGGAAAATCCGGCGTTTTGGGACAGGTTTCGGCCGATTGAGGTTTTTTCAAGGTTGATAATACCGCGATCAGTACCGTTTTCGGGGATGACCCGCTGCCAGTTCGGGAACTGGCCTTCATCGACCGGTCCTTTAAGATAGACAGCGATTTTCGTGATGAGGGGTTTATACTCGCCAGTCGGGATCTTTTGGGCGATTTCGGCATGATGGAGCCGCCGTCCGTCGGTACAGACAAGGCGGCTGCCGGTTTCGGTCTCCTCGGCATGGACCACGCACATAAAAGGGCGGGATTCATCCGTAGAGATCGATTTGATCACGAAAAGCGCGTTCTCGTAGTCGAGACCGGTTCCCGTGTTTTTACTGATTTCGATCATTTCTTACTCCTTAATCGTTGTGTGCGCCACGAATCCAGGTAAAATGGTGGAAGCAGCTCAGGCACAGATAGTCTTGAATCATGCTCCCGGCCGTCTCGCTTCCCAAGGCAGCCCCGGCAAGAGCCCCGGTGAGGGCTCCTGCCAGGATTGCGGGTATATCCTGTACCTCCAGCGTCGGAGGATCCTTGACGGTCCCAAGCCAAGCCAGTACACCGCCAAGACCGGCTCCCATTCCGGCCCCTATTAAGGTCTTGTTTGAGAGCGGGAGCAAGTGTCGCGAATGGCAATGGGGACAATGCGGTTCGAGGAAACTTGGGACATTTGGGCTCATCAGGTCCTCCCTTAAGCGGCGTTAGTCTGCCCGGATGTCGCATGGCTTTTATCTCCGCTGATGTACATTTCTTCCGGTCCGGGAGTTAGCTCGACACCAGGGATTTCGTATCCCTCGACGAGGGCCCTTTTAAGCACGCTTTTTACGAGAGTCTTCCGAATTTCCACGACTTGGGGGAGATGTTCTTCGCAGTAAAGGATTGCTGCGTCTTCGTCCTCGATATCCGCTTTGTCCGGAAGTTTCCGCATGGCAATGTTGACGCCGAAGTATTTTAGGGTTTTCCCCTTCTTCAGCCCCTGAATTTCGGCGAGTACGAAAGGCTTGAGCATCTCCCGAAGGTAATTGATCGAAGCGCGATCTTCCCGGATTGTGCGTTCGAACCATTCGTCAATACGTCGTTTGTATTCTTCCGCGACTGTCCTTTGATGGTCGATACGATCCTCAGCCTCAACGATCTTTCTTCCAGCCCAGGCCGCTTTGTCTGCGGTATCGATGCGGAAGCCGGTCGTTACGGGTAAGGCCGTCCCTTCGATCCTGAAAAGGATCGCTTCGAGTTCGTCGAGATCCTGTCGTTCCTGTTCGTTCATGGATTACCTCCTTAGAATATAGGTGTCCCCTGGGGAATTGGGGATTTCCCCGTCATTGCGGGAATGCGGGGCCGCCGCGGCGTTCCTTGATAGGATCGCTTGGCGGGAATCCGCTTTGGTTTTCCGTTGATATCGCCGCCCGCATCTATGGTTTCCTGAAGGTGTTTCAGGAGACCCCGAAGCTGTGGTTCGGTCTTTTCCATTCGAAGCTGGTTTTCCACCCATTCGAGATGGGTTTGGGAGATGATCTTGATATTGCTCATGGCCAGGGCATGTATGGACGCAACCAGGTCGGGGATTGATTCAGGTTGTATCGTCGCTGAGGAGGCGATTTTCTGACCCGGTATCTCCGTGCTCATTCTCCTTTCATTCTGAGCGGTCTCAGGAGCCGTTAGTTCAGGGAGTTCAGCTCCTTCATACGGAAAGCCGCCAACCTCCTGCGCGAAACAGAGCCTGAATCCTTGGCTTATGGCAACCTTTTTAAGCTGGAATCGGGGCATCCGTTCCCAGAACGCCGAGATAGAGCCATCTGCGGTCTTTTGGGCAACCTCGTTCCAAAAGACCTCATGGATGAAGGGTAGGGACCAGTCCTTTCTGCGAATTTCCACACTCGCTTTTAATCCGTCCTTGGTTTCTTCTATCCAGGCCTTCCAACCGTCAAGAAGCGAAGTTTGTTCTGCCCTACGGATATATACCTCGTAGCCCGTGATGATTTGTACGGTTGGAATTCCCTTGGCGAGGGATTTCCTAATGTATACTTCGCGTTTGAACGGATTAAGCTGGCAACTAATACTGATTCCGATTAGACGTTCCTTATCTGCCTCGGAAAGATTAGCCCCATCCTCTGTACATGAGAGGAACCTCTCGACCAATTCGCGATCCACTGTCGGGAATTCTGATGTCTTGTCCATGAAAACCTCCTGTTAACTCTGGTCACGTGGCGTCGACTGCCTCGGATATGAAAAAGCCCTGAATCGTGTTCAGGGCCAGGGTGGAGTATGGTACGCATGAGATTAGTTAATCCTCATTTTCCAGCATGACCGTGATAACGGGTTTTCCGTCATCACCACCGTCTATTACAGCCTTCACGGTTATGGTTTCCCTTTTATCCTCCGTCATGAGGAACGTAACCGGGTACCGAATTTCTGCCTTATTTCTGCCTGAGGAGGCCGCATTGAAGAGAAGCAGTATCAGTACGTCCTTCAATCTCCCTTCGGTGGTCTGGCCGAGCTTTGCTTGTGTCGCAGATGCTTCTATGTATCCGTGGTATAGGGTGTCGGTTATAGCTACGGGAACACGTAAACCGCATGCGGAGGCAGTATGGGTTACGTCCACAAGTACGCCGTCTTCAAGGGCTTGAGCCCGTGTATAGGAATAGATCATCTCCATCTTGGGATTTCCTTTAAAATAAATAGGGCGCGGGGGTAAGTCCCCGCGCCCTTGGTTTGAGCCTTTCTTTCTTACGGTTCGGTTACGATGGGAAACGTAAGAATAGCCAAGCGAAAGGTATGATTAAGGATCCGACGAATTGAGGCCCGACCGCCCAGAATACCTTCTGTTTGACTAAACCCCAAAAACCATCGGAGGTGTAGACGGCATCAGGCATCACCGCAAGCCGAAGCTTATTTGCGATCGCTGCTGCGATAAAGCCCCCTACTATTCCTGTGAGGTAATACAGAATCCACGTGAATACCCCTGCGCGTTGAGTGCTTTGGGAGATAAACACTAGGTGGATCACAATGATTATGCAACCTTTTTTCTGTAAATTTCGTTCAAAGCAGGTCGGTCGGTTGACTCAGGCAAGTACCGTTTGTCATTCTGCCACTGGTCGTTTTGTTCGATCAGCATAGAAGCCGCAAGGCGAAGTAAACTCTCGGCGTTCGGGAAAACACCCACTACTTTCGTTCGCCTGTTGATCTCCTTCATCTGGCGCTCTGCCAGATTCGATGTTCGCATTTTCCTCCTGTGATTCTCCGGGATGTTGAATACACTCAATCCTTCCCGTATATTCTCATCGGCCCAAGCCGCTAAACGCGGATGGGTTTTTTGATATTTTTCAACGAGCTGTTGCAAATATCGTTCCGCGTTCTCGCGGTCAGGTGCATTGAACACCTTCCGAATATCAGCGGCTATCAGCGGGATGTCATCTTTTTTCGTGACGTAGGAGTGGGCATTCTGCTGCAGATGAAACTGGCAGCGTTGCCACAGAATTCCAGGGAAGACAGCATCGATTGCAGCGCGCAGTCCTGAGTGGTCATCACTGGTGATCATTCGCAGGCCGTGCATCCCTCGTCGTACGAGATCCTCGAGAAAGGAACGCCAGTTTACCTCTGCCTCACTGTTCGCGACTTCGGCGTCAAGAATATGCCGATTCCCGCTGTAATCAACGCCAATAGCCACTAGAAGAGCCTGCTTGACCACCTGGGAACCGACGCGCACCGATTCATAGGTCGCATCAAGTACCAAGTATTGAATCTGTCCGACAGGCTGCGCCTTCCAAGACGTAATCTCTTCATCGAGCTCCTTTGCCAGCCTGCTGACCTGGGACGAGCTGACTTCGGTGCCACAAAGAATTTCGACGATATCCGAGACCCTGCGGGTACTTACTCCTTTGACATACATTTCGGCGATGGCGAGCTTGAGAGCACGCTCACTGCGCATGCCTTTCTCGATGCAGCTGGGGTAAAACTCCATCCCGCGAACTTGTGGTACTTTCAAGAGGACTTTCCCGGTCGCAAGATTGAGCGTCTTGTCTTTAAATCCATTGGCATGCCCAGTACGCTCTTCCGTGCGTTCATATGGTTCGGCGTTGAGAGCCTTTGCTCGCTCGATCTTCATGGCCTCATTGACGACCACTTCGATAACACGAGAAAATTTATTGTCCCCATTCGCTGCCAGCATCTGGATCACTTGCTCCAAAAGTGTATATTCTGATTCGTAGGCCATCGGGTTCTCCTTATGGTTGGTTTGGTCACTTACCATTTGAGCCCGATCGGCCTGCTTTTTTCAACCCAATTTACAGAAAGAATTGTACACTAACATCACAATAGTGGAGAGTATCGGGAATACTACTACCGATACCGACCCGCCACTGCCATTTTCATCAACATCGCTCATTCGATTCTCCTTTTTCGCCGGTCTTTCCGGTTAAATCCGTTTTTTGTTACACAAGATAGTTTTCTTGCTAGAGGAGGTAATTAGGAGAAGCTTGCTGCTTTCCAACGATTGCTTCTCATGAATGTCTATTATTACCTGCTTGTGGCTATAGAGTGTTATAGCTTTGTGTGTATTGCAAGTACTTACTTGTAGCTTAATCATAAGATAGCTACAAGAGGGTACGAAACATGGATACAAAGGCCGTATTGGCTAAAAATATGAAGGCCGCCCGGGATCGATTGGGCATAAGTCAGGCAAAACTTGCCGAATTAGCCGAGACTTCGGTCGCATTCATTGGGGAGATTGAAATTGGTCGGAAAAGCCCAAGTCTAGAGAACCTTGGGAAAATCGCCCATGCCCTGGGGCTTGAGGTATATCAGCTCTTATTGACTGAAGCGCCCACCGAGGTTGCCGAACGTCAAACCCTGCTAACGGATCTGAAAAAGGACTTGTCAGATAAAATTCATCGCGATATCGATGAAACCATCCGGGATTACCTCACGCGATAACCTAGGTATTACAAGAGTCCGGACTCCAGGAAGGAGAACCAACCGCCTTTCGTGACGATCAGGTGATCCAAAACGGGGATTCCGAGGACCTGGCCAGCTTCTACGAGCCGCTTTGTGATGGATTTATCCTCCTCGGAAGCATCAAGCTGCCCGGATGGATGATTATGGGCTAGAATTACCGCTACTGCGCCGTCCTGGAGCGCCGGGGTAAATACCTCACGGGGATGGACCAGGCAACGATTAGCTATCCCTATCGTGATGATCCTGAGCCTTATCACCTCGTGAGCCCCATTCAAGGTGAGGACCAGGAAATGTTCCTTTCTGGCCCTGTGAAAGCGCTCAGTTGCCTTCCACACGTCCTCGGCCTTGCCAATCTTCATGTCCGGCCCTTTCCTATCGGCTACAACGTCATACCGCATAGTCTCAATACCTCCCCGGTCCATGAGTGATTCGCTCGAAAAGTACCCGCAGAATTGCCTGGAGTACGTCCAATAATGGGGATCTGCCCCCGCTTTTCAGTGGTGGAAACATCGTTCCCCTCCTTTTTTGTGGTTCTTGAAGGGGAATATCTAGGTGTATTTGGTGGTAATCTAAGAAAGCTTATATTAGCCGTTTATGGAGAGTTGAGATCATTAACGTCTAAAACTCCATTTTATGGTATACTCGATTTATTACGAAATTTTGGGAGACCTTTTAGCGAGGTAGTTGGTAGATGGGCAATTATGTTCCTCCTTTTAAAATAACCGCGAAAAGCATCACCCTAATAGCCGAAATCTCGGCACAGCTTGAACGGTATGCGATCAGGATGGAGCAAAGCGATTCCCTGAGGCTTCGAAAAGCGAATAGAATCAAAACCATACAGGGATCCCTCGCCATAGAGGGGAATACCTTAAGTGAAGAGCAAATCACCGCCATCCTGGAGGGAAAACACGTAATCGCGCCACTCCGAGAGGTTCAGGAAGTCCGGAACGCCATAGATACCTATGATAGATTCACGAATTGGGACCCATATTCGGAAAAAGACCTTCTCGCTGCCCATGGTTGCATGATGAAGGGGCTAATCGACGAAGTAGGGCAATTTAGACATGGCGGTGTCGGGGTTATCGCCGGAACCGAGGTGATTCATCTCGCACCCCCTGCCGATCGGGTTCCATTTCTCGTAAACGACTTATTGAGCTGGCTAAAGCAGTCTGAAGATCATCCTTTGGTGAAAAGCTCCGTTTTTCATTACGAATTCGAGTTCATACATCCCTTCGCTGACGGGAACGGACGTATGGGTCGATTGTGGCAAACGCTTATTTTAAGTACCTGGAAGCCGGTATTTGCCCATGTACCTATCGAAAACCTTGTATATGCCCACCAAGCGGAATACTACCAAGCCATCGGCGACAGTACCGAAAAGACGGATGCAGGTATATTCGTCGAGTTTCTTTTAGGGGCAATCCTTGAAGCACTCCAAGCCCAGCACGCTGTTACCCCCGAAGTCAGCCATGAAGTCACCCCCGAAGTCGAACGATTGATAAAGGTTTTCAAGAAAGGGGAGGAGCTGACACGCAAGGAGCTTCAAGAGCGGCTTGGGCTGAAAGACGAGAAGAACTTCCGACAGAAGTACCTATTACCCGCCCTTGCGGGTGGCTATGTAGATATGACGGTACCGGATAAGCCGAATAGTCGATTACAGAAGTATAAGAAGTCAAATCCTTAATCCAATCAAGGTGGATTTCCAGTATAGAAGTCGTTTGTTTCAAAAAAAAGTTGAATTTCACTATGAATTTATTTCTATAAAGAAGTATAGGGTTTTGTTATTCAATTTTGATGCATTTTCAGTGATTCACTGAAAAGGATGTAACTGAATTGAGAAAATAAACAAAATAGAAAGAGTTGACGCGAAATGACGATCAGTTTAGAGTAGTAAATAGGCTCATGGGCAGATTTTATGTCATGTTTCGTGACAAATGAAAATAAGGTTAGGAAGTGTTGCTTCCTTACTGTTGCCCTTTATCGCATCGGTCCCTGTTACCTATGCTCGCAAAAAGAGTGCCCATGAGCCCCTTTTATAAAATGGAAAAACTAATTGATGCACAAAATAGATCAGATCTAGCGATTTCTCTAGGGTACAAGCCTCAAACGCTTACATATATTTTATTCCAAATACCAGCTGATCAGAAGTATGAATCTTGGACTATCCCGAAAAAGAACGGTGGTTTTCGAGAGATTAAATCTCCGAATGAGAAGTTAAAATTATTACAAAGGAGAGTGGGGGATCAGTTATATGCCATCTTCAATGATAATGTTTTAGTTTCCCAACAAGAACTACAACGCCAACTTATCCATGGTTATATCAAGCACAGATCATGTATAACCAATGCACGGCGACATGTACGTAAACGATATATACTTAATGTGGATTTAAAGGACTTTTTCCCAACGATAAATTTTGGAAGAGTTCGTGGTTTCTTTATTTCAAGTAAAATCTTTAAGTTAGATAAATCTGTGGCAACCGTATTAGCACAAATAATATGTGATAATAATGAACTCCCACAAGGAAGCCCAAGTTCTCCTATTATGTCAAATCTCATCGCAAGTGTATTGGATGCACGGCTTGTACAACTGGCAAAAAAATCAAGGTGTACATATACGCGTTATGTAGATGATATTACCTTCTCTACAAATATGAAGTGTTTTCCAAAAGAATTGGCAAAGAAAAATGAAAATGGAATATGGCAAATTGGGAAAGTATTACGTAAAGAAATAGAACGTGCTGGTTTTTTATATAACCCAGAAAAAATCTCAGTCCAATACCGACGTTCGCGACAGGTCGTAACAGGGCTTGTTGTGAATAAATCAGTTAATGTCCCAAAAGAGTATTACAAAAACCTCAGAGCTGCTTGTAAAGCTCTTTTTGGGGGAGGTATTCCATACGATAAACTGTTATCCCCCTCGGGGAGGTTCTAATGCAGCCTATCTCAAAACAGACAATTGAAGGACGACTTTCATATACTCACCATATACGGCATTCAGGAAAAGATGTAAATATTGTATTTGGTCAAAATTCAACCGGAATAGAAAAATTATACCAGCAATTCCTTCTTTATAAGCTGATTATTGGGAATGACATGCCTGTTTTTATATTTGAAGGAAAAACTGATCCTCTCTATATTCGATATGCCTTACAAATGCTCCATAATGATTACCCAAGTTTAATTACAGTTACTAAAGAGAAAATTGATTATCATGTAAAGTTGTGCACAATTACTAAAAGTTTTCAAAGAATATTCCATGTACCGTCTGGAAGTTCTGGTTTGGATTATCTTATTGAGCACTACTATAGCCAGCGTAAAATATTTGCTCTGGACGCTGATAGAAAGCCTGTTATTTTTATATACGATAATGATGAAGGAGCCAAAAAAATCAAAGGAAAGTTAAAGAATTTTTCAAATGTGGATCCCAAAGAAATGAATTCAAATTCAGTATATAGGCTTTTTGATAATATCGGTGTTATTTTTTCTACTGAGATAACGGGTGGAACTATTGAAGATTTGTTTCCACCTGATCTTTTAACGGTAAAGTTAGACGGAAAACCCTTTAGTAAGGAGAATGAGTTCAATCAAGAAAAATTTTATGGGAAAAGAGATTTTGCAAAAAAAGTCATCGGTTCAAGACGTAAAACAGTCGATTTTAGTGGTTTCAGAACAATTCTTAATCATATGAAGAATGTTACTGAAAATATGACTTGGTAGCTAATAAGTTGGAAAACTCATGACACCTGAACAAATTGCTTTTCTTTCCTCTCTTGAAACAAAACTCTGGACTGCCGCTAATAAGCTACTCCCGAGCCTAGATGCCGCGCGGTATAAGCATATCATGCTCGGACTTATCTTCTTGAAATACGTCTCGGACTCCTTCAATATCCGGGTTGATGAGCTTACGAAGGACTTTAGCGACCCAGATGCCGACTATTTTCTTGGCGATGACGTCGATAATAACCTCCTTCTTGGGGAGCTCGAAAACCGTGACTATTACACTGAAAAAAATGTATTTTGGGTACCTGAATGTGCCCGGTGGAAAAATATTGAGGCAACCTGCCGACTCCCCCTCGGCTTAAAGCTCCCCTGGGGCGACGAATTCAAGGGCGTCGGTAAACTTCTTGATGACGCGATGGACGCCATTGAGCGCGAGAACCCGAAACTCAAGAATATCCTTTTCAAGGACTTTGCCCGGGAGGGAATCGAGGATCGGGTATACGGGCAACTGATCAGCGATATCGTAAGCACGATTCCCTTTACCCATGAAACCCTTGGTTCGAAGGACATTCTCGGTCATGTGTACGAGTATTTTCTTGGCGAGTTCGCAAGCGCGGAAGGCAAGAAGGGTGGGCAATTCTATACCCCAAAATCCATCGTAAGCCTCATAGTCGAGATCCTTGAACCCTATGCCGGGCGCGTATATGATCCGGCCATGGGTTCTGGCGGCTTTTTCGTCCAGTCCGAGAAGTTTATCGAGGCGCACTCCGATACCCGGGGCACGATCTCAGTCTATGGTCAGGAATCGAATCCCACAACGTGGCGGCTTGCGGCCATGAATATGGCCATCCGGGGGATCGACTTTAACTTCGGCGGCGAGCCGGGGAATACCTTCACCCGCGATATGCACCCCGATCTCCGGGCCGATTTCGTAATGGCAAACCCGCCGTTCAACCAGGACGAATGGTGGGACGAATCCCTCGCAAGCGATCGCCGGTGGGAGGGTTTCCTAACACCCCCAAAGCGTAACGCGAATTTCGCCTGGCTTCTGCACATGCTCTATCACCTAAACGAAAACGGCTCTCTGGGGCTCCTTCTTGCCAACGGTTCCATGAGTTCTGCGACTAATGGCGAGGACGAGATTCGGAAGAAGCTGCTAGAAAATGACCTTGTGGAATGCATGGTCGCCCTCCCTGGCCAGCTTTTCACGAATACGCAGATTCCCGCATGTATTTGGTTCCTTACCAAGAATAAAAAGGCACGAACCCTTGCGAAAGGTACATTCCGCGATCGTCGGGGTGAAGTCCTCTTCATAGATGCACGAAATTTGGGGTCCATGGTGAGCCGGGTTCAGCGCATCTTTTCGGACGATGATATCGCTAAGATAGCTGGAACGGTTCATGCTTGGAAGACCGGTAAGTCATACGAAAACGTAACCGGATTTTGCAAGTCTGCCTCCATGGATGAACTCAAAAAGAACGATTTTGTACTTACACCCGGCCGATATGTCGGCTCTGCCGTGGTAGAAACCGATGATGAACCGTTTGTCGAGAAAATGGAGCGCCTAACAACCATTCTTGGGCATCAGTTTGCCGAAGGCAGCCGCCTGGAATTGGAGATCCGTACCCAACTCGCCTCCATCGGTTTTGAGATTCCCGAATGACTGTTGACAACATAAAAATGGTGAGATACTATTTAGTCAATAGGACCCGCAACGGGACAGCTTCGGCTGCCGCACCAGTGCGGGTTGTTTTTTTATTCCCTCACCAAGCTTTGGCGGGGTTTTAATGAGAAAAAAGTACGAAAAACCCGCATTACCTGTCGTAGCTCAGCTAGAAATTCTTAAAAATCGTGGCTTGACGATAGATAACCTTGAAAATGCTGATAAATATCTCACATTTCATAATTATTACTACGTAAGTGGGTATATCTACTATTTTGAGAAAAAAGCCGAATATCGAACCCATGTACTCTCCGCGCCTTTCATGTTTTCTGATGTACAGGCGCTCATGACCTTTGATCAGACTTTGCGGGAACTAGTCCTTTCGGCTATTCAACCGATAGAGGTCGCTATTCGATGTACTTTAGCCCGTATTGTATCCCTTAAATATGGGCCGTTTTGTCTTGAGAACCCTGAAATCCTGAAAAAAAAATATCGGTATGAGAATCTACAGAAAACACTAAACAAGGCATTAACGGAACATGAAAATGAGCCTTTCATCTCGCATTTCACGAGTACCTACGAAGATCCCATTCCTCCAATTTGGGTGATGACCGAGATACTTTCCATCGGGTCCGTTTCCTGGATTTATGATAGCCTTACTACTGATTTGCAGAAACAAATTGCCCATGAGCTGGATGTAGATCACATATTATTGGTTTCTTGGCTTAGGGCGATCACGGAGCTTCGAAATACCTGTGCTCATCATTCGCGACTCTGGAATAAGGTTTTCGTGAATGCCCCTAAGATTCGCAAGACCGAGCGGCGTTTTTCCTTTCGTTCAGACGGGGAGAATCGTCTAGGTTCGCTCATTCCGTTTATTATAGATTTACTTACGACAATATCCGCGCTTCCCGACTGGGAAGCGCGTCTAAGTCAGCTCCTTATGAGTTGTCCCTATATAAAACCCGATGATCTTGGACTTTCTGCGTGGTGGAGCATTTCATGACTAAAAACCTTCTAAAAAATACAATTGATAAAGGAGGGGAAGTCTCCCCCCTCGCTGCAAACTCCTCGTCGTCACCTTCGGCTCCTCCTGCGGGGTTTTCCGCTCCCCCCCACGAAGAGCTACCAACGGGGTGGCGTATTGTTTCGGTTAATGATATAGCACAAAAAACAACCATTGGCCCATTTGGCTCTAGGATGAAAAGTGAGACATATACTAAGTCCGGTGTTCCAGTAATACGAGGAACAAATCTGAGTAACGGTAAATTACTATCGGGAGATTGGGTATATATTTCTGAGGAATTTGCTGATGAATTATCTAATTGCGTAGTAACCAAAGAAGATCTAGTATTTCCTCATCGAGGTTCAATCGGTGAAGTAGGTGTCGTCCCTCCCAATCCAGACCGATATGTTATCTCCTCAAGCTTAATGATGCTTCGATGTGACAAAACTAAGGCTTTGTCAGATTACTTGTATTATTTCTTTAAATCCTCCAAGGGTAAATTTGAGTTGCTGAAAAACGCATCACAAGTCGGAACTCCTGGAATTGGACAACCTTTAAGTTCTCTACGTGATATCGAGATATCATTACCACCACTTTCAGAACAGTATAAAATTTCCCAAATACTTTCTTCTCTCGATGCAAAAATGGAACTCAATCGCACGACTAATCAAACTCTCGAAGAAATAGCCAAAGCCCTTTTCAAGAGCTGGTTTGTGGACTTTGATCCAGTTTACGCTAAAACCCGAGGCGAACACCCCGTGGGTATGGATGACGCCACTGCGGCCCTCTTCCCTGACAACTTAGTAGAGTCAGAACTCGGATTGATCCCGCAAGGGTGGGAAATTAAGCCAATTACTCAATTATTGCTGTTTAATCCTGCTACGAAGATGGCCAAGAAAAATGCCCGTTACATCGATATGAAGAATATTCCTATTGCAGGGCCTGCCGTTATTGATATGACCTATCGTGAATTTACTTCAGGATCAAAATTTGTTAATGGAGATACTATTTTTGCAAGAATTACGCCATGTACTGAAAATGGTAAAACTGCATACATTAATACACTTGAAATAAATGAAGTAGCTTGGGGTTCGACTGAATTTATTGTTATTCGACCACAATCTACCATACCTTCAGAAATTGGTTATTTTTTTGCTCGAGATGAATCATTTCGTGCATTTGCGATTGCAAATATGACCGGATCGAGTGGAAGGCAACGTGTTCCGGTTAATATCTTCGAAAAGTATTTAGTAGTAATACCCCCGATTGAAATTTATACGGCATTTGGAAGAATAGCTCACCAAACCATTAACCTGATAACCCAAAAGGATCAGGAAATTAAAGTTTTAGCAAATATTCGTGACACCCTCATCCCCAAGCTGATGTCTGGGAAAATATCGGTCAGAAATATTCCTAGTAATTATCAAGGAGTGTGATATGTTCAAAATTGATCCAAATACAAATAGAATTATTCCCCTTGAAGTGAAACGGTTCTTAGAACTCCAGTTTGAAGAACGAAAACATCTCCAAGAATGGCTGGAGCATGCTCCCGAAGTTTTTGGGGAAGAGCTTCTATTTATTCAAAAAGAATTTGATGGTTTTGATGAAACGCGAGAACGGCTTGATTTACTGGCTTTGGATAAGGAAGGGTCGCTCGTTATAATAGAGAATAAACTGGATGATTCGGGACGCGATGTCGTTTGGCAAGTTCAGAAATACGCGAGTTATTGCGCGAATTTAAGTAAAAGTCAAATAATCGACATCTATCAGAAATACCTCAATGATCTTCCTAAAATAGATGGAATAGGACCTGCAAAAGCGGAAGATAAAATACTCGAGTTCCTTGACCAAAATGATATAAACGAAGTTGTATTGAATCGGGCACAAAGCCAACGACTCTTCCTCGTGGCAGCAAACTATCGGAAGGAAGTTACAAATACAGTACTATGGCTTATTCAATATGGTATATCCTGCCAATGCTTCAAAGCTACACCCTATGCTTGGGGAGATGAATTGTTCTTGGATATCCAGCAAATTATTCCGCCCCCTGAAGGTAAAGACTTTATGATTGGCATGGCCGATAAAGAAAAGGAAGAAAAGGCGACTGGAGAAGAATTAAAACAACGTCATTTATTACGATTAGCGTTTTGGGAATCAGCTCTTGAGGCATTTCGTAAGAGTAAATGTCGACTATTTGATAGTATTAGCCCTTCTAAGGATCATTGGCTTTCAGCCGGTTCTGGAACAAGTGGCTTGATTTATGAACTTATTTTTGGGAAGGACGAATCCCGGATTCAAGTGAATATAGTAAGACAGGATGCTACACAAAATCTATTCGCTTTTAATAAATTGCTAGAAAAAAAAGAAGTAATAGAGCATGACTTTGGGCAATCGTTAGATTGGTTAGAATTGCCTGGTAAGAAGTCCTCTCGAATTCAATATGCAAAGGCTTTTGATGGTTATACGAGACAGAATTGGGTCGAAATCGTGCAATGGATGGTATCAAATATGACTAAATTGGAACAGGCTATGCAGAGCCACCTTGATTCCATATCAAAAGAACTTCGAACTTTACCTCAAGCTAGTTCGTCAACACCTTCGGATATTTAATAAGGAATGTTATGTTAAATCGCACCGATGCATATTTGGATTGCGGTACAAATTCCATCCAATTCGTTTTCTGATAGGGATCCGATTTTCTTTGAAAATCTTTCTTCCGATACAGATTTCATCTGAAAACAATCCGCTGCTGATTCCTTTCTTAAACCATTTGTGACGGATCTTTTTAGTGGGACAAGCCAAGGTGATTTCGAGAATGCATCTTGCCAACCTGTGATTGGAACGACGATGCGGAGGGGGAGTCGGCCGATGGTGTCTAAAGACACCACCACCGCAGTCCTCGTTTTTTTAATCTCAGACCCTATGGTTGGATCAAAATTGACCAACCATACTTCGCCTCGCCGGGGATTATTCATACTCCTCCACGTCATCCAAAATGTCAAACTCGCCTAACGCCCCGCCCTTTTCATAAAAGCTTGCAATTGATTCTGAAGCCAACAATAACTGTTTTTCACGCTCATCGGGCGTTAAAGCTAAGAACGCCTGGATTGACGATTCTGGAACAATTTCCATCTCCGATTTCACCTCAAGATAGTCAGGATATATCTCTTGGGCTTTCGTTTCTGAAATCCGTCCTTCTGCAACGGCGCGAAAAATATAACGCTTTATCTGAGTCGGTTCCTCTGGGTAATTCCATATTCCGGGTTCTACAGTACTAATTCCCTTGCTTCGGAAGCTTATAAACATACTTTTAAACGCCGATTCCGTTAGTATTCCGAGGTCCTTTGCTCGATAGGTAAGCGCTTGAATACTCATTCCATATTTCTCTTTGAGTAAGCATAATTCTGGAATGGAAAATGATGTACGAGATGTCCCCATGTCTTGGTAAAGCATCCTCGCAGGGGCAAGAAAAGCCCCCGCAAAACGATTAGCGATCTTCTCGTTTAATTTATAGTCTTCATTTCCCCCAACTAAGTGACCTAACTCATGCGCGATGGTAAGGCGGATTCGATCCACGCTTTTTCCCAAGTCATAGACGATTATCTTTCTGTCACCTGCCAATGAACCAACAAGACCATCCATACCCGCTATTTCTGAGGGCAGAGGCACTAATACGATGCCCTTACTCTCGAGTAATTCCGAAAGCGATTTAATCGGCAAATCATCAAGTTTCCATCGAATTCGTAATTTTTCAGCGATAGCTTCAGCTTCATCCAGGGTGGTAATCGTACGGAATACTGGAAGATCTGAGCTCTCTGCTTCTATGCCGCAGACACTCTCAACTTGTAATAACCGTTCAACCTTTTGCCCTGCAAGAATTTTTATCCGCTCTTGTGTGACCTGCGTAACAGATGCTTTCTTCCTAAAAGCTTGCCAGTTTATGGAAATATCAGATTCAGAGAAAAAATAGTCCGTTTTTACGCCTAAGATGGCGGCTAAATCGCGAAGCACCAGGGCATTCGGCGTGGATTGATTAAGCTCATATTTAGAAAGGATAGCTCGGGATAGTTTTCTCCCCCGATTCGACAGCTCATTTGCTACGTCCTGGAGAGACATCCCGTTAATAATACGCTTTTGACGTAAACGGTCCCCAATCATAATATTTACACTCCTGTTTACAATATCGACTATTTATGACATTTTGTCAAATATTATGAGAAAAAATTGATATTTAAGTTGACGTTTGTAGTTCAATTAGTTATCTTCGTGAATAAGGACAAAAAAGGCCTGAAAGCTGCTACTTTCAGGCCTGAGCCGATCGTCGATCGGTTTTGTTCTACTCTGGGAGCAAAACGGTAAGTTCAGGTTAAAAGTAAACGCTTTTAGGTCTACTCGTCAAGCTCCCTTTTATAGGGGCCATTTTATGGCTAATGATCGAATGGTGTATCGTCGAAGTGACGGTACATGGGTTAACAAGCGTAATGACGCAGGGAAGGCTTCCAGCCTTCATGGTACACAAGGAGAAGCGTTAGCCGTTGCTCATCAAAACCTTGTAAATCAGGGTGGAGGTGAGCTGATCACAAAAGGTCTTAACGGTCGTATTCGGAGTAAGGATACAATCCCTCTCGGAAATGATCCTTTCCCTCCTAAAGATCGGGAGCACTGACATGGCTACACGATACAAAACGGGCGATAAAGCCCCCTACAAAGCTTGGTATGACTGGGACGGTTATACCGACGGAACTCGAACTCCTTCCCCGACACAAGACGAGAAGCGAATACCCCTTGAAACTGGAGAAACCTTTCCTCCGATAAAATCGTGTGGTAAAGGCGCTTACTGGGTGTACTCATCTAGCCGGTAACCTTGTACTAGGTATGAGGTAAAGTGAATTCGCAAGTCCTCCTGTAAAAACGGGAGGACTTTTTTTTGCCCCTGCAAGGACTATCTGCCTCGATCTTTTCTGCTTTTCCCTCTCTTTTCCGTATTTTATGATAAAATAGAGATAATATTGCCTGAAATGGGGATAACAAAACATGACCGAAGACCAACTTGAGCAGCTTACCCTTTCCTGGTTTCGGGATCAGGGATACGATTATGCCTTCGGGCCGGATATCGCGCATGACGGGGATTATCCTGAACGGGATAATTACCACCAGGTCGTGCTTCCGAAGCGCCTAATCGGCGCGCTTGAACGGTTAAATCCTTCCATCCCGACGCATGCCCTCGATGAAGTTCGGGCCCGGATGCAGAAACCCGGGGCTCTGACCGCGATAGCGAATAATCGGCAGTTTCAAGAATGGCTTCTTGATGGAGTCCCGGTAGAATACGCGAAAGATGGGCGGAAAACCGGGGATAGGGTTAAGCTCATAGATTTCGCGAATACCGATGCGAACGAATTTCTCGTCGCGAATCAGTATACAATCCAAGGGACGAAGCAGCCGCGACGACCGGATATCGTCGTGTTTATCAATGGACTCCCCATTTCGGTCATCGAACTCAAGAACCCCGCCGATGAGCAAGCCGATATCTGGGCCGCTTTCCAGCAGCTTCAGACCTATAAAGCCGAGATTTCCGACCTTTTTATCTATAACGAAGCCTTAATCATCTCCGACGGGACAAACGCCCGGCTTGGATCCCTTACTGCCGATGAAGAGCGGTTCATGCGATGGAGGACCATCAAAAACGAGAATGATCGTCCGCTCCTATCCTTCGAGCTTGAAACCTTGGTTAAGGGCTTCTTTGATAAGGAGCTTCTTCTCGATTACATCCGGTATTTCGTGCTATTCGAGACTAATGGCGACACGATTATCAAGAAAATAGCTGGATACCATCAATTCCATGCCGTTCGGGAGGCGGTTCGGGCCACCGTAATCGCCGCCGAGAATGACCCGGATGTGGCCGCAGAGCCTCGGGCGGATTATGCTGACCGTGTGGTTCCTGGCTGCAAGAAGGGCGGGGTGATCTGGCATACCCAAGGGTCGGGGAAAAGCATATCCATGGCCTGTTTCGCGGGGAAACTCTTACAGCAGGCTTCGATGAAGAATCCCACCCTCATCGTGGTTACCGACCGGAACGATCTGGACGGGCAGCTTTTCGAGACTTTTACGGGCGCGAAAATGCTGTTGAAGCAGATCCCGGTACAGGTTGAAGACGTGGATGATCTTCGGGAGCTCCTTTCGACCAGGCCGTCAGGTGGAATCTTCTTCACTACCATCCAGAAGTTCCAGGTTCGGGAAGATGAGGATCGTTTCCCCATCTTGAACGACCGGCATAATCTCGTGGTTATGGCCGATGAAGCACATCGGAGCCAATATGGCGATAAGGCGATCTTAAACCGGAAAACTGGTAAATATACCTACGGATTCTCGAAAAACATGCGGGATGCCCTCCCGAATGCCACCTTCGTCGGATTTACGGGAACGCCGGTATCCCAGGAAGATCGTGATACGGTGGCGGTTTTCGGCGAGTACGTGAGTATCTATGATATCCAGGACGCTGTGGAGGATGGCGCAACCGTTCCGATTTATTATGAAAGCCGACTAGCCAAGTTGGACCTGAAAGAAGCGGAAATCCCGGTTCTGGACGACGAAATCGACGAGATTATCGAGGATGACGAGGATCTCAAGGCCCGGGAACAGACGAAGAGCAAGTGGGCTGCCCTTGAAAAGCTCGTTGGGGCAAAACCCCGGTTGGAACAGGTTGCGCGGGATATCGTGGAGCACTACGAGGAACGTACCGCATCTGTCGCGGGTAAAGCGATGATCGTGTGTATGAGCCGTGAAATTTGCGCCCACTTGTATAACGAAATCGTCGCGCTGAGGCCGGAATGGCACTCAGAAGATCCCTTACAGGGGGGAATCAAGATCATCATGACCGGTTCAGCCTCTGATAAACCGCTTATTCAGCCGCATATCTATAACGCTAAAACCAAGAAGAAACTCGAAAAACGTTTCAAGAATCCCGTTGATCCCCTCAATATCGTAATAGTACGGGATATGTGGCTTACCGGCTTCGACGCGCCATGTTGCCATACCATGTATATCGATAAGCCCATGAAAGGGCATAACCTGATGCAGGCGATTGCCCGGGTTAACCGCGTTTTCAAGGGAAAAGAGGGCGGTCTCGTCGTCGATTATATCGGAATCGCCAATGAACTCAGAAATGCCCTGGTAACCTATACCCAATCACGGGGTAAGGGTAAGCCGACAGTCGATACCCATGACGCCTATGCGATGATGCTTGAGTATATCGACGTGATTCGTGGATTATTCCACGGATTCGATTATTCAGCCTATGAAGCCCAACCGATACCCCTTTTAGTACCCGCTGCGAACCATGTTTTGGGTATCGATGACGGGAAAAAGCGTTTCTTTGATGCCGTACTCGCCCTCAGCAAGGCCCATTCCCTCTGTTCGACCCTGGATGAGGCCCGTGCGAATCGTGAGGAAATCGCGTTTTTCCAGGCCGTAAAGGCGGTTATTACGAAGGCTTCAGGCTCGGATTCAAAACTTACGGAAGATCAGAAGAATAACGCTCTCAAGCAGATCCTGGATAACGCCGTCGTCGCCCAGGGAATCGATAATATCTTCGCTCTCGCGGGACTCGACCGTCCTGATTTATCGATACTCTCTGATGAATTCTTGGCTGAAGTTGGCAGTATGCCCGCCCGAAACCTTGCCGTGGAGCTCCTGCAAAAGCTCATGAATGATGAGATTAAGTCCCGGATGCGTACCAACCTCGTACAGGAGAAGAAATACTCCGATCGGCTGATGGATACCCTGAAAAAGTACCGAAATCGGTCCATCGAGAGCGCTCAGGTCATCGAGGAACTCATCAATCTCGCCAAAGAGTTCAGGGAAGGGATGAAACGAGGGGAAGATCTCGGTCTCAACCCCGATGAAATGGCCTTTTATGACGCCCTCGCCAATAACGAAAGCGCCGTCCGGGATTTAGGCGATGATGTCTTGAAGAAGATAGCCCATGAGATCACGGAAAAACTCAGGAAAAGCACCACGGTAGACTGGCAACGCCGGGATAGCGTACGCGCAAAACTCAGGAATTTGGTGCGGATTACGCTCCGCAAGTACAAGTACCCGCCCGACCGAACCGAGGAAGCGATTGACCTCGTGATCAAGCAAGCCGAAGTACTTTCAAACGAGTGGACTAGCGGGCTGTAGAGCCCGCATAATTTTCCGCCGAGCCACTTTTCGCCTTTCATGAGTTTCGTCGACGGATCTGGTTACGCCCTCGGCGGAAAGTCATGAAAGACGAGGAGGGGCGAGGCGGGGGGAATAGAGGAATTTATGGAGAATACCGCTAAAGCTGAAATTCAAAAAAGTGAAGAGAAGAGAAATTTGGTTGCCCCTTATAACGCTCAAAATGCAATCCAATATGATCCACTGGCACCTGAGATCATGAAGAAATTTATTGCAAATGAATATACTGAGAAAGAAGCGATTGCGTATGCTCTAGAAGGTTGTGATTTATGTCGTAAAGGGATAGCCGAATTCGAAAATAATGAAGAAAAGGATATGAACCCGTATCTCGAGTTCATTAAAATTACGCTCCCACAAAAACTTCAATCGTATGAAGATGTAATTCAAAAGATTACAGCTTCCAATAATGGACCTCGCATCAAGATAAAACCGGAATTTTCAGAGAAAGCTTTTATAAGGGTAATTAGTTTATTAAATTCACTGTCTGAAAAACGGATGCCTGATTCTTTCTGGGGTGATTTATTTGAGTCCACTGAGTTTAGTTGTACAGTAAAATCTATACATTCGGTCAGACATGATGATCAAGATGAAACACGAGATTTCTTGCAACTTGTACTGCCGCACCTACCCACAAAAGACACTAAAAAGAAGACTTGAGAAATAAAAAGATAAAATCTTTTTTCAGGAAGGCTCTTTCGAAGAAGTAAAAACTGAAAGAGCCTTTCTCAATTTTAAATTGAATTGTTACTTAAATATATATAATACAATACTTTATTTTTACATTATAGATTTTTCCAAATTCCAAAAAAAATAGTAATCAAGAGACTCAGTGCTTCGATAAATCTGATCAATCTCAATTTCTTGAGGTGCGCCTTTTGCGCCAGATTAGTGGCCAAGGAGGTGTACATGATACGTACCCTATTCCAGAAATTGTCTATGCGTGTTCGCGTGTATCGCTGTTACAAGCGATCTAGGGTTTTCCGTGTTTTCTACTCGGTAAAACATCACAATTTTCCCATCACGCCCAATCTCGTTTTATATGTGAGGCCAGTGCAAGTTTCCCATGAGTTTGGCGAAAGATTTGGTGCCGAGAATTTTCTTATCGAAACTACTCCCGCACAGTCCTCTCGATCCAATCTCGTACTCGAGCTGGTAAAACCCTGCTGTTCATTTGCTGGATATGAGCCTTCCGATTTTGATGATTATGAGGGAGGTGATAATGTACCGGCATGAAATGGAAGAGGGGTTACCTGTTCCCAATTTTATCCCTCAGGATGAAAAGGGAAATCAAGATATGAATCCGAACAATTATGCCTATACCCAAGATGGCGGTGGCCGTTACCGTGCCTTCCATATTTTATTCGGACTCTATTTCTTGATTGGTATGGGGGTTCTCTTCACTATTCTAAGGGAAGCCGTTATCTGTACTGGAGGATCCGTCCCACGGAATCCGACGGATCTCCTAGCGCAATTTCCTGAATTGCGGGTTGAGTTCATGAATTACATGTCTGAACACCTCCTAGTGATGCCCAATCGTAAGGTACTTAATTTTGCTGCCTTCATGAATCTTTTGGAAAGGGGCGAGGACCCGCTAAGTAGACTGGATAAATGGATCCATGATAGCGGACGTTATATCGCTCATCGTTTGACGTACCAAACAGGAGCGAAATTCGAATCTGAATACTTGGGGCTTAGAACTATAGCCATCAAGGACTATATCGATTCATGCGTAGGGGATGAAGCAACGTCAAACCTCCTGCATTTTTTCTTTGCTACCTGTCTCATTGGTTGGCAAACTCTGAAGATGTTTGTGAGTATCGTGGGGCCAAAGAATGCTGGGAAAAGCACGGTATTCAAGCTTATCGAAAAGATGTTCGGATCTTATTCCGCAACATTTCCTCCCGATTGGTTTCATCCATCAAAAGAAGAACGTTTGGCAAAGGAACTCTTTACAAGCTCAGGTATTCGGTTTTTGAGAATCGATGAGCTAGGGAAGGATTCGATTTTCAATGAGGCAGCTATCAAGAGAGTTACCGGCCGGGATGGAATAGTGAATCCATTCGTTACTCACTCGCTTCGTCTGTTTTATCCGCAGTGCAAATTCTTTTGTGATTCTAACTATCCTTTGAAACCGCAGTACGGAACTGAATCGACGATTTCTGACAGAACCTTCTATATTCCCTTCCGAAAAGTAATCCAGAAAGATCAACGGGATTTTTTCTTCGAGTCAAGGCTTGCGACGCAGGAGAATCTGGATATCTATTTTACTTGGCTCATCCAGAACTACGCGACGGCTGCAATAAACGGGAGGCTGTCATGATTCGTAATACGTACAGCCTGCGAAATGCGATATGGAGTGAAGTTGTATGAGAACAGCCCTTATGGTTCATTACGAAGAATTCCTGTTCTTGATAAGGAATTCTGGTCTCTTTTTTCTTGTGTACCTATGCGTTTCGGGTACTTCACCGCTTGGGAGAAGCACTCAGCCAAAGACTATTTTCCAGCTGTACGATGCGTACGTGAGATCGACAAAGCTCATTTATCGGCATCTGGCTATAGAGTTCGGTTACGCGTACGACGATGATGGAAATTTGATGAGCGATCATGAGATTTTTCTTCAAATCAAGGTTCTCACTATCAAGGACTTCAGGAAGGTAATGGATGAGTACCTCGGAGCTGCACATCCTGAAAATCGATCCTCCCGGGGTTATGGGTATCCGAATGTCTACGTAAAGGACCTGTTAATTTTCTGGCTGCATGTACCGGCGGTGCGAGATTTCCTAAAGAGTTTTGACGTCCTGCTTGAGTCTTTGGATCGTATCAAGACAGGTGAAGATTCGATTGCGTCTGTGGAAGCCTTCCGAGATTTTGCAAACCCCTTCATCGTTTCCGCATTTGAGGAGATGACTGAAAAGAAGGCGTTAACCCTACAAAATGCCAACCCTGCGAGTCAGGTAATGCTGGCGATGTACCTTATGAACGAAAGGAGCAACGAGGACGTACTATGATACTTCGAAAATACCGTATCTACCGCCGGAGTAACGGAGTCTATTATTACATTTTCTTTGATCCCATCACCGGAAAGGAGATGAAAGCCCGTTCAACAGGTGCCAGAAATAGGTCAGAAGCTGAAAAGGTTGCGGCTCGTGCGTATAGGCAGTTTCTCGATGAACAGCGCATGACGGTAATTACCGCAAAGATGCCCGTCGGACGTTACGTTGAGTGGTTTTATGGAGAAGAGAACTCATCATGGTACGCCGAAAAAAGGGAACGGGATGAGAATGCCTTCTTGTCGGACCATATACGGGCAACGAGAAGTTACTTCGCTCGGTACCTAAAAAGGATTATCGGTGACGACATCATCCTGGCTGAGGTCACGCCGTTTTGGTTAAGGAGAGTCCAACGGGAACTTCGTGACAAATATCCAAAGCTAACGCCACAAACGATCAACGCGATTTTTGCGTCCCTGACAAAGCCACTTCGGTACGCTGCAACGCAATGGATAATCCAACGGGATCCGACTGAAAATATCCTTGCTTTTGCGGCACGCCGTAAAATTACAGGCTGCTTTGAGCAGTTCGAAGTGAATTCCTTGTTGTCATTAGGATGGGAATCCCTCATCGGTAAGCTTATGTTCATGGTCGCGATACATACGGGTATGCGCATGGGGGAGATCCTTGCATTGAAAAAGGGAGATCTTCAATGCCGTGTAAACGGGACGGGCGAGCTGTATCTCGTCGCAATAACGCACTCCTGGTCGAAGACGCATGGGCTGAAATCCCCGAAGAGCGGGAAAACGAGGACCGTACCAATTCCGGCATGGCTGTGGAATCAGCTCTGGTCATTTGTCGGTCAGGAAAAGAATGACGATGCTTTCGTCTTCGCTTCATCAAATTCGGGAAAGCCCGTGTCCGACAAATTACCAAGGTGGGCTCTGAATCGTGCTCTTCAAGGGATTGGCATAACCGAAGAACAACAACGGGAACGAAATCTTCGGTTCCATAGTACGCGGCATTACTTCAACTCGATGATGGCACCGCATCTTCAGAATGAGGCTCTACGCAAGGTCATCGGGCATAGTAGCCCCGAAATGACCGACCACTATCATCACGTCACAGACATCGAATTGCGAATGGTAAAAGATGCCCAGGAGTTAGCTTTCCCGATAATTCCATTCACGGCAAGGGGGGCAACTGCGTGATGAATGAGAGATGCTCTTCCAAGAAGAGCATCCCTCGATTTCTGGCAGTGAGAATGAATGGAAGATCTGCGGTTAAGGCGAGTAACATCTTTACTCATTTGAACCTGGATTTTATCACAGCTGAGAAGTATTAGGGCGGGGCATAGGACCGCACGCGCGAATGACTAACATTGTGAGGTCACAAGGAACGACCTCTAAGGAGTGAATGCATGCAGAAGATCATGAGACGTTGGGCGAAGGCCCATGCCGTACGCTATTTTTCGGAGTTCGTTAGGTTATCTGGCAATGAGGAGCTAGCTGACAAGCTACTCGAAATAGCTGATGGTCAGTGGCAAAAACTGAACAAGCTTCATCCCGATATCCCATCGGCGATTCCTATTGGCGCTTGGGAATTTATGGAAAAATCCCTAAGGAATTATTTTGTGTTATGCATTGGGGCGTCGCAGCCAAACGCATCACTAACGAATGAGGACGACTCAATCTGTTTTCAGGATGATTCGTTTTTTACCCTGTTGGGAGACGACTGGTGCAGGCCTCCTTTGTATTTTGAAGATGATGAAGATGACGACGAAGATGACGATGACGACGATGTTGATGAGTAATACGTAGGCGATTTAAATATCAAAGCATAGCGGGGTGGATAACCCCGCATCACAAATTCGCAGTACGAGGCCAGAAGGTTTGGCCTCAAAGGATGGATTTTATGGACAGTATTATGGAATCTTGGGTTCAAGTTCAGTTTACTCTCTTGGTTTCGCAGTTCGTTTGGTTATCAAGACGATATAAATGGGCTGCCGATCTTAGGGAAGACGCAATTAAGGAATGGAAAAATTTGATTGCGCTTTTCCCTAATCTCCCTCCGCTTATAGAAGAACCTGCTATGGAGGTCCTAGAAAATGCTGTGAGGAACTACTATCTCGATTATGAATGGAATCAAGAGAAGGCTTCATATATTGATGAAGACGGGTTCACTTGGCCTCCGGAGGTTGTCTATTCCAATCCTTGGGGATCTGACTATATGCCGTTAGGTTTTGTTGAAGTGGTTGAGGGTTAATCCTACACTTCAGGGTTTCAAAGGGGTTTCAAACCTCTCATACTGTATTTTCGGTGTTTTATGAGAGGTTCGCAATCAATACCTTTTTCCTTGGTAAGCGGTTCTCACGAATTTTGGGGAATAGCTTATTGATTTATCACTTCGATTTCTTACCCTATCATGAGGTAGGTCTTTTTTACGACACCTCTCCTGCAGCATTCCGTGTGCTGTAGGAGAGGGTCTACTAAACAGCCCTCTCCCTCATTTCGGCATGAGGCCCAGGAAACGCTCTTTCTGGGCTTCAAGCACGAGTTTCCGGTCCACGTCGGTCAGGTGATCGTAGTGCCGGGTCATGGATATGTCGGCATGCCCGATGACGGCCCTGAGCTTGTCGTCGGGCAATACGCCCCGGAGTAGGGAGTTACAAAGGTGACGAAGACCATGGAAATACAGCGCGCGGCCATGCCTGCTCTTGGGCGAGGGTTTCTCGCCGGTATCCCCGGGAATCCCGATTCTCTCAAGGGCGGCGTAATACCAGTTCTCGATGCGCCTCGTAACGAGGGGTCTTTCTCCCGTTTTCTCGTCCCAGAAGACGAACCCGTTAAGCCAGGGATTCCTGCCAGCCAAATCCCGAAGTTCCGAAAGGACGGATTCGGGTACCGGCACGATGCGGGAACGCTTGCCTTTCGGGGATTTCATTCCGTACATTTTATCCCAGGAATGACTAATGAGAAGGTGGTCGTCCATAATGTCCTCCTTGCAGAGGGCCTGGATCTCGCCAAGCCGGAGCCCGGCCATAAGGGCGAGGGTAAAGGCGAGGCGTCCGCGTTCGTCGGGCCAATCGAGGGCAAGGAGGGCTTTGACCTCCTTCGTGTCGAGGATACCCTTTTCGGCGGTTTTAGCGCCGAGAGGACGGATGGAGGCAGCCGGGTTTCTGGGGATGATCCCGAGACGGTAGGCTTCCTTGAAGCCGATGGAGACGGATTGGAGGATGTTGTTGAGGGTCTGCGGGTGCAGCCCACTCTTGTCCTTCAGGCCCATGAACCAGCTTTCGAGCTTGCCCGTGGTGATCTGGGAGAGCTTCAGCTCTCCCAGGGAGGGATTGAAGTACCTGACCACCCAGCTCTTGCAGGTTCGGCAGTAGGTTCTGCCAAGGGCATCGCTCTTTCGGGCGAGTCGTCCCTTGATGTACGGGCTGGTATCCCAGTCCCAGAACTCGGCGAGGTAGTCGCCCGCCTTCCGGTCTCCGAGGCCCCTGGTGGCGACGAGCCCGCGTTTGATGGCTTCCGTGGCCACGGCGCGGGCACCGGCAGGGCTTGCGATGTCCCATTCGTCGGGATCGAGATTCATTCTGACTGCGATTTGGCGTATGGATACGCCGGTACGATAGGATCCTTTTTCGGGATCCCAAAATTGAACGTAAAAGGAGCGCTTTCGGCTGTAGGAAACGCGGCGGCGGTACAGGGAAAAGGGAGTATGCCACACGAAAGATACCTCGTCAGTCCATCTGACATTCTATCTGACAGTGGCATTTCCGAAGCTTTTAGGGCTTGGGAAATAAAAAAGGCAAACCCTTATACCATAAGGATTTGCCTGAGTCCCCGGAAGAAGACTTGAACTTCCATGCCCGTGAGAGCACTAGTACCTGAAACTAGCGTGTCTACCAATTCCACCATCCGGGGATCGCCCTGCGTTACAGGGCAAAATCGAATATATAGGAATCGGCGGAAGCTGTCAAGTCAGGGCGCGATCGGCGTTTCCGCCACGGGAAGCTCTCCCGGTTGAACGATGGACGGATCGCGGGACGCCTGGTTGGCCAGGATGCCCGTCAATACAGTTACAATAAGTATGATCACGAGGACGGAGACCAGGAAAATAACCCGCTTCCGCGGTTTGCCGGCAGAGGGCTTTTTCCTGTTCGTCAGCTCGATTTCAGTCGGCTGAAGTTCGGTCATGTCCGTCAGTCGGCCGTAATCGCGTCCAGCGCGACTTCCATCATCGATTTGAAGGTGGTCTGCCTTTCTTCTGCGGTCGTCGCGGTTCCCTTTGCGATATGGTCGGAAATCGTCAGGATCGCGAGCGCTTCGCGGTTGAACTGGGCGGCGAGGGTATAGAGCTCGGCCGCTTCCATTTCTATCGCGAGAACTCCGTACTGTGCCCAGCGTTTCCAGAAGGAATCGTCGTCGTAGAACATGTCGGAAGACGCGACCGAACCAACCAGAGGCGTGATTCCCTTCGCGGCGGCGGCGTCCCAGGATTTTTTCACCAGGTTCCAGCTTGCGGTGGGAGCGAAATGGCGGCCCTCGAAGCGGTGGGTGTTGAGAGCCGAATCGGTGCAGGCGCTCATGGCGATTACGATATCCCGGAGCTTCGTCGAGTCATGGACCGCACCGGCCGTTCCGACGCGGACGGCTTTCTGAACGCCGTAAAATCTGAACAATTCGTTGACATAGATCGACAGGGACGGCTGTCCCATTCCGGTTCCCTGAACGGACACTTTTTTGCCCTTGTACGTGCCGGTAAAGCCGTACATGCCCCGTATTTCGTTGTAGCAGACAGGATTTTCCAAATAGGTTTCGGCGATGAACTTCGCCCGGAGGGGGTCTCCCGGCAGCAGGATCGCTTCCGCGATTTCTCCGGGTTTCGCTCCGATGTGCGTACTCATGTGTTTCTCCTTCGCGCGGCTATCACTCCGCGCTATGCATCATTTGTTTCCGGGGCTGAGTCGTTCCCGAAAGACGCAAGGAGTATACTAGCAGGGAATTGCAGATTATGCAAATTCTGTGCTAGCCTGAAAGCTATGAGCGAAATAACGACATTGCCTGCCGACCAGTTCGGCTACGGCTTCATTCCTCCTGAATATCTAGCCGGGAATCCGCATGAATATGCCTTCCGCGACATGCAATCCAACGCCGCCTCGCGAAAATGGAGGCACCTTTCGTCCGAAGAGATCGAAACCCTCGCGCGCAACGGAAACACCTGCACCGATTGGATGCAGTTTCTGGTCGAGGATCCTTTCGATCCCGGCCTCATTCGCAACAGCCTCTTCGCCGGCCTTGTCCGCTTCGGTCCGCTCGAGGCGAAATATCTGCAATACCACGATTTCGTCGTGCCCGTCGGAGTTACGAATTCGCGGATCATCGCCTGCGATATCGGGAAGGACTGCGCCATCCACGACTGCGCGAATCTGGCTCATTACATCATCGGAGAGAAGGTCATCATGAGCCGGATCGACGAGATGGCGACGACGAATCACGCGAAATTCGGAGAAGGCATCATAAAAGACGGCGAGAGCGAGGACGTCCGAATTTGGATAGATCCGCTCAACGAAGCCGGCGGCCGCTCTGTCCTGCCCTTCGCCGACATGATCTGCGCAGACGCCTACCTCTGGACCATTTACCGCGACGACGCGAAGCTGATGGACCGCTTTAAGGAAATCACGCAAAATCAGGCCGACTCCCGCCGCGGCTGGTACGGCGTCGTCGGCGACGGCTCGGTCGTCAAGAGCTGCCAGGTCGTCAAGGACGTCAATTTCGGCCCTTCGAGCTATGTAAAGGGCGCGAATAAGCTGAAAAACCTCACCATCAAGTCGAGTCCGCAGGAACCCACCCAGATCGGAGAGGGCTGCGAACTCGTCAACGGCATCATCGGCTACGGCTGCCGGGTATTTTACGGCGTCAAGGCCGTCCGCTTCGTGCTGGGCAACAACTCGTCCCTGAAATACGGAGCCCGCCTCATCCATTCCATTTTAGGAGACAACTCGACGATTTCCTGCTGCGAGGTTCTGAACAATCTCGTTTTCCCGGCCCACGAACAGCACCACAACAATTCCTTCCTCATCGCGACCCTGGTGATGGGTCAATCGAACATGGCCGCCGGAGCGACGGTCGGCTCCAACCACAACAGCCGCGGAAACGACGGCGAAATCATCGCAGGCCGCGGCTTCTGGCCCGGGCTTTCCAGCACCCTCAAGCACAACTGCCGCTTCGCGAGCTACACCCTGCTCACCAAGGGAAGCTACCCGGCGGAGATGAACATCCCCCTGCCGTTCAGCATGGTGTACGAAGACCGCAAATCCGACACCCTCAACATCATGCCCGCGTACTACTGGATGTACAACATGTACGCCCTCGAGCGGAACAGCTGGAAGTACAGCACTCGAGACAAGCGGAAAACGATAGTCCAGCGCATCGAAGCCGACCACCTCGCCCCCGACACGGCGAAGGAGCTGATGGACGGAATTCTCATTCTTGAGCGTTTGACCGGCCGGGCCTGGTATCGCGCGCAGAACGACGCTTCTTCCAAACCGCTGCCTTCCGACGCAGAACTGGCGGCGAAGGGCCGGGAGCTCCTGGAAGGCCAGCCTGAAGTAGTCGACGCGCTCTTTATTTCCGCCGAGGAAATGGAGCAGGGCAAGCGCCCGGTCAGGATCGTGAAAGCCGTCCGCGCCTGGCGCGCCTATCGGCAAATGCTCCTCTTCTACGGCATAAGAACCGTCGCCTCCTACCTCTCGAAGTACGCCATCCATTTCGACTATTTCGCGGCGCAGGTTCCCGCGAAAGTCTCCCTCGAGTGGGTTAATCTGGGCGGCCAGCTCGCTCCGGAGGCGAAGGTCGACGGACTTCGCGACGCGGTGCGTTCGGGCATCATCGATTCGTGGAAGGATGTGCACGCCCAATACGACCAGTGGTGGGCCGTGTATCCCCGCGACAAGGCAGAAAACGCCTGGGAGATTCTCCGCCGCCTTACCGGAAAGGCCTCGATATCGAAGGCCGAATGGAACGGGCTGCTGGATCAGGGACTGGAAATCCGCAAATACGTGGAAGAGCAGGTATACATCACCAAAAAGAAGGATTACGCCAATCCCTTCCGGGGCATAACCTACCGGAACGACGCCGAACGAGACGCCGTTCTCGGCAAGGTAGAAGACAATTCATTCATTAAAACCGCGCGGAAAGAGTCGGTCGATTTCGCGGCCATGGTTGAAAAGGTGCGAGCGTAATATGGCAATAAAACTGAAGAACGATGAACTGAAAATACAGATTGAAACAGCCGGCGAGCGATACCGGGGAAGCCGCTTCGACTGGAACGGCCTCGTTTCGTCCTTTCGATGGAAGGGAAACGAGCTGCTCGGCCAGGAGAAGCCCGCGTTCCATCGGAATCCGAAGATTTTCGGCCGCGGTTTGCACAACGAATTCGGGATTAAGAAGGTTCTCGGATACGACGACGTCGCTCCCGGCGAATGGTTCCCGAAAATCGGGACCGGCTGGCTCCGCCGCGATGAAAAGCCGTATTTCTTTTATACCCGGTACCAGGTCGAGCCGGTTCAAACGTCCTGGGAAAACCCGGCTAAAGACCGGGCCGTATTTCATTCGGATTCCGGCGTTCGCAACGGCTGGGGCTGGCGGTACACGAAAGAAGTCCGCATCGAAGGACCCTCCCTCAAGATTTCCTATACGCTCGAGAACATCGGCGAGAAGGTCATCGAGACCGACGAATATGTACACAACTTTTTGTCCTTCGACGGACGTCCTGTCGGTCCCGGATACCGGCTCATCCTGCCCTTCGCTCCCGAGCCTTCGCGGCTGATCGAAAACGTGAATCCCGACGGCGTGCTCGCCCTCAATGAAAAGGATATCGAGTTCCGCTGCCGGCCCCGCCATGATTTCTACCTCGGCGGATTGTCCGAGGGAGTAGGCGAGAAGGACGGCCTCGCCGCCGGCTGGACGCTTACCGACGAGAGAACCGGCCTGTCGCTCTGCGAATGCGGCTCGTTCAAGCCGTCCGGCGTGCATTTGTGGGGCAACGCGGGCGTCATCAGCCCCGAGCTCTTTTATTCATTTAAAATCGAAAGCGGCGACATCATGACCTGGGAACGGGTGTGGACCGCGGGAAAAAAATAAGGCCGCGCCGGGGTCTTTGCCGGCGCAACGCTGCCGGAACCCTGCAGGGCGCGGCTCCGCCTAGTCCCGGCCAAGGCTCCGCCTAGTCCCGGCCAAGGCTCCGCCTAGTCCCGGCCAAGGCTCCGCCTAGTCCCGGCCAAGGCTCCGCCTAGTCCCGGCCAAGGCTCCGCCTAGTCCCGGCCAAGGCTCCGCCTAGTCCCGGCCAAGGCTCCGCCTAGTCCCGGCCAAGGCTCCGCCTAGTCCCGGCCAAGGCTCCGCCTAGTCCCGGCCAAGGCTCCGCCTAGGCCTACCAGTTTCTCGCTTCGTCTCCGAGATAGACGCGGGGAACGCGGCGGTTTATGCCGCAGGTAATTTCGTAGGGAATCGTATCGGCCAGCCCGGCCAGATCCCTCGCCGATTCTCCGCAAGGTTCCGGGCCGAATATGGTGGCTACGTCCCAGCGCTGAACCCAGGGGTCCGGCCCGATGTCCACCATGCACTGATCCATGCAGATTCTTCCCACCACGGGAAACCGCTTGTCTCCGATGCGGACGCTCATTCCCGGCGAGAGCCGGCGGAGCAAGCCGTCAGCGTACCCGACCGGCAGCGTCGCGATATAGGTGTCCTCCGGGGCCGTCCATGTCCGGTTGTAGGACACTGCCGTCCCCGCTTCGATCTTCTTGATGGCGACTACTCTGGTTTCCAGCTCCATCACCGGTTTTACGGGAATGCAGTCCTTTAAATCTTCCGACGGCGGATACCCGTAAATGAGTATTCCCGGCCGGACCATTCCGTACGCGGCCTCGGGATATTGGCAAACAGCTCCTGAATTCGCGGCGTGGGCGATTCCCGGATCTATTCCTTCGTTTCTGATTTCCTCGAGCGCCCGGTCGAACTGCGCGAGCTGTCCGCGCGTGAACGCGATGTCTTGCGGCGCGGTCGAATCGGCCGCCGCCAGGTGCGTGGCTGTTCCTTCGAGAACGAGGTGTTTTTCCTGAGCGATCTGTTTGGCTAAAAAGGCCGCCTGTCCCGGCGCGCAGCCGATCCTGCTCATGCCGGTGTCGATTTTCAGATGAACCGGAACTTTCTTTCCCATCAGCTTGGCGACTTCTCCGAGCTGATGGATGAACTCTCCGTCGACTACAAGGGGAGTCAGTTCGTGTTCTATGATGAGGGGGATTTCTTCCGGTATCGGGAGGCTTAAGGACAGTATCGGCGCGACGATTCCCGCTTCCCGGAGATCTATCCCCTCCTGCACCGAGGCAACCGCGAGAAAATGGGCTCCCGACCTGATTGCCGCCACCGCCACGCGCAGGGCTCCGTGTCCGTAGGCGTCGGCTTTGACCGGAACGCAGAGCTTCGTCCCCTTGGGCAGCCTCTCGCGGATAAGGCCGATGTTGTACTGTAAATTTTCCAAATGTATGATTGCTCGGGTTGCACGCATACGGTATTCTATCCCTTGAGTTTGTTCTATGCAAGAATACGTGATATCCTGATTACAAAAGTTATTCATGAGATGAGGTTTATTCGATGATTCGCCGTTTATTGATCGTGAGCGCCTCCGCGCTGTTGCTGGTTTCCTGTTCGACTGTTCCGTCCCTGAGGCTCGAGCCTTCGGCCTCGCGGTTTTCGCTGTTGTCGGGCTCGGCCGAGGAAGTTTCCGGGGATCCGCAAAAAGGCGCCCATCTTTCCGGTATTTCAAAGACCCGGGACGAGGATCTGCTCGCCCGCGCAAGCCTGTACGAAGCCGATCTCGATCAGGCTCTGGGAGCCTTCGATCTTGCGCTCGCGCTTTCCGCCGGCGAATCCCTGTATTCGCTGCTTTCCGCTTCGGATTCGCCCGCGGCCGCCGTTCGCCTGGAGTCCGCTCGCGCCCGGATAACCGCCGCACTGGAATCTCTTTCCTTCGAGGCGGTGTCTGTTCCTCCCGAAACGACAGCCGGAAAAGCCTTTAAAAAAGACTTCGCGGTCCGCGCGACCCGCCTGATCGGCGGAGAATCCGCGCCCGCAGCCGGCTTGTCCTGCATGGTCTGGCTTCCCGTCCGTTCGCCGGACGGATCAATAGCCATGGAAACCCGGAACCTCGTAACCGACGAGGCCGGCCTCTGCTCGTTCGCAGCCCCGGTTCCCGAACGCTCGGCAAAGGGCACTCTTGCGATCGCCGCTTCGATGGGTTCGCGCGATCCGGTTGTTTCCGATAAAATAGAAGCCTTGAAGCGCTCCGGCTCCCTCGGCGCCGGCTTCCCGTATCTGGTCTCCGCTTCGGCACGCTCCGTGCCCACGACTATCGCGATTCTCGACCACGACGCCGCCGGAAAGCCGGTGCTCTCCTCTAACGCGAGCGCCACGGCCCTCCTGATGCCCCTGGTTCAAAAAGGATTTTCACGGATCGGCATGGCGGATTTCCCTGCCAGGCTCGCAAGCGAAAGCGAAGAAACGATCGTTCAGGCGGCAAAAAATCAGTTCGCCGGAGCCGTGCGCCGATATATTTTCGGCACCACCCGGATCGAATCCCTTGAACAGAACGCGGAAGGTCTATGGACCTGCAGCATCACCGCAAGCGTCGCGGCCCGGGATCTTCTGGACGGCTCCGAGCTGTTCCGAACGACGCTTTCCCACACCGAGACGGCTAAAACCAAAAGCGCGGCCCTTGACGCCGCCCGGAAAAAACTCGCCGGAGAAATTCTTGCCGGGGAACTGATCTACAGTCTCTGACGTTCAGTAAAAAAGCAGTTTCTACAGCGAGACTGCAATTTTCAATTCCCGTTTTCCGAATTTCAGGCTATACTGGCTCCACCTTCATCACTGAGAGCGGAGTAGAGTCATGTATAGTCTGGTAATGCTTTTAGCTTTTCTTGTCGTTATGGTTTCCGTCGGCGTCTGGGGAATGAAAAAGACCAGCACCCTGGGGGATTTCTTTTTGGGCGGCCGAACGCTCGGCCCCTGGCTTTCCGCCTTCGCGTACGGAACCACCTACTTTTCCGCCGTCATCTTCATCGGATTCGCCGGAAATCAGGGCTGGAATATGGGTTTGAATGCGATCTGGATCGGCGTCGGAAACGCGCTGTTCGGAGCTCTCGGCGCCTGGCTCGTCCTCGGCAAGCGAACCCGCCGCATGACGCAGCGCCTCGACGTCATGACGATGCCCGAGTTTCTTGAAGCCCGCTACGGATCAGACCACCTTAAAATGATCGCCGCCGTTCTCATCTTCGTTTTTTTGCTTCCGTATTCGGCATCCGTATTCAAAGGGCTGGGGCACCTGTTCGAGTCCACCTTCGGCATTTCCTACGACTTCGCCCTTCTCGTGCTGGTCGGAATCACCGGTTTGTATCTGATTCTCGGCGGCTACTTCGCCGTAACCCTCACCGATTTCATCCAGGGCTTCATCATGATCGTCGGAGCCGTATCGATGCTCGTCATACTGGTTTCCAAGGCCGGCGGGCTCCAAAGCGCCTTGCAGGCGGTCGCTCAGGGGTATGAGGAACATGTTCCCCAAGGCCGCAGGCCGTCTCTGCTGACCATGGGTTCTCTCATATTCATGACCAGTTTCGGAACCTGGGGACTGCCTCAAATGGTCCAGAAATTCTACGCCATCAAGGACGAACTGATGATCCGCCGCGCGGCGGTGATCACGACCGTGTTCGCCCTGATCATCGGCGTATGCGCCTACGGCACGGGCATGCTCGGCCATGTGTTCCTCGACCTCGACTCGGTTCCCCGGCTCGCCTCGGGCGCCGTCAACTACGATCTCATCGTACCGACTCTCCTGACGACCCACCTGCCGGAGGCGCTGATGGCCCTCATCATGCTGCTGGTTCTTTCGGCATCCATGTCCACCCTCGCGTCCATGATTTTGGTTTCTTCTTCCGCGATCACCATCGACCTGTACAAGGGCTATCTCCATCCCGAGGTAAGCGATAAAACCTCCCTCCTGATGATCAGAATCCTCAGCGGCGTGTTCATTCTCTGCTCCTGGGCCATCTCGAGGATGCAGATCGGCTTCATCGTCACCCTCATGTCCCTGTCCTGGGGTGTTCTTTCGGGAGCTTTTATGGCACCATACATTCTGGGAATCTTCTGGAAGGGAGTGACCAAGGCCGGCGCCTACGCGGGCTTTTTCGCCGGAGCCGGAACGGCCGTAACGCTGTTTTTCGTGCTCGGCGCGCCTCGTTCTCCGCTTGCTTCGAGCATCGCCATGCTGGTTCCCTTTATCGTGGTTCCGGCGGTGAGCCTCGTCACACCGAAGGTTGACTCCTCGGTGATCGATCGCGCGTTTTCCGATTGATCCGGCAAAAACAGGATAATTTTCTCTCGCATATATATTTTTAAGAGGTGATTTTCATGAAAGAATTAGTGTTGCTCGGAGACGAGGCCCTTGCCCTGGGCGCCCTTCATGCCGGCGTGTCCGGCAGTTACGGGTATCCCGGCACCCCCTCCACCGAGATTCTCGAATATCTGGTCGACGAGTTCGAAACCAGGGGCGGTCCCGTGGCCCGTTGGTGCGCGAACGAAAAAACCGCCTACGAATCAGCTCTCGGCGTTTCCTTCGCCGGCAAGCGCTCTATCGTGACCATGAAGCACGTCGGTCTCAACGTGGCCGCCGATCCCTTCATGAACTCGTCGCTGTGCCAGATAAAGGGCGGCCTGATCTGCGTCGTCGCCGACGACCCCTCCATGCACTCCAGCCAGGGCGAACAGGATACCCGCTACTACGCGGATTTCGCCATGGTTCCCCTCTTCGAACCGGTGAACCAGCAGGAAGCCTACGAGATGGTAGCCGAGGCCTTCGAGCTTTCAGAGCGCCTTGCCGTTCCCGTCATCATGCGGATGGTCACCCGCCTCGCGCACTCCCGCGCCGTCGTTCATGTCGCGGACACCGCGCGCGCGCAAAACGCGCTCGAGAAGGGCAGCCCCGCGGACTGGATGCTCCTGCCGGCGCTTGCCCGCAAAAACTACGCCAAGATGCTCGATAAGCAGACAACGCTCCGCGAGTGGGCCAAAGACTATCCGCGCAACACGCTCGCGCTCAATCCCGCTCGCAAAGACCTCGCCATCGTCACCAGCGGCCTGGGCAAAAACTACCTCGCCGAAAACATGGCCGAATACGCAGATCTTTGCGGAAAAGAGGGGCTTCCCTCGATCCTCCATGTTGCGGCCCTTCCGTTCCCTGCCGACCTTATCCGCAGCCTCGCCGAGAAGGTTGAAACCATCCTCGTCATCGAGGAGGGCATGCCCTTCCTCGAGCGCCAGCTTGCGGGCATCCTGCCCGGACGCGTCAAAGTGATCGGCAAGCTTACCGGCAGCCTCCCTCGCACCGGCGAGCTTAATCCCGAACTCGTTCGCGCCGCCCTCGGCCTTCCCGCCCGGGCCACCGCCCTCGACGGCTTCAAGATGCCCGCTCTCTCCGCGCGTCCGCCCCAGCTCTGCAAGGGCTGTCCCCACCACGACTCCTACAGTGCGCTCAATCTTGCCGTCGAACGGCTGAACGCGAAAGAAGGCAAGGTGTCCACCGTCGTGGCCGCCGACATCGGCTGCTACGCCCTCGGAGCCGTCGCCCCGCTCAAGGCGATCGAAACCATCGTCTGTATGGGCGCCTCCATCGGCATGGCCCGCGGAGCCGCGGACGCCGGATACAAATACGCCTTCGGCGTCATCGGAGACTCTACCTTCCTCCATTCAGGCCTGACCGGCATCGTGGACGCCGTCGCCTCCAAAACGCCGATGACCGTCATCATCCTCGACAACTCCATCGTCGCGATGACCGGCTGCCAGCCGACCATGCTCCCCTCGAACCAGCTGGAAAAGGCCGTGATCGGCCTCGGCGTGGACCCCGCCCACCTGCGGGTGATCGAGGCGAAGCCGAACATGATCGAGCAGAACGCCGCTGTTTTCATGGAAGAAGCCGAGCATCGCGGCCTTTCCGTCATCATCATGGTGCGCGAATGCCTTGAAGCCCATCGTCTCAGAAAGAAAAAAGAATCCGCCGCCGGGGAGGCCTCGAAATGACATACGATATTATTCTCGCCGGAGTCGGCGGACAGGGAGTTCTCTCCATCGCGACGATAATCGCCCGGGCCGCCATGATCGACGGCCTTACGGTTCGCCAATCCGAGGTTCACGGCATGAGCCAGCGCGGCGGCGGCGTCCAGGCCCACATGCGCATAGCAGACGGCCCCATCTCCTCCGACCTCATCCCCACCGGGGGGGCGGATATGATCCTCGCCATGGAGCCCATGGAATCCCTGCGCTATCTGTCCTGGCTCAAGCCTGAAGGCATCCTGGTTACGGCTGCCGAGCCCTTCGTCAACATTCCGGATTATCCGGAGGTCGAAACCCTCTACGCCGCAATCCGCACTCTCAAGCGCAGCCGCATTGTCGCCGCCGAAGCCCTTGCCCGCGAAGCCGGAAACCTTAAATCCGTCAACATGGTCCTCATCGGCGCGGCGAGTTCTTCCCTCCCGGTGAGCGAAAAAGCCCTTGCGCAAAGCGTGCATGATACCTTCGCCAAAAAAGACCCGAAGCTCGTGGACATCAACATGAAAGCGCTCGCCCTCGGGGAAAAGGCGTAAGAGCATGGCTGAAAGATCCGTTCCCTTCCGGGACAAAGCGATAGAGACCGCCCCGAGGCCTGAAATCGAAAAGATCCAGACGGCCGCGCTGAGAACCCAGATAGCCCAGGCCCTCAAAACGCCGTTCTACCGCCCGCGCCTGGAGGAGGCCGGCCTTTCCTCCCCGGACGAGATCCGGAGCCTTGCGGACCTCTCCCGGATACCATTCACCTCGAAGGGCGATCTCCGGGAGGCCTATCCCTTCGGCCTCCTGGCAGTGCCCAAGGACCAGGTCGTCCGCGTGCACGCCTCCAGCGGCACCACCGGAACGCCGACCGTCATCTACCTTACCCAGAAAGACCTCGATCTCGCGAGCGACACCATGGCCCGCTGCCTCACGGCCGCCGGAGCGACCAGCGGCGACGTCGTGCAAAACATGATGACCTACGGCCTTTTCACCGGCGGGCTCTGCTTCCATTACGGAGCCGAACTCCTCGGCGCCATGGTCATTCCGACCAGCGCCGGCAACACCTTGCGCCAGCTCAAATTCATGAAGGACTTCGGCACCACGATGGTGCATGCCACTCCCAGCTATCTGCTGCACCTCCACCAGGCCATCGCCGACGAAGGCTACTCGCGCGGCGACCTCCGCCTCCGCATGGCCGTCACCGGAGCCGAGCCCCATTCCGAGGAACTCCGCCTCAAAATCCAGGACAAGCTCGGCATCGAAGTGTACAACTGCTACGGAATGAGCGAGATGAACGGCCCGGGCGTCGCCTTCGAATGCGTCCACCGCGCCGGCATGCACGTGTGGGAAGACCGCTACATCGCCGAAATTCTCGACCCCGACACCCTGCTTCCCGTCCCGGAAGGCGAAATCGGCGAGCTCGTGCTGACCATCCTCTGCCGCGACGCGATGCCCCTTCTCCGCTACCGGACGCGGGACCTCACCCGCTTCATCCCCGAACCCTGCGCCTGCGGCCGCACCCACCGCCGCATCGCGCGCTTCACCGGCCGCACCGACGACATGCTCATCATCAACGGCGTCAACGTCTTCCCCAGCCAGATCGAGGAAGTGCTGCTGCGCACAAAGGGCGTCGGCGCGAACTACTTCATCATCGTGGACAAGGACGGCGTCCTGGACAAGCTCACCGTCCAGGTAGAGATAACCCCGGAAATGTTCGCCGACGATTCCCGCGTCATCAACGCCCTGCGCGAACGGCTTAAAAGCGAATTGCAGGCCCTCATAACGATAAATCCCGTATTGGAGATAAAACAGCCCGGCAGTTTGCCCGTCTCGGAAGGCAAGGCGAAACGGGTGAGCGATTTGCGGCCCAAAGAGTGACGAGCATGTCGCTCTTTCGGTGTCTCAGTGTGATTAAGTCATAGTCGTCGCCGCTCGACCATGCGTATATTCGCAGTATGGAGGACAGTATGACCGTGCTTCGAAACAAAAACGCCGTTTTCTGCGCCGCTCTCCTTTTCCTTTCCGCTCTCTCGTTCGCCGAAGCCGCCGCCTTCACCCGCGAGCGCCAGCAGTCTCTCATCGCCGAGCTCGGCGACCTTCCCGTAACGGACGTCGAGCTTCGCGGAAAGTTCAAACTCGACCCGGAGCGGGCGCGCGAGCTTTCCGGCGTTTCCCGGGGAGACCCTCTTTCTACTCTTGCTCTGGAAGAAATAGAACAACGCTACCTGAAAACCGGTCTTTTCAGCGAAGTAGAGCTCGCGCTCGACCAACGGGAGGAAGCGGTGTTTCTGGTGGTAACGCTTCAGGAAAAGCGGACTTTTATTCCTGTACCCCTCGTGTACGCCTCGTCGAGCACGCAGATGTTCGGCCTCTTCGTCATCGAGGCGAACCTTTTTTCCACCGGCGCGACCCTTGTAACGGGAGGCTTCGGCTCCCCCGATAAGCAATTCGCGATGTTTCTCGTCAATTACCAGATAGACAAGGAAAGCCCCGGCTTCACCTTCTTCTCCAACCTCACGCGGGGCGAGGAAACGACCGACTTCGTAGAAGGCTCTTCCTACCGGTCCTGGAAGTCTCTGGACAGCCGGGTCAGCGCAGACGCCGCCTTTCCCCTGTCTCCCAAGTTCGGCGTCACTGCCGGAACCGAGGCCCGCATTTCCCGCCTCTACGACGCCTCTCAATCTTTCGCCGCCCCTCAGGATTCCCTGTGGATATCGCCGGTAGTCGGCGTCTACTGGTCAGACAAAACGCGCCGGCTTTTCTATGATTCGGGCCTTTCGGCCTCTCTGGATTTCAGGCACGGATTTCCCGTGGAGGGCGAGTCTCAATGGAATTCCGCGCGGGCGAACCTCGCGGCCGGTTTCAAACTCCCGAAAGAGACAGCCTTCCAGATTTTAGCCGCCGGCGAATTCTCCGACCGCCCGCCCTCGGCGGAAACCGAGCTTACCCGCCTGCAGCTCCTTCAGGGCATTACGCTCCGCTCCGACAAATGGATCGCCGGCAGGGCCTCGATAGACTATCCGTTCGCCCAAACCTCCTGGGGAATTTTCACGGCAGGAGCCTTCTATGAATCGGGCTTCGCATCCCAGGGTCTGGAAGGCGAAAAAGAAGGCGGCTTCTTTCACGGACCGGGAGCGGCCTTCACCATCTTTCTGCGGAAAGTCGCGGTTCCCGCCGTCGGCATAAGCGCCGGATGGAACGCCGCCGCGTCCCGCCTCGCCTTCAGCGCCGCCGTCGGAATGCAGATGTAGCGCGTCTTCGGCATGCGGCTGTAGCGCCGATTCTCTGCTTCTTTTTTATGGTCTCATTCGGGGAATCGGTGTATAATCGATTCCATTATGATCTGGAACCCTGAACACGAATGCATGAGTCCGGAGTCGCTGCAGACGCTGCAGTTCGCCCGGTTGAAAAATTTGGTAGAGCGGGTGTACACCAACGTGCCCTTCTACCGGAAAAAGCTGGAAGCGGCGGGAATCTGTCCCGCCGACATTAAAACCCTCTCAGACATCGCGAAGCTGCCGTTCACCTCGAAGGACGATCTTCGCGACACCTATCCCTACGGCCTTTTAGCGGTTCCGCAGTCGGAAATCGTGGAAATCCACATGTCCAGCGGAACGACGGGAACGCCCGTAGTCGACGCCTACACCCGTCGCGATATGGACGACTGGGCAGAAGGCATGGCGCGAACCCTTTCCGGAGCCGGAGCCACCCGCAACGACACCGTCCAGAACGCCTACGGATACGGTCTTTTCACCGGAGGCCTGGGAACCCACTACGGCTCCCAGCGCATCGGCGCGACCATCATCCCGATCTCTTCCGGCAATACGGAAAAACAGCTCATGCTCATCCGCGATTTCAAGAGCACCCTCATCACCTGTACTCCCTCCTACGCGTTGTACATGGCCGAGCAGGCGAAGGAATTCGGCATCGATCCGACCAAGCTCGGACTCCGCGCCGGCTGCTTCGGAGCTGAGCCCTGGAGCGAGAACATGCGCAAGGAGATCGAAAAGGCCTGGAACATCAAGGCTTACGACATCTACGGTTTGACCGAAATAACCGGACCGGGAGTCGCCTTCGAATGCGAAGGCCAGTACGGCATGCACGTGAACGAGGACCTCTGGTATCCTGAAATCATCGATCCTGCGACCGGGAAGCCCCTTCCCGACGGCGAAAAGGGCGAGCTGGTCATCACCACCATCACCAAGGAAGGCACCCCGCTCATCCGCTACCGGACGCGAGACATCACCTTCATCATCCCGGAACGCTGCGGCTGCGGGCGGACGACCCGGCGCATCCACCGCCTCTTCGGCAGAACCGACGATCTGCTGATCATCCGCGGAGTAAACGTATTCCCGAGCCAGATCGAGCACGCCCTCATCGAAATCCAGGGAGTCGAGCCGAACTATCTCATCATCGTGGACCGGAGCGCGCAGACGCACCTGGACGAAGCGGAACTCCACGTGGAGGTCAATCCGGACGCCTTCTCGGACGAAACCAAGGATATGGAAGCGATGCGGAACAAGATCGAGTCCGTCATGAAGAGCAAGCTCGGCATTTCCATGAAGGTCAAGCTCGTGGAGCCCAAGAGCCTCGAACGCTCCATCGGCAAGGCCAAGCGCGTCATCGACAAACGCCACCTGTAAGGAGTACACATGAAGATACAGCAGATTTCGATATTTCTTGAAAATTCTTCCGGCCGGCTCGCCGAGGTAACCCGCGTATTCAAGGACGGCGGGGTGAATCTCCGCGCCATCATGATTGCCGACACGGCCGATTTCGGCATCCTTCGGGTGATCGTGGACGATCCCGGGAAGGCGCTGAAAATCCTGACCGACGCGCATTTCACCACGAAGACGACCGACGTGCTCGCCGTAACCGTTTCAGACAAGGTGGGAAGCCTTGCCGACGTGCTGTCCCTGTTTGAAAAAAACCGCATAAACATCGAGTACCTGTACGCCGCTCTCGACAAAGTCGGCGAAACCGCGGTGATTATTTTCAAGGTGGAAAATATCGCCGACGGGCTTGCGGTCGTGGAAGCGAACGGCCTGAGCATGCCTCTTTCTTTCTAAAAGTCCCGGGGGGACGAGATATGGCTATTACGATTCGGGACGTCGCGCGCGCGGCGTCTCTGTCCTGCGAAACGATTCTCGAAGTTCTGGTCAGCCCGTCTTCTCTGGAGCCTGAAGTGGTGCGCCATGTGATGCGCGTCATCCGCGAAACAGGCTATCTTGAAACATTTTCGCGCTGGAAGGGCGGATCGAAGGGATCGATGGTCGCCGTCATCTCGTCTTCGGTGGATTCGCTTTCCGGAACCGAAATATACCGCGGCATCGACCGCGCCATGTCGGCTTTGGGTTTAAATCTGAACATGATGACCTTCCCGACCCGCCATTCTCCCGCGCTTCGGGAAGAGCTTCTTGCTTCCCTTCTTCCTTTTAATATGATAGACGCGGTCATTACCCTGAACGTGTCTCCCTCGGAATCGATCGTTGAACGATACAAAAGCGTTGGAAAGGCTCTCGTTCTGTGCCAGTCGAAGGTTCAGGGCAGCCTTTCGGTTCTATTGGAGAATCAAAAGGGCATGTCGATGGCTGTCGACTATCTCTATAACCGGGGATGCAGAAGAATCGCCCTGATGAACGGGCCTTCGAGCGTCGCGGAACCCGGCTCAAGCCCCTCCGAGCGCCTGATCGGATATCTGATGGCCCTCCACCGGCTGGGAATGAACTTCGACGAGAAGCTCGTCTACGAAACCCAGGATTACGACGGCGATTCGGGAGCCCACGGCTTCGAGTATTTTTCCGGCCGAAGGCCCCTGCCGGACGGACTCGTCTGCGCGTCTGGAGACATGACCGCCATCGGCTTCATAACCGAGGCGAGAAAAAACGGCGTGCAGGTTCCTTCCGATATCGCGGTGATCGGCTACGACGATCTGCCTCTTGCCTCCCTGGTATCTCCGGCGCTCACCACCATCCGCCAGCGTCTGATGATAGCGGGAGCCGGCGCCCTCGTGCTCGCCCTCGAGTCCGCAGTGCTCGGACCTGGATCGGATCTGATCATCGTTCCGGAAATCGTGCCCCGGGAAACCGCCTGAATCCCGGGCTTTTCCCGCTCTGCCCCGGGCTGTGTACGCTCGGGAATCCGCACACGTCCCCTGTATGAAAATCGCTTTTTTTGATAGGTTGGTATAGTTCGGCTCTGCTCTTGACTTAAGCAGAGCTTCAATATATACAGTATAGTTAAATACGAAGTACTGTTCGTAAGAGGAGACAAGAATGGGTAAAACGCTTGCGCAGAAGATATTCGAGTCCCATGTAGTGGACAAGCCGTTCGGCGAAGCCTGGGTTCTCAAGCTGGACCGGGTGTTCTGCCATGAAATCACCACGCCGGTAGCCATCAACGATCTGGTCAGCCGCGGCATGGATACGGTATTCGATCCGGACAAGATTAAGGCAGTCATCGACCACGTAACCCCCGCCAAGGATTCGAAAACAGCCGAACAGGGCAGGGTGATCCGGAAGTGGGCGGAACGCCATGCGATAAAGGATTTTTTCGATATCGGAAAGAACGGCGTATGCCACGCGATATTCCCGGAGAAGGGCTTCGTGCGGCCCGGGTTCACCGTCATCATGGGCGACAGCCATACTTGCACCCACGGAGCCTTCGGCGCCTTCGCGGCCGGAGTCGGAACGACGGACCTCGAAGTGGGAATCCTGAAGGGCGTATGCGCCTTCCAGTATCCGGGAACGATACGCTTCGAGCTCGACGGAAAGTTCCCCTGCGGCGTTACTCCGAAGGACGCGATCCTTTCCATCATCAAGATGATCGGCGTGAACGGAGCGACGAACAAGGTGATGGAATTCGCCGGCAGCGCGATCGATTCAATGTCCATGGAAGGCCGCATGACGATGTGCAACATGGCGATCGAGGCCGGCGGAACCAGCGGAGTCTGCATGCCGGACGCCGTCACCGTCGACTATCTGTGGAAATTCATCGGACCGGAAGGAGAGGGAGTCTACCGCACGAAGGAAGAAGCCCTTGCCGACTTTAAAAAGTGGCATTCCGATCCGGACGCTCAGTACGACGCCGTTCACAAGATCGACGTTTCGACCCTTTCGCCCGTCGCCACCTTCGGTTTCAAGCCCGATCAGGTGAAGACGATCAAGGAGCTCGCCGGGACGAAGGTCGATCAGGTGTACATCGGAAGCTGCACGAACGGCCGCATCGAGGATCTCCGCCAGGCGGCGGCCGTGCTGAAGGCCAAGAGCGTCGCTCCCGGAGTGCGCGGCATCGTGAGCCCGGCGACTCCCGCCGTCTACCAGCAGGCGATGGAAGAGGGAATCATCAAGATTTTCATGGATGCAGGCTTTTGCGTAACCAATCCGACCTGCGGCGCGTGCCTGGGCATGTCGAACGGCGTTCTCGCCGACGGCGAGGTGTGCGCGTCCACCACGAACCGCAACTTTTTCGGCCGCATGGGAAAGGGCGGAACGGTTCATCTGATGAGCCCGGCGAGCGCCGCCGCCACGGCGATAGCCGGAAGCATCTGCGAGGCGTAGAACCGCGGCAGCGACGCGGAGGGACGGCCGAAAGGCCGTGTTCCCGCCGAAAGGCGGAACCGTAGCCCGGAGCCGGCGCGGCTGCGCGGAGCGCAGGCCGCCCCGGAGAGTCCGGCTGAATTCTTTTGAAGGCAAGGAGCATGCGATGAACAATTTTAACGGCAAGGTTCTGTTTCTGGACCGCAGCGATATAAATACCGACGAGATCATTCCGGCGAAGTATTTGACCGAGATTTCCAAGGAGGCGCTCAAGCCGTTCTGCCTGGAGGATTTGAAGGTCGAGGGATTTAATCCGAAGACCGATATCGCCGGGAAAACCGCGATCGTGACCCGGGCGAATTTCGGCTGCGGTTCGAGCCGCGAGCACGCGCCGTGGGCGCTGGAAGTGAACGGAATCACGATAGTCGTGGCGGAGGGCTTCGCGCGCATTTTCCGGCAGAACATGTACAACTGCGGAATGATCGCGACCGAGCTGAAGGCCGAAGAGATCGACGAGGTGTTTAAAACCTTTGCCGGTTTGGAGACCGAGCTTTCGGTCGATATGGCGGCGGGGACGCTGTCTTTCCGCGCGGTAAAAAACGGGGCGGTGTCGGAAAAAAAGTATTCGTTCAAGCTCGGCGAGTTCGAGTCGGCCCTGGTGTCCGCCGGCGGCTGGGTTGCCTACGCCGCCGCTAATTACTAAAGGGCACCTCTAAAAACTTCAGTTTTTAGAGGTCTACCTTAATACAGGTGTAAATCCTGTAAGGATTTACAAGGGCACCGAGGAAAACTAACCGAGTTTTTCGAGGTGCCCTAAAAATCGCGCGAAAGCATGACACACAGTTGTCATGCTTTCTATGGCAGACTCAGGCGATCGCTGTCGACGGCGGCGAGGCGCGGATCGCGCTGGCGGCCGCGGTCGACGGAAAGGAGCTATCCATGAGCAGGTTGTTTTTGGCTTCGTCCTTCGCGGACGTGAGCGGAGTGTTTCAACAATGGGTCGGGGAGGAATTGCGCGGAAAATCCGTCGTATTCATCCCCACCGCGAGCAACACGGAAAAAGTGGTGTTCTACGTGGAAAGGGCCCGGAAGGCTTTCGCCAAGCTCGGCATGACGATCGACGAACTCGATGTCTCGACGGCGCCGCGCGGCGAGATCGTCCGCAAACTGGGAGCCAGCCCGTATATCTACGTTTCCGGCGGCAATACCTTTTTTCTTCTGCAGGAATTAAAACGAACCGGAGCCGATTCGGCGATTCTCGAAGAGGTGAAAGGCGGCAAGATGTACATCGGCGAATCCGCCGGCTCCATAATCGCGTCGCCGAACATCGAGTACGCGAAAGATATGGACGACTGCGCCGCCGCGCCCGGCCTTGACTCTTACGACTCGCTCGGCCTCGTTCCTTTTTATCCCCTCCCGCACTATACGAACTTTCCGTTTAAAAAGGCCGCCGAGAAAATCATCGCCCGCTACGATTCCCAGCTGAATCTGCGGCCGATCAGCAACGCGCAGGCGATCGCGGTCGACGGCGGCGAGGCGAGCGTCCTCGCCAAGTAGACGCGTTCGTCAGTCGGAGATTCCGTATTTTTCCGCGACGGAATCGTACCAGTCGATGCATGACCGAACGTATTTTCTTTTTTCCCGGTAGGAGCCGAAGCGGAAGGACCGCTTGAACCCGTAGACGACGATGTCCCTGAGCTTCCGCCCGCTGATCGGAAAATTGTCCAGCGCCAGCCTGAGCTCCTTGCAGACGGTCGTGTTCGAGACAAGGCGGTTGTCGGTGCAGAACGAGACGGAAATTCCCGCCTCGAGCATTTTGCCGAGCGAGTGCTCCCGGATGTCGCGGAAGCGGGGGTTCGTCTGGAGATTGCTCGTGAGGCAGACTTCTATGGTTATGCGCCTGTCCGCGATGTAGTTCGCCAGATTCTGCGCATAGGCTTTTTTGTCGGCGATGTCCGGGTCGGCGATGTCCTCCTCGCTGAACAAGAGGAGGCCGTGGCCGATGCGGTCGGCATGGCACTTGGTTATCGCGGTGAAGATCGATTCCGCGCCGTAGGCTTCTCCGGCGTGAACGGTTTTGTGCAGGAAGTTTTTATGCGCGTATTCGTACGCGTCTTTGTGATTCGAGGCGGGGTAGCCCTTTTCGCTTCCCGCAATGTCGAAGCCGACGATCCTCAAGCCCTGCGAATCCCGGATTTTTACCGCACCCCTGACGAGCTCGAGCGAGGCGAGGCGCATTACTTCTTCCGGATCGGAGTAGCGGTGGGTCTCGAAAAAAGACTTGTACCAGGGCGAGAAGTGCCCGTTGCAATATCTCATGGCGCACACGATGATTCCGAAGTCGTATTCCGGCTCGTTTTCCGCGAGCGCGCGGTTCCATTCCTCCTTGGCCTTGTTCAGCCCCGAATCGACGGCGCCGAGCACATCTTCCATCGGAAAATCGTCCCTGATATGAAGCTGCGGGGCAAGGCGCACCTCGATGTATCTGACTCCTTCTGCGAAGGAATCCTCCGCCAGCTCGTACGCTATGCGTTCGACGGACTCCCGGTCGTCCATCACGGCTGTGGTGAGGGAAAATCCCCTGAGGTATTCGTCGAGGGAGGCGTAGGAATCCTTAAACACTGTTTCCCGCAATCCCTGTTCGTCGGCGGCGGGAAGCGGGACGCCTTTTTTTTGCGCGAGTTCTATCAGCGTCGATATTCTGAGCGAGCCGTCAAGATGGAGATGCACGTCCGTTTTGGGGATTTCGCGCAAAAACGCGTCTGGAAAAGTCTGCATGGGAGCCTCCTTGAAATTCAGGGCCGTTTTGCCTGATGAGCCGCACCGCTCTAGTGTAAAGGGAAGCCGCGGTTTTGACAAACGGACGGCTTTTCCAATCGCTTGTTATATGACACTATGGTTTCCATGCATCACGAATTGATCGATTTCATCAAACGCAATACACGGGCAGTCGGGATTTTCACGCTCGTCTACGCCGCTCTTTCCGTCATGTCGAATCTGCTCACCGGCCCGGAAGGTGCTGACGCGTCTTCGCTTTCGATATCCGTCTACGCGTTCATCTCGCTGGCGGCGTCGGTTCTCATACTGGTTAACCGGATGTACTTTTATTACCGCATCGTTTCGTCGTACCGGGAGGTGAAAACCCGTTTCGCGGTATCGGCGGCGGAAACGTTGAGAATCTACGCCGCGTATTTTCTGCGCGCGACGCTTTGGTTTTTCATGGCGTCGATCGGGGTCGTCTTCGTGTATATGATGTTCGCGGATCCCGCCTCTTTTACCGGCGAGGCAGTCGGATCTTCCTTCGCGGTTCTGTTTACGATCCTTCTTTCCTTGTACCTGGCTATTTACGCGGTCGTCGCCTTCAAGCTGATTTTCGTGCCGCATATCTGCTGTTCGACTAATGCCCTGCCGCCGGCGCGGGCGGTGGAAATAAGCCGTAAAATGATTTCGTTCGACGGGAAGCGGCTGCTTCGCGCGTATGCCGCGTACCACGGAATTCTTATCGCGCTTTCTGCCTTCGTCATGATTACGGATTCGAAGCCTGCGCTGTTTCTTGCGTCCGTCGCGCTGTACGGCTCGGATATTCTCTGGTCGATCGCGCTTTCCTGGTGGTTTATCAGGATTAATCTCGCCCGGGAAACCATGGAGCCTTCTTCGGCTATCTCCCTGCCTGATCAGAGCGGATCTGCCGATTAAGCGAGACCTTTCCGCCTTCTGTTCTTCCGCGTAGATAGGATTCGGCTTCCACCCGGCGGCCGATCCGTTTCGAACCTGTTTTTCCGTATTTATTTTCTATAAAGTTCTTGTTTTCTTTTTCCGCGGTTTTGTCCATCCTGAGCGCCAGAGCTTTTTCTCCGTCAGGCGATTGGGCTTTTGCGTCCGCTTCTTCGCCTGCGATGCTCTCGATCAGGCGTTCTCCGATCCGCTCGACTACGCCGCATTTGAAGCTTTCCAGGTGGGCAACCTGAGAACTATGCTCCCTTCCCAGCTTGAGAACGATCAGATACAGGTATTCGAAGAGGTTTTCCGCCGCGGCGGTGTTCACCTCCCGTCCGATCAGGAGGATCTGCGCGCAGTCTCCCCTGCGGACGTGGAGAGCCTGCGTGAAGGTGGCGCGGGCGACGACCTGTATGAGCATGGATTCCCAGGACCGCAGGCGCTTTTTTTCAAGAAGCACGCCTTCCACGATTTCCGGATCGTGGGCTTCAAGGTCGGTAAGGGTGAGGCCGTGGCGGGCCAGCAGAAGGCGGGCCTTTTCGATCGCGCTCGCGGCTTCGGCTTCGCTCGGAGAGGCTCCCAGAGCCATCAGTTTTTTTACCTTGTCGAGAACGTCTCCGGCGGCCTTGTCCATGCGGTTACCGGGGAAGGTAGGAGCAGCAGTAGTCGGCGATTTCAGGGACGCGGAGCTTGAAGGACGAATCGGCTTTCACCGTATAGGAGGTTCCCGCGGCGAAGGTTTTCCACTCGGTTTCGCCCGGAAGAAGAACGTCCATCGATCCTGAGAGCACTTCCATTATTTCGGCGTTGCCGGTGGAGAACTCGTAGTCGCCGGCGAGCATGATTCCCAGGGTTTTTTTCTCGCCCGAGGGAAAGAGAATGGTTCTGCTGGTGACCTTTCCGCCGAAATATACGTTCGCCTTTTTGACCGCGGTTACGTTTTCAAATGCATCCATTGGTGTTCTCCTGTTGAGGGTTTCGTCTTCGCATCCGCCCTTGGAAGGATAGACGCCGGCAGTGTAGCCTGAAAGGCCCCTTTTTCCAAGAGGCACTTCACCTGAGAACGATATTTCGTTATACTTGAAAGACTATGGAAAAGGCTCAACTATCGCATTGGGCGGATCAAACCGCCGACAAGATCATACGGGAGCGGGGCGATCTCGACTCTTACACCTGCGCGTCCGGAATCACTCCTTCCGGAACGGTTCATATCGGCAACTTCCGGGAGATCATCTCCGTCGACCTCGTTGTGCGGGCTCTGCGCGCGCGCGGAAAAAACGTGCGCTTCATATATTCATGGGACGATTACGACGTGTTCCGAAAAGTTCCGGTCAACATGCCGAATCAGGACGTGCTGGAAAAGCATCTGCGCTATCCGATCACCATGGTTCCCGATCCCTTCGAGCGCGACGAAAGCTACGCCCGCCATCACGAGGTGGACGTGGAGACCATCCTTCCCGCAGTCGGAATCAAGCCCGAATTCCTCTATCAGGCAAGCCGCTACCGCGCGCATCTGTACGCGGACGGCATGAAGCTCGCCATGAATTCCCGCGCGAAGATCAAGGAATGCCTCAACCACTACCGCGACGACGCCCATAAAATCCCCGAATCCGAGGAATACTGGCCGGTCGCGATGTTCTGCGAAAAATGCAACCGCGACACCACGACCATCGAAGGCTGGGACGGCGACTGGGGCCTTGAATATTCGTGCGAATGCGGCAACCGGGAGACGGTAGACCTCCGCAAGACCAAGGGCGCGAAGCTCGGCTGGCGCGTCGACTGGCCTATGCGCTGGGCGCATGAAAATACTGTATTCGAGCCCGCCGGAAAGGACCACCACTCCCACGGCGGCTCCTTCGACACGGCAAAGCTCGTTTCCGAGCAGGTATTCGGCTGGAACCCGCCGGTCACCTTCCGCTACGATTTCATCGGCATCAAGGGAACTCCGGGAAAGATGTCCTCGTCGAAGGGCAAGGTTGTCGACCTGTACGACGTGCTGCGCGTGTATCAGCCGGAGGTCGTCCGTTATCTTTTCGCGGGAACCCGGCCCAATACGGAATTCGTCATCAGCTTCGACCTCGACGTCATCAAGATTTACGAGGATTTCGACAAAACCGAACGCATTGCCTGGGGCGCGGAAAAGGCCAAGAACGACGACGTCTTCGCCAAGGAACGCCGCATTTACGAGCTTTCTCAGGTGGGCGAACTGCCGTCCTGCATTTCCTATCAGGTGCCCTTCCGCCATCTGTGCAACCTTCTGCAGACGGCGAGCGGAGACATCGAAGCGGTGATCGCGTCGCTCCCCGGCGTCGAGGAAGCCCAGATCGACCGGCTCCGCACCCGCGCCAGGTGCGCCTGGTACTGGATTACCGAGTGCTCTCCGGAGGATTTCCGCTTCGCTCTCCGCCTCGACGGCTCGAAGGCCGCCCTTGAAGGAGCCGAGCTCGAGGCAGTGCGAAAGCTTCGAGACGAGGTGGTGCCGAAGATGGACGGCGTCGACGAAAAGGCCCTGTCCGAGCTTTGCTACGCCGTAGCGACGGAATGCGGAATCGAAGCGAAAGCCCTTTTTACCGCGACCTATCAGGCTCTCATCGCAAAGGATCAGGGCCCCCGGCTTGCCTCGTTCATGAAAATAATCGGACGCGAGCGGCTGGAAAAGATTCTCGCCGGATATTGAATTAGAGTCGGCTAGCTAAAAAGGCTGTCCTGCAGACGTCTGCGCGGGCAGCCTTTTTTTTGAGCGTGGGCGGATCGCCGGCGATTTACGCGGCGCGCGGGTTTCGGGTCCTGGCGTTCAGGCGTGGACGCTTTCCCTATGCGTTCTGCTGATGGTTTCGAGATCCATCCGCTTGAGTTTCTTTCTGAAATTAACGGACGAATCCTCCATTATCGAGCCGAGATAGTCTATCTGTCGTTCGATGGATTCGATGTAGAGGTTTCTGTCGAGGCCGTAGCGGGCTTTAAAATGGGATCTCGCGAGATCCGCGGCGCCGTTGAGGGTTTCAGAAAGGCGTTTTTTCGTCATTTCATAGAAGCCGAGGGTTTTCCTCAGCATATCGAACTCGGTTTCGTAGCCGGGAAAGCCCGCCTCCGAGAATTCATAATACAGGAAGAGCAGCTTTTCCAGATAGGTTCGGTCGGCCATCTGCCCCAGAAGGTCCCCGGTGGCAAGCACTTTCGCCGCATAGAGGGTCGATTCGTCTTCGAACGGAATATCCGGGATCGGCGTCGCCAAATCGGTTGCCGCTATCATAAGGCAGATTCTGTCGCAGCGTTCTTCCGAAAGATGAAAATCTTCGCGGTGCCGCCGGGAAAACTCCATGCTTCGTTTGACGTGTGTGCGGGTGTATTTGGCTCCGGTGCCTTCCGTGTCGGAGGCCTCCTGAATATAGCCGGCGTCGTGGAGCATCGCCGCGATGCAGATATCGGCGTAGAGTTCGGGCGGGAGATCTCTTCCTTCGGCGAGCATTCCGTCGCACAGGCGTGCCGAGGCGCCGAATACATCGCAGGTATGGTTGTAATCGTGATATTCGGTGTTGCACGAACGGTATCCGGGAAAGTTTCCGTAATAGAGGTCTTTAGTCAGTTTCCAGCAGTGTTCGAGGCGGTTTTTTTCTTCCGGAGCCAGACGCGCCTCGATTATTTCGAAATCCTCGGTTATAACATCTTCTCGGTTAGCCGGATTGAAGAGTCTGGAGAGATATTCGTCTGTCGAAGAACCGGAATCGGATTTCATCGGGTTAAGTATAGCCCGCCGGGGGAAAAAAACACTGAAATATGCTTTCTTTTTACGTTGTTTGAGTTCCGAGGTCCTTTCTTTTCAGGATAAAAACCGCCAGGGCGAGGGCGTAGGGGAGTCCCAATATGAGGGTTCCGGAAACCTGCCCGGTTCCCTGAAGGATGTTCGCCGCGTATTCGGCCGCGGAGAAAAGCAGCGCCGCGAGCACGCATCCGAGCGGGTTGCGGAGTCCGAGATATACCGCGGCGAGGGCCGTCCAGCCGCGGCCAGAGCTGACGTTCGGCACCCAGGCCCCCAGCGGCAGGCTGAGAGCGGTTCCCGCCAGAGCGGCGAATACGGCCGCTATCATCCAGGAAAAGACGCGGTAGCGGTCAGGATGGAGTCCGCGGGCTTCCAGAACCCTCGGAGAGCTTCCCGAGGCTCGCAGGGCGGCGCCGGGTTTCGTGTTATGGAAGAAGAAGGCCATGAGGACGGCGGCCGCCAGCGCGGCCGGAAAGGCGAACTGCCTGAGGCCTGCGGAAAAGGCGATGTACTCCGCCTCGCCGGAGAAGGGCAGGGGGACGACTCCCCGCGTGCCGAAAACGAGCGTCGACAGGAGGGATGTTATCCCCGCGGAAAAAAGGTTCAGCGACAAACCGGTGAGGAAGGGATTGGCTCCGGTCGCCTCGGTATAGAGGGCGGCCGCTCCGACGAAGACGATCGTGCCGGCAGCCGCGGCGGCGAATCCGGCAAGAGGCGAACCGGTCGACGCGGTTACCGCGATGCAGATGAAGGCCGCAAGGTTGATCGCGCCGTCCATGAACACGGCAAGCACGCCCGCGTATTCGGTCGCGAGGGCGCCGAGGGCGGCGAAAAGAAGCGGGGCGGAAGAGGCGAGTACGGCAGAAAGAATCTCAGTCATGTGCGCGAGCCTTTTTCGGTTTGAATTCGCGGAAAAACGACGGCAGCTTCAGGGTTCGCGCCGAGACCACCAGGAAGATGAGTCCCTGGACCAGAGAGGCAGAATCGAAGCTGAACCGGGACGAAAGAAGGGCGGTTTCCGACGCGGTTTCCAGCCAGGCGTAGAGAAAGGCCGCGGCTGCTGCCGCAAGCGGATTCGCCCGCGCTATGAGGGCGACGGCGAGAGCGCTCCAGCCCATTCCGGCGGTAAGCCCCGTATGACACATGAACCAGGTTCCCGTAACCGCCGCAAAGCCGGCTGCTCCGTGGAAGGCTCCCGAAAGAGCCATTCCCGCGGCCGGGATCAGCCGGGCAGGGTATCCGAGCGAGCGGGAGAATTCGGGAGCGGTTCCGGTCAGCCTGTAGCGGAAGCCCGGAGCCGTGTTCCGCAAAAAGAAGAACAAGAGCGCGGCGAGCAGGAGAGAAAACGGAAGGAATATGTTCGCCTGAAGACCCGGGAGGAGATCTCCGACGCGCCATTGGCGGGCGATCGCTCGTGTGGCGAGAAGATTCCTCTCGGGATCGCGGAGCGGCCCCTGGATAAGGTAATCCACTACCGGCACGACCGCAGCCGAAAGAAGAAACGAAGTGAGCAGTTCGCTGGTTCCCCGGCGGGCGCGGAGGATTCCGGGGATTCCTCCCAGGAGTGCGCCGAGTCCTATCGCCGCGGCAAAGGCCGCCGCCGGCATGAGGCGAGCGAAATCAGGGTTGCCTCCCGGAGCGAGGAGGGCTGCGGTAAGCAGGGCCGGAGCGTAGATCTGCGCTTCGCCGCCGAGATTGAAGGCCCCCGCCTTGAGGGCGGCCGAGGCTCCGAGGGCGGCGAGCAGCAGGAGGGCAGTTCGGTCAAGCAGAACTCCCAGATGCCAGGGCGAGGAGAACGGGCCGGCGAAAAACGCCTGCAGGGAATCGACCGGCCGGGGCGACGAAAGGCTTAATACGACGATAATCGCGGCGATGGCAGAAAGAAAGGCGAGGATGGGGATGAGCGCTCGTTTCAAGACAGCCTCCCGTCGGAAAGGGTATATCGGGCGTCGAAGAAGCCGTTTTCATCGAAGGCTTCCGGATTGTCTGTCAAAACGATAATCGTCGTCCCTTCCCGGGCTTCTTCCGTGAGAGTCTTTTGAAGCCGGGCCGTGCTCGAGATGTCGAGTCCCCATTCGGGCCTCGAAAGAATCAGTACCTTGGGTTTTCGAGCGATTTCCCTTGCGAGAATGATCCGCTGCAGCTGGCCGCCGGACAGGCTTCCCGCCGCGCGCTTACTCCGGGCCGGGATAGATTCCGAGTCGAGGATTTTCCCGGCGAAGGAATCGATTGCATCCAGATCGATTATTCCCGCAAGCGGAAGGGCCGGCGCGGCGATATCCCTAACCGGCAGAGCAGGATGCGAGCCTCTGAAGCTTCTGTCCGAGGGAACCATTGCGACGCCCTCTTTTCTCAGCAGCCGCGCGTTCGCTTTAGCCGCCTGAATTTCCCGGCCGCCGACCCGGAATACCCCCGCCTCGGCCGTCAGCATGCCGGTGAGCGCGTCTTCGAGAACATCGAGTCCGCTTCCGGCGAGTCCTTCTATCGCGGTGATCGAGCCGGCTTTCGCGGTAAAAGCTATTTCCCGAAGCGGCTGCCGGTTCCGAGGATTCAGGGACAGTCCCTCGACGGAAAAGCCGATTCCTGTCTGTGCAGCGTCGTTTTTCGAATGTTCGTTTTTCTTCGCTTGACCTGTTCCGGGCAAGTCCTCTTCGCCGGAGAGTAAGGCCGAAATAAGCTCGACCGTCGGCTGCTCGCCGCCCTCCGGATTCGACGAATAAATGAGTTCTCCCTTTCTGAGCACCGATATCCGGTGGCTCCAGCGTACCGCTTCGCCGATGCGATGGGTGATCAATATGATGCCCATTCCCCGCTCTGCCGCGGCGCGCAATGATTCGAAGAACGCATCGCGCTCCTCGGGGCTGAAAACGCTCGAAGGTTCGTCGAGTATGAGAAAATCCGGATTCCGATATACGGCCGCGAGGAGAGCCGCTCTCAGGCGGTCAGCCTGAGTCAGCGTCCGGGCCTGCGTTTCCGGATCGAGCGAGATGTTCCAGAGCTTCTGGAGTTCTGCGTACGTGCGAAGAGCTTTCTTTTTGGAAAGGAAAAACCCAGGAACTCCGAGAAGGGTGTTTTCCAGCACAGTCAGTTCGTCTGAAAGAAGCGGCTGTTGATGCACCATCGCCACGCCTGCCGACAAGGCCTGCGAGGGCGAGGTGAAGCAGAAATCCCTGCCGCCTATGCGCACGCATCCGCTCGTCGGTTGATAGAGTCCGGAGAGAATATGCACAAGGGTCGATTTTCCCGCTCCGTTTTCGCCCAGCAGCGCGTGGATTTCCCCGGGGTGGAATACAATATCCACTCCTCCCAGGGCCTGAAACGATTCCGCCGGGAATCCGGGGCCCGCGGGCGTATGGAATGTTTTGCGTATGTTTTGTAATTCAGCCCGTTTCATTCCGAGCCGAGGACTAATTCTCCCGACTCGAGGCGGGATACGAGGGCTCTCTGCTTGTCTCGGAGTTCCGCGGGAACATGCTCCTCGTACAGGGGATCGTCCAGCACGAAGCTGATGTAGCCTTCCTTCATGCCGACGGTGGAAGCCGTCCCGAAGACGAGCTTTCCTTCAAGCCATGCGGATGTCTGCTCTTCGGCAAGCCGCTCCTGTTCCATCACCGAGCTCGAGACTACGTAGCCGGGTGCCTTCGCGTAGCCGTTGTCGTCGAACCACGCTACGTAAAAGCCGAGCTCTCGGGCAGCCGATATTACTCCCTGATTCGCGCCTCCGCTGATCGGCATTATCACGTCTACGCCGGAATCCTTCATCGCGCGGGCGAGCTCGGCTCCTCTCGCAGCGTCGTACCAGTTTCCCACGACGCGGAAATCCACATCGAAGCCGGGATCCACGGCTTTCGCTCCCTCGAGGAAGGCCGGAAGGATGATGCCGTTCATGGCCGGATATTCCTGACCGGCGATGAGGCCGATCTTTTTTTGGGGATTTGCGTACTGCATGGAAGATGAGCTCGCAAGGGCCGCCATGTAGCCGGAAAGATAGGCTTGCTCCCTCTGGTTGTATCTGACGGTCGCCATCTTAGGATTCCCCTCGTACCAGGCGTCCAGAATCAGGAAGCGCTGGTCGGGAAACTGTTCGGAAACAGGGGCTATGATTTCCGGAAGCGAGGGGTTCGAGGAAATGATGAGCGAGTATTTCTTTTCCGCTGCGAGAGAGGTGAGCCTCGTTCCCCATTCGGATTGCTTGGTGCCGGCTTCGATTATCTGGAGCGAGACCTTCCGTCCGCCCGCAGCGGCTTTCTCCACGGCTTTTTCCACGCCGGAAACGAGCATCTCGTACACCGGGCTGCCCGACACGACGCCGGGAACGAAAACGGCAATCGAAGCCTCGTCCGCATTTTTCTGTTTCGGCGCGCATGAAGAAAGAAGAGCGGCCGCGGCAAGAACGGCCGCGGCAAGAGCTATATGCGATCTATTTCCCTGGTGTGTCATGTAAATCTCCTTAGTCACGCGGAACGAATGCGCGTTCCGTATCATTCGAATATAGTAAAAAAAGGACTGTTATGCTACTCTGAATCCATGATCGGTTTTTTTATCAAGAAGGCTTTTTTTGACGGCTGGGATAATCTGTTCCAGATTTTAATCCTGAATGTGATATTTCTGTGCGTCGGCTTCGGCGGCTTTTTTCTCGCCGGGGCCGCCTCCGACATGATGCTTCTTTCCATGGGGATTTTGCTGGCAACCGCGATCGCCGAAGGCATCCTGTGGACTGCCGCCTCTAAAATGCTGGCCCGGATCGCCTCGTACCGGAGTTTCGGCTGGAAGGATTTTCTTGAAGCGATCCGTTCGACCTGGAAGCACGGAGCCCTTTTTTCCCTGCTCGCCGTCGGCATCGCGCTGCTGTTTTTCGTGACAACGCCGTACTATTTCGGCATAGGCAACATGGTCGGCTTCGCCCTCGGCATGCTGCTGTTCTGGCTCGCGATCATCGTCCTCCTGTCTCTCCAGTGGTTTCTTCCCATACGCTCGCAGCTGGACGACAACTTCGTGAAATGTCTGAAAAAATCCTTCATCGTCTTTTTCGACAACCCGGGATTTTCCCTGTTCATGTTCTTTTATTCGCTGGTTCTGCTGGGGCTTTCTCTCGTGTGCGTCATGCTCCTTCCCGGAATAACGGGAATCATGCTCGCGCAGAACGAAGCATTCCGCCTGAGGCTCTATAAATACGACTGGATGGAAAAGCACCCCGAACTGGACGCCCGTATCGCCCGCAAATCGATTCCCTGGGAGGAGTTGATAGCCGACGATGTTGAAACGGTCGGCTACCGGAGCTTCAAGAGCTTTATCTTCCCCTGGAAGGACTAAAAAAACTTGATTAAAAGGCGCGTTCCCTGCTGATCTTCATGACGGGATGTCCTGAAGGGCGTCCGTTCGGACGGCGATGAGAACGGCCTTATTTGCCGGGGATGAAGCGGCTGCCGCCCGAGCCTTTTCGGGGCCGCAGCTTTCCCTCCGCGGTCCGCTCGGCTGCCGGCCTGATTTCTTCAGTCCTTTTTGCGTCTCGTTCTTTCGGCGCTCGTGAGCTCGGCGCTCCGCCTTTCAGCTTGCGCGCGTCCGGCGCAACCTTCGCCGTTCCGGCTTTTACCGCGCCTTTCTTCGGTTCTCCGCCTGCCAGCGTTTTGAAAAAGGCCGGCTCCGGATCTTCGAACCGGAGCGTTTCGCCGGTGAACGGATGATTAAAGGCGAGCACCCGGGCGTGCAGTGCAAGCTGTTCGTCCTTCCCGCCCTCGTTCGAAGAGATTCCGTACAAAGAATCGCCGGATACCGGATGGCCGAGATGCGCCATGTGGACCCTGATCTGGTTTTTTCTTCCGGTTTCAAGTTCGCATTCCAGCAGATCCCTCTCTGCTCCGCGTTCTATCACCCGATACCTGGTCACCGCCCGCTGAGCCTTGGGGTCTCCCTTTTTATCTACATAACCCTTGTCCTGGGCGTTATACGAAATCGGTGCGTCTATCGTTCCCGAGTCGCTCAGGGGCTCGGCTCCGCGCGCGCGAACGCACACGCACCGGTAGGTCCGCTCCGTGACGATTTCCTGCCAGCTGTCCATGAAGCGTTTTTTCGCTTCTCCGGTTTTTGCGAACACCATAATGCCGGACGTCTCCCTGTCCAGCCGATGAATCACCGCGATGCGGATTTTCCCGCGGTTTTTATACCGTTCGGTGAGAATGTCCTGAGCGCTTTTTCCCCGGTATCCCGGATACCCCACAGAAAGCATTCCGGCAGGCTTCCGCGCGACCACGATCCAGTCGTCCTCGAAAAGGATTTCGATGCGTTCGCTCATCGCTCGTCCCTGAACCGTTCGGTTATTTCAGAGAGAATCGGCATGAGCTGCTTTTTGCGCGACACCACGTCCCTCAGCACGTAGACGGAATCCTCCATCTTCGGCAGCCCCATGGACTGCTCGAATCCCGAGTCCCCTGCCACGAGGAGGAGGCTCGAAAGCTCGGTGATGTCCGTTACGAGCAGGGCGCTGAACAAATGCCCTCCGCGCTGTCTTCTCGCCTCCAGATTCTCGATGAAGGCCTTCTTTCTGCCGAGTATTTCATGCGGGTCTTCCACTTCGATCTGGCTGACGGTAAAGCTGTATTCGCCTTCGGCGTATTCCTTCATATCCTGGCCGATCAAATCTTCTTCCGTACGGCCGGAGATGTTGCTCGCGGCGTTCAACAGATCCTTGCCGAGCGTTTCGATGTCCAGATTGGTGATGTTCGAGAGGTATTCTGCCGCCGAGCGGTCGATCTGCGTCGTGGTGGCGGACTGCAGGACGAGCGTGTCCGCGAGAATTCCGCACAGCAGAATGGACGCAATCTCCGGCCTGATGGGGATGCGCTGTTCCTGGTACAGCGTGGTGATGATCGTGCTCGTCGCTCCGACCGGCTTGTTGATGAAGGTGATGGGCTCCCTGCTCGGCGGATTTCCCAGCCGGTGGTGGTCGATGATTTCGAGAATCCGATAGTGCTCGACTCCCTCGATCGCCTGGCTCTGCTCGTTATGGTCGACCATTATCAGCTCGATGTTGGGGTCTCCGTAGAGGTCGCTCTCGGAGATCACCCCGATGACGGCGCCCGAGTCGTCCACTACCGGAAGGCTTTTCCCCGGAGAGTTCGCCAGAAGCGGAGCGACCTTGCGCGTCGTGTCGTTCCTGCTTACCGGCTTGACCGCCGCGTTCGACATGCAGGTGACCGGCATGGAGTAGATGATCAGGAGGGCGGTGGAAGCCGTGTCGTATGGGCTGATGAGGACGGACACGTCCCGTTCCTCCGCTCGGGAGCGGAGCTCCTTGCTGATCATGTTCCCGTTGGTGATGATCAGGGCCCTCACTCCGCTTTCTATCGCGTGCTCCTGGATGTCCTTCCGGTTCCCGGTGATGACGATGGTGTTGGCGGGAATGTGCGCTCCGAGGTGCTCCTTGAAGGTGTCGAACTCCGCGGCGGCGATTACGATCGGGCTTTTGCGCACTTCCTTCTCGTTCCTGACCACGAGGGCCTGGGTGTGCAGCACCGAGGACAAGAGGTCTATGCTCGTCTGGATGACCGTCTTCTGCTGGGGGTTGATCATCTTCAGGATTTTCTGGGCGAAGGAGCTGTAATGGAGGAGAGAATGATAGCGGCCTTCGCCGTCGACTACCGGCAGCGCGCGTATCTCGTTTTTTTCCAGAACTTCCATCGCTTCCCAGAGCGAGGTCCCCTCTCCGATGGTGCGGATGTTCGGCTTGTAGTGGTAGGCGACTTTCGGCACGAGATCGGCCAGAAACTCCGGCAGAGGGACCTTAAATCGGTTAAAGATATACTCTGTCTGGGGCGTCGGCTTTCCGGCGCGGGCAGCGTGGTAATCCGCCTGGCCTTGAGCCTGCTTGAGGGCCGCGTAGGCCGCCGCGGATACGACGGAATCGGTGTCCGGATTCCGGTGTCCGATAATGTACACTCGTCTTTGGTGCGTGTTCGGTTTCATGTTTTCCTTAACTCTCGTATGTTTCGGGAAAAGTATACACTATTTACGCTTTTTCCGGTACAATCCGGCTCATCATGATTCAACTTGTGGCTTTTTTGGGGAACCACGGAAAGCAGTACGCGGGCAACCGGCACAACGTCGCCTGGCAGTTCGCGGAGTCCCTTTCCTTCGAGTCGTCCCTGTCCTGGCAGAAGAAATTCCGCGGTAAATACGCCTCCCTCTCCGTCGAACAGAACGGCGAGCGCGTTCAGATCCACTTTTTGAAGCCGGAAACCTTCATGAACCTTTCCGGCGAGGCGATCGGGGAGGCGTGCTCCTTTTACCGGCTGAAACCCGAGCAGGTCCTGGTCGTCCACGACGAACTCGAACTTCCCCTGGGAACCGTGAGCCTCAAATGGTCCGGCGGCCTCGGGGGCCACAACGGCCTCCGCTCGACCAAAACCGTGCTCTCCACTCCGGACTTCTGGCGCCTCAGGTTCGGCATCGGCCGGCCACCGCATCCGGACGTCTCCTCGTGGGTGCTCTCGGATTTCACCGCGGACGAGCGCATCAGCCTGTCTCTCGTCTGGCCCCCCGCCGGAGACCTCCTGGAGAACGTTCTTGCGAACGGCCCGGAAGCGTATCTCAAGGAATGGGCGAAAAAGAAAATCACCGGTTGAATCCGGCGCCGTCGATACAAAAGGGAGAAACAATATGAATGCCGAATTGTGCGGTTCCTTCGAGCGTCTCTACGAAACGATCAAACGCCTGCGCGGCCCGGGCGGCTGCCCCTGGGACATCGAGCAAACCCCGCTTTCCCTCCGCGAAACCCTCATCGAGGAAGCCTACGAAACCGTGGAAGCGATCACCGACGGCGAAAGCGGCCACGTGTGCGAGGAGCTCGGCGACGTATTCCTCAACGCGGTGATGCTCGGCTATATGTACGAACAGGAAGGATCCTTCACCGTCGCAGAAGCGCTGGACGGCGTTTCCGACAAGCTCATCCGCCGCCATCCCCACGTTTTCGGCGCGACCGAAGGCTTCGCCGGCCCCGACTCCGCCGGACGCACCGATACTGCGGAGAAGGTTCTCGCCCAGTGGGATCAGATCAAGCGCGGCATCGAAGGCCGCACCGCCGACTCGGTTCTCGACGAGGTTTCCCGGGGAATGCCCGCCCTCGAGCGGTCCCACAAGCTCCAGAAAAAGGCGGCCAAGTCCGGCTTCGACTGGGCTTCCCTCGACGACATCTGGCCCAAGGTCGACGAAGAGCTCGCCGAACTGCGCCATGCCGTTTCCTCAGGACAGGCGGAAGCGATCGAAGACGAACTGGGCGACGTCCTCTTTGCCGTCGTCAATCTCGCGCGCCGCCTCAAGGTCGATCCCGGAGTCGCCCTTACCCGGACGAACGCGAAGTTCACCCGCCGCTTCAAGCATGTCGAAAAATCCATGAAGGCCGCCGGAATCCCCATGACTCAGGACAATCTGGCGACGATGGACCGCTACTGGGACGAAGCCAAAAAAATGGAAAAAAATAAATCCTAAAAAGGAAGTACGCGGCATGAAACGTGGTATCGCTTCTTTTCTTGCTGTTTTAACTGTCTCGACTCTTATTCCGCTGTCAGGGCAAACTCCGCGCCCCGCTGCGGCTGAAACGCCTGTTCCTGCGCACAGTGAACCGTCTGCCGGCCCTTCTCCGGGCGATCCGCTCCCTCAGTGGCTTCCGCCGCCGCCCGATACCGCTTCGGCGGTGCCCTCGGGCCTTTCTCCCCGCGCGAAAAAGATCGCCTCGCGGGCGGCCTTTGCCTGCACGATCGGCGGAATGGCGCTCGCGGTCTTCGGCATAAGCGAAACCTTTTCGTCCCTGACCCGGGGCCCTGACAGCGGCCGCCTCCATCGCGGCCTCTCTTTCGCCGTTTCCGGTTCGGTGCTCGCGGCGGGCTTTTCCGCCCTCCGCCTCATCCTGTCGGATATCCGGCGCGAACCCGCGAATCCGGAAGGCGTTCCGGATCAGAGCGGAGGCGCTTCTTCCGACTAAATCCGGCGCGGGTTTCCCTTCCGTCCCCGGTGTATCTCCTTACTTCGAGAGGATGAACTCGACTCTCCGGTTTTTCCATATTTCGTCGCTTTTCCCGAAGGGAACCACCGGCCGCGAGCCGCCCATGCCGACCGCCCTGATCCGGTTTTCTTCTATTCCGAGCAATATCAGCGCTTCCCGCACATTCTCCGCCCGTTTCCGCGAAAGGGGAACGAGCGTTTCCGTCTGTTCGCGGTCGCGCCGTTTCGGGTCGGCCCAGTAGACGGCGTTCGCGTGGCCTTCCACGGTGAGCGTATACTCCGGAAAGCGCGCGAACAGCAGGGCGATGCGTTCCAGGGTCGCGCGGTTTTCTTCCAGAAGCTCCCGCGATTGGCCGGCGGCGAAGTCGGTTTCGTAGGATGGAAATTTGATGGCCGGAACGCGGATCTTGTACCGGTCGCCGTCCCGAATAACCAAAATGTCGACTGTTATGAAGGCCTCGGTCCGTTCGGTTCTCCCGATCAGGTCTTCGGTTTCCAGGACGCAGCGGTAATCGAAGGCGGGTTCGGGCTCGGCTCCGTTTTTCCCCGTCCCGTTCCATTCCAAGCCGTTTTCAGGCGCAGCCGAACCCTCGGCGGTCCACAGTTCGGCATCTCCGGCGTCAAGAATAGAGGCCTTCCACCGGACCGCGTTTTTCGGCCGTTTGAGCGATACGCCGATGCGGGCCGTTTCGTCGATGCCGTCCCCGTCCGGGGAAAAACGCTCAGGCGAGATCGAAAGCGCCGGCTGCACCCGCCTGAGCGGCATGATCCACGGCGTTTCCTTTCTCAACCCGAAGGCAAGCGAAAACTGCGGCGAAGACGCCCCGCCGGAGGAAAAAAACGGCACTCTGACCGCCGGTTCGACAGAAAAATAGTCCCGTCCGCCGAGCCGCACCGAGGCTTGAAGTCCGAATTCGGCGTATTGAACGAAGGCGGCGCTAGAAGGCGAAAAAACCGCTCCGGCGCCGAGCCCCGCGCGGGGCATGACTCGAAGCAACCCGAAAAGGGGCATCCGCCAGCCGGCCGACAGGTTCGCTCCCGGCTGGGGAATCGGTTCTCCGCCGTCGGGAGTCTCCCACCGGTAATCGCCTGAAAGCGAGAATACCGTTTCCTTTCGCGGCCATCCGCCGACGGCGAAACCGGCGCGCGCTCCGAAGCCTCCGGGGAGAGCCTGGCCTTCCCATGAGGTTTCCGTGAGCAGGGTGGTTCCCGGCCATTCGCGTTCTTCAGCATGCAGAGTTACGGCAGCCATGAGCGCGGCCGCGCGCAGGAGGGGTCTCAATGTCCGTCGGATCGGTTTCAAAAGCTCACTCCCGCGAAGGCTCCCGCGCCCACCCCGTCCGCCGGCGTCCAGATTACCGGAATGCTCAGGCGGAAGGAGCCGACTTCGAAGGAAAGCGCGGATTGCAGGAAGAACGCCTGCGTGAAAAAGTCCCGCTTCGACGTCGTCCCCGTAATGACTATGCTCCCGTTTTCTTCGATCATTCCCCCGAGGGTGCCTTCTACTTCAATCGGCGCGTCCGTGTCGATCGCTACAGCGGAACTTCCGCGCGCCGCCATCCAGCCGGCTCCGGCGGAAAGTCCGAGCGCCCTGAAAAAGGTCGCCCCGGTAGAGGCGCGGAACCTGAAGGAAAAGGCTCCGGTCTCCACTCCTCCGAGGATATCGGGCTCCATCGAAAGAATCGTATCTATGCCGACCAGGGGGCCGTCGTCGTCTATGTCGATGGTGACAGTCTGGGTCATTCGTCCGGGCTGGACGAGGGCGGTGATTTTATTTTTTCCGTAATCGGCTCCGAACGAGACGTCGAGGCCGTCCCACGCTGCCATCCCCGAACGCGCGGGGAATACTCTCCAGCTCGCGCCTCCTCCGACCGTCCATGCCTCAAGCCCGTATTCGGTCGTTTCAGCCTTGATCCAGCCTCCCGAGACCCCCGCCCGCAGCCGCGGCGAAATCATGTCGAGGGGCATTTCGAAGGAAATGGTGATCGGCTGGGTGCAGGCTCCGGTCCGCTCGTCGGACTCGGTGTCCAGCTCGCCGAGGCGTTCTATCATGGCAGGAGAGAGATCTTCCGAATATACGGCAACGGTGCTTCCTACCGAGATCGTCATCTTTCCGTTGCCCGGAACCGCTCCCGGAACGAGCAAAGTTCGCGCCGCCGCGTTCACGAATCCTTCCATAAACAGGGGTTTATCAAGCGATTCCGAGGCGAGGTTCGCGAGCTCTCCGGTGAAGTCGGCACACGCCGCGTTCAGCATAGCCTGCAAACTGTCGTTTCCCTCGCCGTTGAGCGTCGGAGGCGTAATTACCACGAGGGGCTCCGCGGGTGAATAAAACGAAATGTAAAAGAGGAGGGTAAACGGTAAAAAGAACTGCCTGCAGGCTTTTTTCATGGTTTTTAGCTCTCCTCTAGGGTATACTTCTGAATGAGAAAAAAAGTCGCTTGCGGGATTAACCTTAAGTTGAAAATCTGCGCTTGTAAAGGGGTATTATATGAAGCGATTTTTCGTGTTTGCGGCGGTTATGCTGGCCGTTCTTACTTCCTGCGATTTCAGTTTCATGGACAAGGACGACGATTCAGGCGGTCCGGCGAGCACCGCCTATACAAAGGTTGAAAAAACTACCTACGCCGAGGTCGAAGTCCAGGAATCATGGTGGTATCCCTCGGATACCGCGACCGAAGGAACCCTGAAATACACCGAATACTGGTGGGTCGATTCCGCAGCCCCCGCGCCTTCGCGCCGGGTTTCCCAGATAGACCGCGTAAACGCCGCCGGTTCTTTGAGCGAAAGCCGTTCCTTCACCTATACCGAAGACGGCGACCTTGCGTCGGCAAGCTACTACGGCTACCTGGAGGGCTCTCCCGTTCTCCAGTACACGTTCTCCTACGAGTATGAAACCATCACGGTCAGCGGAAGTCCGACTCTCTTGTTAACCGCCCAGCACAAGTTCGACGCTTCGGACAATAGAACCGATTCCTGGCTTTACCAGTGGTCCGAATCCGGCGACTCCGCCGGAAAGCTCGAAGCGACTGCGTATTTTTCTGCAAATGAAACTGAATTCGACGACGCGTCCCGCTGGTACTTCCTCCCTGAATCCGACAGCTGGAATATGCGAATAACTTCGGTAAACGGCGATTCAAAGCTCGTCTCGCCCGATTCCGTCAGCGTTCCCTCTGTTTCCTGCGCCCAGGCCGTTACAGATTCGACTCCGGCCCTTCCCGCGGATTTCCGCCTCAAGTCCGATGTAACGGCTCCCGTTTCCTTAACGGTACCATCTCTTTCCATGCCCTCCTACGGAGCGATCGAAGGCATGACCGACGGCCGCGCGCTGACGTTCGCATTCTCCTATGAAGACGGCTTCGGGACGGGAACCGTCGATCTCGACTCAGACTGGTACCCCGTGTCGGTATCGCGCAGCGACAAGCGCCTTGAAGAAGCTCTCCGCGTCGAGCTCGAACGCGACGACGAGTATCGCATCACCTCGAAAAAAAGCTATTACGGAGATACGCTCGCCCTCCAGGTGGACGTGGACTGGGGCGGAACCGGCGCTCTCGCCGGCTTCCCGACCCGCGTCGAGACGAGCGGAGCGGCTCTCCTTACCCCGATGGAATACGACCTGGTGTGGAAAGCGAACAACCTTCCCGAGCGCATTGAGATCTCCCGTAATAAGATAAAGCTCTACTATTTCGCCTTCGAATACGACGCGGACATCAGCCTTCCCGAGACAGACATCGCCCGTCCCCGTTCGATCGACCCCTTTAATCTCGTAACCGACCTTTTCGGCACCCTCGAAGACTTCCTCGACAGTTCCGTCACGGTTCGCCTCTATGAAACCGGCGCCGATAACGAGGTTGATGCAGTCGACGATGCCGACCCCGACGACAGGGAAAGCCAGTATTTCGTGTTCGCTCCCGTCGACGATCCGGCCGGCCTCAGGGTGTCGGTCTATAAACCGGGCGTTGGAGACGCGGCCGATGAGCTTAACGGCTGGTATCAGATTGTCTGGGAAGACGGCCTCGCCGCCTCGATTTCGGCCTGGCGCCCCAAGAAGGACGGAGAGACTGCGGATGTGGAAGTGTGGTTCAAGGAGTTCGGCTACGGCGCGGAATTCTTCGCGGAAATCGCTTCCGAGATCAGCATTCCCGACGCCGCCGAGCTGTCCGATATGCTGTCGGACCTGCAGACCGAGCTCGGCTCCCTCTACGAGACGAAGCTTCCCGAGGAAGCCCGCGATTATATCGAAGGCCCGGCCTCGGTTGAAGCCGAAGAATATCTGGAGGCATTCGCGTCCGATTTTCAGACGGATTTCTTCTTGAGCCTGCTGTTCTAGCATTTAGAATCGAGCGTTTTCCATGGCCCCCCATGGATAGCCGCTGTCCGGTCCGAAAGGACCGGACAGCTTTTTTTTTATTTTGCGCGCCAGGCGAAGCCGTTCGGCGCGAGCCTGCGGAAGGCTTGATCGTCGATTTCGCCGGGGAGGAGGAGGGCTGAAAGGTCTTTTCCAGAGGCGTCCTTTTTACTCCGGTTTATGAGCACTGTTATGGAACGGGGCTTTCCTTCGGGGATGAGTCCCTTCGTGTCCGGGCTTTCGGTAATCCGCACGCCGAAGAGTCCGGGCGTTTTCCGGCTTGCGAGCCACTCGCGCTTTCCCCGGTTGATCAGAACGCTGTTGTCCTTGCGGAGCGCGACGATCTCTTTGATGAATCCGAACTGTCCGGGAGTTTGGCCTGAGGCGTCCCAGGGCATGCAGCGCCGGCAGTCCGGATCGTAGCCGCCGGTGATTCCGAATTCGCTTCCGTAATAGAAACACGGCGGAGCCGGCAGAACCGCGAGCAGGAGCCATGCCTGCCGCGCGGCTTCGATGTTGTCCTTCACTTGATGGATCAACCGCGGCGTGTCGTGGGAGTCCAGAAGATTGAAGCTGTTTCGCACCACGTTCGGCGGGTACGACATTTCCAGCGTCGTGAAGCGGTGAGCGAGCGCCAGGGCGTCCGGTATTTCGGCCGACTCGTTCAAAAAATCGACGACGGCCTGGCCGAAGTGATAGTTCATGATGGCGTCGTACTGGTCTCCGCGCAGCCAGTCCATAGAATGGTGCCAGATTTCCCCGACTATGAAGGCATCTCTCTTGACCGCCTTGACCCTCTTCCGGAAATGCCGCCAGAATTCGTGGTCGACCTCGTTTGCGACGTCCAGCCGCCAGCCGTCTATGTCGCAGGTTCTAATCCAGTATTCCGCGACGTTCAGGAGATACTCTCTGACTTCCGGATTCGTCGTGTTCAGCTTCGGCATGCCCGTGGTGAAGGCGAAGGTTCTCAGGTTCGTTCCGTGGGAATCACCCGTATCGGAAAGAGCCGCACCTGTCTCGGGGTCGCGGCCGAAAATCGGAAAACCCTTGATGACGAACCAGTCGCGATACCGGGATTCCTCGCCTTTCTCCAGTACATCCTGCCAGGGGCCGAAACTTCGCCCGCTGTGATTGAACACCGCGTCGAGAATCACCCGTATTCCTTTGGCATGCGCCTTTCTGACCAGTTCCTTCAAATCCCCCTCGGAGCCGAATGCAGGATCGATCTTCATATAATCGCGGGTGTCGTATTTGTGAACGGACGGCGAATCGAAGATGGGCGTGAGATAGATTCCGGTGAAGCCGAGCTCCGCGATATGATCGAGCTTCGCGGTAATGCCGGGAAGATTTCCGCCGTAGAACTCCCCGTTGGTGACCGGCCCGTGGTGCCAGGGGAGGGTGTTCCGTGGATTGAGATCCCCGTTTCCGTTGTGATACCGCTCGGGAAAAATCTGGTACCACACCGTGCCCGCTACCCAGTCCGGGGCATGGAAAACTTCAGTCGGCTGGATGTAGGGGAAGATGAAGGTGTTCCAGGTATTCCACCGGTCCACCGTCTCCACGATTCCCTTCTCGCCGAATTCGTAGGCCTGGCGGCCCTTATTCAGGATGAACCAGTATTTCAGCCTGCCGTAGGGAGGGGAAATCCGCGCCTCCCAGTAATCATGGACGGCGGTTTTTCCGCATATGGCCATGGGAGAAAGAACGCTGTTCCAGTGCGCTTCTGTTCCGCTTCGATCCCATTCAAAGGGATCTGCGTAGACCAGGTCTATGCGGTCGATGTCGTCCCGCGCTGTTCTGATGCGAATCAATAGGGTTTCGGCGTCCAATGCCGAACACCAGGCGTCGCCGCAATGATGATATACTGCCGCGGCATTCATCTTCATCCTGTCCTCCAGATCGGGAAAAAAGCCCGATGCAACGGAGTATATGTCTTTTTTTCTGGCAGGTAAACCGCTTTACCTTGAGATTTCGCAATTCTCCTGCTATCATAAGCTTCATGATGATACGTATTCTTCCGGGCGATTCCCGCAGAATGGCATGGACTGATCGGAAAAACGGCTATTTCGAGCTTCTCTCCTGTTCCGCCGACTCCTGCGGCGGGGGGTATTTCCGCGGAGAGACCCGCTATCTTGCGGATGTGTTCCTCTGTCCGGAGGACCACGCCGACTTATACCGGATCAACGCCGCTGAGACCCTTGTCCGGCCCGAGGGCATGACCGTCATTTTCAACCGCCCCAGCTCCGCCCATCCTTCCGGCTCGCTCGGGCTTCACGTCTCCCTTCTGATAAATGAACAGGCGTTCTGGCTCTCCCTTTCTGCCTCCCGCGTATTCGATTCATCCCGCGGTTCAGCGGCCGTTCCCCACGCGGGCTTCGGCCTTGTATTCGATTCCTCTCTTTCAGGAGGCCGCTGGACCCGGGCAGAGCACGGGTCGGCCGTCGTGTGGCACAATCATGCGGGCGCCGCGATCGCCTCCGTTTCTCCCTTCACCGTGGAATCTCCGGACCGGGACCGCGCTGTGCTTTACGCCGAAGGTTCGACCAATCCGGGATGGTATCTCGCTTTCGAATCGACGCCCGAGCGCGCCTGCGCGAAAGCCGCGTTTCTCGCCGCCTCGGACGCGGTGTGCGCCCATCGGAAAAGTGTTGCAGAATTCGTTGATTCCTGCGCCCTCGATACAGGCGATCCTGCCTTCGATTCCGCGGTAAAATGGGCTCGTTTTTCCGGCTGGATGCTCGCCGTCAACGACCACGGCCCCGGCATATGGGCCGGGCTTCCCTGGTTCAGGGATAACTGGGGCCGCGATACCTTCATCGCTCTTTCCGGCATTCTGCTGACGTCCGGCAGGTTTAAGGAAGCCAGAGAAGTTCTCGTCTCCTTCGCCTGCCATCAGAATAAGGATCCGGAGAGTCCTGACTGGGGACGGATTCCCAACCGGTTCCGCGGATCGAACGACGTTATATATAATACGGCAGACGGAACTCTCTGGTTCATCCGTTCTCTCTGGGAGTATCTGCAGTATACCGGAGATCTCGAGATTCTCGAGGAGCTCGGTCCGACCGTCGATCTGGCCCTTCAGTCGGACGCCACGCGCCGCACGGACTCGAACGGTTTGCTTCTCCACGGCGACGCGGACACCTGGATGGACGCCCGCATCAGAGGCAACGAGCCCTGGTCTCCCCGCGGGGACCGGGCGAACGATATTCAAAGCTTGTGGTATACGGCCCTCGTCATCGGATCCCGCATCGCCCGGCTGAAAGGCTTTCCCGCTCTCGCAGAGGAACGCGCGGCTCAGGCCCGGAGGGTGAAAGACTCTTTCCGCCGTCTATTCTGGTGTCCGTCGAGAAAAGCCCTGGCGGATCATCTTCCCCCCGGGCCTCACGGCGAATGGCTTCGGGATTTCCGCGTACGGCCGAATCAGCTGTTCGCGCTCACCGCTCCGGCGATATTGGATTCCCCGCAAACCTCGGGAAAAGAGGGCTTTGAAACTGCCCTTCTGGACGCCGCGCAGTCCGACGCCGTGCTGGAAAACGTCACCCGCGAACTCGCTTCACCGTTCGGCCTGTTCAGCCTCTCCCCGGAGGATCCCCTCTTTCATCCCCGCCACGAGTATCCCGGCCGCTACCACAAGGACGCGGCTTATCATAACGGAACAATCTGGGTGTGGAACACCGGTCCCTACGTAACCGCCGCCGCCCTGTCCCAAACCCGCGCCGGCACCGGATCAGGGACGCTTCCCGATCTCGCGGCCGCCCTTTTGAGGGAAGAAGCCCGCATGATTCTGGAAGACGGCTGCGCGGGCTCCTTGAGCGAAAACATCCATGCGGAGCCCGGCGCGGACGGCAAACCTGTTCTTTCGGGAACCTGGTCCCAGGCATGGAGCGTTTCTGAATTCGCCCGAAACGCCTTTCAGGACCTTGTCGGTTTCAATCCCCGGCTCATCGATCGCCAGATCGAACTGCGCCCCTGTCTTCCCCTGGGAATGAACCGGGTCGCCGCCGAAGTCTTTTTCGGGCCGGGATGGAAGCTGTCGATCGAGCTGCGCCGTCCTGATGCCGACGGGGGCGTGTGGTGCTCTCTTCTATGGAATCCCGGCGTCTCGCCTGATAAAACGGGATCCCGTCTCTCCCTACGCCCGCTCATGGTCTGCGGCCGCCTGCTGGAAGCGGACAAGAGCCTGGAATTCCTTTTGCCTGCCGCCGAACCCGGCGTCTCCTTTCCTCCGTCCTTTCCCGCCCGCCGCTTCGACGCAGAATTCTGCGGCGCTATACATCGAGACGACTGGCTTGAACAGCTGATTTTATCCGGGAGAATGAAAAGCCCGCACGGAGGAGGCTCGAACGCCGCGGCCCTCGAATGGTTTTTCGATTCCGATTATTTTATCGAGAAATACCGGACGAAGGCGGAGCTGGGCGCTGTCTATTCTCGCGATGAAACCGTCTTCCGCCTGTGGGCTCCGACGGCCCGGAACGTTCAGCTGGTTCTCTACCGCGGCGATTCTTCAGCGGAACCCGACGCCGTTCTTCCCGCCCGGGAAGGCACAGTCCAGGAAGGAAGGGCCGGAATCTGGGATCGTTCTCTTCCGGGCGACCAGCACGGGCTCTATTACGCCTGGCGGGTTACGGCGCACGGAATCACGCGCGAGTCCCCCGATCCGTACGCGCGCGCCTGCGGATGCAACGGACTGCGGTCCCAGGTCGTCGACCCCGAGGCGACCGATCCTCCCGGCTGGAACAAGACGGCCGCCCCTTCTCTCGGTTCGCCGAGCGACGCGGTCGTTTGCGAGGTTCACGTCGCGGATCTCACCTCGTCCCCGACCTGGGACGGCCCTGAATCCAGCCGCCGGACATACGAAGGCGCGGCCCTTGCCGGAACTTCTTTCAAGGGCTTTTCCACCGGCTTCGACCATCTGAAAACGATGGGCTTCACCCACGTGCAGCTCATGCCGGTCTTCGATTTTTCCAGCGTCGACGAGAGCCGTTCCCGCGATCCCGAGTACCGCTCGCGTTTTGTTTCCGGCGCATACAACTGGGGCTACGACCCCGGGAACTACTCGGTTCCGGAGGGCTCGTATTCGTCCGATCCTTCGGACGGAGCCGCCAGAATCCGCGAACTGAAAACCCTCGTCCGGGACTACGCGGCGGCCGGAATGGGCGTCATTATGGACGTCGTGTACAACCACGTGCCCGCTGCCCAGAACCATCCCCTCGGCATCTGCGTCCCCGGCTATTACTTCCGCGTGGACAGCTATTCCGGGGCCGGAGACGATACCGCGAGCGAGCGCGTCATGTTCCGGGAGTACATGAAACAGTCCCTGTGCTGGTGGCTTTCCCGGTATAAGCTATCCGGCTTCCGCTTCGACCTCATGGGCCTCCACGATGTGGAAACCATGAACGAAATCATGCGCGAGCTGCGCAGGATCAAAGGGGATGTGCTGGTATACGGCGAAGGCTGGGACATGTACCGCGCCGGTAAAATGGTCGGCGCGAGCATGAAGGAAGCCCGGAAGATGCCCGGCATCGGTTTCTTCAACGACGCCTTCCGCTGCGGAATAAAGGGTCCGGTGTTCAACGCCATGGAAGGAGGATTCGTCCACGACGGAAGCCATCGCGAAGCCGTTAAATTCGGTCTGGTCGGCGCGGTCTTCCATCCCCAGGTGCATAACCGGAAGGTGGACGGCACTGCCAATCCGAATCCCTGGTCGGACCATCCCGGAACCTCGGTCAATTACGCGGAGATTCACGACAACGCCACGCTCTACGATAAGCTTGTCCTGGTAGAGGAACGAGCCGACGAGTCCCGCTACGAAGCGCTCGCCAAGCTGTCGATCGCCCTCGTCGTCCTGTCCCAGGGAATGCCCATCCTTCACGCGGGCATGGAATTTCTGCGCACGAAGGAGATACCTCCTTCCATTCTGGCAGAACACCCCGACCTCTACGACCTGTGGCGCACGAGCGATAAAAAACGGGCGTTCTCCCACAATACCTACAACCTCGGAGACGCCGTCAACGCCCTCGACTGGAGCCGCCGGGCTGAAAAAGACTCTGTCGTGGAATATACGCGCGGCCTCATCGCCCTGCGGAAGGCTCACCCCCTGTTCCGGCTCGGAACAGCCGAAGCGGTTGCCCGGTCACTTTCCTTCTTGGAGAGCGCCTCACAGCCCGCTCCTCATCCCGCAGCCGGAAACGGTGCCGTCTCCGCCGATTCCGCCGCCGGAACGTCCGCCGAATCGGCGTCCTGCCTTGCGGCCCCGCCCATACTCGGCTGGACCATCGACGGGGATGCGGTTCAGGACGCATGGAAGGGCGTCTGCGTTCTGGTCAATCCGGCGGAAATCCCGCAGATCGTCGCGCTTCCCTCGTCGTTCAAGGGAGGCCCCTGGCGCCTTGTCTGCGATGAAACAGGCGTGCTCAAGGGAGACTCAGGCGCGCGCGCGGGAGCGGAAGGCGGCCGGCCGGTAACCGTTCCGAAAAAAGCCCTGTACTTATACGCGGAATTTTAGTACATTGTCTGGAAGCGGCATAAGGCCGGCCCCGGCCGTCCTCTTCCAGTCATATTTCAAGGAGATCCCTGTGCATACACCCTATCAGAACGGGAAAAAAATACGCCCCATCCTCGCGGTCAGAAACGAAGAAGAATCGGAAGACGAAGAAAAGTCCGAAAAAACCGAAGGAATGGATCCCTTCGCGCACAAGTTCCTGAAAACCCGCCAAATCCTTTTATCCGGCGAAATCAACAAACCCCTTGCGGAGAAAATCGTCCGCCAGCTCCTGGTTCTCGAAGCCGATTCCGATGAACCGATCCGCATCTTCATCGACTCCCCCGGAGGAGACGCGGACGCGGGCTACGCAATTTTCGACATGATCCGCTTCATCAAGGCCCCGGTAATCACCGTTGGCATGGGCCTTGTCGCAAGCGCCGGCTCCATCATCCTGCTCGCCGCTCCCAGGGAGCGCCGTTTCGGCCTGCCGAACAGCCACTACCTCATTCACCAGCCGCTTTCCGGCATCAAGGGAGTCGCGACTGAAATCGAGATTCACGCCCTCGAGCTCGAGAAAATGCGCGTTAGAATCAACGAACTGATCGCCGCGGAAACCGGACTTTCCATCGAAAAGGTTTCCAAAGACACCGACCGTGATTTCTGGATGAGCGCCCCCGAGGCGGCCTCCTACGGTCTCATTTCCAAGGTGATAACCTCCCGCGCCGAACTTCCCTGATGTTCAGGTCCGGCGCTCGCAACGGCGTTGTGACCCGGGAACACTGTCTTGTTAGCGGTTCGGCTGTAATACGGCTCCCTCTCGCATCTGCGCGGAGGGGGCTTTTTTATTGTCCTCTTCGGATAGTCCTTTTTTAAAAATTACCGACCATTTATTAATTTCCGCTTGAAACAAAAAAAATCTTGAACTACCTTCTTTCCCTATGAGTACAACAGATATTCGCAACGGTCCCATCGGCCCGGTTCTCGTGCGGCTTTCGCTTCCTGTTCTGATCGGACAGGCGTTCAATCTTCTCTACAGCCTGGTGGACACCTGGTTCATCGCGCGCATCGACACCGCCGATCCCTGGCTCGTCGGATCGACCGGCCTCGTGTTCCCGCTCTTTTTCATTTTTCTCGCGTCGAGCTTCGGCATCTCCGGAGGCGTTTCGTCGCTTGTATCCCGGGCGATAGGGGCGGGCAAGACCGACGAATTGGATCGAACTGCCGAGAGCGGCATCTTTCTCGCTCTCGCGGCCAGCATCATCATCCTGGGGCTCATGTATCCTTTTGCTACCCCGCTGCTTACGCTCTTCGGCGGGCAAGGCAAGCTGCTGGAGTACGGTCTTTCCTACCTTCTCTGGTTGTTGCCGACCGTTCCCTTCATGCTGCTCTCCGCTGTGTTTACCGGAATCCTGCAAGGCGAAGGCCGGACCCGCTACATGATGACCGCGATGATGATCGGCACCGTCGCCAATATTATACTCGACCCGATATTCATCTTCGTTCTGAAGATGGGCGTGGCCGGAGCCGGATTGGCGACCGCCGTCGGAAACGCGATGAGTTTCATCTACCTGGTAACGGTCTTCCTCGCTCCGGGTTCGAGCGTGAAAATTCATTGGAAAGCTTCGAACGTTTCCTTTCCCGTCGTCGGGGAAATTTTGCGCGTGGGGCTTCCCCAGAGCGTTCTCAACTTTCTGTCGTCCATCAGCTTCATTTTCTACAACAGGATTATGACGGACATCAATCCGATGATCCTGACGGCCTTCACCCTCTACTCCCGCCTCGAGCAAATCGCCCTCATCCCGATCTGGTCCCTCTCGAGCGCGCTTTCCTCCCTGGCGGGGCAGGCGGCCGGCGCGGGAGACATTCCCCGCATGAAAAAAGCCGCCGCCGTTTCTTCCGGCATGGGGCTCGCGGTCACCGGCTCTCTGCTGCTGGCTTTCGTCCTCTCAAGCTCCCGTCTGTACGCCGTATTCCAGAGCGATCCCGGAATTCTCTCGCTTGCCGGACAGATCACCGTGTGGATGGCCGCCGCCTCGTTCGCTTCGGTTCCGATATTCATGATAAACACCATTCTTTCGTCCTCCGGTTTCGCCGGATGGAGTCTCGGCCTCACCATCGTCAGGATCTACGTATTCAATGTGCCGGCCTGCTTCATCGGCGCCTATGTCGTCGGCCGGAATCTGTCCTCGGTCATGATCGCCATTTTCATTTCGTCGGTTGTGTCCCTCGGTTTCACCTTTCTCGCGGGCGGTCGTTTCTTCAACGGGCTCGCCTCGGGCCGTTTGAAGATTCGCCTCTCGGCTCAACAATAGCGCGGCGAAGTAAAAAAAAGCCGCTCCCCCGGAGGGGAGCGGCAGTAGTCCGTTTGATTGCAACCGGGCGTTTGAAAGGGGCCGGACGCTCGAGCGTCCGGCTTTTCTTATTTCAGCAGCCTTGCGAAGGTTTCCTTTCCGGCGAAGCGGGCGGTTACCCCGAGTTCGTCCTCGATTCTCATCAGCTGGTTGTACTTGGCCACGCGGTCGGATCGGCTCATCGAGCCTGTCTTGATCTGTCCGGCTTCCATCGCCACCGCGAGATCCGCGATGAAGGTGTCCTCGGTTTCGCCCGAGCGGTGCGAAATGACGGCGGTGTAGCCCGCGTTCTGCGCCATTTTGATCGCGTCGATGGTTTCCGTGACCGAGCCGATCTGGTTGAGCTTGATCAGGATCGAGTTGCATGCGCCTTCCGCGATTCCCTTTTTCAACCGTTCGGTGTTCGTTACGAAAAAGTCGTCTCCGACTATCTGCACCTTGCCCCCGAGTTCTTCGGTGAGCCGGGTGTATCCCGCCCAGTCGTTCTGGTCCAGGGGATCTTCGATGGAGATGATGGGGTAGGAGCCGATCCACTTCTTGTAGAGATCGATCATTTCGTCGGCGGTGAACAGCTTGTCCGGATTAGACTTCCAGAATTTGTATCCCTTCCGTCCGCCGGCGTCGTAGAGTTCGCTCGCCGCGCAGTCGAGGGCGATCATCATGTCTTCGCCGGGGCGGTAATGGGCTTTTTCAATGGCCTTCATGATGTAGCCGAGGGCGTCTTCGTTTCCCATGTTCGGGGCGAATCCGCCTTCGTCGCCTACTGAGGTCGCGAGGCCGGCGTCCTTGAGGATGCCCTTGAGCGCGTGGAACACCTCAGCCGTCATTCTGACCGCTTCCCTCATGGAGTCGGCCCCGACCGGCATAACCATGAATTCCTGGAAGTCGATCTTGTTGTCCGAGTGCTGCCCTCCGTTGATTATGTTCGCCATCGGAAGGGGAAGCTGCATGGTGTGGGCTCCGCCGAGATAGCGGTACAGCGGGATGCCCAGAGAATCCGCCGCGGCGCGGGCTACAGCCATCGAAACGCCGAGAATCGCGTTCGCGCCGAGCTTCGATTTATTCGGGGTTCCGTCGAGGGTGAGCAGAATGTGATCTATTTCCGCCTGGTCGAGGGCGTCCGCCCCGTCGAGCTCTTCGGCGATCGCGTTGTTCACCTGTTCGACCGCGTCAAGAACTCCCTTTCCCTTGTAGCGGTCCATGTCTCCGTCCCTCAGCTCGAGGGCTTCATGCTCGCCCGTCGAGGCTCCCGAGGGAACGGCGGCCCGTCCTCTCGATCCGTCTTCAAGATATACGTCTACTTCGACAGTCGGATTTCCGCGCGAATCCAGAATCTCGCGGCCGTCGATAAATGCGATATTGCTCATAGAATGCCTCCCGTATGTTTAATCAGTCTTACTTTATAATACGGGTAAACCGTGGTAAAATCAAATTATCATGGAATTCGATTTAACCCCGGAAATAACCGACGAGATAATCTTCGCGATGGAGGACCAGACCGGTCATTTCCTCTACGATTCGGCCGAATGCCGCTGCGTGTCCGTCCGCGAGGAATCCGACGAGGACGACGACCGCTATTTCGCTATTCCCGTCTGGGATTCGGTGAGCGGTTTTCGCATGATGGACCGCTTCGCCGCGCAGCTCCGCAATCCCGTCGTTCGGGAGGAGCTCAGATCGGCGCTTTCGGCGGGCCACGGCGTGTTCAGGAACTTCAAGAATATTCTGCGGGGGCATCCTGAAGTCGAGCGTTTATGGTATCAGTTCAAGGAGAGGGAGCTCAGGCGCATCGTCTTCGATTGGTACAACAGCCTCCGGGAATACTGGGGTCTCGAGCGGATCGGCATGGAGCCCGAAGAAACGGCGGATATTGTGAGCCAGGACTTCCTGTTCAGGGAATTCGGCCCCGACGACGAAGGCCAGCTGGACATTCTGTTGTCTTCCGTGGAACGGGAGATCGCGGCGGAAATGCCCCGGGAGCTCGCGGAATCGGTTTTGGATGTGTGGAACAGGATCCGCGGTTTTCAGGATGAAGAAGACGATTCCTGCGTGATGGTCGCCGAGAACTCGGAAGGCGAAGTAGTCGGCTCGGCCTTTTCCCATCCGGTCCCTGAAGGAAGCCTCTTGTCGGCCCAGCTTGTCGATCTCTCTGTTTTTCCCGAATACCGCGGTCTCGGCATCGGCAAGGAGCTTTTGTCGCGCACTATCCAGTACTGGACGTCCAGAGGCTACCGCTGGCTGCTGTTCTCTCCTCCCGTCTATCCTTCGGCCTTTGAACCGGTGCTGATACGCAGCGGTTTTGCCGACAAGGGCCATCTGCATGTGCTCGATTTGAGCGAATCATCCTGCCATTGAGCATATTTCCGATATGTGGCATTATAGAATCCAGGAGAATGTATCGTGGCTAATAACAAGAAACCCGACCTGAACGAAGATCAAATCCTCGCCTTTCTTCAGAACGGCGTAAATGCAATCAAAACCGAGATAGACCCCTTGGAATTGAACGAGTATCGCCGTCTTTTCCGTAAGGCAGTTCCTTTTACCTTACGCGCGTATTTTGCGGCCTGGGTCATCAAACAGCTGGATGAAGGCGTCATGCCTGCGAAGCTTCAGTCAACCTCCCGCAATGGACGGGGAGGCAGAAGCGGCCGCGAAGATCGCTCTTCGCGCAAGGACCGAAACGACCGGTCGCCGCGCCAGGAGAAATCCGAAAACGGCCAGCGCGGAGGCAAACAGGCCCCGCGCGAAAACCCCCGCGCTGAGCGCGGATCCCGCAGCGAGGACAACGCCTCGTCCAACAGGAAGGCTCGCCTCTCCGAACGCTCTTCGGAAGCCAGGGTCAGCGAGCCCCGTCCCGTCCTTCCCGAAGACGTTTCCACCACCCTTTTCGTCAGCATCGGCCGCAACCGCCGGGTATTCCCCCGGGACCTGATCGGTTTGATCATGCAGACCGCGCAGATCGAGCGCGAACATATCGGAGAAATCCGCGTTCTGGACAACTACTCCTTCGTGCAGGTTCTCACCGACGACGCGGAAGCGGTTATCTCGGCCTTGAATGAATCAGAATACCGGGGCAGAAAGCTCGCGGTCAGCTATTCCCGCAAGCGGGAAGAGGGCGCGCCGGATAACGCCGACTCCGACGGACAGGAATCTTCCGCAGCAGACGATTCCTTCGATTCGTCCGGCCCGGAATCCTCCTATGAAGACGACCAAGCCACCGACGAGTACGGCTCCTCTTCAGAGGAAGCCGATTTCACGGATGAGAACGAAGAGAATCCCCCAGTTGAGGACAATGCCGAGTAAGGCAAGCGCAAAGCCGGTCTTCTGTTGAAGCCGGCTTTTTTTTATGTCCGGATTTTCATTGCGCGCCTTCAGGTAATGTGCGGTTATCGTGAGTATCAGGCCCGGCGGACAATAGGGCAGGGCTTTTCCGAATACGGCGATGAGAGCCGCGATTCCGATGTCTTTATAGGCTGAGAAGCGCGATGCTTCTACGAGAAAAAGGAATTCCAGGAAGGCTCCCGCCGCCACGAACCATTTCTTTGCCGTTTCGTCTTCCCGCATCTCCGCAAATTTGGCGTCTTCTTCCTGTTTTCCGCTCCCTTCGCCGGGAGGCGAAATCAGACAGAGATTTTTGCCGAGGCGGTTTTTTGCGGGAAGCCAGAGAATCGACAAGCCCTTTTGGGCGAGAAACACCGAGTCCCAGTTTAATTGTTCGATGACCCCGTTTTCTTCCCGTAGATAAAAGCGGGTGCGGTTCGGCACGACGCGGATTTCTTCGCCGGAGCCGGCAGGGGCCGCGGTCATAATGTTTTCATTGAGGGAAACAAGCGTTCCTTTCACCGGTTTTGAATCGGTCAGGCTCAAAAGACGCCCGACGTCCTTCGCCCTGCGGCGCATCGTCAGCTTTTTGAACGAGAGGGGGAGGGCGTAATAAAACACGATCGCAACGACGATTACCAGGATGAGTCTGGGTATCATTCCCGCTGTCCTCCGGTGTATAATCTGTAATCATGAATGCTGTTACATCCGTTTCCCGAGAGGTCGTCGGCCCGCTTGGGGTCAATGCCTGGTTCATCGATTGCGGCTCAGGCCGCGCTGTTGTAGTGGATCCGGGAGGCGATGCCGACTCGATTATATCACATCTGTCCGCGTTGAACGCCGAACCTTCGGTTTTTTTTCTTACGCACGGACATTTCGATCATTTGTCGGCGCTTCCTGCCCTGAAGAGGAGGTGGCCCGGCGTTCCCGTCGCGATTCATCCGGCCGACTCGGAGTGGCTGGGACCGGGAGCTCATGAGCGGCACCGCGCTTTCTTCGAGGCCCTTGGTTGCGGATGGATGGTCGCCCGCTACGGCGGAGATTTGCCCGCGCCCGACATTCTCCTGTCGGAAGGCGAAGCCCTTCCCGGAGATTTGGTTCCAGGGATGAGCGGATGGAAGGTGCTTCATACCCCCGGCCATTCGCCCGGTTCTGTGTGCTTATATAATGAAGAGTTTTCTATTCTGGTATCGGGCGATACGCTGTTCCGCAGAGGATACGGGCGGACGGACGGGCCGGGAGGCAGCATGGATTCGCTGTCCCGGAGCCTCGAGCGGCTGTTTTCCCTGCCGGCAAGCACTCGCGTGCTGCCGGGTCACGGCGAGGAAACCCTCGTCCGCGACGAAAAAATGTAGGATTATTTGGTAGAAGCGAGCGCCTCGGAGATGCTGAACGCGTGGTCTCCGAGCTTTTCTACGTAGCGCACGATATCGATGTACAGGAGTTCGGCCTTGACGTCCGCTCCTTCTTCAAGCCGCTTGCGCGCGATTTTTTTCAGGTTTTTCCGGAACATGTCGATCTGCTCCTCCATTCCGTGAGCCAGTGCGAGCTGTTCGGAGGAAAGCGGCTTGTTGAGGTGCTCGTGGACGAAGCGGATAAAGCGTTCGGCAAGTTCCATATAGGGTTTCAGGAGGCTGATGTCTTCTTCGCGGAATTTCATCTTTTTATCGACGCTCCGCTGGAACAGCATAGAGATGGCGTAGATTTCGTCGGTCATGCTTTCGAGATCGTCGACCATTCGTATCATCAGGCGCACGTTGTGCACCGTTTTTTCGGAAAGCGGCAGGTGGGACGTATTGACCAGAAAGCGGGACAGTTCTTCCTGCATTTGGTCGGCGTAGTCTTCCTGCACGGCGAGCCGGGGTACGATCTGTGAGAGATTCTCCGCCGACCGGTCCTCGAGGATGCTGTTCATGCAGGTTACCATTTTCTGCACCAAGCTGGACATTTCGAGAATTTCCTTTTCGGCCCGGAATACGTAGGATTCTGCGTTTTCCTTGATGCCCGCGCTCTGGAATTCCAGTTTGTACGCGGGCGGCGGTTCGAAGGCCCCCGGCTTGATGATCCATTCCACGAGATGCGCGATCTGGTTTACGAAGGGCAGGAAGATCAGGGTGTTGACTGTATTGAATACCGTGTGGAGCATTGCCAGGTGCACGGTGATCGATTCAAGATCCATGCCGCCGGGAACCACGAATTCGACAAGGCGGAGGAAGGGGTTGAAGAAGATCATGGCCAGAACCGTGCCGGTAAGGTTGAAAAGCACGTGGACCGCGGCTGCCCGTCGGGCGTTCACCTTGGTTCCTATCGCCGCGAGGACAGCGTCTATCGTCGTTCCGATATTGCTTCCGAGCACCATCGCGGCTGCGAAGGGCCAGTCGAGCAGTCCGTTGTGGGCCATGGTCAGGATGACCGCGGTGGCGGCCGACGACGAGTGGAGGATGATCGTAATGAGCAATCCCGCCATAACGCCTGCAACGAGTCCCAGCGTTCCCTTGTCCGCGAAGAATGCTACGAATTCGAGCTGGTCGGCGGATACGGTCGGAATGGACTTGGAAAGCAGGTCGAGACCGAGAAACAGGAGTCCGAAGCCCATGATCGCCTCGCCGAGACCGTCCCTGTGAAGTCTTTTGAAAAAGGTGATGAAGTATCCGACGCCGAACGCGGGGATGGCGAAGAGGGCCAGCTTGAACTTGAATCCTACGAGGGAAACTATCCACGCGGTAATCGTCGTTCCGATATTAGCGCCGAAGATGACGCCGATCGACTGGGTGAGCGTGAGGAGTCCCGCGTTGACGAAGGAAACCGTCATGACCGTCGTCGCGCTCGAGGACTGGACGATCGCGGTGATGCCGAGGCCGGTCAGAACCGCCATGAAACGGTTGCCGGTCATGAAGTTGAGGATCCGGTGAAGGCCCTCTCCCGCGCTTTTCTGGATGCCGTCGCTCATAAGCTTCATTCCGTAGAGGAGAAGCCCCAGACTGCCGATTATCTCGAAAACGATGATTGTTATCTGCATGATTGCACAATATCAGAATAAAACGCGCTTTTCAACGCGCGGGGAAAGGAGTATCATGATAATTCATGAAGAAATTTCCAGTTTATGCCGTTTTCGCGCTGTCTATCGCGCTTGTCTCTTTTTCATCCTGCGTACCGCGCGGCGAATCTCCGTCGAACCTCGTTCTTTCAGGCGATGGAGCCCAGTCGAAGACCCCGGAGAAACCGCGTTTCAGGCGGCCTTCCGGCGGTCCTGCCGTCTTGCTTGCCATGGGCGAATCCTGGGCTGCGCGGCCGGAGATTCTCGCGGATCTTGCGGCCGAATACGGGCGCTCAGCCGACGGAGGAAGCCTGCGCGTGATGCGCTACCCCGAAGATTTCAAGGTCGAAGGACGGGTTCGCCTTTCCGCCCTGGCCGCAGAAGCCTCCGACTCGCGCGTTTCGACGGTTCTTGCCCTGGGATGTCCTGAAGGAACTTTCAGAGAGCTATTGCGGATACGGAATACCCGGCCGGGAATCAGAATAGCGTCGCTCCTTCCGGAAGACGACCCCCTTTCGGCCGAATCTTCTTCCGACTTCGTGGTCGACCAGTTTGCCGACAAAGCCATCCTTGCGGATGAAACCGGCTCCGGGCTATCCGATAGCGACATTTCCTTTCTCCTGCTCGCTGCAGCCCTCGCCGCCGAAAAACTCGACGCGGGAGCGAATCCTGTCCCGATTCTTTCCGAAAGCCTCCTCGCCGCGAGAAAAGCGTCGGGAAAGAAAAAATACGCGCTGTCATGGAGATTCGAGCCCTGGATCGATTCCGATTCAGGGTTGCGCTCGTTCAATCATGCCGTTCTCGACATGCGGATAGCCGATGCCGCCGGCGGCGCGGCGCCTGTTTCCGGAGGAACCGCGCCGGACGAGGCTCCCGAGGAAGCGCTTCCGGGAGGCGGACTGGATGAATGAACTGTCGTTGACTGCCAAAGGGTATCTGGGGTCGGAAGAGGATGCCGAGCGGATCGCCTCAGCGGAGCGGGCGTCTGTAATGATTATTTCGGATACTCACGGGCATTACGGAGTTTTCGAGGCTATCGTCAGGGAATTCGGGCCGCAGTCGGATGTTCTGCTTTTTGCCGGAGACGGCATGTGGGATGTCGCCGAATATGTTGAAAACGTTCTCGAAAACGAACGGCTCAGGGATGCGCTTCCGCCTCTCGTCTGTTTCGTCGCGGGAAACGGCGACGGCGACAGCTATCGGGTCGGCCTGCCTTCGGGCTTTCCCGAGTCCAGTCCCGAAGAAGCCCCGGGGCGGACGATACCGGTTCCCTCCCGCCAGGTTGTTCGGGTCGCCGGCTCTTCGATACTGCTTGTTCACGGGCATCGCCATTCGGTTGACGTGAGCCCCGAGATTCTCGTGGATTCCGCGCGCGCCCTGGATTGCGACGTTGCGGTATTCGGCCACACCCATGTTCCTTTTTTCGAGGAATACGGCAAGATCGCCGCCTTGAATCCCGGAAGCGCCGCCCGCCCCCGAGGCGGCTCGTCCGCCGGGTTCGCCGTCTTGCAGATCGATCGGGCCGAGCTCGCGCCCCGCGCCGATTTTTACATCGCCAACCAGGGTCTGATGGGCCGCTACTGGTTCGACTCCGCCTATCGGCAGTCCTAGGGCGCGATGCGCTTTAGCCGGTCACCTTCGCGAGGAATTCCCGTGTACGGGCGTGCTGCGGGTTTCCGAAGAGTTCCTCCGGCGTACCCTGTTCCCTGATTATTCCTTCATCCATGAACAGAATGCGCGACCCGACTTCCCGGGCGAAGCGCATTTCATGGGTCACAACGGCCATCGTCATCCCCTGTCCCGCCAGATTTTTCATGACGGAGAGAACCTCCCCGACCATCTCCGGATCGAGGGCGCTCGTCGGTTCGTCGAAGAGCATGACCTTGGGCCTCATGGCGAGGGCCCGCACTATCGCGATGCGCTGCTTTTGCCCGCCTGAAAGCTGGGCCGGATGGGCGAGGATTTTGTCCATCAGCCCGACCTGTTCAAGCAGCTCCTTCGCTGTTTCTTCGGCTTCCGCCCGCGGAACTCCCTTTACCTTAACCGGGCTCAGGACTATGTTTTCAAGCACGTTCATGTGGGGAAAAAGATTGAAATGCTGGAAAACCATCCCCATGTCCCTGCGGTGAGCGTCGAGCCCTCCGCGCTTCCATTCGTTTTTGTCGGTTATCTCGACTCCGTCGAACCAGATTTTTCCGGCGGTCGGCTCCTCCAGGAGGTTGAGGCAGCGGAGGAAGGTGCTTTTTCCGGAACCCGAGGGTCCGATTATTACGACGACTTCTCCCTGTTCGATATGTTCGTCTATGCCGCGGAGAACGTGGAGCTTGCCGAAATTCTTGTGCAGTGCTTCTACTTTAATCATGGGTGCGCATTCTCCTTTCGACGCGTGCGAGGAATTTCGAGAGCGGGAAGGTGAGGAGGAAGTATACGAGGGCCGCGATCAGCAGGGGCTCGAATGGCTGGAAGGTGTTTCCCCTCACGGTGTTCGCCTTGTACATGAGCTCCGCGATTCCGATCACCGAAACTATCGACGATTCTTTTATAACGACGACGAACTCGTTTCCGAGGGTCGGCAGGACGTTCCTGACCGCCTGCGGTATGACGATGTGTCGCAGCGTCTTCGCGTACGACATCCCCAGCGAGCGGGCCGCCTCGCTTTGTCCCTTGTCGACTGATTGAATCCCTGAACGGAAAATTTCGCATACATAGGCGCCCGAGTTGATGCCCATGGTGATGACTCCGGCCATGAAATCCGCGAAATTGATGCCCAGAAGGCGGTTCATGAAGGGGCTGTCCGGAAAACGGATTCCGATAGCCTGAAGTCCGTAATAGACGATGAACAGCTGGACAAGGAGGGGCGTCCCCCGGATGAACTCGACGTAGGCTGTTCCCAGAAACCGCAGGGGCCGGTTCTTTCCGACCCTGAATACCGCGAGGATCAACCCGATCATGACTCCGAAAATAACCGCGAGAAACGCGAGCAGGATGGTGTTTTTCGCTCCGATGAGATAGTACGACCAGTACTTCGTGAGAAACGTGAATTTCATAAACGTGGATTATAGACGGTTTTTTTCTTCCTGCACAGGGGCTTTTGTTATTGAGTCGATCAGCTGGATTTTTGACTATTTATACGTAAAAAAATGCATAAGATGCATAATTATTCATTAAATTCGGTAAATTGACGTTTTTTCCTCTGGACATACTGCCTTGTTTTGGTACACATTTCAATAGCTGTAACTGTCCTTCGAAAGAGCAAAGGCGTTCTTTCTCCAGGGTTGGTCGAAGTATTCCCGGGAATTCCGGGTACCAGTTTAAGAGGAGACAAAGATGCCTTTTGTGAAACGTCCCGGAAAGTGCGGTCTGTATGATCCTGCTTGCGAAAAAGAAAATTGCGGTGTCGGATTCATTGCCCATATCAAGGGAAAGCGTACCCATTCAATTATAGAAGACGCCGCCAAGGTGCTCTGCCGGATGGATCATCGCGGAGCGCGCGGAGCCGAGGAAAACACCGGCGACGGCGCGGGCATGCTCACCGCTCTTCCCGATCTGTTCTTGAGAAAAGCCGCTGAAAAATCAGGTTTCTCCCTTCCTCCGGAAGGCCGCTACGCTTCCGGGATCGTATTTCTTCCCGTCGACGAAACGCTTCGCGCCGATTGCAAGGCGTCCATCTCGGCTCTTCTCTCCGAAGCCGGGCTTTCGCTCCTGGGCTGGCGCCGCGTTCCCGTGAACAACGCCGGGCTCGGTCCTTCCGCCCTCGCGAGCGAACCGGTCATGGAGATGCTCTTCGCCGGCGCCGATCCCGCCGCTGCCCCCGATCCGGAGGCCTTCGACCGCAAGCTTTTCGTCGTCAGAAAACAGGCGACCCATCTTTTGCGCGGAACCGACAAGGACCCCGACAGCCATTTCTATATTTGCAGCCTGTCCTGCCGGGTCATGGTCTATAAGGGAATGCTTTCCCCAGACCAGCTCGTTCCCTATTTTCCCGATCTTTCGGATCCCGACTACGTGTCCCATCTCGCGATGGTTCACTCGCGCTTCTCCACGAACACCTTCCCCTCCTGGGACCGGGCGCAGCCGCTGCGCTACATGGCCCACAACGGAGAAATCAACACGCTTCGGGGGAACGTCAACAAAATGATTTCCCGCCAGGGAATGCTGTCCAGCCCCCTGTTCGGTCCCGATCTCGCGAAGGCCTTTCCGGTGACCGAACCCGATCTCTCGGACTCGGGCAATTTCGACAACGTTCTCGAGCTTCTCCTCCTCGGCGGCAGAAGCCTTCCGGAAGCCGTCATGATGATGATTCCGGAAGCCTGGGAAAACCATGCCGACATGGATTCTTCCAAGCGCGATTTCTACCGTTATTCAAGCTCGATGATGGAACCCTGGGACGGTCCCGCTTCCATTTCCTTCACCGACGGCGAATGGATCGGCGCGGTGCTCGACCGCAACGGGCTGCGCCCGAGCCGCATCTGGATCACGAACGACGATATGGTCATCATGGCGAGCGAAGTGGGTGTTCTGGACATCGATCCCTCCCGCATCGTGAAGAAAACCCGTCTCGAACCCGGCAAGATGTTTCTGGTCGATTTCAAGGAAGGCCGGATTATCGGGGACGAGGAAATCAAGGGCAAGATCGCGACCGCCCATCCTTACGGAGAATGGTTGAAAAACAACGAGCTCGCCCTCGAATCCTTCCCCGCCGGGCGGCTTTCCCCGTCGCCGTCAGAAGAAGACTATCTGAAGCTCCTGCGGGCTTTCGGGTACAGTTTGGAAACCGTAGAAATGCTGCTCAAGCCCATGGTCGAAGGATCGCAGGAAGCGCTCGGCTCGATGGGCAACGATACTCCGCTAGCGGTTCTCTCGTCGCGGCCGAAGCTCGTCTCCGATTATTTCAAGGAGCTTTTCGCCCAGGTTACAAATCCCCCGATCGACTCGATCCGCGAGGATTTGATCATGAGCCTCGAATCCTGCATCGGACCGGAAGGAAATCTCCTGGAGCCTTCTCCGGAACATTGCAGGCGACTGCGTCTCCATTACCCGATACTCACTGACTCCGAACTCGCCCGGCTGAAGAACACAGGCGGAGCGGGCTGGAAAACCCGCGTCATCGACATCACCTATCCGGTCGAAGCGGCGGCGGCCGAGGCGAAGCATGCCGCGTCCTCTCAGGACGCCTCTTCCGCTCCCGGAACCGCGCTCAAAGCCGCCCTTTCGCGCATCGAGGACGAAACAATCGCCGCCATCGCGGAGGGCTGCCGCCTCGTCGTTCTTTCGGACCGCTCCGTATCCTCTGCGCGCCTCGCCGTCCCCGCCCTGCTCGCGGTGGGAGCCGTCCATCAGCATCTGGTACGGGAATCCTCGCGCACCCGGATCGGCATCGTGCTCGAGTCCGCCGAACCGCGCGAAATACATCAGTTCTGCGCCCTGGTCGGCTTCGGCTGCGACGCGGTAAACCCCTGGCTCGCATTCGAGGCCTTCCGTCAGATCGACGCCCGCAAATCCTGGTCCGAGCCCGTCCCCGCCGGCGAGATCGAAGGCCGATACATCAAGGCCGTCGCCAAGGGCATGCGGAAGGTGTTCGGAAAGATGGGCATCTCGACGCTTGAATCCTATAAGGGCGCCCAGATTTTCGAGGCAGTCGGCCTGGCAGAAGAGGTCATGAACCGCTGCTTCGCCGGATCAGCCAGCAGGATCGGGGGAGCCGGCTTCGCCGAGCTTTCCCGCGAGGCCCTCGAGCGCCATCTGGACGCGTGGCCCGCCCGGGAATCGCGCCCCTACGACGAGTACCGCAGCGCCGGCGACATCCATGTCCGCTCGGGCGGAGAAAAACACATGTGGGACGCCGAGTCGATCGCTGACCTCCAGCAGGCCTGCCGCAGCGGAGATCCCGCCGCGTGGGCGAGGTTCTCCGCCAGGCAGAACGCCCGTTCGGCCGAGCAGGCGACCATCCGCGGTCTCCTGAAATTCCGCGAAGGCAAGAACGCCCGCGGCGAGCCCATTGTTCCTGTTTCAATCGACGAAGTTGAAAGCGTCGAGTCCATCGTGAAGCGCTTCGTTACCGGAGCGATGAGCTACGGCTCGATTTCCAAGGAAGCGCACGAGACGCTCGCGATCGCGATGAACCGCCTCGGCGGAAAGAGCAATACCGGCGAGGGCGGCGAAGACCGCGAACGCTTCCAGCCTCTTGCGAACGGAGACTCGAAGCGGAGCGCGATCAAGCAGGTCGCGTCCGGCCGATTCGGCGTCACGATCGAGTATTTGACGAACTCGGACGAAATACAGATAAAGATGGCCCAGGGCGCGAAGCCCGGAGAAGGCGGAGAGCTGCCCGGCCACAAGGTCGACCCCGCGATCGCCAGGACCCGCGGTTCGACTCCGGGAGTCGGACTCATCAGCCCGCCCCCTCATCATGATATTTATTCCATCGAAGATCTTGCGGAACTGATTTTCGATCTGAAGAACGCCAATCCGGGCGCCCGCATTTCCGTAAAGCTCGTATCGGAAGTCGGAGTGGGAACCATCGCCGCCGGCGTCGCGAAGGGCCATGCCGACCACATTCTGGTCTCCGGCCACGACGGCGGAACCGGAGCGTCTCCGCTCACCGGCGTCCGCAACGCGGGCCTGCCCTGGGAGCTGGGAATCGCCGAGACGCACCAAACCCTCGTGCTCAACGGACTGCGCTCCCGCGTCACCCTGCAGACGGACGGCCAGCTCAAGACCGGGCGGGACGCCGTTATCGCGGCGATTCTCGGCGCCGAGGAGTGCGGCTTTTCGACTGCGCCCCTTATCACCCTCGGCTGCGTCATGATGCGCAAGTGCCATAAAAACACCTGTCCCGTCGGAATCGCGACCCAGGATCCCCGGCTCCGCGGAATGTTCACCGGAAAGCCCGAGTACATCGAAAACTTCTTCCGGTACGTGGCTCAGGATATGCGCGCCGTAATGGCCTCCATCGGTGTGCGCTCCTGGAACGAACTGGTGGGCAGGGTCGATCTTCTGGAAGAGGACCGGTCGGTGCGCACCTGGAAGTCCGCCGGCATTACGCTCGACGCCCTTCTCGCGCCGATCGTCGGAGCAGATCCTTCCGCCCCCGTGCGGAAGACCATCGAACAGAACCACGGCATCGATTCAGTACTCGACCGCGAACTTATCAAGAAATGCTCCGCCGTAATCGAAGGATCGAGCACGTCTGTCGTCGTCGATTCGGCGGTGTGCAATACGGACCGCGCAGTCGGCACCATGCTGAGCCACACCGTCGCCAAGAAGAACGGAAACCGCGGCCTTCCGGAAGGTTCCGTCAGGGTGAACTTCCGCGGTTCCGCGGGCCAGAGCTTCGGCGCCTGGCTCTCCTCGGGAATAGCCTTCAATCTCGTCGGCGACGCGAACGACTTCGTCGGCAAGGGCCTGTGCGGAGGAACCCTCGTGATCGCTCCTCCTGAAGCGTCTCCCTTCGAGCCGTCGGAGAACATCATCGTAGGAAACGTCGCTTTCTACGGCGCCACTTCGGGAGAAGGCTTCATCCGGGGCATCGCGGCGGAGCGGTTCTGCGTCAGAAACTCGGGCGCGCGGGTCGTCGTCGAGGGCGTCGGAGACCACGGCTGCGAATACATGACCGGCGGACGAGCCGTCGTCCTCGGAAAAACCGGACGCAATTTCGCCGCGGGAATGTCCGGCGGAATCGCCTGGGTTCTCGATTCGGACGGAACCTTCCGCGACAGATGCAACACCGGCATGGTGTCTCTGGAAGAGCCCGCCGCGGAAGACTGGGCCGAGCTCAAGGATCTGATTTCCCGCCATAGGGAGGCGACCGGATCCGGAGTCGCGGCGTCCGTTCTCGGCGGATGGGAAACAATGAAGAAATCTTTCGTACGGGTCATTCCGCACGACTACAAAAAAGTGCTCGCTCAGGCGAACGTTGCCGGCAAGGAGGCTGTGAATGGGTAAGGTAACCGGTTTTTTGGAGTATGGCAGGCACAAGACTCCCTGGCGGCCGAGCGAGGTCCGCTCTCTGGATTTCAAGGAATTCGTCCTGCCGCTTGAGAGAAGCGAACGCGAAGAGCAGGGCGCCCGCTGCATGGATTGCGGCGTGCCCTTCTGCCAGTCGAGCTACGGATGCCCTATCAGCAACCTCATCCCCGAGTGGAACGATCTGGTGTTCCGCGGACGCGAAGAGGAAGCCTGGCACCGCCTTCGCAAGACGAATAATTTTCCGGAATTCACCGGCCGCGTATGTCCGGCTCCCTGCGAGGGCGCCTGCGTCCTCGGCATCGGTTCCGATCCCGTGACCATCAAGGACAACGAGTGCTGGATAGTCGACAACGCGCGCGAAAAGGGCTGGATCAAGCCCATGCCGCCGAAGTTCCGCACCGGGAAAAAGGTCGCGGTAGTCGGCTCCGGTCCGGCAGGCCTTTCCGCCGCCGATCAGCTCAACTGCGCCGGCCACTCGGTCGTCGTTTTCGAACGAGCCGACCGTCCCGGCGGCCTGCTGATGTACGGCATCCCGAACATGAAGCTCGACAAGGATCTGGTGCTCGGCCGCGTACAAGTGATGAAGGACGAGGGCGTCGTCTTCAAGACATCGATTGAGGTCGGGGTGGACGTTTCCGCCGAATCCCTCATGAAGGAATTCGACGCGGTTCTGATAGCGACCGGCTCGACCAAGCCCCGCGATCTTTCCGTTCCCGGCCGCTCCCTTTCCGGAGTGCATTTCGCGATGGACTACCTCAAGGGTTCCACCGAAAATCTTCTTTCCGGATCGTCGGCCCGGCCGGCCATCGACGCCAGGGGTAAAAAAGTCGTGGTGATAGGCGGCGGTGATACGGGCAACGATTGCCTGGGAACCGCCATCCGCCAGGGGTGTTCAGGCGTCGTCAATTTCGAGCTGTTGCCGAAGCCTCCCGCGAGCCGCACTCCCGAGATGCCCTGGCCGACCTTCCCTCGTACGCTGAAGATCGATTACGGACACGCCGAGGCGGAATACGCCTTCGGAAAAGACCCCCGCGAGTATTGCATTTCCACGAAGGAATTCGTGGACGACGGAAACGGCAACGTGAAGGGAATAAAAACCGTCAGGGTTGAGTGGAAAAAGAACGAAGCCGGCCAATTCGTTATGCAGGAAGTTCCCGGTTCCGAAGAATATTTCGAAGCCGATCTCGTATTCCTCGCGCTTGGCTTCGTCGGCCCCGAGGAAAAGCTGCTCGAGTCTCTGGGAGTCGCCCGCGACAACCGGGGAAACGCCGCCGCCGCGTACGGAGCCTTTTCTACCGCAACCGACAAAGTGTTCGCGGCCGGTGACGCCCGCCGCGGCCAGTCTCTGGTCGTGTGGGCGATCAACGAGGGCCGCGCCGCTGCCCGGTCGATAGATCTCTTCCTTATGGGAGAGACCTCGCTGCCTTAATCCGGCTCATCGAGCGCGAGAGCGCCGTCGGCCCTGAAGTACGAAATGGTTTCCTGAAGGTTTTCCGCCCTCGAGGTCAGCGACTGGGCAGTGGCGGAAAGCTCTTCGCTCGATGCGGCGTTCTGCTGTACGACCTTGTCGAGCTGGCTGAGCGCCTGATTGATCTGCTCGGCGCCGATGCTCTGTTCATGGCTCGCCGAGGATATTTCCTGCAGCATTTCGCTCGTCTGGGAAATCTTCGGTACGATCGATTGAATTATTACGAGGGTTTCCTCGGCGGTCTTCACGGTTTCGTTTGAAAGCTCGTTGATTTCCGCCGCGGCTTCCTGGCTGCGCTCCGCTAGCTTGCGGACCTCGCTCGCGACTACGGCGAATCCCTTGCCTACGTCGCCGGCGCGCGCGGCCTCGATCGCCGCGTTCAGCGCGAGCATGTTCGTGCTCCGCGATATTTCCTCTATAACCGAAATTTTATCCGCAATCTGGCGTATCGCGCTCACCGATTTGTCAACCATCTCTCCGCCGCGTCCGGCTTCGACTGCCGTTTCCTTCGCGATGCGGTAGGTCTCCTCGGCGCCTTCGGAATTCTGCCGTATGTTCGAGGCCATCTGCTCCATCGAGCTCGAGACCTCCTCCATCGAAGCGGCCTGTTCGGACGCGCCCGAGCTGAGCTGCAGGGAGGCTCCGGTTATTTCGTTGGAGCTTGCCAGAACAACGGCGGAGGAATCCCGGGTGTTTTCAATGATTCGCGTAATATTTTCTATCATGCTGCTGCTCGCCCTGGCCAGAACGCCCAGCTCGTCTTCGCGGTCGCTGTATTTCTGCTCTATTTTGACTCCCAGATTTCCGCCGGCGATTTCTTGCTGCACCTCGGCGATGGCGGCGACCGGCCGCGATATCGATCTTCCGGCGAGAATGGACAGCAGCGCAAGCAGGATGATTCCCGCGATCGCGATGAGTATCAGAACCATGATAAAGCGGTACATGGGCGCGTAAATCTCCGAAAGGGTGGGGACGGCGATCAGCCTCCAGCCGTTGACGAGGGTCGTGTAGCCGACGAGCCTCGTATTCAGTCCGTCGCGGAGCGTGAGTATTCCCTTGCCTGTTTCAGATCCGTTTATCCGTGATAGAACGGCTTCGCTGTTCGCGCCGAAGAGCTCCGATATATTCTGCCCGGCGAGTTCGGGATGAAAGATCAGCTTGCCGTTGTCGTCCATGATGGCGAAATATCCGGTCTCAAGGATTTTTTCGGCGTAGAAATCGTTCTGGAACTCTCCGATGAACATGTCCGAGCCGACAACCCCGATATGCTTCCCGTTCAGCCTCACGTCGAGGCAAATCGAAACGATGAGATCTTCGAAGCCCTCCCATTCATAGGGCTCGGTGATCGTCATTCCGTTCTTTTCGGCGTCGGTGTACCAGGCCCATGCGCCTCCGCTCATATCCGCCCTCGCGTAGCGAGAATTAGTCGTCCATGACAGTTCGCCGTCGAGCTTGTAGTTTTGAATGGCGTATTGCTGAACATTGCCGGTGACCTCCGGCGCGAACCAGACGTACAGGTCCAGAAAATTTTCCTGCTTCATAACGGGAATCGTAAGGCGGTCGTAATTTTTAAATTCTGCCGCGAGTCGGTCTTCGTCCGCGAGAATCTCTTCCGTAATGTTCGCTTCTATATAACTCTGAAAACTCTTGATGAAGGCGATGCGTTCCTGGAACAGGCCGTCTATCCTGTTTCCCCAGGCGACCGCCCATTCCTCGGACATCGCTTCATAGTCTTTCTGGATGATGGACACGGTGTTTACTGCGACGATCAGGGTGAATACAGCGATAACCGCAGAAAAAATCGACGTATTGACCGCTGTGATAAACCGGGAAATCTTTTTCATGAAAAGCTCCTCTGTGTCTGGTATCATTAACAGTATAGGATGCGCGCTCCTTCGATACAAATTTCCGGGAATAAAAAAAAGCCCTCGTTCCGACGCTGTTCGGCGGAACGAGGGCCTGTCATCCGAAACGGACGATTCGGTCTATCAGTACTCGACCATCTCGCTCGCTTGGGCGACGAAGGCTTCGATCTTGCCTTCGGAAACGAGGCGGGCTACCGTCTTGTTGACGGATTCGAGAATCTTCGCGTTTCCTTTCTTCACGGCGACGGCTGAGCCGCCCGCGTCGTCGACGATGGTGTAGGACGCGAGCATGAGGTCGGAATTCGCTCCGAGATAGGCCTTTGCCACGGGAAGCTCGGCGACGACCGCTTCGATCTTGGAGTTCTTCAATTCCATGACGAGGTCGGGAAGCTTTCCCAATTCCTTGATCTGAGCGTGGGGAGCTTCGGCTTCTTCGGCGGGAACGCCCTTGAGGTATGTTTTCGCGAGACCGACCTGGATGGCGCCCCGTTGCGCTCCGATCATGACGTTTTCAAGCGAGTTCATCGCCGTTCCGTATTTCTCGGCGTCCGCTTTGCGGATAATCACGCCGTGCTCGGCGTAGTAGTAGATTTCCGAGAAGTCGACGTTCTGCTTGCGTTCTTCGGTCGGAGTCATGCCGGCGATGACGAGATCAACGTTGCCGGTCGCGAGGGCCGCAAGGAGGCCGTCGAAATCCATATCCTTGATCTCGAGCTCGAGACCGAGGTCTTTCGCGATTTCCTTGGCGATTTCCACGTCGAATCCTACGATCGTGTCTTTCCCGTCGATTTGCGCGTGAAATTCATAGGGGGGATAATCCGCGGACGTGCCGAGGACGAGTTTGCCGCTTTCTTTTTTCGCGCAGCCGGTAAATCCGGCGGCGATGAGAAGAAGCGACGCGAGACCAGCAACGATAGCTGTCGACTTTTTCATGTAGTTACCTCCATTTAGTGTACACCACAATGCGGCTTCACTATACCGGTTTACCCCCTCGTCAGGCAAGCCGTTTTTCTTCCGTTGCGGGGCCTTCCTCGATTGAAACGAATCCTTCGCTTCGTGTATCATCCTGCTCCTGGAGACACTCATGATCGAGGCTGATGTTTTTGAAGGCACGCGCATTTGGGAAATCGTAAACGGACTGGATGCCGTCTACGCTGAGATAGATTCGCAGCAGCGCGAATGGAAAAAAGTCTCGCCGTTCTCGTGCGCGGACGGCTGCGGACAATGCTGCGTCGATTTCGAACCGGACGTGCTCGAAAGCGAGGCGCTCTACCTTGCCGTATGGATGCTCCATCATCAAAGGGAACGCGCCTTTTCGATACTGGAAGACGCCTTCCGGTCTCCCCGCTCCGATCCCGAGCGCGGCTGCATGTTCTTCGACCCTGCGACTCCCTATCACTGTACGGTCTACGGCGGCCGAAACCTGATCTGCCGGCTTTTCGGCTATACCGGGGATCGCGGAAAAGACGGCCTCGCCCGCTGGAAGCCCTGCAAGTTCCTTCCCCTTGAAGCCCGCGACGGCGGAGCGTCACTCCGAAAACAGTACTCCGCGGCGGAGCTTCTCGAACGCTTCGGCGCCGTTCCTCCGCAGATGACCGACATATCCGGCCGGGTCGTCGCCCTTTCCCCGGAGTCTCCGGATTTCAGGCGCCCTCTGAGGGAAGCCCTGCCGGAAGCGTTGCGAAAAATAGTCATGGTTCTCCGCTTTCTGGAGTCTCCTCCCGAGCCGAATCCCGAAGCGCCCCAGCCGCGCGCCTCCTGACGCTTTTTTATTCTTGTGTCGCCGTCTTTCTTCATGCTATCCTGCCCGGCGGAGGATTAACAGATGTCACACCAGATTATCGGGGTCAATGAACGGCCCCCGCTGAAGAAATGGATACCGCTGAGCTTTCAGCACGTATTCGCCATGTTCGGAGCTACGGTTCTCGTTCCCATGCTCACCGGTCTCAGTCCCTCGGCGGCCCTGTTCGCCGCCGGCTCGGGAACGCTTTTGTACATTTTGATCACCGGCGCCCAGGTACCGGCCTTCCTTGGTTCGTCCTTCGCATTCATCACCCCGATCATCACGATTACCGCGGCCTTCGGCGGAGCCTACGCCCTCGGCGGCGCCGTAGTGGCGGGCCTGTTCTACGCCGTCGTCGCGGGGATCATCAAGCTGACCGGAACCTCCTGGCTCGACCGGGTCATGCCGCCGGTCGTCATCGGTTCCGTCATCATCGTCATCGGACTCAACCTCGCGCCCACCGCCATGGGCATGGCCATGAACGACAGCGCGGGAAACTACAGCCTGGTTCATTTCTCCATCGCGGGCTTCACCCTTGCCGTCGCGATTGTCGCGAACATCTTCTTCAAGGGCTTTTTCAACGTAATTCCCATCCTTCTCGGCCTCGTCGCCGGCTATCTTTTCACCCTCGTCATGGGCGCCTTCTTTCCGGCCTATCACCTGATCAATTTCGACGTAGTGGCGAAGGCCGCCTGGTTCAGCCTTCCGACCTTCCAGATGCCGAAATTCAATGCGATGGCCTCGCTTACCTTCATCATCGTGTCGCTCGCCACTATCTGCGAACATCTCGGCGACATCATGGTGACCAGCCGCGTCGTCGGAGCGGATTTTTACAAGAAGCCCGGCTTGCACCGCACCCTCCTGGGAGACGGCCTCGCGACCGCCTGGGCAGCTTTCTGGGGCGGACCGCCTAACACCACCTACGGCGAAAACATCGGCGTCATGGCGATCACCCGCGTCTATTCTGTCTGGGTCATCGGCGGAGCAGCCGTCGTCGCGGTTCTGCTTTCCCTGGTAACCAAGGTGGGCGCCGTCATCCAGACCATCCCGACCCCCGTCATGGGCGGCATCTCCATGCTGCTGTTCGGCATCATCGCTTCCAGCGGATTGCGCACCATCGCGGAAAGCGGAGTGGATTTCAAGTGCAAACGCAATCTGACCATCACCTCCGTCATCCTGGTGATCGGAATCGGCGGCGGAAAGCTCGCCTTCCCGATCGGACAGGGTCTCCAGTTCCAGCTCGCCGGAGTAGCCCTCGCTACCGTCGTCGGAATTCTCTTAAACCTCATCCTTCCGAAAACTCTCGACTCTAAAGTTCAGGAAGACTGATTTAGCGCAAGCCGTTTAACCGAAGGGGAGGATTTTAGCATTCTCCCCTTCCTCTTCTTGTGGTATTCTGAATCCATGAATACCGCAGCGTCAGCCTATCGAAAAATCCTGTTCATCCTTCTTGCAGCTCTTTCAGTTCCCTTTTTTGCAGACGTTTCTCCTGAACGCGAGGATCGCAAGTGGCCCAAAGCGGGTTTTTCTGAAATATGGGGGTATGTCTACGACGTCGAAGCTCCTTCTTTTTCTGCTCCCCCGGCCGTTTCGGACATCGGTTTCTTCGGAGCGGGGCTCAGTCTCTCCGGGCGGTTGACGGGGGTTCCTGTCCGCTCGGCGATCAAGGATTTCCCCGGGCGCGTTCATCTCGTCGTAGCCGAAGTTACGAACCGCGCGCTTACCCACCTCTGCCTCGACCCGTCTCTTCCGCTGCGAAGCAAGCTCATAGCGGACTGCGTCGCGGCCGCGAAACCCTACGACGGCCTTCAGATAGACTTTGAAATGGTGCTTCCCGAAGACGATGAATGGTTCTTTTCCTTTTTGCAGGAGCTCAAGCGCGGAATCGGCAAAAAAACGCTGAGCGTCGCGATACCGGCGAGAACGAGGAAATTGTCCCGCGACGCCTACGATTACGCGCGCCTTTCCCTCGTCGCGGACAGGGTTCTCGTCATGGCCTACGACGAACACTGGAGCGGCAGCAAGCCGGGTCCCATCGCGACCCTCGAATGGGGGCGGAAGGTTTCGCTCTGGGCCCTTGAACGCTTCGGCGATGAAAAACTGGTGATGGGCCTCCCGTTTTACGGCAGGGCTTGGGCGGACGTGAATCCCGCTAAGGCCTACCGGTTCAGCACGCTCCGTTCGGTGATGGAGGAAAAGTCGGTTTCCGGCGTAGAACGCCTGGACGGAATCCCCACCTTTACTTATACCCAGGACGTATTCGTCACGGTTTTTTTCGAGGACTGGTTGTCGGCGTATTCCCGTGCCCGCCTGTATCGGGACGAAGGGGTAAAAAAAATCGGCTTCTGGAAGCTCGGACAGGAAGATCCCCTTGTCTGGGACAGGCTGAGCCTCGAGCGTCCGGTTCGTCGATGATCTGTTTTTACAGAAAAACGTCTATTGATTCGAATTCCTCTTTTCAGGCAATTGCATAAAAAAACTGAAATATGGTATAAATATTCAAAACAGTAGAAACAGCCATGTATGCAAAGGGGTATGCAGGCCACTTCCGGTTTACCGGATACGAGGAGGTCGAGGTATGCCCTTTAATGAAATGTACGGCATCAATGCATTCGGCGATTCAGTCATGAGGGATCGTCTTCCCAAGGCGATTTACAAGGAACTCAAGAGCGTTCAGGCCGGCGAGACCGAGTTGACGGTCGCCTGTTCCGAAGTCGTGGCGAACGCCATGAAGGATTGGGCCATCGAAAAAGGCGCAACCCACTACACTCACTGGTTCCAGCCGATGACCGGCCTGACGGCCGAAAAACACGATTCATTCATTTCCCCCACCAGCGACGGCCGTGCGATTCTCGAATTCTCCGGAAAAGAGCTTCTTCAGGGCGAGCCCGACGCGTCGAGCTTCCCCTCCGGCGGCCTCCGCGCGACCTTCGAAGCCCGCGGATACACGGCGTGGGACGTCACCAGCCCCGCTTTCCTGAGCGAGGACGGCAGCTGCAAGACTCTCGTCATCCCCACCGCCTTCGTCGGCTATCACGGCGAAGCCCTCGATAAAAAAACTCCGCTTCTGCGCTCGATGCAGGCGATCAATACCCAGGCGATGCGGGTGCTCCGTGCCATGGGCAACACCACTTCCAGCCGGGCCATCACCTCGGTCGGACCCGAACAGGAATACTTCCTGGTCTCCGAGGAATTTTTCAACGCCCGCCAGGATCTGTTCCTTACCGGACGCACAGTGTTCGGCGCCCTCCCTCCGAAGGGCCAGGAAATGGAAGACCACTATTTCGGAAAAATTCCGGAGCGCGCCTCCGCCTTCATGACTGAAGTCAATGAAGAGCTGTGGAAGCTCGGAATCCCCGCGAAAACTCAGCATAACGAGGTGGCCCCCAATCAGTTCGAGCTCGCGCCCATCTACGGCGTTTCCAACGTCGCCACCGACCAGAACCATCTGGTAATGATGACGCTGAAAAAGGTCGCCCGCCATCACGGCCTGGTCTGCCTCCTTCACGAGAAGCCCTACCGCGGCGTGAACGGCTCAGGAAAGCACAACAACTGGTCGATCGGCACCGACGACGGGCTCAATCTCCTGAATCCCGGACAAACCCCGGGCGAAAACCTGACCTTCCTGGTCTTCGTTTCCGCCGTACTCGAGGCCGTTGATACCTATGCTCCCTTGCTCCGCCTTTCCGCGGCGAACACCGGTAACGATCACCGCCTCGGCGCCAACGAAGCTCCCCCGGCGATCATCTCCGTATTCCTCGGCGATCAGCTGCAGGCTATTTTCGAAGGCATCGCGAACGGCAAACCCGTCGTGTCCCAGGAAGGCCAGAAGCTCGCTCTCGGCGTAAATACCCTGCCCAAGCTTCCCCAGGACCTGACCGACCGCAACAGAACGAGTCCCTTCGCCTTTACCGGCAACAAGTTCGAGTTCCGCATGGTTCCCTCGTCTGAATCGATTTCCGGCCCGAACTTCGTACTCAACACGATAGTCGCGGAAGTGCTCGACGGCATCGCCGGGAAACTTGAAGGAGCGAAGGATCTGCCCTCAGCGGTCAAGGACATCGTCACTGATACGTGGAAAAAGCATAGCCGCATCGTGTTCAACGGAAACGGCTATACCGAAGACTGGGTGACCGAAGCAGTCCGCCGCGGATTGCCGAACCTGACCAGCTCAGTGGCCGCCTGGCCCCACTTCGCTTCCGACGAATCGGTGCGCATTTTCACCAAGCACAAGGTGTTCACCAAGGAAGAAATCCACGCCCGGCTCGACATCGTCCTGGAAAAATACTCCAAGCAGATCAATATCGAAGCCGGCGTAGCCTTTGAAATGGCTACCCGCGAAATCCTTCCCGTCTGTTCCGCATACGCCGTAGATTTGGCTGCCCAGGTTTCCGCGCTGGAAGCGTCCAAGGTGCCGTGCGCCTCGCTCAAGACCCGCCTTGCGGACATCGCAGGTGCCGTAGAGGAAGCCGCGCAAATTGCCGTCAAGCTCGACGCCGCGAGAATCAAGGCAAAAGGCGTGTCCGATGCGCTGGAACAGGCTGAAGCCAGCCGCGACGCAGTATTCGCCGCGATGGAAGAACTTCGCGCTCCCGTCGACCGCCTTGAAAAGCTTATGCCCAAAGATCTGTGGCCGATGCCGACCTACGAAGACCTGCTGTTCCGTTTATAAAAAAAAGCCGGGAAATGATTCCCGGCTTCTTCATCGATTCTCTCCCAAATCATCGCCTCCCGGTTTTACCGGGAGGTTTTTTTTCGGCTTTCCTGATCAAGGCGGGCGAGTTCAAGATTCAAAGCGCCGATCGAAATCAGTATTTCCCAGAAGGAAAAAAAGAGCGAACCCATGAGGGCGACAAGGCTTCCCGCGAATACCAGTTCGGCTACGAGAATCGAACCGGTAAATACGAGAAGCATGCAGACGACGCACAGAAGAAAGCTTAACACGCCGAACAGCTGGGTGTATTTGATCAGCTTCAGCCTGAGGGTGAAATTTTTGAGCTGTTTGCGAATCCCCTCCTGGGGATCGGTCTCATATTTTGCGACGAATTGCCTGACAAGACCGGCGACCGCCAGAAACCGGTTGGTGAACGCGAGCATCCACAACGAAATCGCGGAGAACAGGAGCGTCGGCGTAGTTATATTGAAATCCATACGATACCTCTTTCGTTTAATATAGTTTTTTTCTCCGTTATCGTCTATTGACAAGGTGATCATATGAACATATATTCATATGTATGAAAGAAGAAATACAATCAGACGCAACAGCCTCCGGAATAGAGGCGTGCGAAACTCAGTGCATACATGAGGATATGGTTTCCTGCGTGAAGTCCCGCATGCCGGCCGAAGAACTGCTGGCGGAGCTGGGAGATTTTTTCAAGACCTTCGGGGATTCGACCCGAATACGCATCGTATCAGCGTTGATGTACGGCGAACTCTGCGTGTGCGACATAGCGGCGACCCTCGGCGCGAGCGAGTCGGCTGTTTCGCATCAGCTGAGAGTCCTCAGACAGGCGAAGATCGTCCGCTCCCGACGGGACGGCAAGCAGATTTTCTATTCTATAGACGACGAACATGTCGGAATTCTCGTGAGCGTCGGCCTCGAGCACTTGCGAGAGGGGAGGTAATATGTCCTGTTCCTGTTGTTCAACCGGTTCCTGCGGGCCCTCCGCGTCGGGCGGTTCTCCGGCTTCGCGCGTTCCGTCCGGACTTGAAAAACGGGCGCGCCGCGAGATTCGTCTTCTTGCGGCTCGTTTTATTTCTTCGTCGGTACTCTTCGCGGTCGCGCTTGGAATTCAGTTCTTGCAGCCGGCCTTCATCCCGGGATCAGCCCTGATAGTGCTTCCCCGCCTTCTTTTTGTTTTCTCCTGGCTGATTTCAGGGTATCGCGTACTATACAGCGCGCTTCGAAACATTGTCCGGGGCCAGGTGTTCGATGAAAACTTCCTCATGTCCGTCGCGACTATAGGAGCCTTTATAATCGGGCAGTGGAGCGAAGGCGCGGCCGTCATGCTCTTTTTCAACCTCGGCGAGATGGTTCAGGAGTCCGCCGTAAACCGCTCCCGGCGCTCCATCACCGACCTGGTGGACGTCCGCCCGGATTCGGCGCGGATAGCCGAATCGGGCGAAATCCGGCATCCCGCCGAAGTGCCGGAAGGAAGCGTCATCCGCGTGCTGCCGGGGGAGAAAATTCCCCTCGACGGCATCGTGACCGCGGGCAGTTCCTCCGCCGACACTTCCCGGCTGACCGGCGAAAATCTCCCCCGCGAAATAACTGCAGGGTCCGTTGTCCTAGCCGGCTTCGTAAACGGCGGCGGATTGCTTGAAATCCGGACGACCTCCACGTACGGCGAAACAGCCGCCGCCAAAATGCTTAATCTCATAGAAGAGGCGCAGAACCGAAAAGCCCGGGCTGAAAAAATGATCACTTCTTTCGCGAAAATCTACACTCCGATAGTTACCGTTTCCGCTCTTTTACTGGCGCTTCTTCCTCCGGCGGCTCTGTTTTTGCTCGGCCGCGCGGAGGTGCTGGATTGGGCTCTTTTCAGCGCGTGGGTATCCAGAGCGCTGGTGTTCCTGGTCATCTCCTGTCCTTGCGCTTTTGTAATATCGGTCCCGCTGGGGTATTTCGGAGGGATCGGCGGCGCTGCCTCCTTGGGCGTTCTGGTGAAAGGCGCCGACTTCATCGATGTGCTCGCCAAGGCGAAAACCGTCGTCTTCGATAAAACGGGCACCCTTACGAAGGGCGTATTCGCGGTTCGTTCCGTGCGTCCGGCGGCCGGAATCGCGCCCGAACGCCTTCTTGAGCTCGCTCTTGCCGGCGAACTGCATTCAACGCATCCGGCAGCCGTCGCTGTGCGTAAATTCGCCGAGGCCGAAGGCCTCTCCGTCAGCGATTCCGATATAACAGAGTATTCCGAAAAAGCGGGATACGGAGTATCAGCCGCATATAAGGGCGAACGTTTGCTTGTCGGCTCTCTGACCTATCTGCGCTCGGCCGGGGTCGCCGTCCCTGATGACGCGTCCTCTTCCGGGGACGACGGCACGTTGATCGCCGCGGCGGCGGGCTCCGTCTATCTCGGCTCGCTGGTTCTGGGGGACATGCTCAAGAGCGATGTTCCTCAAACCGTGTCGTCTCTGAAGAGTCTCGGCATCGAGCGGATCGTCATGATATCCGGAGATACCGAGCCTGCCGTCGCGGCGATGGCGAAGAAGGCGGGAATAGTTGAGTGGCATTCGGCGGTTCTTCCGCATGAAAAAGTCGCCCTTTTCGAACGGATTCAGTCTGAAACGAAGTTGGAAGACAAGGGTCGTGGCACTGCCGTCTTCGTCGGAGACGGCATAAACGACGCTCCGGTGCTTGCCCGGTCCGACGCCGGAATCGCGATGGGAGCCCTTGGCAGCGACGCCGCGGTGGAAGCCGCCGATGTCGTGCTGATGAACGATAATCCCCTGTCCGTGTCCTGGGCTATTCAATCGGCCCGCTGGACCCGCCGCGTCGTAGCCGGAAACATCGTTCTCTCCTTTGCCGTTAAGCTCGGTTTCCTGGTTCTCGGCGCGTTCGGCATCGCGACTCTGTGGGAGGCCGTGTTCGCGGACGTCGGCGTAGCGCTTCTTGCCACGCTCAACTCGCTCCGAGCCCGCCGGGTCCCCTCCCTGAAGGGAGTTTCCGCCGGCAATAGACAAAGCCGGTGATTTTATGCTAACATCCTAACCATTCCCGCCGGCGTGGCGGAATGGCAGACGCGGTGGACTCAAAATCCACTATTCGCGAGGATGTATGGGTTCAAGTCCCATCGCCGGCACAAAAAAAGCAGCCCCAGCGGCTGCTTTTTCTATTAGTGCGGCGACGGGACTTGATCGTGAGCGCCCGCCGAGCGAAGGCGAGGGAGGAGGGCGCGAGGGCGGCCCGTAGGGAAGTCCCATCGCCGGCACAAAAAAAGCAGCCCCAGCGGCTGCTTTTTCTATTGGTGCGGCGATGGGACTTGATCGTGAGCGCCCGCCGAGCGAAGGCGAGGGAGGAGGGCGCGAGGGATACCCTTTGCGCCCTGAGTCGGATTCGCAAAGGGTGCCCGTAGGGAAGTCCCATCGCCGGCACAAAAAAAGCAGCCCTAGCGGCTGCTTTTTCTATTAGTGCGGCGACGGGACTTGATCGTGAGCGCCCGCCTGAGTTGAGGCGGGCGCCGAGGCGCGATCAGTCTTTCGGGGAAAAGCGCGCGGCGATTTTCTGGAAGTAGTGGAGGATGACGATCATCAGCCCCATGAAAATGAAGAGCACCGCCATGCCGACCGCAAGCAGAATCAATCCCTGTTCTATTTGAGCCATAATCACATTCCTCCTGCTAAAAGCGGCACCAGAGCCAAAAGAAGACCTCCGGCGATAACCGAACCGAGCTGTCCCGATACGTTCGCGCTAACCGCGTGCATCAGGATGATGTTGTGCGGATCGTCCTTCAATGCCATTTTCTGAATAACCCGGCTGGACATCGGGAAGGCAGAGATTCCGCAGGCGCCGATCATCGGATTGATCTTTTTAGTCTTCGGGAGGAAGAGGTTGATCAATTTCGCGAAGAGAACGCCTCCGGCGGTATTGATGATGAAGGCGATCAGGCCGAGGGCCATGATTCCCAGTGTCTCCAGCCGGAGGAAGGCGTCCGCTCGCATGGAAGCCGCGACGCTTATGCCGAGGAGAAGGGTTACTATGTTGGCCAGCTCGTTCTGGGCGGTCGAGGAGAGTTTTTCCAGCACTCCGCAGACGCGCAGCAGGTTTCCGAACATGAGAAAGCCGATGAGGGGCGCGCCCATGGGTACCAGGAGGCAGGATACAATGGTAACGATGATGGGAAAGCTGATGGTAACCGAGCGGGGAATTTGGTGATCGACCGCCTGCATCCTGATCAGCCTCTCTTTTTTCGTCGTTAGCGCGCGTATGACCGGGGGCTGAATAATGGGGACCAGCGACATGTACGAATAGGCGACCACCATGATCGGACCGAGGAGGTCCTTTGCGAACTGCTTGGTTACGATGATAGTCGTCGGGCCGTCCGCCGCTCCGATTACGCCGATGCATGCCGCTTCCTTCAGGTCGTAGCCGAAGGCCATGGCGATGATTACCGTGACGAAAATGCCGATGTGCGCGGCCGCTCCGAAAAGCATGAGCCAGGGGCGCTGAAAGAGGGGAGAGAAATCGATCATCGCTCCCACGCCGATGAAGATAAGGAGTGGAAATACTTCCGAGAGAATTCCCGCGTTAAAAAGCGTCTGCAGGATTCCCGGCTCTCCGTACATCTCCCACACCGTTCCCAGCGGAAGATTGATGAGGATGGCGCCGAAACCGATCGGGAGCAGGAGCATCGGTTCATAGTCCTTCTCGATAGCAAGCCAGATCAGGGCCGCTCCGATCAGGTACATGGCGATTTCTTTCAGTCCGATGGAGAGTATCCCCGCTGAAAAAAATCGTACAATTTCTTCGAGCATAAAATGCACCGCCTTATAAATATATGCGTATAATTGTAAAGGTCTGGCCGATAAGGGTCAAGAACGGCTGTTTTTCGATCTTTTGCCAGAGTTCGAAAAATAGGATAGAATGATAAGTCTTAAAGTTCACATACAATTTTGCGGAATCGGGAGCGTTTTGTGGCGGAAATCGACCAAAAAGAGGTGTCGTCTGCCTTTCAGCATCTTGAAGGCTTGCTGAGCGGCATTCTTCTGGATAACCAGGTGACAACCGAAGAGATACAGGAGCTGTCCCGGTGGTGCGATCAGTATCGTCCCTACGGCGACAGGAGCCCTTTCGTACAGCTCCTGCCCTATATCGACCGCATAGTCGACGACGGGGTGCTGTCGGCGGCTGAAATCGAAGACTTGAAGTGGTTCGTCGACCAGTTGAGCTGCTCTTCCGGGTATCGTACCTGCCTGTCGGCCGCAATGCAGCGCTTCGAGGGCATTTTACATGGGATTCTCGCGGACGGCGAGGTCAACGATAAGGAGATTTCAACCTTGACCGCCTGGCTCGATACCCGGCCTGAACTGGCCGAATCCTGTCCCTACCGAAAATTGCGTCCTCTTCTTGACGAAGTCTGCAAGGCCGGATCGGTATCTGATGCCCTGCGTACGGAAATTGAACAGGCCTCGAAAGAAATTCTGTCTTCGCCGGCTGCTGAAAACGATTGAAAATAGGGAGATGAAAAGATGGAAACGCGCGAATTCAATATTCAGGGAATACGGATTCTCGAAATTCTTGATGAAGATTTGATACTGAACGGTCCTCAGGACCTTCTGGACATTGTGTCGGATTATTCGATAAAACGGATCGTGTTCCGGAAAGAGCAGATTACCGGGGATTTTTTCGATCTTTCTACCGGGTTAGCCGGCGAAATTCTGCAAAAGGCGAGCAATTATAAACTGTACATCGGCATAGTCGGGGATTTCGAGAATCTGGAGAGCAAGAGTCTGCGGGATTTCATCTGGGAAAGCAATCAAACCCGGCAGATAGTGTTCAAAAAAACCGTGAAGGAAGTTCTTCGCGCGTTCGTAAAGTAGGGCCTGCATGCCGGAAGGGTTTAAGCACTTTTCGAATACTGCTTGCGAATTCTATCCATGCCATCATCTGGAAAATCAAAACTGTCTCTTTTGCTATTGCCCGCTGTATACCTTCGAGTGCGGCGGCAATTATACCGTCAGGGACGGAGTGAAGGACTGTTCCGATTGCGTTCTCGTCCACGGCGAGGGGAGTTTTGAATTCGTTCAGGTAAAATTGAAAGAGGCGTTTCGAAAATAAGATTAAAGGGACAGGAATTCGTCGCGAATTTCTTCTGTTTTCGCGGGAGCGGGCGATTCGGCCTGTTCAGCCTGAAGTTCGATCTCCATCTGCAGGGCAGTCTGAATATAGTTCCGTATCTTGCTCGTAGCGTGGTCTTCCAGTTTGCTTTTAAACAGCATTACATACATCGTTCTGTCTTCAACCTGGCGCATGCCGTACACGACCGCTTCGGTGCGCACCAGAGACGCGCGCAGCTTCAGCTGAATATCCCTGAGCACGGTGCCCTTGGAGAAGGCCGGATCGGGATCGAGAATGCAGGAAAACCCGACGACGCTGATATCGTGGAGGTTTCCGGCGGCCTGTATCGGCCCCTGCCGGAGGTTGATCGCCGACAGATTATCCAGAGCGCAGTTAGCCCGGACGTATTTCCGCCTTCCGCGAGCCTCGTTCGCCTGCAGCGTCGCCAACAGTATCCTGGTGCTTTCTTCCAGTCCAAGCTTCAGTTTGATGAAACCGCATTGAATCCCGATATCCATCAGGTACTTTTTTTGCAGGCCTTCGTCGGTATTATATGAAACTATTCCTATGCCGAGAGTCGACAAGGACGGGTCGGAGAGCGTTTTGGTAATCCATTCTTCCCATTTTTCTTCTTCCATTCCCGCGTCTATGTTGACGAAGCAGATGGAATCCGGATAGAGCCTGATGACCTTGTCGGCTACTGCTATATCCTTGAGCATGTATACTTCGTATTCATGCTCCATGAGGCGGCTTATCAAATCGTCGCGTATTACGCTGGGCGGGTAGAGAAAAAAAACCTTTCTGCCGAGATCCGTTTCAGCCATTATCTTTCAGTCCTTGCGAGTCGTTTGCGTCGGCAACTTCCAGGGCTATCGCCGCGACTCTGATATATTCGGTGGAGTTCGGCTTCATAGTCGGCGAAAACAGCCAATGCATTTTCCGCGGCTTTCCCGACGAATCGGCCATTTCCGGTTCGATCGGCGAAAAACCCGATTGCCTCCATGCGTCGTAGACGTCGTGAATATCGGAAATCTTTCTGCCCAAGAGCTCCGCATCCGGCATTCCGAACAATTCCTTAAACGCGCTGTTCGTTCGTGTAATGTATCCGCCTCCGTTCCAAATTATCAAAGGAGTCCGTATGTTGTCTATAACCGTATTCATCAGTTCGACTTTTTCCGCGTATACCGCGTTCGCCTGCAGGCTTTTGTCGAGCTGCATTTGAAGGGTTTCGACTTCTTTCTTGAGCCTGCATTCCCGCTCGTCGCGGAATTCCTCCCGGCCGGCCTGGGCTTTCATCCAGCAGGTGCGGAGAAATACGGTGGAGAGCGCCACCAGTTCGAAAAAGAACAGCCGGATGAGGGCTGGCGTTAAAAGGTCCCGTCCGGTCGGGATGATCAAGCATAGAGCGACGTAAAATGCGCCGAGGAAGGATGTGTAGAGGATTCCTTTTTCGGGCCAGGCCATGCAGACGAGCAAAATCGGTATGTAATAAAAATTTTGGAATACGATGACATAGCCGAAGGTCAGGCATAAAAGGGTCAGGGCCATGGAAAAGAGGGTTAATAGAACGACCAGGGGGAAAAGACAGCTTCGCATCTCGAATAGCTGATCTACTACGGATGACGGGTCCGGGAGGCGAAAACAATTCATAGCTTGAATTTCGCTCACCCGAACCCGTTTTGCAAGAGCGGGGGATACAAACCGCTCGCTTTTTTACCGCCGGGCAGTCAGTACGTTCGCCTTAAAACAGCTTCCTGCACTCCATATAAAAGCGTTTTTCGCTTGCCTCTCCCATCGAGAAGCTCTTCCGGGGAAGGGGGCCGCCTCCGGCGATGGTGCTGAAGAAGCTGTCCTTCGCGACGGGTGGAAGGAGTATGGAAACCGTTCCCGCGTCCTTTCCGAGGCGGAATACCTCGTCGGTGCCGTGGATGTAGTCGATTTTAACTTTTTCTCCCGCCGAGAGAAAATCGTCCAGAACCGGCTGCAGGCGGCTTACCGCCAGGGCGGGGTGGGGCGTTTCCAGGACGAAGCATCCGTCGGCGCAGACAAAGCCGAACCGCGTTACCGACGGATCCGCGACAAGGGCTTCCATTTCGGCCGGGGCGATGTTTTTCGAGACCGTCCCGCCGAGTTTTTCCGCAAGGAAGGCCGCAAGGCTTCGAGCGTCTGTTCCGAAGAGAACCCGGTGAATCGGTTCGAAGGTGAGTCCGTCGTCGTACAGATTTACGATTTCAACCAGCGCGTAGCGGGCAGGGTGGTTTTCGAGATCGATTTCCCCCGCGGCAGCTTCTTCGGCATGCGCGGCCCTGAATTCGTCCCAGACGGCCTTGGCGGTAGCCAGTGAATGGTTTCCGTCGCCGACGGCGAAGAGAAAGCATGATCCGTCTTCCGCGGTATTTTCCTTTGCGAGATTTTCAAGGGCGTCTTCCATCAATGCAATGTGTCCGGGATCCGTTATCGCCCATCCGGTTACCGATCCTGCCTTGTGCATGAGCTCCGCGCTGTACAGGGGTTTCTCCGAGCGCACGCGCTCTCCCGCCGCTTCGATCAGGCTTTTGCGGGGATCGTTCGCCAGAAGCATGATGTGGGGGGATTCGATGGGCGCGCCGCGGCGTATTTCCATGCGCGGAGGAATCCGGTCGACGATGGTCGCCTCGGTCGCCCGTACGAGGGCTTTCGAGTCCGGTTTCCATTCATAGGAATCGAGATCGACGGCGGCCATCAAACCCTTGCGGGTGCGTCCGTAGGCTGTTTTCCGCTCGAGATAGACGAAGGCCCGGACGGGAGGGCCGAAAACACCGTCGGAACCGGTACCCGTTCCGAGATATCCAGCCATCGCGGCGCGTATGGAGGCAAGCCGTTCGGAGCGTCCGGCGTCTTCCAGATACACTTCCGGAAGAATGATGTTCAGGATCGAAGGATCGCTTCCGACTATTTCTGCGGTTTTTTTCCAATACTCGCGGTCCTGGGTATACTGGTCGCAGGCGATAACCGCCCAGCGCGACAGATCGGCGCCCGGGCGCGGCATGAGTATCTCGGGCTGGGCAAGGGCGTATCGAGCCATGGTATTCGGTGTTTTCATGCGATTATGATACGGAAAACCGCTCGGGCGGACAAGAGGCTTTTCTTGACCCTGCGGGGTTTTCCTGCGTATCATGAGGATAGCATGCAAGGCCAGCGACAGAATTTAGTACAGCAGCAGCGATTGTCTCTCAGTCCCCGTATGGTGCAATCCATACGGCTCATGGCCATGCCCTTCGCCGAAATGCGGGAACGGATCATGGAAGAGGTTGAGACAAACCCCGCTCTGGAGATCATCCGCGACCCGGTCATGCAGCCTCCGCGCAATTTCGAACAGTTTGCCCCGGCGACGACCTACGTCCAGGCGGGATCCGACGATGAAAGCGACGAGCACCGCAACTTTATCGAGGGCGTTCTTCACCATAACGCGACGTTGCAGGAGCATCTGCTTTCCCAGCTCGCCGATCAGAGGGCAGAAGCAGGCGTGCTTGCTCTCGCGGCCCTTCTCATTCAGAATCTCGACAGGAACGGCTTCCATCTCGCTCCTCCGGAAGAGCTTCCGGGCGCGGATAACGCGGCGGATCTGGAAGAAGCTCTGGCGATGATCCGGTCGTTCGAACCCCGGGGCTGCGCCGTCCGCGATTTCGCCGAATCCCTTTCCGTCCAGGCGCGTTTGCTGGGGAGAGGCCCCGACGGCTGGAAGGACGATCCGATTCTCTACGCCACGGTGCGGATTCTCGAGGAACGGATAGACCTCCTGGCCAAGGGAAAGCCGGAAGCCCTTCTCCGGGCGCTTTCGAAACAGCCTCTCGAGGGACTGGCCCTTGATCTCGAGGACGCCGAGGCGGTGTTCGAGGTCATCCGCAGCCTCGATCCCTATCCGGGCAGGATGTTCGATTCAGCGCCCGATTCCTACATCGTTCCCGACGTCTACGTGACGCGGGAGGAAGACGATTTTTCCGTGATCATCAACGAAGAGGAAATTCCCGTGTTGGGAATTTCACCGTTTTTCATGGATCTGGAAGGGGGAGACCCGTCTTCCGCTTCTGCCGACGGGACCGAAAAAGAGGCGCGGGACTTCGCGCGGGAATCGGTCAGGGAAGCCCAGTGGTTCATCCATACGCTGAGCAGGCGGAATCTCACGATACTCAAACTCGCCCGCGCCCTCGTGGTGTTCCAGCGCGATTTTTTCCGGTACGGACCGACCCGGCTCACTCCCCTTCGAATGAAGGATATCGCGGAAGAGATCGGCCTCCACGAAGCGACCGTCTCGCGTGCGGCCAACGGAAAATACCTGCAATGCGAATGGGGCGTCTTCGAGCTCCGCTATTTTTTCAGCAATTCAGTGGGGTCCTCCGCCCCGTCTCCCTACGCGCATCGCGTTCGCCCGGCCTCCGGCGATTCCCCCGCTTTCGTCTCGCCTGCCGCTTCCGGCCTGCATTCGAAACAGGGGGTGAAGGAAATCCTGCGGGAAATAATCGCGTCATCGACCGAAAATCTTTCCGACCAGAAACTTGCCGACCAGCTCGCCCTCCGGGGCATAAAAATAGCGCGCCGAACCGTTGCCAAATACCGGGGCGAACTCAACATACAATCCTCCTTCGACCGATAACGAACAACTTCCTTTTGCATTACCGCCGGTTCCGTATTATTATTTAATCGAGCCCGGCAGTCTGCCGGGGATTTCATCTGAGGAGGTTCACCATGAATATCAAAGTACAGGACGTCAAGTTTTCTCTGGACGAGGATCAGAAAGCCTTTGTGGACAAGAAGCTCGAGCGGATTAAATACGCCGAGGAATTGATTACAGATGTTCTGATGGTGATCAAATACGACAGAACGTTCCAGCTTGATTGTACAGTGAACTTCCGATGGGGCGGCAATGCCCATGTATCGAGCGAGGACTTCGATTTCGCCGCAGGCGTGAATAAATTGATGGATGTTCTTGACCAGAAGATCAAGAAGGAAAAAGACAAGATTCAGGAAAAGAAATAACGCAAAACCCTATCCGTCTTTACAAGACGGATAGGGATGGTTATAGTCAGGTATGCCCCAGAAACGGTTTTCCGTACTCGACTTGCTTGGCTTAAACCTCAAGGAACACGATTCCCTTGATCTGCGCTGTCTATGCGGACGCAGAGGGTTGGTCAGGGGTATAACCATACCGGATCTTAACCGGCCCGGACTCGCCCTGTCCGGGTTTTACGATTCCTTCGCCTGGCAACGGGTTCAGCTGTTCGGACGGGGCGAGGTTGCCTACCTGAACAAGCTGTTATCGGAGGGCCGCCTCGACACGGTGGACCAGTTGTTCACCTTCGAGCTGCCCTGCTGCATATTCACCCATAACCTCGAGCCCGCGCAGGCCTTTATCGACATGGCGGAACAGTCCGGATGCCCGGTGCTTCAGACCGGCCTGGAATCGAGCGAGTTTTCTTCCAGGCTCTTGCGCATTCTGTCCAACATCTTCGCGCCCAAGGTCTCCATGCACGGCGTTCTCGTTGAGGTCTACGGTTTGGGAATCCTGATCATGGGAGACTCCGGCGTAGGAAAAAGCGAAACCGCCCTGGAGCTCATCGAGCGCGGACACCGGCTCGTAGCCGACGACGTGGTCGAAATCTCCTGCGTGAACGGCAACAGTTTGATCGGACAGGGCGCGAACAAGATCATCGGCCATCATATGGAGATCCGGGGCCTGGGCATCATCAACATTACCCAGCTGTACGGCGTCGGCTCCATCCGCGAACGCAAGGAAGTGCAGATCGTCGCGAAGCTCGAAGAGTGGGATGCGAACAAGGTGTACGACCGCCTCGGCACCGAGGAATTGACCATGGAAATCCTGGGCGTCCGCATTCCGAAGCTCGAGATTCCGGTGAAGCCCGGCCGGAACGTGCCGATCATTCTCGAAACAGCCGCCATGAACGAGCGGTTGAAGAGCATGGGCTATTTCTCCGCCAAGGAATTTAATCAAAACGTACTGAAATGGATAGAAACTGACGCCGCACGGGCGCCTTACTACGGCGTCGATGACTCATATTGAAGGATAGAGCAGATGACTACACAGAAAGTGACGATCAAGAATAGAGCCGGCATCCACGCCCGCCCCGCAGCCCTCATCGCCCAGACGGCGAACCGTTTTTCTTCAGAAATACTTATCGAACGCGAGGATACCCGGATCAACGCGAAGTCCATCATGGGAATCATCACCATGGCAGCCAGCTATAATTCTGTGCTGACCATCTGCGCCGCGGGACCGGACGAAACAGACGCTGTCGGGGCCATCGTCGCCCTCTTCGACAACAAATTCGAGGAAGATTGAAACAAATCAGGCGCAGGGCTCCCTCGGCCCTCTACACAGTTCCGTTTCTCCTGTTCTTATATCTGCTTTTGACGACTGCCTCCTATGTGCTCGCGTCTTCTTCCTTCCCCGGCGTTTTTTCAGGCGAGAGCTTTACCTCTCCCCGGGGAATTCTGATTCTCGTGCTCCTGCCTACCGGGCTTCTCGTCTTTCTGTCCATTTTTTTCTGGCTGCAGGTGTCCGAGTCTCTGCATAACGGCGACGGATCCCGCACCGGCAACAGGCTCTTCCTTGCCTTCTGTTTGCTCGTCGCGGCTTCCTCCTTCCCCCAATCCCTTGTTTCCTCCCGGTATATTTCCTCCGCCCTGGATTCGTGGTTCGATCTGTCCGTATCCCGGACCTATGCCGATTCGGAGTCGATAGCCGCGCTGTATTCCGAATCCAGGCTGAGGCTCGCGAACAGGGTCGCCGACCAGTATTTGACGGGGCTGTCGATCAGCAATTACCGCTCGCGTCCCGTCGATTGGATGCCCCTGATCAGGGCGATCGATCCCGACGCGGTTTCCTGCCAGGTGTATTTGCTCCCCGGGGACGAGGCTCCCGCCGATGAAAGCGCGAAGACGATCGTCGAGAGCGGCGATTCCGCGCACTTTCTGGAGCGCTCCCGCCTTGATCAGATAGCGCACGGCCCGCTCGACCTTGAAGGCGACGAGGATCTTTTGAGAGTGGGGAGAATAATCCGCTACAGCGGGCAAACCTACGCCTGCGTGTACACGACTGTGTTGCCGAAGGGTTTTCAGGACCTTCGCGAGCGGATAGCCGAGGGCGGAGACCGGGCCGTCATCATCGACGCCCTGAAACCCTTTCTTCCGCTCATGGGAATGTGGATTTATTTTCTGTTTTCGCTGCCGCCCCTGCTGATTCTGGTAAGCCTGTGCTGGCTTTTAAGCCGCAGGTTTTCCGACCCGGCCCGGGCTCTTTCCGAAGCGGCCGACCGCCTTTCTGCCGGCGATTCTTCCTGGCGGGTCGTTGCCTCCACCCGGGACGATTTCGGCCGGGCAGCGGCGCGCATGAATCATTTGGCGGAAACCCGGGAACATTCCCGCAAACCCGGGGACAAACGGGCGGTTCTTAAGCTATAATGCCGTTCTGGAGGAACTCATGCCGTCCGTCGCGCCTGTATGGCTTTTTACCGGTCCGGAGATCGGAGAGCGGAACGCCGCCGTCGAGCAACTGAAAGCCGGCGCCGCTAAAGCCGGGAATCTAGACATTCATTCTCTGTACGCCGCCGATGTCCGCATCGGAGAGGTGATCTCCCTATTGCAGAACGGGTCTCTCTTTGCCGACGCCCGCTTCGTCGTTCTTCGAAACGCGGAAATAATCAAGAAAAAAGACGATATCGACCAGCTTTCCGCCTGGATTCAGGAATCGGCCGGGATTACGGACGCCTGTCTCGTGCTGGTATCCGACGAAACCTCGGTAGATAAAAAGCTTGAAAACTGCGTCCCCAAGGATCATAAGCGCATTTTCTGGGAAATGTTCGAAAACCGCAAGGAAGAATGGATCGTAAGCTTCTTCCGCAAGGAAGGCTTTTCCGTAGACCAGGAGGCCGTCGAGACCATTCTGGAATTGGTGGAAAACAATACCGACGCTCTCCGCGTCGCCTGTTCCCGCTTCGTACTGCTCTATCCCCCGCACACCGCGTTACCGCAGAAGATGTTCTGAACATCCTCGAGCATACCCGCGAGGAAAGCGCGTTCACCCTTTTCGACTCCCTGACCGAAGGCGACCTCGAAGGCGCCGTCGAGATCGCTCAAAAACTGTCTCTCTCCAAGGATTCTTCGCCTGTTCAGCTGATAGCCGGGCTTACCTGGTGCTTCAGGCGCCTTGCGGACTGGCACCGCCTCGCGCGGACCGGCTCGATGGACGAGTTTTCCCTGAAAAAAGCCGGGTTTTCCGGCAAGCGCGCGATCGAGCAGTACCGCAGGGCCGCTCGCCGGTGGGACGCTTCCGCCGCCGGCCGCATCCTGGCCCTTTTGGCCTCAACGGATCTCTCGCTCCGCTCCGGAGGAACGGCGATTCAGGATTGCCTGCTGGATCTCTGCCTCTACGCCATCCTTGAAAAAAACGGAGAATCGCCGGCCGTTCTCGAGTCAGGCGTGTGGTACTGAGACCCGGCGTCCGGCACTGAAATCTCGCTATAAACTCCAGCGGCAGCCCGCCTTCCAGATTGACTCGAAGGCGGTTTCGCCGCGCACATGGCCCGCGTTCTGCGTGAAGCGGAATTCCGCTCCCGCCTGAGCCGTCAGGGATTTCGCCAGCGGAACCTCCGCCGAGAGGCTGATCGTGTGCCGGTAGAGGTTCGGCTTCGCTTCGATGTCCGCGAGGGTCAGCCCCGTGAAGTCTTTGTAGGCGTCGAAATCGTAATAGACGGGAATATAGACAGGATCTCCCTTTGAATCTGTTCCGGTAATAATCTGCCCGAGGTAGACCGGCCCCTTGATCATAACGCTGTAGCCGGCTTCTACTCTGATTCCTGTTTTCGAAACTCCGGTCACGTTCAACGTTCCCTCGTCGAGATTTCCGCCCGCCGGATGTCCCAGGGGGATGTCGTAACCGTACCAGCCGCCGGCCGTCATCTGCCGCTGGTACATGACGAGCCAGGGCTGCCAGCGGTTGTATGTCCACGTGTCCACATGGCTGTATTCCGCCTCGACGGCGACCTTCCAGTCCCGGGATGAAAGCGGGAGCACCCAGGTCGCGCCGAGCTGCCAGGCCCAGCTGTTCGGTTTCGACTCCGCGTCCTGCTCCGCGGCCGACTTCGTGTCGTCCATGAGAAATTCGCCCCTGAGGAGGAGGCCGTCCACGGGCACGCCCCAGGCGTCGACGTGCAGGATGACGTTGCTCACTCCGGCGGTATAGGTGTTGTGCCAGTACACGACGGGAAGGAGGTTCGTCAGATCCGGGACCTTGCCGCCGATCAGCTGGAATTCGGAAATGCCGAGCCCGAGGCGGGGGTGGGGTTTGAACTCCGCCCGGTGGGCCGTGAACAGCTTGACGGGAGCGAGGTCGCCGCTGGCGTAGTCGTGGTTGCTCGCCGGGTCCCAGCCTGTGTTCGAGGTTTCGTCCGATCCCGGCGTATTGAGCGTGTACTGGACTTCCCGCTCGTCTTTCATGAGGTGGGTGGCCGAGGTTCCCCAGAAGGCGAAAAAGCGGAACGCGTCCGACCACCAGTTGTACTGGATCTGGTCGTACCATCGGGCCTGCCCGTTTAACAAGAGGTTCGAGCGGCCCAAGCCCACGCCGGTTTCGATGCGGCCGGCGACGATCGACGACTGTTCTCCCGTCCAGGAAAGATAGGCTTGTTCGGGGAAGCTCATATAGGATGCCCAATCAAGCGGCTTCCAGACGGCGCTGTAGCCTGACGCTCCCTTTTTCGAGGCGATGGTGTCGGTATTGAAGTCTATCTCGGTCGAGGCATACAGATGTTCGCTCGCGAAGGTTACGCCGAAGGCGATAACCGGATCGGCGAGACGGAACGCGTTCGCATAGAAAGGGTCCGATCTTCTGGAGAGGTTTCCCGCGGAGGGAAGGGGGTCGGAGGAACCGGCGTCTGCGCTCCAGCGTTGCGTTTCAAGGCCGCTCCAGCCGAGGAGGTAGGGATTGAACGCGAGAATCGGCGCGAATCCTGCCGTTTCGCCGCCGTTGTCAGTATTTCGGTCTATGTCTTCCAGAAGCCCAGAATAGAGAAGCTCCGCCTCGGTAAGGGTGCGGATCGTCGTGGGGAGATTGCGCCCGTTTTCTATAGCGCGGAAGCGGTTCCACAGCGAGGACGGTTCGGAAAACAGGCGGATGCGCGAGTCGTGCGCGAAGGCTGGATGCGGGAGGGCGAGGGCGGCGAATGCGCAGGCGCAGAGCGTGAAAAGTCGTTTCATTTTTCGGTTCCTTTTTGCGGATAGTCGCGTTCAGTTTCGGCGGCCAGAAGGGCGAGAGCCGCCATGTCCCTGCCCGATGCCGTTCGGGAATCCATCCCTTGCGCGCGTTTTTTCCGTTCTTGGGTTCGCTCCTCGAGGAGGGCGGGGAGGGCGGCCGCGGCTGTTCGGGCGGCTTCGAGCGAGATTTGAGCGGTACGGGCGATTTCCGCGATTCCGTCCGGTTCGGCGGCTTTTTTAGCGAGGCCTTCGAGGGAGCCGTAGGCGTCCAGGAGTTTGACTGCCTTTCGCGGCCCGATTCCGGGGAGGGACTCGAAGACGAGGGTGGTGTTTTCCTTGGTTCTGAGCTTTTGGTTGCGGGTCGTGGCGAAGCGGTGCGTTTCGTCGCGAACCCGCTGCAAGAGCCTGAGCGCGTCCGAGCGGCGGGGCAGGGAAACAGGCTCGGAGCGGCCGGGAAGATAGATTTCCTCGTCGCGCTTCGCCAAGCCGATGACCGGAATATCGGCGCCCAGAGCGTCGAGCACTCCGGTGACGGCGTTGACCTGGCCGATGCCTCCGTCGATGAGCAGCAGATCCGGCAAATCCTCGCCCTCGTTCATGAGGCGGGTGTAGCGGCGGGTGGCGGCTTCCCGCATCGAGGCGAAGTCGTCGATGACGCCGTCGGTGGTTTTCAGGCGGAAAATGCGGTAGTTTTTGCGGTCGGGGTTTCCGTCTTTAAAGGTAATGAGGCTCGCGACCGGAAGGCGTCCGCCGATATGGGCGATGTCGAAGCCTTCGATGCGCGAGGGGACGCGGGGAAGGCCGAGCAGGCTGCGCAGTTCCTCGAGGGCGGGGAAGTCCCCGTGTTCGCGCAGGCGCCGCCGGGCGTCTTCGCGGGCGTTGAAGCGGGCCATCGCCATCGCGGCTCGGTGGCGGTTTTCGGTCGTTCCTGATGACGCGTTGTGCGCGCCGCCTGACGCGGTGATTTCGGCGTCCGCAGCCTCGGCTCGAGACCCGGTTTCGCCGCGCGCTTCGGCCTCTCCTGAATCGGTTCCGGCGACAGCCTCGATCCGGGTTTCGACTCCGAGTTCTTCGGCGAACCAGCGTTCGGCGAGGGCGAGTCCGCTTTCGGAGGGAACGAAGATGCTGGGAGGAACCTGGAGGGGATCAGTGTAGCAGGCCATCAGAAATTCCGGCAGAATTTCCTCTTCGTCTTTGAGGCTCCGCACCCGGTAGAGGTCGCGGGAAACGAGCCTGCCGCCCCGCATGCGCAGGACGGCGAAGGTAACCATCGTGCCCTCCGCTGCCCAGGCGACGTAGTCCCGGGATTCCGGGTCCATGTCCACGACGGCGTTCTGCTCGCGCAGCGCGTGGATCGCCCGGATGCCGTCCCTCAGGCGGGACGCCTTTTCGAACTCGAGATTTTTGGCGGCGTCCTTCATCATCCGTTCAAGTTTCGGCACGGTGTCCGCGGGGTCTCCTTCCAGGAAGAGGAGGATTTCCTCCATTTCTGCGCGGTATCCTTCTTTGTCGATTTTTCCGCAGCAGGGGGCGCTGCACCGTCCGATATGATAGTAGAGGCAGGGCTGAGCGCGTTTTTTCAGGACGCGGCACTGTCTCATCTTGTAATTGCGTTTTACGAAATCAAGAAAGTCGTCGATGGCGTTCACGTCGGGGAAGGGGCCGAAATACCGCCCGCCGTCGTTTTGAATCCGCCTCGTCCGGTAGATGCGGGGAAAGTCCTCGCCGGTAATCTTGATGACCGGATAGGTTTTTCCGTCCTTGAGGTTGATATTATATCGGGGCTTGTGTTTTTTGATGAGGGTGTTCTCCAGAAGGAGAGCCTCGTACTCGTTTTCCGTGGTAATATATTCGATCGACGACGCCCGGGACACCAGAATGCGTGTTTTAATGTCCCGATGAGAGGTAAAGTAGGATGAAAGACGGTTTTTCAGCGATTTCGCCTTCCCGACATACAGGATTACGCCGGCTTCATCCTTCCACAAATAGACGCCGCTCGTTTTCGGCGCGTCCAGGGCAGCCGCATGGAGTTTTTTGCGAATTTCCGTCTGCTCTTTCATTGGATTTATCATACCATCCTGCCGATACTCTGATAAGTACTGTTATGCAAAGAATATCCACCCTTGTACCCGTTGCGCTTCTCCTGATTTCCTCCCTGTCTCCCCTCCCGGCTTCGGAGCGTTCCGCGACCTTCGGAGGCTCGTCCGGCTGGGACGGTCTTTCGTATGTGCGGAACCTCGACACCGCTCCGGGGCGTCTGGGCGAAAGCGCCCTCGTGCTTTCGAGCGCCGCCTCCGCTTCTGTAGGGGAAGCCGATCTCCGGATCGATTTCGACAGCGCCCCCTTTTCGGACAGAAGCGGTTTTTACGATTCCGTTTCCTCCTCTCTGTTGCAGACGGGCCAGGCCCGGGCAATGCGGGGCAGGGGAGCCGCCCTGTGCAATACGGTGGGCTCCGGCCTCGTACTGCGGGGGAAAACGGGAAGCCTGTTTTCAACGCCCGGAAATCCGGGGTCTTTTACCATAGAATTCTGGATGCAGCCGGCGGTAACGGAAAACGGAAGCGTTCTCTTCCAGTGGCGTTCCTCCCGGACCAGCCGCGTCGGCTCCCTCTATCAATACATCCGCTCGAGCCTTTTTAATAACCGGATGGTGTGGGATTTTTCCAATATCTGGGTCACCTCCGCGGGAATGCCCCTGGAGATCACCATGACCGGGCGGACGAACCTCATTCCCGGAACCTGGGGCCATCACCGTCTCATCTGGGACGAACAGTCCGGCGCGCTCGAGTACCGTTTCAACGGCGTTACCGAAGATATCCGCCATATTACCTCTTCGGGAACCGAGACGGGAGACGTTCACGCGGCGGTTTTCGGATCTCCCGCCGATATAGAAATCGCCCCGCGCTTTTCGGGCCTCATCGACGAGTTCCTCATCTCGCGCGAGAGCCTGTCCGCAGACTCCCTCGAGGACAGGCGGAAGCTCATCTCGCGGTATCCGGAAAGCGGAGGGCGCTTTGAAACCCCGGTCATCGACTCCGGCAGAGCCGGCTCCGTTCTGAAAACGGTCACGGCCGTCTCCGATGTTCCGCCTCAAACCGGCATATCCCTTTTCGCCCGCGCGGGCGACGAGATGTACCGATGGACCGAATCGGATCCCCCCTGGACCCCGCTTGCAGGCGGCGCGCCCCTTTCCGGGCTTACGGGCAGATTCTTCCAGATCGCCGGCGAGCTCTATCCGGACGGAACGGGGAGCAAAACTCCGTCCCTTACCTCGCTCACCGTGCGCTACCTTGAGGACGAGGCTCCCTGGCCGCCGGTCAAGCTTTCGGCGTCTCCCCGGGACAAGGCCGTCGCTCTGAGCTGGCCTCCCTCGGTCGACGGGGACGCCGCGGGCTATCTTGTCTATTACGGCGACAGGCCGGGCGAGTATCTGGGGGCCCGCTCTCCCATCGACGCCGGCTCTTCGCGCGCCCTGATCGTCGACGGGCTCGCGAACGGCAAAACCTATTATTTTTCGGTGGCGGCCTACGATTCCGCCGGAACCAGCCGTCCTGGCCCGCTGTCCGCGGAAACATGGGCCCGGCCCGAGGCGGGAATCATTTCAGAATCACCTTCCCGGTGATGTTCAGGAGAGAGAGCATGGCAGATCAGTCAACAGTGGTATTGGAACGGGCGAACTCAGCCCTCGTCGCCCGGGATTTTACATACGCGGAAAAACTGCTGGTCAATCTCCTCAGGCAAGAGCCTTCCCACGGAAAGGCCCTGGACCTGCTGGGAACCGTCTACACCCGCTCGGACCGCTGGGAGCAGGCCCTGTCCGTCTATCTCAAACTCTCCGAAATCAATCCCGACAACGTCGAGGTCCTCAATAACCTCGGCGTCATATACCGGAGAATCGGCCGGTACGAGGATTCCATCTCCGTCCTGACCCGGGCCCGGGAAACAGGGCAGGACACGGAAACCGTCCTCTATAACCTGGGAAACACCTGGAAGCAGATGGGCGATTACGCCCAGGCCGCCCTGTGCTTTTCGGACGTAATCGACAACAAGCCCGACGACGTTCTGGCCTATAACCATCTGGGAAGCATCCACGCCCTCAGCGGCCGCCACGACCTCGCCCTTCAGGCCTACCGCCGCGGTCTCCAGATCGACCCCAACCATCCGTTCATCCACTACAACATGGCCCACTCCTACGAGGCGCTCGGCCGCCCGTCCGAAGCCGTCGGCGAGTTCACCGCGGCCCTCAAGACGAAGCCGGGCTGGCTCGACGCGCTCCGGGATCTCGCGAGCCTCTATCTGCGGCAAAAGGACGAAGCCTCCTGCCTTTCGACTCTCCGCCGCATCCTGGCCGTCGATCCCTCCGATACCCGCGCCCTCGTCGAAATGGGATCGATCGCGTCCAAGAACGGCAGAACCGCCGAGGCCGCGGCCTATTATTCGTCCGCGCTCAAGGCCGACCCCTTTCATATTCCCGCCGCCCTCGGCCTTGTCCAGCTCCGCGAGAAGGAAGGAAAACTCGACGACGCCCTTGCCGATCTGCAGTCCCTGAACGCCCGCTCGCCCGGCCTTCCGGACGTGCTGATCCATCTTGCCCGCCTCTACGTCAAGCTGCAGCAGTATCCCGAGGCGAAAGCCGTGTTCCGCGATCTCGGCGGAACGGAGTCCGAAAACATCGCCGCCCTCAGGCTCCAGGGCAGAATGTACGCCCAGCTCGGCGAAAACGAGCAAGCCGAACTCTGCTTTTCCCGCATCCTCGCCCTCGACCCGGCCGGCATCGATTTCAGGATCGACTTGGCCGAACAGCTTCTGCAATCCGGAAAACTGCCGGAGGCCGAGGAACAGCTGCTAGCCTATCTCAACGAGCGCCCCCGCGACCATGAAGTCCGCATTTCGCTCGGCCAGATTTACGAACACATGGGCGACTTCGACCGAGCCCTCGCCGCCTATCAGGAAGTCCTGGCGCGCGAACCCGAACAGGTCGACGCGCTGACCGCCCTCTCCCTCCTCTATCAGCAAACCGGAAACAACACCGAAGCGGTGCGAATCGCCGACGACATCGTCAACATGCAGGGCGGCCGCGCCTCCACCGATGACCTGCAAAACCTCGCCGGCTCCCTCGACCTCTACGAAAAAGCGGTAAAGCGCTACGGTTCGAGCAATATTTCGACCATCAGCCGCAACCTCGAACTCCTCCGCTCGCGCTCGATTCCCGACGAAGGCCTGGACGCTGTCGACGAGCAAACGGGAGAAGAATCCGCCGCGGAAGAGCCCTTCATTCCGGTCGACGAAGAGTCCGACGCCATGAATTTGTTCGAAGACGAAGACCTGATCGAAGAAGGCGAAATGCCCTTCGACGAACTTCTCGACCTGACCGAAACTCCGGAAGACGATTTCGAATCCGACCCGCTGGAAAGCCTCGTGGATTTCGAAGAACCGATGGACGGATCAACCGGCCAGCCGGCGCCGGGGTATGAAGACGAGCCGGGATTTTCCGGAGACGACGACGGAAATAGCGAATTGCAGCTGAAACCGGACGCCGAAACCGCGGACGAACCTCCGGCTCCTCCGGAGATTCCGCGGCAACCGCCGGTTCAAAGCTCGCCGAACCCTCCGTATTCCCCTCCGCCTCCTGCGGCCCGCAATCCGCTCGATGCTCCGCCCCCTCGCCGCGAACCCCCGCTTCCGCCTGCCGAGCCGGTCGAATCGGCCGAGCCTGCCCCGTTCCCGGAAAGCCCCGAGCCTCCGAGCGAGTCGCTTCCGCCGGAGCCTGATCTGGAACTCCCCCCCGAACCAGAAGCTCCCTTTGAGCCGGATCCCGATCTGGAACTCCCTCCCGAGCCTGAAGCTCCCTTCGAGCCGGATTCTCTGCCTGAACCGGAAATCGAGCCTGAAGCTCCCTTTGAGCCGGACTCTCTACCTGAATCGGAAATCGAGCTTGATCCGGATGAAATGAGAGTGTCCGAAGAAGAGGAATCGTTCTCATCCGGCGACGAAGAAATCTCCCTCGCGCCCGGCGAAGCCGCCGACTCGGCGATCGGCGCCGCAATCGGGGCAGAAAATTTCGGCGCGGACGGGGAGAATCCGGTCATCGGCGACGAATCGGCCTTCGACCGCCCCTGCCGGCAGCGGCACCCGTCGGGATTCCCCGTGTGCGCGCCGGTTCTTGGCCCCCCGAAGTACGAAGAGGTTCTCTCGGCCCTCAGCCCGACCGATCTTCTGGGTCTGTTCACCTACCTGAAAACAATCACCCTCGCCCTTCCGGACGAAGAGCTCGCCGATTATCTTCTCAGCGGGCAGCGCATCCAGATGGAATACATCATCGACCGCCTCTCCGGAAAACCCGGGTTGAAGAACGATGTGCGGGTTAAACGCATCCGCGACGCCGTGCATCTGGGCCGGGTGAGATCGGGCGAGGCGAAGGTGAAATCGATAACCGATTTCGATGAAATTTTGAGCATTCTGGAAAATCTCGTCTCCGAGCTTCCCGACCAGGGCTTCGTGGCGACGTTCAAAAACAAGCTCGAAACGATACGGAGCAGGTATAATGGACAAAACAGCGAACGGAATTGAGTCCTACGACGTAGCGATCATCGGAGCCGGCGTGTGCGGAGCCTCGATAGCGAGAACTCTTTCGCGCTATAAGATCCGCGTCGCCCTCCTGGAAAAAGAGGTCGACGTCTCCTTCGGCACCTCGAAGGCGAATTCGGGAATCGTCCACGGCGGCTTTCATCATCCGGGAAAATACCTGAAGTCCCGGCTGGAAATCGAAGGCGCCGCCCAGTTCGACCGTCTGCGGCGGGAACTGGGCTTTCCCTTTACGCGGTGCGGCATACTCGTCGCCGCCCTTCATCCGGATGAAATGCTCGCCGTCGAGCACCTGTATCGGCAGGGCAGGGAAAACGGCGCTCCGGGAATCGAACTGTGCTCCCGCGAGCGGATCCTCGAGCTCGAGCCGAAGCTGTCTCCGGAAGTGATCGGCGGTTTGTACGCCCCCTCCGGCGGCATCGTGGAATCCTACCGCTTCGTATTTTCAATGGTCGAAAGCGCGAAAAAAAACGGAGTCGAGCTGTTCGCTTCTTTTCAGGTTTCAGGAGCACAGCGGAGCGGCGAAGAATGGGTCCTGCAGTCCGCCGACGGAAGAACTCTGCGAACCCGGTACGCGGTGAACGCGGCAGGGCTTTTCGCCGACGAGGTCTCCCGCTGCTTCGGAGCCGAATCTTTCGAAATCAGCGCGCGCAAGGGGGAATATTTTCTCCTCGACCGTCTCGCGCCCTGCCGTCCGGAGCGGGTCGTGTTTCCGGTTCCCTCGAGCGTTTCCAAGGGAATGCTCGTTATCCCGACAGTCGAGGGAACCACCCTCATCGGCCCGACCGCCGACATCGTCGACGATAAAACCGATGTTTCGACGACGGCCGAAAAGCTCGCCCTCATCACCGCCTCTGCCCGTTCCCTCGTCCCCTCTGTGTCCGAGCGGGACGTGATAACCAGCTTCGCGGGACTGCGGCCGGTTCTCGGAGAGGATTTTTACATCGATTTTTCGGCGAAGGTTCCCGCCCTCGTCCATGTAGCGGGCATTCAGTCCCCCGGCCTTACCGCGTCGCCGGCCATCGGCGAATACGTGAAAAATCTCCTTCTCCGCGACGGCCTGGAATTGTCTGAAGATCCCTCCTGGGACCCCTATCTTCCTTCTCCCGTGAAGGTACGCGCTCTCGCCGCCGCTGAACGCTCCCGCCTCATCGCGGAAAATCCCGCCTACGGGAACATCGTCTGCCGCTGCGAGGAAATCAGCGAGGGCGAAATCGTGGACGCGATCCGCCGCGGGCATACGACTCTCGACGGCGTAAAGTTTTATACGAGGGCTCAGATGGGCCGCTGCCAGGGCGGATTCTGCAGCTACAAGATTATCAAGCTGATCATGCGGGAAACCGGCATGACCTGGGATCAGGTGACGAAGCGCGGCGGAAGCAGCTTCGTTCTGGAGGGCGAACTGTGAACGGATTTTCCTGCGACGCCGCGGTAATCGGCGCCGGAGCGGCCGGAATGGCCGCGGCCCTGTCCCTTCATGAACGGGGAAAAAGCGTCATGTTGATCGACCGCGAGGAAGCCATGGGGGGATCCTCCTCCAGTGCATCCACAACGGCTTCGGCCTTCAGCATTTCGGAGAGGAGTTGACCGGCCCGGAATTCGCTTCGCGCTTTGAACAGCGCGTCCGCGCCGCCGGAATCCCCTTCCGCGATGGAACCACCGTGCTGTCCCTCGAGCGGACCGACTCAGGCTTCGCGCTCGGCCTATCCTCCTCCCGCCGGGGCTATGAACTGATCGAGTGCCGCGCCGTCGTTCTCGCGATGGGCAGCCGCGAAAGGAACCGCGGAAACATACGCATCGCGGGTTCGCGACCCGCCGGCGTCTTCACCGCCGGCCTCGCCCAGCGCCTTCTCAATATCGACGGCTATGTGCCCGGAAAAAAAGCCGTCATCATCGGCTCGGGCGACATCGGCCTCATCATGGCCCGGCGCATGACCCTCTCGGGGGCCGAGGTCGCGGCAGTGGTCGAAATACAAAGCTCGCCCTCCGGCCTCACCCGCAACATCGCCCAGTGTCTGAACGACTTCGACATCCCCCTGCATCTGTCTCACGCGACGCTGCGCATCCTCGGCCGCGACCGCGTAACCGGAGTCGAGATCGCGCCGATGGAAAACGGGGCGGTGCAAACCGGAAAATCCTTCGTCATCGGCTGCGACACCGTTCTCCTGTCCGTCGGCCTGGTTCCGGAAAACGAGCTTTCCGCCCGGACCGGAGTCGCGCTCAGCCAGGTGACCAACGGACCGCTGGTCGACTCCCGCCTGATGACCTCCGTTCCCGGCGTATTTGCGGCGGGAAACGTCCTGCACATACATGATCTGGTCGACCGGGTCGCCGAGGAAGCCATCAGGGCCGGCAAGTCCTGCGCCGACTGGCTCGATTCGGCCGGCGATCCGGCTTCCGGCGGACATGAGCGCGGCCCGGAAATTCCGCTCCGCGCAGGAACCAATGTCCGCTATGCCGTGCCTTCGTCCTTCGATCCCTCCCGGGCGACCCGGGTGTCCCTGCGCTCCCTCGTTCCCTTCGAGCGGGCGCGTCTTGTCCTGACCCGCGAGGGAAGGGAAGTGTGGTCGCGCAAACTGTCGTGGGTGACCCCGGGAGAGATGATCGCCTGCGATATTCCCGCGGGCCTTTCAGCCGGAGACGCGGCGGGGCAGGGCGCCTGCACCGTGTCCTTGACCGGAGACGAAGGAGGTTCCAATTGAAACAGATGGTGTGCATCGTGTGCCCGAGGGGCTGCCGCCTGACCGTTTCCGATGAGCCCGGGCTCTCGGTTTCAGGCAATGCCTGCCCCCGCGGAGAGGCCTACGGAAAAAGCGAGGCGACCGATCCCCGCCGTTCCGTAACCGCGACCTGCGCTATCTCAGGGCTTCCCGCGGACATACCCCTGTCCTTCCCCCGCCGCATTCCGGTCCGAACCACGGCGCCGATCCCGAAGGACGAGGTCTTTTCTCTCGTCGCCGAGCTGATGAAGATACAAAAAACCCTTCCGGTGAAGGAAGGGCAGCTGATTCTCGATAAATGGAAGGGAACCGATGTTTCGGTCGTCGCGACCCGGTCTTTGTCTCTACCCGAGCCTGACGATGCGTGAGCGGGTGAGCGGCCTGTTTCCCTGTTCCGTGATGAGGATCGAGTTTTCCAGCCGGCATCCGCCGTGCTTTGGGTCGTAGAGGCCCGGCTCGAGGGTGACCGCCATTCCCGGCTCGAACACCCAGTCGTTGTCTTCACGGTTTCGCACCGCCGGTCCTTCGTGCGGCTCAAGCCCGATCCCGTGTCCGAGCCCGTGCGGCATCGTCTTTTTCGCCTTTCGGAATATTTCGTCTACCTTGAGCGAAGCGTCCCTTGTAAAGTTTCCCGGCTTGTATATTTCCAAAGCGGCCTTGTACGCTTTTTCCACGAGGGTTATCTGCTTTTCCTGAGCGGTCGTCAACGGGCCGCTGGCGAAGGTCATGGTGACGTCGCTGGAGTATCCTTCAAATTTGATGCCGAAATCCAGAATCGAAAGACCCTGGGCGGGGAAAGCCCCCGATGTATACGCCGGGAACGCGTGGATTCCCCAGCTCCGCGAAGGTCCTGCGGCGAGCGTTTCGAAGCTCGTGCCCTCGGCTCCCGCCTTTCTCGCTTCCTTTTCGATCAAGAGCGCAACGTCGAGTTCGGTCGCGATCTTGCCTGAGCGAACCTGGTCTTCGATGCGGTCCATGATATCGTTGGTGATGGCGCAGGCTTTTTCCAGGAGAGCGATTTCGGTTTCGTCCTTTATGGATCTCATCCGCGCTATTTCGGTATGTACGCCGGTTTCCCGGCACAGCACGTCGTATTCGGGGAGCGCTTCGACGTAGCGGAGAAATACGGGATACGGCGTGACGGCCGGTATTTCTATGCGCGAGCGATGCGGGGCTCCCACCTGTTCGGCGATTCCCTTTATGGCAGCCACTGGATGGCGGCCGAAATCGGTGTATGGTACGACCACATCCACCTGGGCCTTCTGATAAGCGAGGTTTTCATCCCAGGGGCAGAGAACGCAGTGTCCGGTGATGGTTAAAATCAGCAGCGCATCGGAGGGATGGCCGGAAAAATAACGAACCGCGGGGTCTCTGCGGCCTTCTGTATCTTCAAGCACCACCATCGCGATGCTGTTTCTCGCCATCCAGGTGTATATTTCCGAGCGGCGTCTCAGGTAAACATCAATTTCATCCATAGGTTCTGTCAATATACTTCAATTTCTTTGACAGGGTAAAGTAAATCGGCTATCATGAGCCGGAAAAACGCAGATTGTAAAGGAACATTGGCATGGCCCTCTCCCGCGGCAAGAAACTCCTTTTTCCCCTCGGCCAGTTCGGACTGGTCTTGAGTTCATACGGCGTTCTCAGACAGTTTTCGGATTTTTACGTCAGCCGTCCCGGAAGCGACTCCGTGTTTCCCGTCCACCTGTATCAGGGATACCTCTTCGGCCTGTTCACGGTAGCCGGTTTGATCATCGCGTTGAGCCGCATCGTAGATGCTTGCGCCTGTCTCTGCGCGGGCTGGCTTTCGGACCGCTTCAGTCCGGTCCGCGGCTTCAGAAGAACCGGTTTCATGGCCTTTTCCGTCCTGCCCGTGGCACTCTTCTCCGTTCTCGTTTTCACTCCCCCGACTCAAGAACTGTACCGCCTCAATTCAGTATTCGTTCTTGTCCTCTCGCTTCTTTTTTTTGTATTCCTTTCGTTATATACCGTTCCGTACCTCGCCCTGCTCGCGGAGATCGGCAGAAGCCCCCGCGTGCGCATGCAGCTGTCCACCCTCATGGCCTGCGCCACCGCCTTCGCGAGCCTCCTCGGAAACCGAGCCTTTACTTTCGGCGCCCTTTTTTCTTCGCGCTTCGGAATGTCGATGGAAGCGGGCTATCGGGCGGTTCTCGCCGTATTTGCCCTGCTTTCGGCGGTCTGCATGCTTCTTCCCGTGCTCTTCCTGAACGAAAGCGCGGAAACGGTGGCCTCTCCCGTGCGTGACAGCTTTCAGGACGCCGTCTCCGCCGTATTCCATGATTCTCATTTCAAGCATTATCTGATAGCCGACATTCTCTACCGCGTTTCATCGGCCTTCATCGTGTACGGATTTTCGTACTATGTCACGGGACTGCTCTCCCTGCCCCAGGAAAGCGGAGCCTTCCTCCTGTTGGTCATCTTCTTCGCGAATCTCGCGCTCTACATACCGGTATACGTCGTGTCGCAGCGGCTGGGAAAGAGGAAGATTCTGTTCATCGCCTTTTTCATGTTCATGCTGTTCATAGCGGGCGGAGCCTTCGCCGGAAAATATCCGATCTCCGCGATGAGCCAGGGCTATCTTTTCGCCTTTCTTCTGGCGATCCCCCTGTCGGTCTTTTCCGTCGTGCCCAATGCCCTGATTTCAGATCTGGCAGTCGCCTCGGAGCGGAAAACCGGCGTATTCCGCAGCGGAATGTATTTCGGCATCCACGGCTTCGCCACCCGGTCCGCCCAGCTTGCCGCCGTGGTTCTGGTACCCCTGCTACTCAGGATCGGAAGCGCCTCCGAATTCGCGCGCCGGGCGGGAATCACCGGAATGCGCGTCACCCTCGTTCTGGCCGCCGTATTCTCCCTCACCGGTTTCCTCTTCCTGTTCGGCTATCACGAAAAGGAAGTCTCGGTGCTATTGGAAAAAAATCCCTGACGACGCTAATTCTTTCCGCTTCCTCTGTTCTTCAGTTTCGACAGTATTCCGAGCAGAATCCGGTCGCGGGTGATCGCGAGAAGCAGCACTCCTGCCGCCGCGAACAGGAAGAGAGTTCCCGCGAGCGGAACTCCCTGGGCGATCAGCCTTCCGCTGCCGGCGAACCGGTCTTGAAGACGCGGGAGGGCCAGAGCCGCGGGCCAGGCGGCCAGGGCTGAAAAAAGCGCCATTTTCAGCGTGTAGCCGACCGTCGACCTGAGAATGCTTCCCGCCGAAATCGAGCCGTTTTTTCTCATGAACAGAAAAAGAAACGCCGTATTCGCCGCGCTCGCGAGGCTGAGGGCCAGCGCGATGCCGCCTCCCCTCATCGGTCCGACGAGGACGAGGGCGAGGGCGATGTTGACGATAAATGAAAACAGTCCCGCGTAGGTGGGCGACTTCGTGTCCTGCTGGGCATAGAAGGCAGGAGCGACTATCCTGTTGAGCGCAATGAAGTAGAGCCCCGCGATGTGCCAGGTAAAGGCCGAAAGCGTGAGGCGCACGGATTCTTCGGTGAAGCTTCTCGTCTGGAACACCAGGCGGATGATGTTTTCTCCGCAGATCAGCGAAAAAAAGGTCACCGGTATGGTGATGAGCGCGATGATCTTCATGGATACCGATAAAAGTCCTGCGAAGCCGGCCCAATCCTTTTTATTCGCCTGGGCCGAAAGATCCGGCAGAATCACCGTGCCGATGGAAACCGCGAACACTCCCAGAATCAGTTCCTGCAAGCGAAGCGAATAGCCGAGGCTCGACACGACTCCGGGCCCGGCGTTTCCCGCCAGAATGGTGCTTACGAGGTCGTTCAGCTGATACGCGGCCATTCCGATGATAGTCGGGCCGACCAGTCTGATTACCCGTTTGGTTCCCGGATTCGTGAAGGCTTTTTTCAGCGAGACGAAGCGAAGGGCGTAGCCCTGCTTGAGAACGAAGGGGAGCTGAAAGGCCGCCTGCAGCGTTCCTCCGGCGATGACGCCGATCGCCATCGCGCGCGCCGGGTTTTCCGTGAACGGGGAGAGCAGCCAGGTAAGTCCGATGATGCAGAGGTTGAAGAGTATCGGGGTGAATCCCGAGGGAGAGAAAATTTTCAGTCCGTTGAGGATTCCCTGAAGGAGGGCCGCGATCGAAATGATTGCGAGGTAGGGGAACATGATGCGCGTCAAAAGGACCGTTTCGCCCGTCGGGGTGCCGAAAAAGGGCACGATTAGGGGAGCGGCGAGCATTCCGAGCGCAGTCGTAAGAGACGTAACGCAGGCGAGGAAGGTGAAGGTCGCCGAAACGAACTGCCGGGTTTCGTCCGCGCTTTTTTCGTCGAGATAGCTGCGGAAGGTCGGGATGAAGGCGACCGACACGCTGTTTTCCGCGAAGAGCTTGCGCAGGAGGTTCGGAATCACGAAGGCCACGGAAAACGCGTCCGAGAGGGCGGAGGTTCCCAGAAACGCGGCCTTCGTCATCTCCCGTATCAGTCCGAGAACGCGGGATCCAAGGGTGAGGACAAGCAGGCTCGACCCGCTTTTTACCAGTGATTTAGCCATAGAACACTGACAATACCACAGACTTTCCTTCAGGAACAGAGCGGAAATCCGGCTTGAAGGTCTTTTGCATCTGTGGCATCATGCGTGACATGAAAGAACAATCTGTAATACGCGTCGGCATCGATGTGGGTTCAACTACGGTAAAGGTCGTCGCTCTCGATGCGGACGGCTCGACTCTGTACAGCAAATACGAAAGACATAGAGCCGATATCCGGAGCACCATCATTTCGGTCGTGGACAATGCTCTGACTATAATAGAAGATTTATTCCGCTCCCGGGGAGACGCCTCGCCCAAGCTGAGCGTGAAAGTCACCGGTTCCGGCGGGCTCGCCGTATCGCACTGGCTCTCGGTGCCCTTTATCCAGGAAGTGGTCGCCGCCACGACGGCCGTGCGGAAAATCATTCCGAAAACCGACGTAGCCATCGAACTCGGCGGCGAAGACGCGAAGATCACGTACTTCACCGGCGGGGTGGAGCAGCGCATGAACGGCACCTGCGCCGGCGGAACGGGAGCCTTCATCGATCAGATGGCGGCCCTTTTGGAAACCGACGCCGACGGCCTCAACGACCTCGCAAGAGGCGCGACCATCCTGTATCCCATCGCCGCCCGCTGCGGCGTGTTCGCGAAAACCGACATCCAGCCCCTCATCAACGAGGGAGCGAGACGGGAAGACATCGCCGCGAGCATTTTCCAGGCGGTAGTAAGCCAGACTATTTCCGGCTTGGCCTGCGGAAAACCCATCCGCGGCCGCGTCGCCTTCCTCGGCGGACCGCTGCACTTCATGGACCAGCTCCGCCGCCGGTTTATCGAAACCCTCAAGCTCAAGGACGATGAAATCCTGATCCCCGAAGATTCCCAGCTCTTCGTGGCAGCCGGCGCCGCCTGGTCGGCCGAGCTTCCCGAAGCCGAATCTCTCGGACCGGCGATGACCTTCACCCCGGTAGCTTCTCCCTCCGTTCCGGGAAAGGCGCCGCGAGCGCGCTTCTTCGAAATCGGCGAGCTGCGGACCGCCCTCAAGACCCTGGTGAACGCGGAAATGCACGAGGTTCAGCGCCTCGAGCCCCTGTTCGCGAACGAGCGGGAATTAGAGGAGTTCCGCGTCCGCCACGCGTCTGAAATGGCCGCCTCGGCAGATCTCGATACGGTCAAGGGCCCCGTGTTCCTCGGTCTCGACGCCGGTTCCACCACCACCAAGGCCGTCCTCGTCGACGAGCTCGGCCGCATTCTCTGGCGCTTCTACGACGTGAACGGCGGAAATCCCGTAGACCTCGCGGTGCGCGTCCTCAAGGACCTCTACCGCCGCCTTCCCTCTGGCGTCCGCATCGTCCGCTCCTGTTCCACAGGCTACGGCGAAGCCCTCTTCCAGGCCGCTCTCGGCGTCGACGCCGGCGAAGTTGAGACGATAGCCCACTACCGCGCCGCGGACTTCTTCGTCCCCGGAGTCGAGTTCCTTCTGGACATCGGCGGCCAGGACATGAAGTGCCTGCGCATGAAGGACGGGGCCATCACCTCGATCCAGTTGAACGAAGCCTGCTCCTCGGGATGCGGAAGCTTCCTCGACAACTTCGCCCGCTCCCTCGGAATGGACATCCACGCCTTCTCCAACAAGGCCCTCCTCGCCGACAAGCCGGTGGATCTGGGAAGCCGCTGCACCGTATTCATGAACAGCCGCGTCAAACAGGCCCAGAAGGAGGGAGCGTCCGTAGGCGACATCTCCGCGGGCCTGTCGTATTCCGTCATCAAAAACGCCCTCTTCAAGGTTATCAAGCTCCGCGACGCCTCCGCCATCGGCGAAAAAGTCGTCGTGCAGGGCGGAACCTTCAATAACGACGCGGTTCTCCGCGCCTTCGAGAAAATTTCCGGACGCAACGTGTTCCGTCCGGACGTGGCCGGCCTCATGGGCGCGTACGGAGCCGCCCTCATCGCCCTGGACCAGTGGAAGGACGCCGGCTCGCCCGCGGACGCCCGCACAGGACTCGCGACTCCCGAACAGCTCGAAAGCTTCGCGGTCGAACTCGAACTGCGCCGCTGCGGCAAGTGCTCGAACAACTGCCTGCTTACGATCAATACCTTCACCTCCGGCGTGGTCACCTCCGGTCCCGTTGAACAGATGGTCGCGCCTCCCCGGCGCTTCATCACCGGAAACAGATGCGAACGCGGCCTTGAAATCGACCTGTCCGTAAAACCGGAAGCCGGCTCGGCGACCCACGCGGACAGCTCCGCCCACATGATCGCGGAAAACAACGACGAGCCCCACGGCCTTGAAAAACCCGAAAAGCCCCCGGTTCCCAACCTCTTCGACTGGAAGTACCGCAGGCTGTTCCGCTACAAGCCGCTCTCCCACGAAGCCGCAACCCGCGGGGACGTCGGAATTCCCCGGGTTCTCAACCTCTACGAAAACTACCCGTTCTGGTTCACCTTTTTCACCAAGCTCGGCTTCCGCGTCCGGCTCTCTCCCCGGTCGAGCCGACACATCTACGAACTGGGCCTGGAATCGATTCCCTCGGAATCGGTGTGCTACCCCGGAAAAATCACTCACGGCCACGTCGAGGCCCTGCTCAAAGCCGGCGTGAAGTTCATCTTCTATCCCTGCGCCCCCTACGAGCAGGTCGAGGATCCGGGCGTCGGAAACCACTATAACTGCCCGATCGTAACGAGCTACCCGGAAGTTCTCAGGAACAACATGGACGCCCTCAGGCAGGACGACTCCATCCGCTTCATGAACCCCTTCCTTCCCATAGACGACGAAAAGCGTCTGGTCGAGCGCCTCTTCGAAGAACTCGGCGGCGAGTTCGGCATTTCCCTCGAGGAAATAACTTCCGCCGTCCGCGACGGCTGGGCCGAGCAGGACGCCTTCCGCGACGAAGTCGCCCGCAAGGGAGAGGAGACGATTGCCGAAATCCACGAACGCGGCCTGAAGGGAATCGTTCTCGCCGGCCGCCCGTACCACCTGGACCCGGAAATCCATCACGGAATTCCGGAGCTCCTCACGGGGCTCGGCCTCGCGGTTTTGACGGAAGATTCAGTCGCCCAGCTCGGAGCCGTCGAACGCCCCTTGAGGATCGTCGACCAGTGGACCTACCACAACCGCCTCTACCGCGCGGCCCAGTACGTCACGTCCAATCCCGATCTCGAACTGGTTCAGCTGACGAGCTTCGGTTGCGGCCTCGACGCGGTAACCGCAGACCAGGTGCAGGAAATTCTCGACGCCAAGGGCCGGATGTACACCCTCGTCAAAATCGACGAAGGCTCCAACCTTGGCGCCGTGCGGATCCGCATGCGCAGCCTCATCGCCGCCATTCGCGAGCGCGACCGCAACGCGACGAAGCTGAAATTCAAGTCCTCCGCCCATCACCGGGTGGTGTTCACGAAGGAGATGAAGAAGCGGTACACCGTTCTCGCTCCGCAGATGTCTCCCATCCATTTCCGCCTTCTGCAGAAGGCCTTCGAATATTCGGGCTTCAATTTCGTGATTCTGCCTGACGTGGACACGAAGGCGGTCGATTACGGTCTCCAGTACGTCAACAACGACGCCTGCTATCCGTCGATCCTCGTCGCCGGCCAGATGATCTCCGCGCTGAAATCGGGCGAATACGACCTCGACAGCGTCGCCCTTCTGATCACGCAGACCGGAGGCGGCTGCCGCGCTACGAACTACATCGGCTTCATCAGGCGCGCCCTCTCGGACATCGGCTGGGGCCACATCCCGGTCATCTCACTGAGCGCCCAATCGTTCGAGAAGAACCCGGGGTTCAAGATGACTCCGGCTCTCATCCACCGCTCGATGATGTCCGTCATGATCGGCGACCTCCTCATGCGGGTTCTCTACCGCACGCGTCCCTATGAAAGCGTACCTGGCTCGGCGAACGAGATGTACGAAAAATGGAACACCCGAGCGGCGGCCCAGCTGAAGTCCCTGTCGATCTCCGGCTACCACCGGCTCGTCCGCGACATCGTCCGCGATTTCGACTCCCTTCCCCTCGAACAGGTCCACAAGCCGAGGGTCGGCGTCGTCGGCGAAATTCTGGTCAAGTTCCACCCCACCGCCAACAACGACATTTTCGGCACCATCGAAAACGAAGGCGCCGAGTGCGTGGTTCCCGATCTCGCGGACTTCCTCTTTTATTCGTTCGTGAACGGCGTGTACAAGCACAAAAAGCTCGCCTTCCCGAAATCCTCCGAGCGCACCGCGCACCTTCTGGTATGGTTCCTCGAACTGTACCGATGGAAGATCAAGAAGGAGCTTTCCGCGAGCGTGCGCTTCACTCCGCCCGAGTCCATCTACAAACTCCAGGACGGGGTCGACGACATCGTTCAGCTCGGCAACATGACGGGCGAGGGCTGGTTCCTCACGGCGGAGATGATCGAGCTGATCCACACCGGCGTTCCCAGCATCGCCTGCGTTCAGCCCTTCGCCTGCCTCCCGAACCACGTCACGGGAAAGGGCATGATCAAGGAGCTGCGCCGCCGCTTCCCGCAATCGAACATCGCCGCCATCGATTACGATCCGGGCGCGAGCGAGGTCAACCAGCTGAACCGTCTGAAGCTTCTGCTGGCGAACGCTCCCAAGGGCGCCCACCCGGACGAAACGAAGACAGCCGGCGCCCATTGACCGCCGGTCCGGGCCTGCGCGAACCGCTGAACCGCTGAACCGTTTCGGAGTCCGGGCCCGCGCCCGGGCTCCGGTTCAGCTTTATCGCCGGCGTGCCGATAACCAAAGGGATATGAAACGACTACATACGCGATCCATCGCCGCCCTCCTGTGCCTCGGCGCGGCGATTTCAGTCTACGCTTCTCCTCCGTCCGCCGCCGTCCCGTCCGGATTCGTCGAATCGGCGGGAATCCGCACGAAAATGGCGGAATCCTGCTTGTCGGCGGACCCGTCCTCCGTTCTCGGCCTCAAGGACGAGCTGTGCATGGAATCGGGCGTCCATCCCTTTTCCTTTTCCGTCTCGCAATCGGCCGACCGTTCAACCCTTGAAGTCTCGTTTTCTCCCCTCTACGCCTCCGGCCGGCAGGGAACCTGGATTCTCGAACGCGATCTCCGCTCGGGAGAACCCCTGGGCATCGTCGTGTATCCGGTTCCGGACCCGGAAGTGAAAGTCATCATTGCGCCCGGGGCCGCAGGAAGAACCGAAAACGATTCCATTTCGCGCCTGACTCTGGAAATCCACGGCCTTCCCCTGGTCCGCGACATACCCGTCGGCATTCCCTTTTCGTCGGTTTTCACCCGTCCCTTCGAACACATCGTCTCCCTTACCGCCTCCGCAGTTCCCTGGCATCTGCTGCGCCCCGTCGGCGCCGATTATCGCGACATGGCCTCTGCCGTCGAAACCCTCCGCGAACGCCTTCCCTCTCTTGTCTACCTCGACGACGGCGCCTTCGACCACGACGGAAACCCCGTATTCATCGCTTCGGGAGAGCCGCAGACTCCCGCCGATATACTGAAAGCACTCCCCGAAGGCAGCCTTCCCGGCGCCCTTGAAGGCGGCGTGAACTGCTCCGGTTTCGCCAAATGGGTCGTAGACGGCGCGATAAAACCGATCACCGGCTCGAACACCCGCATCGACGCGCTGAAGGGTGAAACCTCTTCCCCGAAAACGCACTTCACCGAGCCCTTCCGCGATTCGCGCGACCTGTATTTCGGCCTGAACTGGACCCGCCACCTCGCCTCCGCCGCGGTTTCTGCCCGCCTCAGGCGGACCAAGCTTCCTTCGAATTCGGGCGTAGACGTGACCGTCGAACCGTTTTCCGCCTCCTCAGGCTACCAGGAGGCGGTCGGCTACAAGGTTTCCGAGCTCATGCCCTATCTTTACTACCTCGCCGCGAGCGAAGGCGGCCACTTCTATCTCGGCGCGATAAGCCGCGAACGCGGGGAGCCGCTTCTCCGCCAATATCATCACATCGCCCTCTTTTTCCCCTGGTTCGACGACGCGGGCGCCTTTCATGTCGCCGTGTTCGAAAGCGCCCTCGAAACGCCTCCGGAGAAGTTCGTTTCTGCCAATTCCGACGCCTGGGTGCACCTGGTTCGCGTGCGCGTGCCGCAAACCGGCTATTTCTGGCCGTAGAAAAACGGTGTTACCATCGCCCGTCTTCGTTACTTTTAATCGCAAGGAAGGATTTTGTGCCGAAAACCGCATCGTGCGTTGTTCATAGCGTAACTATTCTCGCTTTTCTGCTTGCTTTCCCGGGCAGCCTCGCCGCCGACCCGCGCGATGATCTTCTGGCCGCCAGGGCGCTTCCCGCCCGCGAGGCCGTCGCTCATTTGGAAAAGGCGCTGCCCCGTGCAGGAGAACTCCAGCCCTGGTACCTCCTCGAGCTTGCCCGCCTTGAAGGCGAACAGGGAAACTGGAGCAAGTCTCTCTCCTGGAGCAGCCGCCAAACTGCCGCTCCGGAGGAAATAGCCGATCAGGCGGCCCGCTGGCACGGAGAAGCCCTCTATAAGCTCGGTAAAACCGGCGAAGCCCGCTCGATCCTGAAATCCCGCCTCGATTCCGGTAAAACCGCCGATCCCCAGGTCTACCTCTCCTGGTTCCGCGTCGCTGACGAAGGAACCGCGGCCCGGCTTTCAAGCTTCGACGCTGCCTTTCCCTCTCTCCGCCAAACCGATCCTGCAGCCTGGGCCCTCTCCCGCTACCTGTCAGGGCTTTCCGCCGTCCGCGAGGGCGACTGGAAACAGGCCGTCGACTCCCTGTCCCGTTTTACCCCCGATCAGGAAGCCGGCTTCCCCGACCTTGCGCCCTGGAGCCGCTATTATCTGGCTTACAGCCAATACCGGCTCGGCCTCTGGGCCGACTCCGTGCGCACCTTCACCGGCTACCTGGACGGCTGGAACTCCCACCCGCTTTCCTGGCAGGGCGCGACCACCGCCGCCCTCGCGGCCGTTCAGGCCGGAATCGACCCCCTTCCGCTCGCCGAACGCGCGGTGCGCCTCGCCCCTCGGGCCCGGAAATCGCCGAATCGTCCCTGCTCAAGGCCTCGATCCTCATCGATAAAAAGAAATACGCCCCCGCCGGCGAAGTGCTTTCCGGCGTAGCCGACGGCTCCGCGACCCGCGGCAGAACAGCCCTCGCGCCCCGCGCCTGGTTCATGTACGGCGAAATAGCCGCCCGCCAGAACAAACCCGCCCTGGCGGAGGAACGCTGGCTCCGCGTCCACGCCGATTTCCCCAAAGATCCGCTCGCGGAGGAAGCCTTCTTCCGCGCCGGAGAAAACTGGTTCGTCGCCGGCGACTTCCGCAAAGCCGTCGCCCTTTTCGAAAAATACCGCAAAACCTGGCCTTCCGGCCGCTACCTCGAACCCGTCCTCCGCCTCGGCGGCGAGTCCCTGGGCTCTTCCGGCAACCCCGACCTGGGCATTCTCTGGCTCGAAGAATGCGTCCGAAAATTTCCCAAAGGCTCCGCCGCGCCCCAGTCCTACCGCATCCTCATCCGCCTCTCCAAGGAAAAAGGCGAATACGCCGCCGCTCTCGCCCACGCCCGCGCCTACCAGTCCGCCTGGAGCGAAGAAGCCCGCCTCGACGACATGGAACGCGAAATCGAGGAACTCTCCTCCCTCTCGAAGGGGCTCTCCCCGGACGTCGCCTCCCTCCACAGCGCCTACCTCCGCTCCGGCCGCGCCTCCACAGCGGAAGGCCGCTCCGCCGGTCTGCGCCTCGCCCGCGTCTGGCTCGCGGACTGGAATAAACGCAGCGAAGCCCTGGACCTGCTGCGCGAAATCACCTCCAGAAGCCCGTCCTCCTTCGACTCTCTCTCACGGAACGACCGCAGTATTTTCGGTACCGCCTGGACCCTTTTGGCAAGCGCGCTGCGAGAAAACGGCTCCTTCCGCGAAGCCTCCTCCGCCTTCCTCTCCGCCGGCGCTATCTTCTCCTCCCTCGACGCCGAACGCTCCGCCGAAGCCCTCTACGGCGCCGTCGACAGCTTCCTCCAATCCGGACAAACCGGCGACGCGGATAAAACCCTCGCGACGATGGAGAAAAAATGGCCCGACTCCCTCTGGACCCGCCGGGCCTCTCTTTTACTGGAGTAATGAATGAACAAACAATTGAAACTGAAATACCGATATGCAGCTTCTCTTCTCATTTTGACTGCTTTCAGGGCTTTCGCCTCCGACATTTCCGTGCCGGACATCGAAACCCGCATACGCAACACCGGCAACGCCGTTCCTGAAGGCGCGCTGCCTTCGCTGCCGTCCCCCTTTCCGGCGGCCGTCCCGGAATATCCTCCCGTTCCGCTTCCGCAAGATCCTCCCGCCGCGGAAGCCGAACCGCTTCCCGCGGAACCCGTTTCCCGGGAGCTTCCCGTCCCGGACGTTCCCGAAGCCCCGCGCCCGGTCATAGGCTACGCTCTTCTCGGGGCCGGCTATCCGGGACTCCTCAAGGGCGAACTCTTCGTCCACGGCTCGAAAGCTCGAAGCGCCTCTTCCGGCTCTCCCGAGGCATCCCTGCATTTCGCCTACGACGCGGCGGACGCCTACACCGGCTCATCCGTCGGCGAAGCCTTCTTCGACCGGTCGATCGATCTCCGCGCCTCCGTCCGCCATACACCCGGAATCCAAACCGGCGTCTGGTCCCTCGACTCCTCCCTCTCTTCCGGATCGGACGGTTTTCAGGGCAAAAACGACCGCTACTGGTCCTTGAGTTCGCGTGAAATCGCCTGGAACGGCGCCTATTCATCCCGGACTGAATCCGCTCCCGGAGCCTATTGGGGAGCCTCCTTCGCCGGCCTTTCCCGCCTGGCTTCTCCCGATTCCCTTGCGGGATCAGTCGAACCCTATGTTAACGAAACAATAACCGACGCCGCCTCCTATCAGATCATCCCCGGCATTTCAGCCGGCTGGGCCGGCTCCGCTTTCGGCGGAACCGCCGATATATCTCTTTTCGGCGGCTACTTTTTCGAAGGCATGGCCGATATCGGCGAATTCCATCAGGGCTCCGGGGATCTGTCTCTCCTCTGGGAACGGAGCTTCTTCCGCGCGTCGCTTTCAGGCGGACTCCGCTACGATAGCGAAGACGGCGTTCTCGCCCCCTTTGCCACGGCTCTCGACTTCGACCATCCTCTGGAGGCGTTGAGTCTTATCCACGTCTCGGCGGGCTTGAGCGCCGACCGCGCGTCCCCCTGGGATCTCGCTCCCGATCATCCCTTCGTCGAGCGGAACCGCTTAAGCGCGCTTTCTTCCGACTGGTTCGCTCAAGCGCAAGCCTCGGTGACGCCGGCCGAGCGGGTTTCCTTTTCGACCGCCCTTGCGTGGAAAAAGACTGCCTTCGGGCGCGGCGTCCTCGCGGTTACCGATACCCTTGATCAGTCCTCGCTTTTAGAAACGGCCCGGGTCGAGCGCAACAGCCTGGAGTCCTCGCTTGCCCTCGCCTGGACGCCGTCGGTCTTCACACTGGAAGCCGCCTGGAACGCCCAGTGGCTCGATCTTCTCTGGAAGGACGGCGCCCACGAGGCCCGCTTCTCAGCCGGAGTTAAGTCCCCCGGTCCGCGTCCCCTCTGGGACGCGCGCGCGCAAGCCCTCGTCGCGCTGGATTACGAGGCCCTGCCCGAAATCGGCGTAACCGCGACCCTGCGGCCCGCCGACATGCTGTCTTTCATCGTGTCCGTAGAAGACGGATTGTCTCCGATGCTGGGAGAAACCCGGTACCGGCTTGGAAATTACGCCCTGCGCAGCGGATCTTTTTCAGCGTCTGCCCGCGTGGACTTTTAATACACGGGCGCTTCGAAAAAAAACTCGCTTTTTTTCCGAAGCGCTCAATACTCTGGAGGTTGTACATGTTTTCAATTTTAATAGGCGGCGGCCCGGTAATGATTCCGATAGCGCTCAGCGCCGTGATAGCCACGGTGATCATCATCGAGCGGCTCATTTTCTACAGCGGCATTAAAAAGGGGGAGCGGGATCTCCTTCCGCGCATCCGCGCGAGCATCGACAAGGGCCATTACGACGAAGCCGCGGCCATCTGCGATACCGTGGAAAGCCCCGTGTCCCGGCTGATGAAGACGGGAATCGCCTACCGCGATTTTTCAGAGGCTTCCATAAAGGAAGCGGTGATGAATCAGGCGAACCGGGAAATTCCCCGGCTTGAACGCTATCTTTCCACCCTCGGCACCGTGGCGAACATAGCGACCCTCCTCGGCCTTTTGGGAACCGTTACCGGCAACATCCAGGCCTTCGGCGTCCTGGGGGACATGGGCTCCATGGGAAATCCCGCCGTTCTCGCCGGCGCCATTTCAGAAGCCCTGGTTACCACCGCGACCGGCCTTATCGTGTCCATTCCCGCCATCATTTTCTACAACTACTTCATCGCGGAGGTGAACCGCATGGTAACGGAAATGGAAGCGTCCGTGAGCGACCTGGTTCTCCTTTTGGTCGCGGAGAAGAAAAAGCATGAAGTTTAAGCGGAGACTCGAAACGCGCGCGGTCGTCGATCTGGTTCCCATGATCGACGTGGTGTTCCAGCTCATCCTCTTTTTTCTGGTTTCCACAACCTTCGCGGTGCTGCCGGGCATCTCCCTCGATCTTCCAAAATCCTCGACCGCCCAGGGCGTGCGCACGAACGGCATCACCATCACGGTGGAAGCAGACGGCGGCCTCTACGTCAACACCGAACGGGTGGAGATGGAAGCGTTGGACGCGGCCCTCGAAGCCCTCGGCACGGACATTCCACGGGATGCCGTCCCGGTGAGCCTTGAAGCCGACTCTGCCGTGCCGAACGGACGGATCGTCAACGTCCTGGACTCCCTGCGGAGAACGGGCTTCGTCGGCGTAAATCTCCGGACGCGGGAGTAAGGGGTTGCCGAAGTGATGGATTTTAACCAGTCGGACCGCGATCGCCTCAAGAAAAGCGCATTGTTTTCTCTTCTTTTTTACGCGGTTATCGGGCTTTTCTTCATGCTCTTTCCGGAAACCCTGCGCCCGCCGAAGACTGTCGAATACCAATCGGTGAAAATTCTCCTTAACCCCCCTGAGCGCGAAATTCCGCCCCCGGCTCCGCAGAAAATCGCGGAAGTTCAGGAGCCCGAACGCGTTCCGGCGGCGAACAAAGCGGCTCCCTCTTCGGCGAAGAAAGCCCCGCCCGCGCCCGCGAAATCTGCTCCCGCGAAGCCCGCCGCCGCGAAGGCCAAGCCGGCCGAACCGGCGCGGCAATCCTCCGGCCTGGGCATACCAAACTTCGATAAACCGGTTGTTTCGTCTAGCCGCGATACGGGCGAGGCCGAATTCCTCGATTTTACCGCTTCCGAACAATCCTCTCCCGTCGAACGGAAGAGCCTCCCTTCGGGCGGCCGGCAGGATCAGGTTTTCGAAGGAAGCGCCGGAAGGGTGGACTCTTCTCCCTCGGGTCCGGTCTCGGCGGTTTCTTCGACCGCGCGGCAAAAAACCGACGCCTCGGAGTCCACAGAACGCAGCCTCAAAGAAATCGGCGCCGCAACGGCCGGCTCCCGCGACGGATCGTCGTCTTCCGCTTCCTCGGCGTCGGCATCCGATTCCCGCTCTGTCTCGACCATTCCGGAACTTTCGTTCGAAGGCGCCGCGAGAAGGCTTCTCAGTCCTGCAAACCCGAAAATAGAGCTTCCCCCGGAACTCATTGTCCTCATCACTTCTAATCTCGATGTGACCATCGGCTTCCGGGTTCGCGCCGATGGCTCTGTCATTTCAGGGAGCGTCTCGTTCACTCCCTCCGCGAGCCTTCCCCCCAAGGTGCAGGATTTTCTCCGGAGAGAGTTTTCCCGGTGGAGGTTCGAAGCCGGTTCTTCCGATGGACAGGCAGGGTTTCTGTATAGTATAAAAATAAAATGAGATCCAGAATCGACGCAGTTGCCTTTGATATCGACGGGACCCTGTATCCCGACCCGTCCCTCTTCGTCCGCCTGATTCCCTTCGTGCTGCGCCGCGGCCTCTGGCTCGCTCAGTTCGGACGCGTCCGCGCCGAAATGCGGATATGGCAGGAAGAACACCCCGGCCAAACCAGATCCGATTTTTTCGAATGGCAGGCGGGGCTCCTCGCGAAACGGACGGGACGAACTCCTGAAGAGGAGCGCGAACGCCTGGACTCTCTCGTGTATCGGGGCTGGCAGCCCGTCTTTTCGCGCGTGCCCCTTTTTCCTCACGTCCGTGAATGTTTTCTGGCCCTTAAAAAAGACGGATTGAAGCTCGGCCTCTTATCGGATTTTCTTCCCGAACAGAAAGGAGACGTGTGGGGCCTCGCTCCACTGTGCGAAGCCGTTCTCGGTTCGGAAAATTCGGGAGCCCTGAAGCCCTCTGCCGCTCCCTTCGAGGATCTCTCGAAGGCTCTCGGCGTTCCCGCGAACCGCATCCTCTACGTCGGAAACTCTGTCCGATCCGACGTGCGCGGCGCTTCGAACGCCGGCATGCTCACCGCCTGCATCGTCAGTCCCCTTGCCTGGCTGTTGGGCAAGAGAATTCCCGAAGCCGATATTTCCTTTTACTCCTATCGCCAATTAGAGCGGTTTGTGCTAGAATAACTGATATTATTCTGTACAAAAAGGGCAGGCCCGGCAATGTTTTTTACTCCCGGAAACATCATAACCCTCATATTATCATGTACCCTGGTTATCGTTTTCCGCCAGTTGGATAAAAGTAACCGCTCTATCGAAAAAGTTAAAAAATTCGGCGACAAGCTCAAGGAAGACCTGGAAGCCTTCATCAAGGAAAAAACCGGGAAGCTGGAAGAATCGACTATTTCCCTCGACGTCGAGCAGCAGCGCGCGATAGCCGCCGTGAAGCGCCTCGAGTCCATTCGCGAAGATATAACCCGCCGGGAAGAAGCGCTCCTCCAGCGCACCCAGGCGATCGCCGACATGGGAAAGCGCATAGACACCTACGAGCAAACCATCAAGCAGCTGATGGAGATGACTTCCGCTGCCGAGGAAAACTTGAAGCGCATTGCCTCCGAATCGGATTTCGCCGATTCCCTCGGACGGAAAATCCTCGCATCCCGCAAACAGATCGAGGAAATCTCCGCCGCGATCCCGGCTCTGCGCGACGACTTCGCCCGACAGAATAAAATCGTTATTGAAAATATTCACGCCGAAACCATCACCGGCTGGAAGGAAACCGTCCGGGATCTTTCCGTAAAAATCGAATCCACCCGGAGCGAAACCGAGAACATCCTGAACCAGACGACGACCGGCCTCACGGCGCTCTTCCAAAAGGGCTTCGCGGAAGCCGCCAAGCGCGCTGACTCCCTCGAGGATTCCTCCTTCCAGAAACTGAAAGAGCAGGCCTCCGAAAGGCTCGCGAAATATAAAGCCGCCATCGAAGAGAAAACTGCGGCCCTGAACGAACTGGCCCGCGAAAAGCTGCAGGATGCCCAGCATCAGTTGAAAGCCTTCCGCTCCGATTGGCAGAGCGAATCCTCAGCCCTCTCGAACGCCCTTAAAACCGAAACTGCGGAAGCCCTCGCGGCCGCCCGTGCGGACATCGACAGCCTGAAAATCGCCGTCGCCGGGGAAACTGCGGCGCTCTCGGAGTCCCTGCAAACCGAAACTGCTTCGCTCTCGAACGCCCTTAAAACCGAAACTGCGGAAGCCCTCGCGGCCGCCCGCGCGGACATCGACAGCCTGAAAATCGCCGTCGTCGGGGAAACTGCGGCGCTCTCGGAGTCCCTGCAAACCGAAACTGCTTCGCTCTCGAACGCCCTAAAAACCGAAACTGCGGAAGCCCTCGCGGCCGCCCGTGCGGACATCGCCCGGCTCGAGGAAGCCGTACGTACAGATACGTCGAAGGCCGCAGAAATCGCTAAAACCGAATCCGCGCGCATCATCGAAACCCTGCGCAGCGAATCCGAGCGGGACATCGCCGCCCTCCGCTCTCACTCCAGGGAGTCCGTGGAAACGCTGAGAAGCGAAACCTTCGACGCGCTGGATGCGTCCCGCACCGAGCTTCTTTCCTCTCTTTCCGCCGCGCAAAAGGAAGTCTCGTCTTCCATCGACGAATTGCGCGACGAGTCTCAAGAGCGTCTTTCTTCGATCAAATCCGAGATCGCCCGCTTCGTACAGGCGGCTCAAACCAAAATATCGGCAACCGAACAGGATCACTCATCCCGTCTTGCGTCTCTCGAGTCTTCTCTGCGGGATTCGGAATCCGCCGCTCAAGAGCGCTCTGAAACCCTTCTCGGCGGCCTGAACGAACGGGTCAGCGAGCTCGATTCGCGCGTCGCTTCGATTTCCTCCGCCATCGAAAGCGAGATTGAAACCTTCGAACGGAGCGTCCGCGAACGGCTTGAAACCGCCGTCCACGGAGCGGAAGACTCTTCCCGGGCGATACTCAACCGCATCGCATCTATGGACGAGTCCCAGTCCGCGTCACTCTCGGAAGCCTCGTCCCGGCTCGAAAAAGAGCTCGAACAGGTTTCATCGAAAATTTCAGGAGATTTCAGCCGCGCCTCCGGCGAGGTTCAGTCCTCTCTTTCCCTGCTGCGCTCGGAACTCGCGGACCGGCTCCAACGCTTCGAAACGCATATCGGAGACGTCGAGCGCCTGGACGGCGAACTCAGGAATCGGATGGCCGATACGGCCCGCCAGGTGCAAAACGATTTTTCCGGCTTCGTCCAGGAACAGCAAAACCGCTACAAGGAATTCTCGGAACGCTTCCTGTCTTCCGGCGAAACGCTTTCCTCAAGAATGCAGTCGCTTGAACAGGGCTTGAACGAATTGAAGGCCCGCGCCTACGAGAACGTCTCCGAAAAGCTCAAGGTCTTCGAGGACGACTTCTTCTCCGACCTCGCCCGCCGCGGCGAGGCTATCACAGCCGCCCTCGACAACTGGAAATCCAACGTCGACGCCCGCCTCGACGCGCTCACGGCTGAAAGCGAATCTTCGCTCAAGGAAACAGAGGCCCGCCAGGCCGTCCAGTTCAAGGAGCGGCTGTCGGACATCGCGGAGCAGTACCGGGTCCAGTCCGATCGGCTGGAGGAGCAGATTTCTGCGATCGAATCGGAGCTCAGGGGCCGAATCACCGCGAGCGATCAGTCCCTGCTTTCCTTCGTCGAACAATACCGCGCCGAATTCGAACAGGCTCGTTCCAAAGCCGCTCAGCACGCCCAGACCGAACTCGACGCCCACGCGCACAGCATACAGGAAGCCCTCCGCAGGCAGGAGCGCGAAATCGAGCAGCGCACTAAGGAATTCGCGCACTCGATGGACGCGTCCAGGTCGGACGCGGAAACCCTTATCGAAGGCATCCGCTCCGATTTCTCCGCCTGGCAGGCCAAGAACGAACAGAATCTGGCCTCGGCCCGCGCCCTGGTCGAAGACCGCGTCGCCGCTCTGGAGACCTCTGCCGCGGAATCCATCTCGAACATACAGTCGTCCTGGGAGTCATCTTTCAGGGAATTCCTCGCGGGAACGGAGGACGAACGCGCCGCACTCGCAGCTCAAATTTCCTCCCTCCGCGATGCAATGTCCAAGGCCGGCGAGGACTTCAACCATCGATCCGCCGAGGCCCTCAAAGAGTTCCGGGCGTCGTACCAAACCATGTCGGCCGAGACCGAACGCCAGATCCGCGAAACCGGAATCGAAACCGACCAAACGCTGCGGTCGCTCAAGCTCATGGTGCAGGAAATCCGCGAAACAGTCGACCAGAACCGGGACAAGCTCTTTCAGAAGCTCCAGTCTGACGCCGCGGATCTTTCAAAGAACCTCGAGGAAATCGACCGGAAGCAAAAGGGCTTCATCGCCCAGACGAAGATTTTCGAGCGGGCGGATCAGCTCAAGGTCGCCCTGGAATCGGATATCGAAAGCCTGCGGGCAGAGGTTTCGCGTCTAGACGTATACCGCGACAGCATGAACTCGCTCGAACAGCAGTACAACAGGGTGCGCAAGCTCGAAGAGGAAGCGACGCAGAAAGTCAGCAAGGTTTTGTCGGAGAAAAAGCGCATCGATCTTCTGGAAACCGATTTCACCAATCTCATGGCCCTCTCCGAATCGGTCGACCGGAAGATGGCGGAACTCACCGTCACCGACGACGATATTCAGCAGTACCAGGTGCAGATCAGGCGCTTCGAGGATTCCATCGCCGAGGTCAACGGCAGATACGAACGGCTTGAGAAAAAGGGCCTCGTGCTCGATCAAACCGTCGTCGGCATCGACCGGGCCTTTGAAATGCTGAAAGAGTTCGAGTCCGAGCTGCAGGAATACCGCAAGTCCATGTCCGTCATGCCCGGCGAGCTTACCGGACTTCGCGGGGACGTGGACGCCCTGCTCGAAGAAAAGAACAAGATCGGAACCGCCGTCGAGCGTCTTTCGACGCTGGACTCCACGCTCTCCGATATCGAAGAACGCATAGAAAAAATGCAGAAATCCCGCGAGTGGCTCGCCCGAACCGAGACCCGGCTCGAAGAAATTTCCAAACAGTCCCAAGACCAGTTGAAGCTTCTGGGAGACATTCTAAAGGAAGACGGACCGGCTAAAAAGACGAAGGGAGCTCCTCCCGTCGGAATACGGGAGAATGTCGTGAAGCTGGCGCATCAGGGCTGGAAGGTCGACGAAATAGCTCGCGCCCTGCATCTGTCGCGCGGCGAGGTTGAACTGATTTTGGAATTGCCTCAGAAATAGGGCTTTGCGGATCGGCCTTAGTCCGGCTTGCTCAGAAGGCAGACCGTCCACGCCTGGACGGCTTCGCCTCTGCCGATGAACCCTATGCCCTCTCCGGTTTTCGCTTTTACGAAGATTTTCTCCGCGGGCACCGACAGCACCTGCGCTATAGACTCCCGCACTTCTTTCCGCCAGGGCAGGAATTTCGGCTCCTGCAGGGCGATGACGCAGTCGATGTTTTCCAGCGTCCAGCCGTCCCGTACGACAGCCTTCCACGCTTCCTCGAGGAGCATCTTCGAATCCGCCCCCTTCCAGCGCTGATCGGAGGGCGGGAAAAACTCGCCGATGTCGCCGAGGCCGGAGGCTCCCAGGACGGCGTCCGTCACGGCGTGCAGAAGCACGTCTCCGTCTGAGTGGCCGTCTTCGCCCTTGCTGTACGGTATTTCGATTCCGCCGAGCATGAAGGCCCTTCCTTCGACCAGCCGGTGAAGGTCGTATCCCAGTCCTATCCGTATCATGCGAGATCCTCCGGAAAAGTTATCTTTCTGTTTTCCCTGTCTCCCGGGCACACGAATACGTCGCCTTCGTAACGACCCCAGATTTCAGCGTCGTCCGTATAGGTCCTGCCGTCTCCGGCGGCCTTTCGGTGGGCTTCCAGCAGCGGAGAAAAGCGGAATCCCTGCGGAGTTTGTACGGCGGCGATGAATCTGCGCTCCAGGTGGCGGATGATTCTGCCTTCCTCGTCGATTTCCTTCTGCGTATCCACCGCGGCAATTCCGGGAACGGCGGCTCCTCTTTCCTCGGTCGTTCTTTGCACCGCGTCTATGAGGTCGCAGCTGATCCAGGGGCGGGCGCCGTCGTGTACCAGAACGGTGCCCGGCGCATCGTCGCCCGAAAGGGATTCGAGCGCGCGGAATACCGACTCCTGGCGGGTAGAGCCGCCTGATATGAATGAAAGGCGTGTGTTGTTTCGGGTTATCAAAGGAGCGATGCGCGGGTCCTCGGCGAGAACACGTGCCGCATCGGCCTCTCCGCGCTCGGGGACCGTGACGACTATCGAGTCGAATCGGTATGCGGACGACAGAAAGGCGTGCACTGCGGCCGACAAGACGCTCACGCGACCGGATTTCGCGCCGCTGGAAGGATCCGGAAGACTGCCTGCCGGGAAACCCGGCAGCGTTCGGTATTCTTTTTTAAGGCCGGAACCCATACGGGACGAGCTTCCGGCCGCGGTAATGACTACTGAGCGATTCATATGTCAATCGTCGATTTCGTCGGCTTCTTCTTCCTCTTCCACAAGATCGTTGTCCATGAAGTCGTCGTCGTCGTCTTCCACCACTGCGGCCGCGCCCTTTACGGGTTTAACGGTTTCTACTCCGAATGGTTCAAGATGCGTATGAATGAGCGATTCGACTTCCTTGCGGGGCATGTCGAGCGCGTAGGTTATTTCGTCTTCAAGGAGCTTGCGCGCTGAATCGTAGAGTTTTCTTTCAAGGATCGGAAGCTCCTTGATTTTGCTGCGGTGGTACAGGGAGCGGACAATCGTCGCGATATCGATGACGCTGCCTTTTTTCAGGAGGTCGAGGTTGATCTGATATCGAAGCTTCCAGTCGGAAGGAATGGGTTCGAATTCTTCGGAGATCAAATCGAGGGCTTTCCGCGCTTCCTCGGGTGAAACGATCGCTCGTATCCCGAGTTCGGCCGCCTTTTTGACGGGAACCATTACGGTCATGTCGGACACTTCAAGATAAATCACGTAATACATGACGGCTTCGTTCTTGAAGGACTTCTCTTTAATCTCGGTGATTCTCCCAACGCCCTGGCTGGGATACACGATTTTCTGGTCTACAGAATATATTGCGGCTTCGCTCATATCTTATCGATTATAGCACAGAAAACTGCTCTGGTCAAAGCCCGCGGGCTCCGGGGACCGCCATCGCCACGCCGGGAAGGGGCTTCGCCGCCACGAAGCGGACGAACTTGAAGGGATGAATATCCAGCGCGTTCGTGTACCAGCCGGCGATTCCGTCGAGATCGATTACGTTGAAAGACGGGTTGTGTGCGACCGGCAGAATTATGCCTTCCCCGAGCAGGAGTTTTTCAGCTTCCGCCAGGGCCGAGTATCTGTCTTTCGTTTGTTTTTTTCCTGAGGCGTCCAGAATGAGCTGTTCATATGCGTCGTTCTTCCATCCCGAATCGTTCAACGAGGAATTAGGCCTGAACATTTCCAGGAAAGAAAGCGGATCGGCGAAATCTCCGATCCATGACGTGATTCCCAGGGAATAATCGTCGCGCCTCAGGGTGTTGTAGTAGGTTCCGTAGGGAATGACCCTGATTTGGACGGAAAAGCCTAGTTCTTCCCAGGCTGTTTTCAGTATTTCCGCAAGCTTCTTGAACGAGTCTGCTTCGGGGATGCTTATTACGAGCGGAAGTTCGGTTTCAGGATTTAGAATTCCCGCTTCCTTGAGGAGACGAGAGGCTTCAGCCGGGTCGTTGGAACTCACTCCGTCGAGTTCCGGATATCCGGCGATCGGGAACACGAGGGTTTTCGCGGGGATCAGATAGCTTGATCTGAGCTCTTCCCATGGCACTGCCTTGAGCAGGGCCTGCCTGACGCCCTTGTTCGAGCCGAGGCCCCAGGTGGTGCGGAAGAAAAAGTACTCGGTCGCGAACATGGGATTGATGTGGATCGACGCGCTGTCGAGTACGCGCGAAACATTCACCGATCCGGCGAGCCAGTGAATCTCTCCCCGGTTGAAACGGGAGGTGAGAACGTCGGGATCGTCCGAAAGGACGAGTTTGATCGACGGAAGCTCCACCCGGTCTGCGTCCCAGTACTGCGGGTTTTTTTCCAGGAGTATCCGTTCGCCGTCGACGCTTGCAACGGAGAATGCTCCGCTCGATATCGGCGGTTCCTGTTTTTCGCCGGCTTTTGCGGATAACGCAAGATCCCGGGGATGAACCGCGCTGAAGGCGTGGTGGCACAGAATTTTCGGCAAATGCTCGGTTCTCGAAACCAGCTCTATCACCAGAGTCCGCGGACCGCTCGCCGTGATTCCTACGAGAGCCGGATCGGACGTTTCGCCGTTGCGGTATGCCGCGGCCCCCGCGACCGGATCGAGCAGGGACGCGTACGGAGCGCTGAGATCGGGATTTAAAAGCGCGATAAGAGAGTTTTTGAAGTGTTCGGCAGTAATCCGCTCGCCCGTGGAAAACTTCGCGTTCTCCCTGAGCGTGAAGGTCCATTTTTTTCCGTCTTCGCTGACGGTCCAGGATTCGGCGATCGCCGGGACGGGTTCAAGATCGAAGGGGTCGTATACGAAGAGTCCTTCGAACACGGCAGAAAGAATCTGAGCCTCGTCCGCGTTATAGGCGTAATGAGGGCGCCATTCCGGCGCGGACGCCGAGATGTTGGCGACGAATTCTTCCTGCGGGTAGGGTTCTGCGGAAAACACATAGGCGACGCTTTGAAAGAACAGGATGCTCGCGGCGAGAAGAAGAGGCGTTTTGGTGCATTTAACCATGAGTAATTCCCAGTTTTTTGAGTTGTTGCTGTTCTTCCACCTGGGAAGCGTATTCGGCCCTGCATTGGTTGGCTTTTACGATATTGTTGCGGATCGCGGATATTTCCACCTTAATTCCCCTCACTCTGTCTCTGATTTCCGGCGGGGCGTTCTGCTTAAAATAATCGTCGAGCCCCGCGCACTGCTTCAAAACCGTTCCGAGTTCTGCGAGGTTACGGGTGAGAAGATCCAAAATTTGGGACTCGTCCATGAGTTCGATTTTTTGAAACGCCGGGGAACTGCGCAGGGTGAAGCCGGTGAAAATTCTTGAACGGTGGCGGATGTCCTCGATGAACTCCGTAAGGTTGAGCTGCTCGCGCTTGCCGGTCTGAGTGGCCGGATCGATCGAGGTAATCCAGATGAGTTCGTCCTGTTTTTTTATGTTGAACGCTTTTTTCAGGAGTTCTGAAAACTTCTCGAAAAAGCTTTTTTCGATGTTCGCGAGCAGATGGTTGTTTTCCGCGAGTTTTGCGACGATTTCGTCGAGCTGAGGCGAGACGCTGCCGAGCGTTCTGATTCCGTCGAGGAGGACAGGCTTGAGGCTTTCGGCGGAAGCGGTTTTTGTTTGGTTTTGTTTGGAAATCGCGAGGCGGGCGAGAAGCTCCTGCTGCAGAACCGCGTGTTCGGGGGAATATTCTTCTTTCAGAATTTCTTCGATCAGCTCGGTGTAGAAGGGCTGGTCTTTCATGTTGACGGCGAAAGATTTTTTAATTTCCTTGAGCGCCGCGGATGTTCCGTTTGAAAGGCTTGCCGGATTGATCACCGCTCCGGGCATGACCATCTTGCGAACGGCTGTTTTATAGCGTTCGCGGTGGAAATCGGTGAGCATTTTCAGCGTTTTGGTGATCGAGATCGAAGATTTGCTGAGCTGGGTGAGGGCGTCGTTGATGATGCTGATCGACAGGGGATCCGAGCCGTTCCGTATGTTGTTCACGAGATCCGCGAGACCCTTCGTGTTGGGGCGGGTCGAGGTGATGGAGAACGATTCCCAGGTGAAGGTGCGGTTCAGCGCCACCATTTTTTGAATACGGTCGGTAGCGAGGTAATCGCAGTTGAACTGATAGTAGTTGTTGAGGTAATCAAGCATGGCTTCGTACTGCGAAAGCCGTCGTCCTATGATCGCGGCCTTTTCATTATCGCTGAACGTGTCCTCGGGCGGAACTTCTATATCAGCCCGCTTGCTGTCGTAGTTGTACGGATCATCCCTGATCACGCCCTTTTTTTGCAATACCGTCAGAATCGTTTTCGACGCGCTCTGCATTATCCGGAATTCTTCCTGGAGCTTTGGGAGAAGCATAGAGTCGAAATACTGCTGGCGTTCCATGATCGCCTGAAAAAGGAGGTCGTTAAAAGACTGGTTTTGTTCCATAACTGGTACCATTATCGGTTAAAAACCGCGAAACGGCAAGGCATAGGTTAGCCCTGATGCCGTAAAGGATCTTGACATGGCATAAAACGGGGGCTATTCTCGTATTACAGGCGATAACGGAGACGAGTAGCCGGAGAACCGAACCATGAGAGAAGCGGATCAGCTGCTGGAATCGACATTCCCGCACAGGTTGAGAGTCCGCCGGTTCCGGTCCCGATGAAAACCCCTCCCGAGCCGCCGCGGGGAACAGCTTGTATTCAAGCCTATGTATCTGCGGCCGTTTTCCGTGCGTTAACGGCGATGAGAGCGCTCCCCGTCAGGGGGAATCGAAGCGGGGTGGAACCGCGGAAAGGCAGATCGAACCGGATCCTGCATTTTCGTCCCCGCGTAGACGGTATATGCCGCATTCAGCCGTCGGGCTGGATGATTCCCGAAACGCAAGGAGCCTTTTATGAACGCAACCCTTCCCCCGAAAAGCGAACGACTCGATCTGGTGCGGCACAGCACCGCCCATGTTATGGCCGAAGCCGTCTTAACCCTCTTTCCCGGCGCTAAAGTGGCGATCGGACCGTCCATCGACCACGGCTTTTACTACGACTTCCAGCTTCCCCGCGCGATTTCTCCGGACGACCTTCCCGAGATCGAGCGAGAAATGCGGAAACTCATCAACGCGCACAGCGATTTCGTCCGCAGGGAAGTCTCCCGCGCGGAGGCCCTCGAGCTCTTTAAGGACGAACCGTTCAAGACCGAACTGATTCAGGACCTTCCCGAAAGCGAGATCATTTCCGTGTATCAATCCGGAGCGTTTCTCGACCTCTGCCGGGGCCCCCACGTCGCGAACACCCGCGAGATCAACGCCCAATCCTTCAAGCTTATGAAAACCGCCGGAGCGTACTGGCGCGGCGACGAAAAGAGGCCCATGCTCACCCGCATCTACGGCACTGCATGGGAAAAGCCGAACGATCTGAAGGCGTACCTCGACATGCTCGCGGAGGCTGAAAAGCGCGATCACCGCAAGCTTGCCCGCGAACTGGACCTTCTGCATATCGACGACGAGAACCCCGGCGAAATTTTCTGGCACAACGACGGCTGGCTCGTATATCTTCTGGTTCAAAACTATGTGCGCACCCGCATCCGCGCCGACGGGTACCAGGAAGTGAACACTCCCTTCGTCATGCCTCAGAGCCTCTGGGAGCGTTCAGGCCACTGGGCGAAATATCGCGAAAACATGTTCATCACCGAAAGCGAAAAGCGCTTGTTCGCCCTCAAGCCGATGAATTGCCCCGGCCACATCGAGATTTTCAAGCAAGGAATCAAAAGCTATCGCGATCTGCCCCTGCGCATCGCCGAGTTCGGCTCCTGCACCCGCAACGAACCTTCGGGCTCCCTGCACGGCATTATGCGCGTGCGCGGCTTCGTTCAGGACGACGGGCACATCTTCTGCACCGAGGAGCAGATTCCCTCGGAAGTCGCGAAATTCTGCGAGCTTTTGAAGAGCATGTACCGCGACTTCGGCTTCGATCCGGATACCATTCTGGTGAAATTTTCCACCCGCCCGGAAAAACGGGTCGGTGACGACGCAACCTGGGACCGCGCGGAAGCAGCCCTTGCCGATGCTTGTAAAAAAGCGAACCTCGACTATGAAGTTGCTCCGGGAGAGGGCGCCTTCTACGGACCCAAGCTCGAGTTCACCCTGGTCGACGCCCTCGGCCGCCAGTGGCAGTGCGGCACCATTCAGGTAGATTATCAGCTTCCCTCGAAGGAGCGCCTGAACGCAGAATTCATCGGCGAGGATAACTCGAAGCATACTCCGGTTATGCTCCATCGCGCGGCTCTCGGCTCTCTTGAACGCTTCATCGGCATCCTGATCGAAAACTACGCCGGCGCCTTCCCCGTGTGGCTCGCGCCCCGCCAGGTCGTGGTCATTCCGGTAGCACCCGGATTCGACGGCTATGCTGTCGAAGTCGCCGATCGGCTGAGCGCCGCCGGCATCCGCGTCAAAGCGGACGTGGACAACGACCGGATGAACGCGAAGATCCGCAAGCATCAGGGCTTCAAAATTCCGTACCAGCTGGTTGTGGGGCAAAAAGAAATGGACGAAAAATCCGTTGCTGTGCGCTTCAGAAGCGGCGAACAGAAGGTTATGACCCTCGACTCCTTCGTCTCTTATATAGAAGAAAAGGTTTCGAGCCGGTCCATCGAGCTGTAAGGCTCGAAGCGCGGGATTTTCTATTCTATCAAGAAAACTTCAGGAGCCCCTTCGGTCGAACCGGAGGGGTTTTCTTTTTGTTCGGCTGAAGCGTCTGCGCCCTTTTTACGCGAGGATGCGGGGGGCGTAATGGTCAGGGCTGCGGTGATCATGAGGGAATCGATGAAGGGCACTTCCGGAGAGGACCAGAGATTGAAGACGGGGATGGCTGTGCGGAGCGCGAGTCCGCCGCCCCAGCCGGTTTCGAGGCGGTATTTGAGTCCTGCCTGGAGGGTGGGGTAGAACCAGCGGGCCGACGCCCAGTTATAGCCGTTGATTTCCGAAACCTGCTCGGAGGCGGTGAGGGTTTCGTCGGTATTGATCGCGTCGGCGGGAACTCCCGGCTCGAGGAAGGCCCATCGCGCGAGAATTCCCAGTCCTCCGCCGGCGAACCAGCTGAAGCGGCCGTTTTCCCATTGAGCCACGAGGGGAATGTCGAGAAGGAGAGACGGAACGTAGGCGGTGCGGTTTTCTATCTCGGTGGGGAGCGGGCGCTCCTCGAAGCGGTATTGAACTGCGTAAAGAACTCCCGAAGGAGCGAAGGACAGCCAGGAATTGACGGGCAGCCGGTACTCGGCTCCCACGAAGGTTGCGATGGGCGAGGGGCCGCTGTCGAGGCCGCCGGGAGTTCCGTCGTCGCCCATGCCCGGCAGAGCGGCGAGGTTTTCTCCATCCGTATTGATAATCAGATCCAGGCCGGCAAGAAGCGACCATCGCGAGTATTCCGCGAAGGAAGGGCGGGCTGCGAGTATGCAGATCGCGAAACTCAGGAATATCCGTGTTTTCCGCTTCATCGCTTTCTATTATACCCCATCGGGCAGCGAAGTTTCCAGTAAACCCGCTCTTCCGGTCTCGTAGAACCGCTGTTCTTCCCAGGAGGCGAGAAGCGATTTACCGGTGATGATGAAGGACGTGTATACATAGCCGCTGGAAAGGGCCGGGAGGCGCAAAATCACACGTTTCTGGGAGGTGTTGTCCGGCCGATAGTAAAAGGTTCCGTCGGAGAAGAGGACCGCGGTCCGGTCGTCGGACACGTAGGCCGAGGCGTCTACGGAAACCCCTTCTCCCGAGCGCTGGTAGGTTTGTCCCGCCTTCGCCGATCGTGAATAGGTTCTCACCGTAAGTCCGGTGGATTCTGGTATTACCTCAAGAAGAGAAACGAGCTGTTCCGGCGCGTCGGCGAACGAAAAGGGGGTTATGGCGGAAATATACTGGTCCTGGTTTATTTTCCGCATTCCCGCGGACGCCGGAGCGCCCTTTTGAGGGAACTGCTGAAATTCGATGTAGTCGAAATCGACCTTCGAGGAAGTGACTGTTTTAAACGATGCGTACCACCGCGTCCCGATTCTGTCGAGCGCGACCATTTGCGCTTCCTTAGACAATCCGAAGTCGAGGCTCGACAGCCAGGGGCTCACGCTTCCGGTCGAGGGATTCCATTCGATCATACAGGGCTGTTCTCCGCCGGGGCCCTCTCCTTCCGCGAAAATGGAATTCCTGAAGAGTCTGATTCCTGCTCCCGTATCCGTGCGGTATATTCCGCCGGACGTGGCCGCCGCCAGGAGCGAATCGCGGTGCAGTGCGGGCGCTGAACCAGCGGCTCCTCCGGCCATGATCCCGAGCTTATTGATGAGAAAAACCGGCGCGCCCTGGATAATGGCCGCATCCGTGACGCGCACGGCTTCAGTCCACGGGCGGAAGGTTCTGGCGGGAATCGAGGCCGGATTATCCGCCTGATGTATTCCGTTTTCGCTCAGATAGAACCACTGCGGGCCTGTTTTTACGCTTGCTTCCGCCGGTTGTTCAGCGGAGACCTCGGTCTGTTGTCGGGAAGTGTTTCCGCCGCAGGAGATGAATAACGCCGCGACGGCGAGAATCAGCATTCGTTTCATATTGAATCTACAGTATCCGAGGACGGAGAATCTGGCAAGTGATAGGGCTCATAAATACAGACGATGTCGCCGTCCTGTGCGCGAAGGACGGCGAATGCGCCTTTCGGAGAATAAAAGAAGTTTACGCCTTCCGCCAGGGGAAGCAGGGCCGTGTTCTCCGGGGGGTCTGTAGCAACAAGCTCTCTTCCGAACGGGCTGCCCATCCTCAAGGGCGAACCGCACTCAGGTCCGTGCAACTTAACGGACGCGATGATATGGTTTTGTTCGCGCAGGTTCCGAAGGGTAAAGCTTCCCGACAGAATCGAGCTCGCCGCGGCTTCGATATCCGCTAAATGCGGATAGGTTTTCTTCGTCAGTTCGTCCCGGAAGCGGTTCCAGTTGAATCGAACCGTTATCGCCTGTCCCGATCCGACGCCGCCCGCCGCGTTTCTGATCGCCGAATCCGCGGTTTCAGCGGCGATTCCGTCCAGAAAGGAAAGCTCCACGGTTCCGCATCCGTTTTCCCATCGCGCGTAGTGCGGAAATATGCTCCCCGCGTCCGGTAATACGCTGCGCGCCGAAAATTCGGCGGTTTTCCGCTGTCCGTCTTTTTCCGCGTACCAGGCGCGAATGGGCACGGGGATGCCTCTTTCAACGCTGATGAGCACTCTGCTTTTATCGGTATTCACGCAACGGAGATCGCCGTCTGCGTCCCTCCACATAATGAGCCACTCTCGATGTGCTGAATTCGACTCGCGCGGATACGACTCGCCCGTTTCCGGGAGAACTACTTCGACCGAGCAGAATGCGCCGTCGAGAATGAGCTCCTGGTGCACCGGAGCGCATCCTGAAAAAAATGCGAACAAGATAAGCGTTTGAAGGCTTCGGGAAAACATATGATTCATGACGGATTCGTAAGAGACGATCCGAGGTCTTGCCCGTGTTCCCGTCGTTGACATCCCGTGATCCCGCACTCATACTGAAAGAGACGGATCGGTGCGCGTCGGTCGATTCCACGGCATGCGCGCTCCCGGCAAAGGAGGCGGATATGAAGGTATTGCTGATAGGCGGAACCGGAACGATCAGTTCGGCGGTCGCAGCCCGCGCAGTTTCTGAAGGTTTTGAGGTGTTTCTGCTGAATCGGGGGACGCGGGGCGACCGCGTGTGTCCGGGAGCTACCGTGTTTCAGGCGGATATTCAAAGCGACGAAGAGCGGGTCGCGGAACTCCTGAAAGAACATCAGTTCGACATAGTTGCCGATTTCATCGCCTTCGTGCCTGAACAGCTAGAACGGGATGTACGCCTGTTCGCCGGAAAGGTGACGCAGTTCTTCTTCATCAGTTCGGCTTCCGCATATCAAAAACCGCTCGGTTCCTATCTGATCACCGAATCGACGCCCCTCTCCAATCCCCTGTGGGAGTATTCGCGAAACAAGATCGCCTGCGAAAATTATCTGATGGAAGAGTACCGCAAGCACGGCTTTCCCTGCACCATCGTCCGTCCGAGCCATACCTACGACGAGAGGTATCTTCCCGTCGCCGTACACGGCAAAAAAGGAAGCTGGCAGGTTATCGACCGGATTCTGAAAGGAAAGCCCGTTCTGGTTCACGGCGACGGCTCGTCCTTATGGACGCTGACCCATGCCGAGGATTTTGCGCGCGCTTTTTGCGGTTTGATGGGCAATCCCGCAGCCGTCGGAAACACCTTCCATATTACATCCGACGAATCACTGCCCTGGGATCAGATATACGACAGGATAGGCTCTGCCCTGGGCATGAGCGTTCAGAAATACCATGTGTCGACCGATTTTCTTGCCCACTGCGATCCTGAGTTTTTAGGCACCCTTGCGGGCGACAAATCCCATTCGGTGGTTTTCGATAACACGAAGGTGAAGCGCCTTGTTCCCGGCTATGCCGCCCGCATCCGCTTCGACGAAGGGGCCCGCCGATGCGTCAGATACCTGCTGGAAACGCCGCGCGCCCAGGTAAGCGATCCCGAATTCGACGCCTTCTGCGATCGGGTTATCGCCTGCCAGGAAGGCGCTCGCTCGGCCTTTTTCTCGAGCATCACCCGCTGAACCGCTATAGTTTTCGCAGCAGCCTGATCCAGTTCGCCGGTATGGAGACCTTCGCGCCTCCCCGGCGGGCTTCGATTGTGCAGCTTGCGTCCAGGAGATCCTGCCAGACTCCTTCGGGAATCGCTACGGATATCTCCTGAGCCGAGCCGTCCGCGTTCACCGCGGCGAGAATCGTCTGCTCCGGGTTTGATCTGATAAAGGCGTATTGCAGGGCCGATGTGTGGACTGGAACAAAGCCGCCGTTTCTCAGCGCGGCGTTTTCTTTTCTGATGCGGAATACATGTCGAATCGTTTCTTCGAGGGCGCGGTAGTCTGTTGCCGGCGCGCAATTCCTGTCGATCCGCGAAACGGCTTGTTCGGCGGAAGGCGATTCGATTCGAGGCCGTAATTGCCTGTCGCTTCCCTCCTTCTTTTCGCCTCTAAGTCCCCATTCGCTTCCATAATATACTGACGGAATGCCCGGCATCGCCGCCAGCAGACCGTAGAGGGGGTAAAGGTGGGCGGGATCTTTGAGAACAGATGCGACCCGGGGTACGTCGTGGTTGTCCGCGAAATTGTAGGGAAGAAAATCGCGGTACATGCCCTCGTTTCCGAATTGTCGGTTGAGCGACCACGCTATTTCGAACATGTTTTTATCGTTGAAGCTCGACCATAAGCCCTTGTATGCCTCGTAATTCGTGACTGAATCGAGCCTGCCCGGCCGCGCCCAGTTTCGGTAGTCCCCGTGGACGACCTCTCCCATGAGCCAGAAATCGGGATTGATGCCGCGGCAGAAAGAGCTCAGGCTGTCCATGAAGCCGCCTTCCAGCACGTCGGCGGCGTCGAGCCTCAGCCCGTCGATATGAAACTCTTCCATCCAGAATTTCACCGCGGAGAATAGATGATTTGCAACGTCCGGATTGCCGGTGTTCAGTTTAACCAGATCGTAGTGGCCGCTCCATCCTTCGTAGTGGAAGGGATCGCCGGCGGGGCTGCGCCTGGAAAAGTCGACTCCCGCGAACCATGATTGATAGGAGGATTCTCTTCCTTTTTGCTGGAGATCCTTGAACGCGAAAAAGTGCCTTCCGACATGGTTGAGCACCGCGTCGAGAACGACTGCTATTCCCCTGTCATGGCAGGCGCTGACAAGGCGTTTGAGATCGTCGTTGTTGCCGAGCCTGCGGTCTACATGGAAATAGTCGAGGGTGTCGTAGCCGTGGGCGGTCGATTCGAATAAAGGGCCGATATAGAGCGCATTAACGCCGAGGTCAACAATGCGGTCGAGGTGGCCTTCGATCTCCCTGAGACCGGAACCGGCGGGCGAGGAAAAATCGTTTTGCGGGGGGCAGCCGCACATTCCCAGGGGATATATGTGGTAGAAGATCCTCGAATCGATTGATGCTTTCATGTTTTACTCCTGATGTAAAGTTTGCTTTCTATACCTACCGGTAGGTATAGAGGATGATCACAAAAAAAGGCTGATTTTCATCAACCTCTTAACAAATTTTTAAGAAAAAATTCCATGCATGAATTGATGCACCACCCGGTGCAACAGATCGTCCGTCAGCTGCAATTCTGTATTGAGAACAGGGAGTGTCCAGGCTTTAAGCATTCCCTGAAAAGATTCGCTGTAAAGTTTTTCGCGGCCCTTCATGTTTCCATGATCTTTCGAGGCTTTCGCAAAGAGGGTTTCAATACATGCGTTGATATCTTTTCTCAGCGGTTCATACGCGGCATGGCTTTCAGTCCCCGGCGCAGCGGCTGACAGCGCGCAGTGCAACCGGTAGAATGACTGATTCGCCAAGGCAAAGGTTATGGTTTCCCTCGTCAACAGATTCAGATTCATGACCAAATCATGTTGATAGTCGGCGCTTTTTTCATAGATGTCGAAAAGCGATCGTCCCCAAGTGTGAATCACTTCGTCGAGCAATCCTCGTTTATGGCCGAAGTAGTGATACATCGTCGGTTTTGTTATCCCTGAATTGTCGACGATTTGTTGAACGCCAGTTCCCTCGTACCCTTGAAGGGCGAATAAATCAAGGGCGGTCTCTAAAATCGTGCGGCGGGTGGTCTTTTCTTCACTCATATTCGCAGTATACCTACCGGTAGGTATACTGTCAACTTCTATACCGATCGGTATAGAACTCCTTTCTATTTTAACTGGAAAAATCAAAATATCTCCACCATACTTCAAACAAAAGGAGATCATGCATGGCAAGTTCAGATTTCGACACCTTCGGGCTTCACGTTTTATGCATCGACGACAGTAAAAGTCAGCTGGCCCTCTACCGTGACCAGCTTGAGGGCATGTACACCGTAACCGGCGCGGAAACCTATGAAGAAGCGGTTGCCTGTCTTTCAGCGTCGCATCCCGATCTCATCATTCTCGATATGAACATGCCCCGCGTTACCGGGCTGGAGTTTCTTGATATTCTGCGGTTCACACCGAATTATTCAAGGATTCCGGTGATCATCGTGTCCGGCGATAATGAGCCGAAGGATATCAAGGAAGCGTTTCGGCGGGGAGCGGCGGATTATGTGCGCAAACCCTACGATCCGGAGGAATTGGATCTGCGGATACTCAGGCTGTTCAAGCTGCTTGCCGGGGCTTCGCAAACGCAGAAAGCGGACTCCTCTTCCGCGCTCACCTCCGCCCAGGGTTCCCTGGTGAAATCCCTTGAGGAGCTCGCGTCCGCCCGGGACAACGAAAATACCCGCCACCTGGAACGCATCGGCCTGTATGCGGCGGAGCTCGCCCGTTCCGCTTCACGGACTACCCGGTTCCGGGGCGAAATCACCGAGGACTTTATTTCGAAAATCGGGGAAATGGCCTGTCTCCACGATATCGGAAAGGTGAACATTCCGGATTATATCCTTCACAAGAGCGAACCGCTCACCGAGCGCGAATTCGATTTCATCAAAAAACATACGTCGGACGGAGCTCGTACTATCGATATGATTCGCCTTACGTTTCCCGATTACGGGTTCCTGGATTTCGCCCGGGATCTCATCCTCTATCACCATGAGCGGTGGGACGGCACCGGATATCCTGAAGGACTCCGCGAGCACAAGATTCCGCTCGTCGCGAGAATCATCGCTCTTGCCGATACCTTCGACTCGGTAATGACGAAGCGGGTATATCGGGAAGCGGTCGATTTCGACGATGCCTGCGCTATTATCGGCGACGGCAAGGGAACGGCCTTCGATCCTGACTTGGTAGAGGTATTCCGTTTTTGCCACGCGTCGTTCAAGGAAATTTCGAGCAAGCACGGAGACTGAAAAAAAAGGCGTGCCCGATTCCGGGGCGCGCCTTTATAAATGCGTATTATTTTCCGTATGCGCTGTCGTGCACTCCGGAGACCGCGCGGCCTGAAGGGTCGTTCATGTTCTTCCAAGCCGCGTCCCATTCAAGGGCTTTGGCCGTCGAACAGGCGACGCTCGCTTCGTAAGCGACTGTTTTCGCCGCGCTCGAGGAGGGGAAAAATTCCTCGAAGATGCTCCGGTACCAGTACTGTTCCTTGGTCATCGGCGGATTCACCGGATAGCGGTCTGCGGCGCGGGCGAACTGCTCGTCCGAGACCCGTTCTTCGCAGAGCTTTTTAAGCGAATCGATCCATGAATAGCCGACGCCGTCGGAAAACTGTTCCTTCTGCCGCCAGCAGATTTCAGGCGGGAGGATGTCCTTGAAGGCTTCTCTGAGCATCCATTTTTCGATTCTGACCGATCCGTCGCCTGTGACTGCGGAGCTGGCCTTGCCCGACAGCTTGTCCCGCGGGTTCTGCGTCATGGCGATATCGATGAATTCGGTGTCCAGGAAGGGCACCCGGCCTTCGACTCCCCAAGCCGCAAGCGATTTATTCGCCCGCAGACAATCGTAGAGGTGGAGTTTCCCCAGCTTCCTCACCGTTTCTTCGTGAAGTTCTTTCGCGTCCGGCGCTTTGTGGAAGTAGAGGTATCCGCCGAACAGTTCGTCCGAGCCTTCTCCGGAGAGCACCATTTTGATTCCCATGGATTTGATCGCCCGGGCGAGGAGATACATGGGCGTCGACGCGCGGATGGTCGTAATGTCGTAGGTTTCCAGGTGGTAGATCACGTCGCGGATCGCGTCGAGACCTTCCTGCACCGTGAAGTGTATCTCGTGATGCACCGTTCCGATGAAGTCCGCCGCCTTTCGGGCAGCCGCAAGATCGGGAGAGCCGTCGAGTCCGACCGCGAAGGAGTGCAGGCGCGGCCACCAGGCCTCCTGGGAGTCTCCCGATTCGATACGCCTCGGCGCGAATTTCTGCGTGATCGCGGCGATCAGTGAAGAATCGAGTCCTCCTGAAAGAAGCACGCCGTAAGGAACGTCGCTCATGAGCTGCCGTTTTACCGCAGCTTCGAGCCCCGCGCGGAGGGCCGCGAGATCCGTTTGAGCGTTCCGCACCGCTTCATAGTCCATCCATGGCCGGGAGTACCAGGTTTCTGTTTTGCCGGTCGCGCTGCTGAACACGGTTCCCGGAAGAAACTCTCGAATTTCGGTGCAGACGCCTTCGAGCGCCTTGAGTTCGCTTGCGACGTAGTATCTGCCTGCTTCGTCCCATCCCTGATAGAGGGGGATGATGCCGATATGGTCGCGGCCGACTATGTAGACATCCTTCTTGATGTCGTAGAGGGCGAAGGCGAAGATGCCGTTGAGTTTATCGAGAAAATCGGTCCCGTATTCGAGGTAGAGAGGGATTATGACTTCGCAATCCGATTGAGTGAGAAAATCGTATTTCCCGGAGAAGTCTTTCCGTATCTCCTGATGGTTGTAAATTTCGCCGTTCACCGCAAGGACAATGGTTCCGTCCCTGCTGAACAGCGGCTGCTTTCCCGAAAGGGGATCGACGATCGCCAATCGTTCGTGGGCCAGAACGGTTTTTTCCCCCGACCATATGCCCGACCAGTCCGGTCCCCGGTGCCTGAGAGTCTTGGCCATTTTCAAAATCTGATTACGGAATGGCTCCGTATTAGTCTTAATGTCAAATGCTCCAACGATGCCGCACATTGCTCATTCCTCCTCGATCGATGTATATACGCCAAAAAAAGGGGGCTCCCTGCGCGCGGTCACGTCAGGAACATGACTGTGCGCAGGAAGCCCCGTTGCCTCTCTGGTGTACACGAATAGTAGCGAAAACAGGGCTGTTTAATCAAGGGGTGTATTGAATAAATATGCAGTAAATCTGTATTTAATTACGTTTCTTAGAATATCCCCAAGGCTCGAGCTCCGTCGATGCACATCTGGACCGAGAGCATCAGCAAGAGCATCCCCATAAGGCGCTCCATCGCCGCAAGTCCGCGGTCTCCCAGAAAACGGTAGACGACAGGCGAGAGCAGCAGGATGACAGACGATAAGCTCCAGGCGACGACGAGGGCGGCGAACACCATCGGGCGGGGAAGGACTTGCCCTTCTCCCATGATGATGAGGGTGGCGAGGGCCGACGGTCCGGCAATGAGGGGTACTGCGATCGGTACGAGAAAGGGTTCTCCGTTCGGAACGGGAAGCGATCCCTCAGGACCCGGAAAGACCATTCTGAGCCCGATGACGAAAAAAACGATGGCTCCGGCTATTCTGATCGCTCCGGTTTCAAGCCCGAACAGCGAGAGGAACGAGCGGCCGAAAAAGAGAAACGCGGTCATGACCGCAAGGCCGACCAGCATTTCCCGGAGGATCACCTTGAATTGCCTCTTACGGGGCATATCTTTCAAGATCGCCAACAGGAGGGGTATGTTGCCGAAGGGATCGATGACGAACAGGAGTATAAGGGCCGACGACCAAATTTGCGTAAGAACATTCATGGCTCGATAATACTCTTCCCGGAGTCGGAAATCAATCGCGTCAGATTTTGTACTGGGATACGATCGTGTCCAGTTCTCCCGTCGCCTCCACCGTCCTCTCGTTGTCCGTTCTCAGGCGCTCTCCGGCGCTGGAAACCTTCGAGATATCGTCGCCGAGCGAGCTGATGGAATCGTTGATTTCCTGCGTGAGTCTTCTCAAATGCGACACTGCTTCCAGCATTTCCTTGTTGCCCTGCCTCATTTCCTGGGAGTTGCTGAGCACGGAAGCGGTAACGTCCCCGATCTGCGTCAACGCCCGCGACACGTCCGCGCTTCTTTCCGCAGTTAGCTCGGTATATTCCTTCATCCGGGAGTTCAGGGAGTCTGCGGTTCGAACGCTTTCTCTCATTTCCCTGAACGCATGTTCGACCTTCGCGGAATCCTGCACGATGGCATGGATCGAAGCGACCACCGTTTTCTGGTTTTCGGAAATGCTTTTGGACTGTTGCGTCGAGAGCTCAGCCAATTTGCGGATTTCGTCGGCGACGACGCTGAAGCCTCTTCCCGCCTCCCCGGCATGAGCCGCTTCGATCGCGGCATTCATGGCGAGAAGGTTCGTCTGGCTCGCGACGTTCGCGATCAGCTGGTTCGATTCCGCAAGGTGTTCCGAGCTCCTGGATATGCGGGTAATTTCCTCCATCATCTTGCCGATAAGGGCTTGATTCGTGTCGGCGAGATTCACCAAACTCTGCGTCGTTTTCGCGTTTTCTCCGGTCGCTTCATGCATCTTTCGCGCCGCGCCGGTCATTTCCAGCATGGCGGACCCGGAGCGTTCAACCTCCTGGCTTTGAATCTCGATTTGCCGGGTAAGGGAATCGATGTTTCGGGTGAGCTGTTCTATCGCGGCGGCTGTCTCGTTTACGCTTCCGGCCTGCTCGTCCACCTTGTCCCGCGTTTGCGCGGAAACTGCGGTGATCTGGAGTATGGACTTCGCCGTCGTGTCGACCTGGGCGGTCAAATGGTCGCGCAATTCCGCAAGCGTGCCGAGCAGGCGTTTCAGGGTGCCGATGTTGCTCCGCAGTCCAGTAAAAAAGCGGTCGGCGGACAGCATGGCCGCGCCGATTTCATCGGTAGTCGTGGGTATCGATCGGGCTCTGAGGTCGCCGCCCGCGCCTGTTTCGAATCCGCTTACGAGGCTTTTCAGCGGATTGATGATGTATGATACCAGCTGGCTCATGAGAACGAAGACCATCGAAAGCGCGACCGCGCAGGCGATCATATTGAGGTGGACGATTCCGAGGACGAGGCTTCTTCCGGTCAACGGAACAAAGCTCGCGGTGACGTTCGTCATGAAGAGAAAGAGGCAGGTGCCGCTGAAAATAGTCGAAACATAAAACGTGAGTTTCGTTCGTATCCCGAGCCATCCTCCGCTTTCGGGAAATCGCCCTTTCAGATGCCGCTCCAGGTCGTGAATCTGCTTCGCGATGAAGGGTATCATGATCATCATTTCGAAGGCAGCGATGAAGCCGGCTGTTATCGGATAAATATGGGGAAAATCGATCCGGGCGAGGCCGATTACGATGACCAGGCAAATGCCGATTACCGCGGCGAGTTCGATGCCCGACGCAATGAATAGCATGTTGAACCGGGAAGACAGATCCTTCGCCGTTTCGGCAGCGGCCGCGCTGCGGAGAATCGCCCGGCTGGCAAGAAAGTGCGCACCTATGGCGATAAAAAGCAGAAGATAGCTCCACGGCATGGAGAGCACCGAAAGCAATCCTTCAAGGGTGAAATACCCGGTCAGATACGCGAAGGGAGCGAGCAAGATGAGGGGAAACAGCGCGATTCCCGTTCCGACGATCGCCGCTTCGAATTGCAATGTCCCGATTTGAGGATAGCGAGAAGTGTCTGCTGATGCGTTCATTGTCCGATGCTCCTTGACGATGCTTAGTGCCAGTTTTTTTCGATGCTTTCAACCCACCGGTCTATCCAGCTTCGGGCGAACAGGGGGTCGGTCGATATTTCCGGATGGAGATTCATGCACAGGGACAGTTTTCCGTTCCAGGTGATGCAACCGGCGGCCGCCTTGAAAAAACTCACCGCTGGAGGGGCGAACAGCCAGTCTCCGTCGGTTTCCGAAACGGAAAGCTCTCCTCCGCTGTTCCATTCGCCCAGATTGGAAAAAGCTCCGAACAGCCATTTGGAGGTTATGCGGTCTCCTCGGATGAGCGTTTTTCTAGCTGCCTGCGGAAGCATTCTTGTCGCCGAATACGCTTTCCAGTTTCCCCAATGGGCGCCTTTTTCGAGTTCCGCGTAAATTTTTCGGTGGACGGCCTGCATATCGTCGCTGCGGGAGATTTCGGCCCGAACGAAGCTTGCGTGGTTGTCCGTGTCCTTCGGCCGGGCTGTTTTCCCGCGCAGGTTGACGGGAATCATCCATGGTATGCTGTCGTGCTCTCCCGGGATATCCGGAAAGACCGCGGCGTTCAGGTGGGCGAACAGGAACGAATTGACGGTTATGTCTCGCTTCTTGCTTGTTTTCTGGATGCGCGCCGTCTCCTCTCGCGAAAAAACATGCCATGCCGCCGCCTGAGGCGCCTTCTGCGGATGAGCCTTCCCCGCGGACCGCCGCGACTCTGCTATGCGCACCCGCTGTCTGGGTAAAAGGTATTCATGCGCCATAGCGAAAAACGGTTTCCAGGAGGGCATCGCAGGATGCGTGTTTTCAGGAAGCGTTTCGATTCCCGCTCCCTTCGAGCGGAGAATGTCGGCCAGTCCGCCGATTCCGTCGTATTCTGCATGAGATTTGAACATCCATTCAGGCTCTGTGCTTTCAGGAGGGATTCGTCCGAAGCGGATGCCGATGAAATCGCCCAACTCTTCGGAGGCGTCGAACCACGGTTTGATGAAATCGCGTGCGCACATGGCAAATTCCTTTTACGGTCGGTGGATTTTTAACTTTTTACGATCGGAAAATGCATAGTCTCAAGGATAACATTGAGGTGATTTTTCAGTCAAGTTTTATTTACATTTCTGTTCATCCGCATAAAAAAAAGAACTGTCCGGTAATTAATACCGGACAGTTCCTCTTGTGCGAATATGAATAAAGCGCGATTTTGCTTGAAAAAGCCGCTTACTCGAATATATGGGCGATGTCTACCGGTTCGAGCACCTGTCCCAGGCCCCGCTCTACGCAGCGGGCGAAGGCCGCCGCGGTGTCGAGGGAGGTGAGGCACGCGCAGTTATGTTCGACCGCCGCCCGCCTGATGCGGAAGCCGCTGCGCGACTTGTCCCGTCCCCGCGTGGGCGTATTGATGACGAGGGTCAGCATTCCTTTCTGCAGGGCTTCGATGATGTTCGGACTTTCCTCTCCCGGCCGGTTGATCAGCTCGGCCTGGACGCCGCGAGAGTTCAGGAAATCGCAAGTTCCCTTCGTCGCGACGATCTGGAAGCCGGCGCCTGCGTATTTCTGCACGATGGGCAGGCCTTCCTCCCAATCCCGCTCGCGCAGCGATACTGCGACGGTACCCTTTCCGTCTTTTCCGGGGCGAAGCTTGATGCCGGAAGCGCGGAATCCCTTGTAAAGGGCGTCTTCCCAGCGCTTCGCGATGCCGAGCGCCTCTCCGGTGGACTTCATTTCAGGCCCGAGGGCGGTTTCAACGCCGTACAGTTTTTCGAAGCTGAACACCGGCATTTTCACCGCGTACCAGGGGGATTCCTTGACGAGGCCGGTTCCCCAGCCCATGTCGGCAAGCTTTTCGCCCAGCATGCATCTGGTCGCCAGCTGTACGATCGGAACGCCGGTGACCTTGCTTAAGTAGGGAACCGTGCGGCTCGAGCGCGGATTGACCTCGATGACCCAGATGTCGTCGCCCTTGGCGATGAACTGAATGTTGATCAAGCCGACTACGCCGAGCTCTTTGGCCAGGCTCGCCGAGTATTCGGCCATCTTGGCCTTCTGAGCCGCGGTGAGGCTGGGCGCAGGATAGACGGATATGCTGTCGCCCGAGTGGATGCCCGTCCGTTCAATATGTTCCATGATTCCGGGAAGAAGGATTTCCGTACCGTCGCAGATAGCGTCCACCTCGGCTTCAGTTCCTTCTATATACTTGTCTACGAGGATGGGATTGTCCTGCTGTATCTGGTTGATAATGTCCATGAACTCGACGATGTCCGAGTCCGACCAGGCGATTTCCATTCCCTGGCCGCCGAGCACGTAGGAGGGGCGGACAAGCACCGGATATCCGAGTTCATGCGCGGCTTCGATCGCTTCTTCCGTTGTGAACACCGTTTTTCCGGCGGCGCGGGGCACCTTGGTTTTGTGGAGCACCCGGTCGAAGAGCTCGCGGTCTTCCGCCCGGTCCACGTTTTTCGCGGATGTTCCCAGAATAGGCACGCCGAGCGACGCGATGGTAGCCGCGAGCTTGATGGCCGTCTGCCCGCCGAACTGCACGACGGCGCCGACCGGCCGCTCGTTCTCCACGATGTGCTCGACGTCTTCCGGGGTGAGCGGCTCGAAGTAAAGCCTGTCGGCGATGTCGAAGTCGGTGGAAACCGTTTCAGGGTTGTTGTTCACGATGATTGTTTGATAGCCGAGTTCCTGCAGCGCCCATACCGAATGCACCGAACAGTAGTCGAACTCGATTCCCTGTCCGATTCTGATGGGGCCTGAGCCGAGCACGAGCACCTTTCCCTTGCTTTCCGGCGCGCCGGGGCCCGAGGGCGTATGCGTGTCCGCGGCGACGTGGCTTTCGAACTCCTCGTCGAGCGCCTCGTTGGCGGTGTTGTAGGCTGAGTAGAAGTAGGGAGTGACCGCTTCGAATTCTCCGGCGCAGGTGTCGACCATGTTGTAGCCCGGCTGTATGCGGAGCCGTTTTCTCAGATAGCGGATTTCCTTTTCGTCGACGTTCAAAAGCCGCGCGATTTCCCGATCGGGGAAGCCGCAGATCTTTGCTTCGAGAATGGTGTCCCGATCCTTCGCGCCGAAGGAGATGCGCTTTTCGATGTCGAGAATGTGGGAGATGCGGTCGAGGAACCAGTAGTCGATCATGGTGATGTCGTGGATGGTCTTCGCCGGAGTTCCGCGCCGCATGAGCTCGGAGATTTCCCATAGCCGCTCGTCCGACACCTTTTCGGTGATTTTCTTCATCAGTTCTTCGGTGGAAAGTTTTTCGAACTTTCGGTGCCACAGCGACCACACGTTCTGTTCGAGGGATCGCACCGCCTTCATCAGGGCGCCTTCGAAGGACCAGCTGATGGCCATGACCTCGCCGGTGGCCTGCATCTGGGTGCCGAGCTTCCGCTTCGCGTTCACGAACTTGTCGAAGGGCCAGCGGGGAATTTTCACGACGCAGTAGTCGAGGGCGGGCTCGAAGGCGGCGAAGGTTTTTCCGGTGACCGTGTTCTGGATTTCGTCCAGCCGGTAGCCGAGCGCGATTTTCGCGGCGACCTTCGCGATCGGGTAGCCGGTCGCCTTCGACGCGAGGGCAGAGGATCGGCTGACGCGCGGATTGACTTCAATGACGGCGTAGTCGCTCGAATCGGGATGCAGGGCGTACTGGACGTTGCAGCCGCCTTCCACGCCGAGGGCGTTGATGATGTTGATGGCGCTCGAGCGGAGCATCTGGTGGTCTTTATCTGAAAGCGTCTGGCTGGGAGCTACGACGATCGAGTCTCCGGTGTGCACGCCGACCGGGTCGAAGTTTTCCATGTTGCATACGATGATGCAGTTTCCCGCGCCGTCCCTGATTACTTCGTATTCGATTTCCTTCCAGCCTGAAATGCATTTTTCGATCAAAACCTGACCGACCCGGGAAAGAGCGAGTCCGTTCGGCGCGATCTCTTCAAGCTCGCCTTCGTCGTTCGCTATTCCGCCGCCCGAGCCTCCGAGGGTGTATGCGGGCCGCACGATTACCGGGTATCCGATTTCGCGCGCGAAATCCCGTGCGTCTTCCCAGGTGGTGACGACTTTCGAAAGTATGCACGGCTCGCCGATGGACTCCATGGTGTCCTTGAACTCCTGGCGGTCTTCGGCCTTCTTGATGGTTTCGCTCTTCGTTCCCAGCAGGGTGACGCCGTGTTCTTCGAGCCAGCGCGAATCAGCGAGTTCCATCGCAAGATTGAGTCCGGTCTGTCCGCCGAGCGTCGGGAGGATGGAGTCGGGCTTCTCTATTTCGATGATCCGCTTGACGGTGTCGACGGTGAGCGGCTCGATGTATACCTTATGCGCCATCTCCCGGTCGGTCATGATGGTCGCCGGATTAGAATTGACGAGCACGACCTCGAGGCCTTCCTCCCGGAGCGTCCGGCATGCCTGGGTTCCCGCGTAGTCGAATTCCGCGGCCTGTCCGATGATGATGGGTCCCGAGCCGATGACCAGAACCTTCTTTATATTGGTATTCAGAGGCATTATTTCGTCTCCCTGCAGGAATCCGCCTGCGCGATGAACTGATCGAAGAGATATGCGGTTTCCCGGGGTCCGGGGCTCGCTTCGGGATGGAACTGTACGGAAGATACGGGCTTATCGAGGAATCTGAGCCCTTCGACCGAGCCGTCGTTGACGTTTACATGGCTGATCTTCGCCTGCTTCGCGTCGACCGTGTCCGGAAGCACGCAGTAGCCGTGGTTCTGGCTGGACATGTAGACGCGGCCGGTTTCAAGGTCCTTCACCGGGTGGTTGCATCCGCGGTGGCCGAACTTCAGCCTGCCCGTGTCGAATCCCGAGGCAAGGGCGAGGAGCTGGTGGCCGAGGCAGATCGCAAAGAGGGGAATTCCCGAATCCATGAGCTCCCGGATGTGCCGGAGGATGCCCGAACATTCCTTCGGGTCTCCCGGTCCGTTGGAGAGCATAATGCCGTCAGGCTCGGAGTCGAGTATCACATAGGCCGGCGTATCCCAGGGCCATACGGTAACCGTGCAATTCCGGGAAACGAGGGATCGGATGATGTTTTCCTTCGCGCCGAAATCCAGAAGACTGATCTTCCTCGCCCCTGTTCCGAAGGTTTCAGGGTGTCTCCTGCTCACGCGGATGACGCTGTGCCTGACCGTATGCTTGCGGATTTCTTCGAGGCGGCTGGAGATGTCTCCCGGTTTTTTATAGGTGATCAGCCCGTTCATCGTTCCCTTGTCGCGCAGCCGCCGGGTGAGCGAGCGGGTGTCGACTCCAGAAAGAACCGGAATCCCGTTCTCCCCGAGATAGTCGGCAAAGGGCTGTTCGTTGCGGAAATTGCTGGGAAAGGAGGCGAGTTCGCGCACAATGAGCGCCGATATCCAGGGACGCAGAGATTCGCGGTCTTCGCGGTTCGAACCGTAATTCCCGATCATCGGGTAGGTCATAACGACCGCCTGTCCCTCGAACGAAGGATCGGTTACGGTTTCTCCGTATCCGGTCATTCCCGTGGTGAATACGACTTCGCAGAGCGTTTCTTTTTCATCGCCCTGGAGCGTCCCTTCAAAGACCGTACCGTCTTCCAGTATCAGATAACCTTTCATGATCGTTTCCCCCGGTTTACAGCTTTCCCGCTCAGAACCGTATCATTCTTTCTGTCTTTATGCAATATTTTTCTAAAAAACGCTTTGATAAAAGCTGTATTCTTTAAAAACGCTTTTTGAGTGCATTTTTTTCTGTTTATTGATGTATTTCTTGCGGTATTTAGCGAAATAATGAGCGCTGTAAACATGTTTTGATTTATTATCGTGTTTTAATAAGGCGTTTTTAATAATTTTAGCCGCAAGATTTCGGGTTTCTCGTTTTTTTAAGCGAATCCCCGAGCGGCGGCGAATACGCTTTTTTTTCTTTTTTTTTGGGGTGGAAACGAAAGAGCAAAAAAAAGAGGCCGCCCTTCGGCAGCCTCCTTATACGCGAATCAGTATGTCGTCAAATACTGGTCGATTTCCCATTGGGAAATGCGCACCTTGTAATCGAGCCATTCTTTTTCCTTGGCTTCGATGTATTTCTCGAACATGTGATTTCCGAGCACTTGCTTGATAAGCGGATCTTTCTTCATTTCCTGAACGGCTTCGTTGAGATCTCCCGGGAGGTTCTCGATCTTGAGCTTTTTCCGTTGGGCAGGGTTCAGTTCGTAGATGTTTCCGTCTACCGGAGCGGGCGGAACAAGCTTTTCCCGGATTCCTTCAAGACCGGCTGCAAGAACGAGGGCGAGCGAGAGGTAGGGATTCGCCGCTGGATCGGGGCTTCTGATTTCGACGCGGGTTGAGTGGCCTCCAGCGAAGGGAACCCTGATGAGGGGGCTTCTGTTTCTGGCCGACCAGGCAATGTATACCGGCGCTTCGTATTCGGGAACCAGACGCTTGTAGGAATTGACCAGGGGGTTTGTGACCGCGGTGATTCCCTTGATGTGCTTCATGACTCCGGCGATGAAGTGATAGGCGATCGGGGCGAGGCCGTATTGGTCGGTTTCGCTCGGGAACGCGTTGGCTTTGTTGCTGGAAAGGGAAAGGTTCAGGTGCATCCCGCTGCCCGCGATTCCGTGGATGGGCTTGGGCATGAAGGTCGCATGGAGTCCGTGCCGCTGGGCGATGGTTTTTACCGCAAGCTTGAAGGTGACCATCTTGTCGGCGGTTTCAAGGGCATCGCCGTATTTAAAGTCGATTTCATGCTGTCCGGGGGCGCATTCGTGGTGCGACGCTTCGATTTCGTATCCCATTTCCTCGAGGGTAAGAACCATGTCGCGCCGGGCGTTTTCTCCGAGATCGATTGGGCCCATTTCGAAGTATCCGCCCTTGTCGAGGGTTTTAAGGGTGGGCGCGCCTTCAGAATCCGTGTGGAAAAGGAAAAACTCGAGTTCAGGGCCGACGTTTAAACTGTATCCCATGTCGGCGCATTCTTGCAGAACGTTTTTCAGAATCTGGCGCGGCGATCCCTGGAAGGGCTTTCTGTCAGGGGTGTACACATCGCAGATAAGACGCGCGACCCGGTTGGGGGAGGGCCGCCAGGGGAAGAGGCAGAACGAGTTCAGATCCGGCTTGAGAATCATGTCTGATTCTTCGATGCGGACAAAGCCCTCTACAGAGGAGCCGTCGAACATACACTTCCCATCCAGCGCTTTCTCGAGCTGGCTGATCGTGATCGCCACGTTTTTCAGTGTTCCGAAAATATCGGTAAACTGAAGCCGGATGAAGCGGACGTCGTTGTCTGCCACCATCTTCATGATGTCTTCTTTTGTGTAACTGTACATGTCGTATAATAGCGGGCTGTCGTAATTTTTTTCAAGTGGGCGAAAAGATTGTTTTTTATGCGTTATTATAGTAAAAAAGAGCGAATTTGCGATAAAACGCACTGTTTTACATTAAATGCGCTATACACGAATATTGTAGTGTGCTATTGTACCCTCGTCAGATAGAGAGTTGTGGCGGACAACCCAATGGGTCCTGTTCGTCCCGAGGAGCGGGAGAAAACTTCCCGCGTTTATCAACCGGCATAACAGATACGAACGAGTACATCGCGCGATACATGATACCCAGGGGACTTATGTGAACGGCCTGATCGAGGCTTGCTGAGGGTCCCTCCGTTGTCTCTTTTCGCGACGGAATTCCCGAACGGATATGCCGATCAACCATCGTGCGGACGCATAAGTGCCGCCCAAGGACCATGTATGGATACCACCTCATTGGAAACGAAAGAAGAATCTTTCGACGGGAAGGATACTATCTCCTTCGCAGATCTCGGACTCGACGACGTCGCTCTGAAAGCCGTCCAGGATAAAGGCTTTACCGAGCCCACGCCGATTCAGGTTCTCGCGATTCCCCGTTTATTGAACGGAGACGCGAACGTAATCGCGAAGGCCCGCACCGGAACCGGAAAAACGGCCGCTTTCGGCATCCCCCTTGTACAGGAACTCCGCGCCGACAAGCATTGTCCCCGCGCCCTTGTCCTCGTTCCTACCCGCGAGCTCGCCGTGCAGGTCGCAGGCGAAATCGACTCTCTGCGCTCCGAGACCTATCCGAGAACCGCGACCGTATACGGCGGCGCCTCGATAGTAGACCAGCTGCGCACGCTGAGAAACGGAGTTGAAATCGTAGTCGGAACACCCGGCCGCGTGATCGATCATCTTGAACGCCGTTCGCTGGATCTTTCAAAGATAGAGTATTTCATCCTCGACGAGGCCGACGAAATGCTTAACATGGGATTCATCGAAGACATAGAGGCCATCTTCGGCCGGGCCAATCCCGAAGCCCGCGTCCTCATGTTCTCTGCCACCATGCCCCAGGCGATTCTTTCTATCGCTTCGAACTTCATGGGCGATTACGAAATCGTAGAGGAAGAGAACAGGCCCGAAGAGCCGATACTAACCGAACAGTTCTGCTGGTTCGTGCGGGAAGACGACAAGACGGAAGCACTGGTCCGCCTTATCGACTCCTCTCCCGATTTTTACGGACTTGTCTTTTGCCAGACGAAGGCCGATGCGGATGCCGTTGCCAAGGAGCTCGATGAGCGCCATTATCAGGCCGCGGCGTTGCACGGAGATATCGCGCAGAGTCAGCGCGAAAAGATTCTCGGCCGATTCAGAGTAAAGAAAACCCGTATCCTGGTCGCCACCGACGTGGCGGCTCGGGGCATCGATATAGAAGGTTTGACCCACGTAGTCAACTATGCGCTTCCGTACGACGGACCGACTTACACCCACCGGGTGGGACGGACCGGCCGCGCAGGAGCAAAGGGAATGGCTATCACCTTCGTTCGACCGGAAGAACGCCGCCGCCTTGGATATCTTCGAAACCATGCGCGCGGCGAATTAAAAGAAGGACAGGTTCCGACCGTCCGGGAAGTGCTCGATATCAAGCGCAATCGCTTGATGAGCGCGACAACCGGAGACATTGCCCGTTTCTTCGACCAGACTTCAGCAGCCGCGGATGCGGAAGGCGCCGATGGCGCTTCTCCGTCGGCGGAAGCAGCGTCTGTCTCGGTAGCTCCGGAATTTCTGGAGTTCGCCGAATCCCTCAGCGAGGGGCGGGATCCGAAAGAGGTTCTTGCCGCGGTACTCTCGCTGCAGTACGGGGATGCCCTCTCCCCCGACCACTATACTGAAATCAAGACCATGCGGAATCCCGGCAACGACCGGTCGCATGTGCGCTTATATCTCGGTCTCGGACGCCGCGACGGCATGAACCGCCGCGGAGTCGCCCAGTTCTTCCGCGATTTGATCGGAGTGCCCGAGCGCCTGGTCGACCGCATCGAAGTAATGGATGCGTTCTCCCTCGCGACTCTTCCGGCCGACGCTGCCGCGGCTGCTCTGGACCTGTCCAAGCAGCGCAGAAACGTGCCTCATATGCACGTCGATGTGAAGGATTCAGGCGGAGATTTCCACTCAGGACCCCGCGGCGGGAACCGTCGCGGTCCTGCCAGGGGCTTCGGTGAAGGATACCCGGGCGGCGGTTTTGCCGGAGACGGCAATGCCCGACCCCGCGGACCCGGTTATCGCGGAGCGCGCTCTGCCGATGACCGCCCTCGCGACGACCGACCCCGCAATGATCGCCCAAGAAGCGGCCATCCCGGCGGATTTGGAAGAAGCGAAGGCAGCGGTCCCGGACGTTTCGGCGGCGGGGATAGACCCGATGCCGGACGCAGACAAGCCCGGACCTATAGCCGAGGACCCCGCCCCGAAGGCGGAGCCGAAGCCTTCCTTAAACGGAAAGAGATTTGATTTCAAAAAAGCGCCGCCTTCGGGCGGCGCTTTTTTTTTCTTTAAACGGATGGGGTTAGTCTGTGAAAGACTGGAGGGGATATTTCATGAGCCATCTCTGGAGCGGGGTGATCCAGGACGAGTCATGGCAGCCTTCCAGAAACAAAATCTCGTAGAGGTTTTCGATATGCTCCTGAATCCGCACCACTTCGGCGGCAGGAATATCCTGAGCCCGGGCGAAGAGGCTCGCAATGAAGCGCGTCGCTTCAGTCGGAGTGACCTCTTCCGGGAATATGCGGGTCATGGCGTAGAGGGCCGCCGGAATGCAGTTTACGCTGTGCTGTTTGATGTATAGCACCGTCTCCGTGATGGCAACCGCGCCCTCGTACATTTCCCTGTTCAGGGCTTCCAGCTCCTCCCCTTCGATCCCCAGCTCGGCGAACGCCCTTCTATAGAAGGTATAGGCGAGCACGACGATGATGACGTGAAGGCTCGGAACGCACAGATAATGCGGATCGAACAGGTGTATCATGAGGAAGCGGCCCTTATAGTACTTCGGCCTCTTCGTCGTCGTCATTCTGAACCGGTATACCTCGGCGGCGTCCCGGTAGCATCGGTCCACGTAGCGCAGAAAGGACCGCGTATATTCGAGCTGCTTTTCCTTGCCGAATTTCTTTCCGATGTAGCCGAGCGGACGTATCCAGAAGGCGACGAAGTCGAGATAGGTTCCGACCCGTTCCGGGGTGAAGGGCACCTGGGCGTCCAGAGGATGGTCGGCGTCGATTATCTGTATCTTCTTGAATCCGAACTTGACCGAGAACTGGAGCCAGAAAAAATCCTTGATCACCGTGCGCATGTAGGAAAAGAAAATCGGCCGGGTTTCCCTGGAGAAAAAAGCGTCGACGAACAGCGGCGCGATGTTGATGTTTCTGGTGGTCGGCGTCATTTTCCGAATACTCCGCGCGCGATCGCTACGCTCGCCATCGCGTCCTTGCCGTAAAAATCCGCGCCGATGCGCTCGGCGTATTCCGGCGTAAGCACGGCTCCTCCGACCATGATCTTCACCGGAAGATTTTGCTCGCGGATCATGCGGATAGTCTTTTCCATATTCGCGACGGTCGTCGTCATGAGCGCCGAAAGGCCGACGATTCCCGGCTTCTCGTCCTTCACCGCCTGCACCACCTGTTCGGGCGGCACGTCCTTTCCCAGATCGAGCACCGCGTATCCGTAATTTTCCAGCATCGCCTTCACGATGTTTTTCCCGATGTCGTGTATGTCTCCGTGGACTGTCGCGATGACGATGGATCCCTTCGGTTCCGTTTTCGCTCCTGTTTTCTCAAGATGTTCCTTGATCGCTTCGAATGCTCGCGAAACCGTGTCCGCGCTCAGAAGAAGCTGGGGAAGAAATTTTTTCCCCTTCTCGTAATCCTTTCCCACCGCGTCCAGGGCCGGCACGATGCATCGATCGATGATTTCTACCGGCGCGTATTTTTGCAGGAGTTCTTCAGCGAGGGGCTTCGAGAGATCCCTCATTCCTGAAATAATGACGTCTTTCATTTCTTCGATTCGATCTGAATTCTTCGGAGCGCCGGCTGTATCGGGCCCTGCCGCTCCTCCCTCCGATCGCGCCGGGCCGGGAACGCCGTTTCCTGCTCCCGCCATGGAAACAGGAGCTGCCGCGGAATAGGTTCCGATATATTCGAGGCAGTTCTCGTCGAGTCCGAAAAGCGCCCGGTGCGAGCGCCATACGGCCATCATCGGTTCCGAAAGGGGATTGATGATGCACGCGTCGAGCCCCGCGTTCAAGGCTGCGCCGAAAAACACCGAGTTGATTACGTCGCGCTGCGGCAGTCCGAACGATATGTTCGAAACGCCGAGGATGGTGGCGACGCCGAGTTCCTTCTTCACCATCGGTATGGCCCTCACCGTTTCCATCGCTTCCTTCTGCTGGGAGCTGACGGTCATGGTGAGCGTGTCGACGATGATGTTTTTCCGGTCTATCCCCATGGCTTCGGCTTTCTCGACTATTTTGCGCGCGACGCGGAGCCGGCCTTCCGCCGTATCGGGGATTCCGTCTTCGTCGAGCGCGAGGGCGACCAGGACTCCGCCGTATTTTTTCACGACCGGGAATACCGCGTCCATGACCGCCTGTTTGCCGTTCACCGAATTGACCAGAGCCTTGCCGTTATAGTAGCGAAGGGCTTTTTCCAGCACCTCCGGTTCGCTCGAATCGATTTGCAACGGGGCCGGGAAGGTGCGCTGCAGCTCCCGGACGGCGCGGATCATCATGTCCGCTTCGTCTATGCCCGGAAGGCCGACGTTAACGTCTAGAATGTGCGCTCCCGCGTCCAGCTGCCGCTTTCCTTCGTTCAGAACGTAGTTCATATCGTTGTCGAGCAGCGCTTCCCTGAATTTTTTCTTGCCGGTGGGGTTGATTCTCTCTCCCACTATAAGGGGGCCCTTGCCCAGTTCGAGCGCTCCGCTCCACGAGGTAACGAGCACGTTCCGTTTGTCCGGAACGGGAAGAGGCTGGAGACCGCGGCAGGCGCGCGTCATTGCCGCGATGTGGGCCGGCGTCGTTCCGCAGCAGCCGCCGAGCAGCCTGACTCCGTCCATCGCTCCCTGTTTAAGGGTTTGCGCGAATTCCTCCGGGCCTACCTTGAATACGGTTCTTCCGTTTTCCACAGTCGGGAGCCCGGCGTTCGGCTCCATGAATACCGGTAAGGACGACCAGCGGACGAACTCCCTCGCGAGCTCCCTCGCATGCTCGAGGTCGCCGCCGCAATTAAAGCCGACCGCGTCCGCTCCGAGCCCTTCCATCATCGCCGCGACGGCGGCGGGATCGGCTCCCGAAAGGGTCCGGTTGTTGTCTTGAAAGGTCGCGGAGGCCACGACCGGAAGATCGCTGTGTTCCTTGACCGCGAGAATCGCGGCCTTCATTTCGTAGGGATCGCTCATCGTTTCGATGAGCGCGAGATCCGCGCCTGCCGCGGCTCCTGCTCGAACCTGTTCGGCGAAGGCTTCGTACGCTTCGTCGAAGGAGAATGTCCCCATCGGCTCGAGGAGTTTTCCCGTCGGCCCGATGTCCAGGGCAACGAAGCTTCCCGGATGCCTGGCCGCCGCCCTCCTGGCCGCCGCGACCGCCGCGGAGACCGTCTCTTCGACCGCGAGCCCTGCTTCGTCGAGCTTGCAGCGGGTTCCGCCGAAGGTGTTGGTAAGTACGACGTTTGCGCCGGCTGCGAGGTATTCCTCGTGAACAGCCTCGATTATGTCGGGGTTGCTCAAATTCAATTCTTCCGGCAGCTTCCATCCTTCGGGACAGCGGCCTTCGGCCTGCATGCCCTGGAGAAGGGCTCCCATGCTGCCGTCGAAAAAGACGAATCCCTCTTTCAGCGCCTCCCTGAAGGTCATCTCGCCTCCCGGAGAATCGCTGATATGTTGCCGACGATCTGCCGGATCACGTCGGGCTTGTTCATGGCGTAGATATGGATGCCCCGCACCCCGTTGGTCACCAGATCGATGATTTGTTCGGTGGCATAGGCGATGCCCGCCTGTTTCATTGCTTCATTGTTGTCCCCGAAGCGGTCTACCAGGGCGAGGAATTTCGGCGGGAGGTAGGCGTTGGAAAGCTCCATCATCCGCTTGAGCTGGTTGCCGTTCGTGACCGGCATGATGCCCGCCAGAATGGGAACCCTGATGCCGGCAGCCTGCGCGCGGTAGAGAAAGCTGTACAGCATGTTGTTGTCGAAGAACATCTGCGTCGTCAGGAAGGAGCATCCCGCGTCGACCTTTGTTTTCAGGTTGGCGAGGTCCCGGTCCTTGTGTCCGCTTTCGGGGTGTCCCTCGGGATAGCACGCTCCTCCGATGCAGAACTCGCCCCTCGTTTTCAGGTCGCTCACCAGATCGGACGCGTAGCGGTAATCTCCCGGCGCGACGAAATCGGGATCCTTCGGGCGGTCGCCCCTGAGCGCGAGAATATTTTCTATGCCCTGGTCCTTCAGCTCGTCGACTATGCGGTGCACATGGTCCTTGGTCGAGGAAAGGCAGGTTAAATGGGCGAGGGGAGTGACGCCTCTGCTTTGTAAATGCGAACAGATTTTAACCGTATTGGCCGATGTACCGCCGCCTGCTCCGTAGGTGACGCTGATGAAATCCGGATCGAGCTCGGCAAGCTCTTCCGCGCACGCGATAACGGAGTCGAAGGCCGAATCCTGCTTCGGCGGAAATATCTCGTAGGAAACGGTCAGTTTTCTTTCGTCCAGTATATGATCGATTTTCATAGAGGCCAGTGTAGCCTGATGGCCGGGGTTACTGCAAGATGGTTTTCCGGTGTATAGTGGGAGCCGCTATGTCCTTAAACTGCGCTGAAATAGACCTGATTCTCGAAGAATTGCGCCTCGAAGGATCCTTCCTTCAGGCGGTTGTCCAGCCGTCTTTCGACACGATCGCTTTCCATCTGTACAAGGGCGCCCGCGGAGAATCTACCGGCGCCGATAGCCCTGCGGTCTCCGTAACGCTTCTGGTGTGCCTCGCTCCGGGCGTCTGCCGCCTCCATGAAACCCGGCGGGCAGTGCCGAAGAGCGAAAAACCCCTGCGTTTCATGGAGTTCTGCCGTTCCCGCCTGCGCGGCTCCCGGGTTGTTTCGGTCCGGCAGCTCGATTCGAATCGAATCGTCGAGATGATCCTGTCCCGGGGCGACGAACGCTTTTCGATGTACATCAGGCTTTGGAGCGGAGCGGCCAACATTATCGTGACGGATTCCGCCGGCGTGATTCTCGACGTTTTCTATCGCCGTCCCAAGCGGAACGAAATTACCGGCGAAAGCTGGACTCCCGAGCCCCCTCAGCCTAAACAGCAGGAGGATCGTGTTTGGGTTGTCCGCGACCTTCCCGGCGAAGGCGCCTTTAACCACAAGATAGACCGCTGGTACGCCGAACACGCTCAAACCCTGTCGCGGGAAGCCTTGATAGAAGAAGCGCGACGCCGCTTCGATACCCGCTCCGTCAGAATCAAGACCGCCTTGGTCCGCCTTGAAAAAAAACGCGAGGAATTCCTGCACGCGGATCGCTGGAGAAAACAGGGCGATCTTTTGACCGCGAATCTGTGGGCTATCAAGCAGGGAATGGACACGATCGAGGTTGCCGATTGGGAGACCGGCGGCGTCGTGCTCATCCCCCTCGATCCTTTGCTCAAGCCGCAGGATAACGCCGCGCGCTATTATGAAAAATACCGGAAAGCGGTGTCCGGCCTTGCAAATCTCGAAGAGGACATCGCGTCGAGCAGGAGAACCCTGGAAGCTCTTGCCTCCGAACTTGCTTCCCTCGAATCCGAACCGAATCCGCTCATCATCCAAAAAGCCCTCCGCAAACAAAACCGCCCCCGGCAGCAGATCGAAAAGAAATATCCCGGCTTGTGCTTTACGGTGGACGGCTGGACCATTCTTGTCGGCCGCACCGCGGCTGAAAACGACGAATTGCTGCGCCGCCATGTAAAGGGTTTCGATCTGTGGCTTCACACGCGGGATTGGCCTGGCGGCTACGTGTTCATCAAAAACCGGCCCGGTAAAACCTTTCCCCTGGAAATTATGATCGACGCGGGAACCCTCGCTCTTTTTTATTCGAAGGGCAGGAAGGCCGGATCGGCCGATCTGTACTACACCAGAGTGAAATATCTTCGCCGCGCGAAAGGCGCTCCCCGGGGAACGGTTCTTCCGTCGAATGAAAAGAATCTCTCCGTTCGTCTTGACGAACAGCGGCTCAAGCGCCTCGAAGGCTGCCGGGAGGAGGAGTGATTCTCCCCTCGTCTTGCGGATTAACGGTTCCCGGGTGTATAGTCTCGCCATGAATCGAAAAGCCCTGTCGCTTCTTTTGCTCTGCATGCTTTTGTTCAGCCCGTCGTCGACCCTTCCCGCATGGTCCGACCCTTCCGAGCGCGTATTCGACGACCCCTGGCTCGTGCTGCGCTCCCTGCTCGTCTCGTATCCGGACCGGATATCCCTGGTGGATTACGATTCCGTCCAGGGCGACTGGTTTTTGGAGATAGACGGAACCCGTCTCTATTGGGCGCGGGGGAGGCTTCTTTTAAAGAAGGATCTGGGAACCGAATCGCAGTGGCGGGCCTACGTCGACTATCTGTATCCCGATAAAATCCCTGATCCGTCCCGATTCACCGAAGAAACCATCGGCAGACTGAACGCCGAACTGCTCGCGGAGCAGCGCAGAAACGCTCTCGATTTCAATCCCGCTTTTTACACACTTCTGTACGGCGGAGAATCCCGGCGAAAAATAGAAGCATCGATTACCCGTTTCGACTGGCTCACCGCCCGCGTCTCTGTTCACCGCTCGCTCGTGCCCGCTCTCAAGCGAATAGAACAGAGATTGAACGACGAAGCCGGTTCAAACCCGGAGGTTGCGCGTTTTCTTTCCCAGATTTCCCGCATAGAAGGCTACAACTGGCGCGAAGTCCGCGACAGCACGCGCAGGAGCCAGCATAGCTGGGGCATCGCCATCGATATTCTTCCCGTCGGCTGGGGCCAGAAAAACATCTATTGGAACTGGATCAGTTATTGGAACGAAAAATGGATGCTGATACCTCTGGACCGCCGGTGGATGCCTCCAGACGCGGTCGTGGAAATTTTCGAAGAAGAAGGCTTCGTGTGGGGAGGGAAGTGGCATTTGTGGGACAATATGCACTTCGAGTATCGACCGGAGCTGATTGTTCTGGGCAAATGGGGCTATCGGGGAACGCCTGAGTAGCCGCCTGAGCGGATGAGCCTTTCGCATTCGATCGCCGGGGCCGGCTTGCCCGTATAAAACCCCTGAACGGTACGGCAGTTGATCGCCCGTATCACGTCCATCTGTTCTTTTGTTTCAACGCCTTCCGCGATGGTGTTCAAACCGAGCTTGTTCACCAGCGTCACGATCGCATTGGTTATTTCGTATTCGATTCGGCCGTCTCTCGTAATATTCGCGATGAACGACTTGTCGATTTTCAGGGTGTCGAGCGGGATGAACTGCAGATAGCTCAGGGATGAATACCCGGTACCGAAGTCGTCCAGGGAAATTCTCATGCCCATCTTTTTGATGACATTGAGAATCTCGATAACCTGGTCGAAATTATCTATCAATATCCCCTCGGTGATTTCGATCTCTATGGCTCCCGGATCTATGCCGTATTTGTCGAGCGTTCTTTTCAGCTTTTCCGTGAAATCGCGGCATTTCAGCTGAACGGGGGATATGTTGACGGAAACCGTTCCGGTAAACCCGAGCTCGGACCTCCACGAGGCGAGTATTCTGCATACCGTATCCAGTATCCAGTCTCCCAACGCAATGATGATCTTGCTTTCCTCGGCGAGCGGAATGAACCTGTCCGGGCTTATATAGCCGAGTTCGGTGTCGAACCAGCGCACCAGCGCTTCGAATCCTTTAAGATCCCCGGTTATGGAATCGACCTGCGGTTGGAAAAAAACCTGAAAGAGGCCTTTTTCAAGGGTGTCCGTCATTCTCGATTCCATTTTAAGCCGGTTCATCAGATTTTCCTGCATGACCGAATGGAAGAGAGACAGCGTGTTTTTGCCCCGTCGTTTTGCGTCCGTCATGGCGATGTCCGCGTATTTCAGCAGGTTTTCGAGGGTGTCGGCGTCGTCGGGAAAGATCGCCGCCCCGGTGGAGACCGAACTATGGAGGGGAGCGTCTTCCCATGAATAGTTTTTTTCAAGGTCTTCCCGAATTGCGTTTATCACATGAAGCATTTCCGCTTCGTGCTCGAATTCCCGGAAAATTATAAGAAATTCGTCGCCTCCGAACCGGCTTGCGAGTATTGTATCGCACTCGTAGGCCTTCAGCCTCGCTCCCATCTGGGCAAGAACGGCGTCTCCTGCTTCGTGGCCCAGAGAATCGTTGAGGGTTTTCAGATTGTCAACGTCGAGAATCGCCAACGCGACGCGCTCGCCCTTTCGCCGCGCCTCTTCAATCTGCGCGGTAAGAACAGCGGTGAACCGGAGTCTGTTCGGGAGCCCGGTGAGCCGGTCGAAAAACGCCATCTGTTCAAGATTGGAATTGAGGTTTTCGATGCGTTCAAGTTTAACTTTCAGATTTTTCTTGGATTCGGCTAATTCGGCAGACAGGGCGGATAGCCTGAGATTCTGCTCTTTTAAACGGGTTTCAGCCTGTCTGGCTTCGGTTACGTCGTCGATCGTAACCATAAGAGTCTGTTCGTCAAGGAGGGTAAAACGGAAATCGAGCCATTTTTCCAGAAGCTCGCTGAACTGTACGCTATGCACATCGGTTTTGCCGGAAAAAAGACGGCCTGCGGCGTCGACCCAGGCTATGCCCGAGTTCGCGTACACAGTCTCGGAAAACAGCTTGTTTTCCACAGTGGCCGTAAGAGAGCCGGTCAGCGTTTCCCACGCTTTGTTTACGTATGTTATGCGAAAATCGTGAATGCCGCCGTCGGGCGAAGAAACAACGGATGCCGCCAGCACGAGCTGGGGCATCCGGTCAAGTATTGATCGATATACGGTGTCCGGGTTCATGGGTGGACTCAGTATATCCGCGGGGGATTATTCGGTAAAGCGAATTTTCTGCCAGATCTGGTTATACAGTTCGAGATCAGCGCCGAGATCTTCCTTCAACTCGCAGTTTGCCAGGCTCTCCGCGCTGTAATAGGGCTGTACTTTTTGCAGGGCTCCGGCTTCGGTGTGGATTGTCGAAGGGAATCCGAAGCTGTCCAGGAATTCAGCGTAGATTTCGGGGCGGAGGATGAAGTTGATGAACTCGTGGGCCAGTTCAGGGTTGCGGGCTCCCTTGGGGATGCAGAGGCTGTCGATATACATCGGGCCGCCCTCGTCTTTGGGGATGAAGAACGCGACGGTATCGTATTTTTCCGGAGGAATTTCTCCGTATACGACTTCGGCGTAGCCTTGAACTACCCAGAACTCGCCTGCGGCGAAGGACTTTCCGAATCCTTCCGCGTCGAATTTGACCAGGTTAGGCTTCCATTCGTTGTTCACAAGAGCGAGGGCCTGGTCGAGTTCTGCCTGGTTCGTCGTATTGACCGAATATCCGAGGTAGGCAAGAGCGTCTCCGAGCACCTCTCTCATGTCGTCGAGCATTGACATGCGTCCGGCAAGGTCTTTTCTGGCAAAGATCGACCAGGATTCTTCGAAGTTCGGAACCTTTTCCTTGTTAACGGCGATGCCTGCCGCTCCCATATAGTACGGAACGGAATATTCCATGGCCTGATCATAGGTTGCTTTTTCGAGAGTTTCTTTCTTGAGATACTTGGCATTGGGAATCCTGGAAAGATCGATTTTCTCGAGCATTCCCTGTTCTTTCATAATCGAGACATAGTCGCCGGAGGGTACGATGAGGTCGTAGCCGGATCCGCCCGCCTTGAGCTTCGCGTACATGTCCTCGTTGGACGCGAAGTCGTCGTAGACGACCTTGACTCCGAATTCTTCTTCGAATTGCTTGATGACGGAGTCGGGCGTGTACACTGCCCAGTTGTAGAGGTACAGGGTTTTTCCGTCTCCCTTTTTGCATCCGGCTGCTCCGAAAAGCGCGGCCAGCGCGACCAAAGCGAGAGTCAGGACGTTGACAATGTTCTTTTTCATGGCTGAAAGCCTCCTTCTATTTTAAGCGAATGAGCGAAACAGGTTACTTTGACGCGGCGATGCTTTTCAGGAAATTCCTGAGCATGAACGCGATTCCCATCGTCCCCAGAATCATGATGAACGACAACGCGTTGATTACGGGGGAAATGCCGTAGCGAACCATCGAGAATACGTAAAGCGGCAGGGTTGTCGAGCCCGGTCCCGATACGAAGAACGTGATGACGAAGTCTTCCAGCGACATGGTGACCGACATCATGAAGGCTGAAAGTATTCCCGGCATAATCGCCGGAATTATCACCTTGAACAGGGTCTGCCTCTCCGAGGCTCCCAGATCGTGGGATGCTTCGATTATCGAGTAGTCGAATTCGTCGAGGCGCGCCAGCACCATCAGGAACACGAAGGGAAGACAGAACGTCGTATGCGCGACGAAGATCGTTATCATTCCCAGCGGAATATTCACCGCCGAAAAGAAAATCAGCATCGAGATGCCGATGATCACTTCCGGCAAAACCATAGGAAGAAAGCTCACCGTCTGGATGTAGGCGCGTCCGCGGAAACGGTACCAGTTCACGCCGATGGAGGCGAGCGAACCGATCACGGTCGCGACCGCCGCCGAACTGAAGGCTATGAGTACGCTGTTTCCGAACGAGGACCACAGTTTATCCGAGTCAAGGAAGAGTTTCTTGTACCAATCCAGGGAAAATCCCCGCCATACCATTCCCTTCGCGCTGTTGAACGAATAAAAAACGATGACGATCAGGGGCAGAAAGAGAAAGATCAGCGAAACAGCCAACAGGGTGTTCGACAGCGAAAATTTGATTGCGGAATTCTGTTCGGCGCGGCGAGCGTGCCTGGCGGGTTCCGACATCGGCTTTTTCTTGGAAAGGCGCGATACGAAATGCTGGTACAGGGTATCCGGTTTCTGGGCGCTCATACTGTCGGCTCCTGTTTGACGGCCTGGCTTTTGTTCCTGGCCGCTTCCCGGGCGCTGGTTCCCATCATCCATAACACTCCGGCCGTGCTCACGATGGTGATGAATACCGAGAAGGCCGAAGCGAGCGGCCAGTTTCTGATCTTGGTCACCTGATCGACGATCACGTTTCCTATCATGTAGGAATCCTTTCCGCCGACGAGCAGCGGCACGGTGTACGCGCCGAAAATCGGTATGAAGGTGAAGATGATCGCGGTGACGATGCCGGACTTCACGTTCGGCAGAAGCACCTTCATCATCGACTCGCTTTTAGACGCGCCGAGGTCTCTCGCCGCTTCCAGCAGGGAAAAGTCGAACTTGTCCATGGCCGTGAACACCGGGAGAATCGCGTAGGGCAGGTACATGTAGATCATGACCAGAATCACGGCTCCCTGATTATAGAGAAGCGGGAGGCTTTCCGTAATCAGGCCGAACTTTCTGAGCGTCTCGTTTATAAAGCCCTCGTTTCCCAGAATCGCGATCCATGCGTTGATGCGGATGAGCGAATTGGTCCAGAAGGGGATGATTACGAGAAACAGCAGAAAGGTCTGGTTCTTGCTGCGCGCCATCGCGTAGCCGCAGGGCAGCGCGAGAAGGATCGACACTACCGTTGCCAGAAAGGTCACCCACAAGGTTCTGACCAGCAGCTTGCCGTAGCTCGAGTTGAACATCTGCGCGTACGCGGTGAGGGTGAATTTAAGCTCGACTCCGCCGTGCAGCCCTTTTTTCATAAAACTATATGAAATGATGATGGCAAGGGGGAGTATGAAAAACAGAGTGAACCAGGCTCCCATGGGGAAGCTGTAGCGGGGGCCGAAATTCTGGCCGGACAATGTTCTTGCCCGGGTCATTGATTGATCACCTCGACGATGTATCCGTCGTTCGCGCTCCAGGATACGTACACCTCGTCCTTCCACGCGATCTCGGGGCCGTCTTCAAGATAGTTCTGGTGCTGCTTGAACACCTTTACTTCCGCGCCGTTTTCGAGCTTTACGTAGAATTTCGACTGGAATCCCGAGTATACCGGCTCTTCGACTACGCCCTTGAACACATTCAGCTCTCGATTGCCCGACTGGGGAGCCTCGAGAGTGATTCTTACTTTTTCGGGGCGGACGGTGAAGCTCACCTGCTGGCCGATTTCGGTTTTGTCGTAGTCGGTCACCTTGATCTGCTTTCCGAGTTCGGGTACGTCGAGGGTGCACATGAACTCGTCTTGTTTATACGCCGAGCATTCGACTACGCGCGAATCGAAGAGATTCGTTTCGCCGATGAATTTCGCGACGAATTCCGTAGCGGGAGTTTCGTAAATTTCGAACGGAGAGGCGATCTGCAGCACCTTGCCCTGATTCATGACGGCGATGCGGTCTGAAACCGAAAGAGCTTCGCTCTGGTCGTGCGTAACGTAAATGAAGGTGATTCCGATCTTGTCGTGTATTTTATCCAGTTCCACCAGGAGGTTCTGCCGAAGCTTCGCGTCAAGAGCCGAAAGCGGTTCGTCCAGAAGGAGAACGCTGGGTTCGTTTATGAGCGCGCGCGCGATGGCTACCCGCTGCTTCTGGCCGCCTGAAAGCTGGTTCGGCTTTTTATGCGCATGGGCGTCCAGTTGGACGAGCTGGAGATAATCCATTACCTTCGTACGTATTTCTGCATTCGGCAGCTTTCTGATACGAAGCGGGAAGGCAACGTTTTCGAAGACTGATAAATGGGGGAAAAGCGCGTAGTTTTGAAAAACGGTGTTCGACTGTCTTTTATTCGGATCAATACCGATGACATTCTTGCCGTCAAAGGCGACGATTCCGGAATCCGGAGTTTCGAAGCCCGCGATGATGCGCAGCAGGGTGGTTTTGCCGCACCCTGATGGTCCCAGAAGCGAAAAGAATTCGCCCTTATTAATCTTGATGTTCGCGGCATCAAGCGCGTGGAAAGTCCCGAAAGACTTGGACACGTTATCGATAGAAACGTCGCACCCTTTCAATGTTTTTCTTTGTCCTCCCGGAAAACCGTCGGCCGGTTTCTCGATGAATTCTCTTGAATTCATTTCAACTTGCAGCATCCGATATATAGTATATAACTGCAAAGCTGAATGTGTTGGATTTGCTCGATTGTGTCAAGACTTTTTGAGAATTCGCCTGAATTCGGCTGCCGCGTTCCTGATCACCGCAAGCTCCGCGGAAGGAAGACTGTTCGGCCTCCCGGTTTCCGCCAAAATCGTCCTGACTCCGAACAGAAACGAATTCTCCGGTTCGATGAGGATCGCGGTAATTTCCTGGCGTTCCCACAGGGATCGCAGGGCCCATTCGTCGTGGCGCCGGGGCACTGTCGCGTTGCGGAAAATTTCGTGCACCTCGGGAGGAACCTGTGCCAGCTTGCCGGAAGCAAGCGGATCCCTCGCGAATATCGCCATGCCCCTGGATGCCATTTCTGCGAGAAGCGAATCCGGACCTTCGGCAAGATAATTGAGTTCAAGGGTGCAGAAATCCCAGTCTGCGAAGGACTCAAGCGCGGTGCGCAGGGTTTCAGTTTGGAATGGCGCTGAGAATCCAATGCCGGCAAGTTTTCCATCATTCAAAAGCGCGCGTGCCGCAGTGAGAAAAGCGTTTCCCTGGAGGGCAAGAGCCGCGCGCGGATTTCCGATGCGTACTTCGATATAGGTCCGCGCATCCGATCGCACTTCTTCAAGAAGTTGTTTCAGTTTTTCTCCGGATGTTCCTTCCGGCGCGGCGATGATTCGCCAGGGCGCTGAGGCGAATCCGGCCTGAGCTTCCAAAGCCTTGAGTTCCTGGATTCTCGAAACGCTCTCGCCCGCGTAATACGCGTTTATTCCCGCTTCCGCGGCCTGTTTCATGACTGCCGGGGTTTCGTCTTCGGGGGCCGTTTTCGCCTTCGGCGCGAGCGGATTCGCGGCGGGCTTCGCCGATGCGGACATCGGGGCGGAAAAGCGCCTGGAGGCGAAGTCCGGTGCAATAATAGAAAAAATCCCGTTTGTAATTTTGGGTAAATGGCGGTATAACATACGGGATATAGTACACAAAAGATCAAGGAGATTCAAATGAAACGCGGTCTGGGACTCATTATTCTTCAAGTTGCGGTTGCTCTTTTTCTGCTCGCGAGCGGAGTTACCGGTCTCCTCAATTCGAGCGCAGGCGATCTGGAACCCGTCGTCCGCTTTCTTAACGGCCTGTTCGAGAGCAGGTCGATCGTCACGATCATGATCGTCGTTCTGAGCGTCTTCGAGATCATCGCCGGATTCTTTTTGCTCACCGAGCTGTTCACCACGGATCTGCGCATCACGGATATGATTCTTTTCATCTTCATTATCCTGTGGATCGCGAACATCGTTCTGGTGGACTTTATCGCCCCCATCGGCGGCGGAACGATTTTCCGCAATGTTTCCAGCGTTCTGCGCTATATGAGCACGCTTTCCAGCCATCTGATGGTACTGGGCGCGCTGATTCTGGTTTCCCGGAAGTTCGCCTGATATAACCGGCCGCGCGCCGCTCTATCAGACGCGACTTCCACGCTCTTTTATTTCCATATATTAATGAGAATCATGTAAAACGCCGTGCCTCCGAAAATGGAGAGCAGGGCGTTTTTTTTCAGCGCGTGGAGTAAAATCACCAGCGCGATCGCCAGAATCTCCCTGAATCCCGACGGACTCTCCGTCCAGCGGATATCCTTGAGGCAATAGACGACGAGCACCGCCATGACCATCGGCGGTATGTATTTTTCAACGAATCTGATGATCCTCGGCGGATCTCGCCGTGAAAAGAGGAGGAAGGGAAAGGCCCTCGTGGCGAGAATCGTAAGTCCCATTAATACGGTTGCTGCGATAGTTCCTGCAAGCGGCGTCATTTCTGCCTCCCCCGAACCAGTATCAGAATAGCGAGCCCTCCGCAGAGAGCCGCGATGAGCATCTGTCCCGGCCCGAACAGCGCCAGCGCCGCGACCGCGCAGAGCAATCCGATCGCCGCCGGAAGCATATCCCGCGTACGGGTGAGCTGATCCATCAGCAGGACGACGAAGAGAGCCGTAAGCGCAAAGTCGATCCCGGCGAAAGAGAAGGGGATGAGCTCTCCGGCAAGCGCCCCGACGACGCTTCCGAGAATCCAGTATGATTGATCAAGAAGGGCGATTGTCCCGTAGAACGATCCCGGTTTTATATTGTCGGGAGCTTTTACTCCGGTCAGGATCGCGTAGGTTTCGTCGGTGAGCGAAAACACCAGATACGCCTTCCATTTGCCGACGCCGCGGAATTTTTCTATCAGGGACAGTCCGTACACGATATGACGGATATTCACCATCAGCATGGTGACGAGCATTCCCGCAAGAGGGGCGTTCGCCGCGAAAAGACCGATCGCGATATACTGGCCCGCTCCGGCGTACATCAGAACGCTCATGATCGGCGCGAGCCACCAGGGATACCCGGCCTTGACGAGCATCAGGCCGAAGGGGATTCCGATCGCGATGTAGCCGAAAAGAACCGGAATCGTGACAGGAAACGCGGCTTTTATAACTGAAGACGATGAATTCATGATGGGCGTCAGTATACTGAAAAGAGGCTTCGGTTGACCAGAGCGTCGGCATATGAGAATATTATGAATGTAAACGGATGATCGATCGTCCGTAATAAGGAGATTTTCCAATGGTTGCCTTAATTGCCGGAATTATTCTTGTGTTGTTCACCGTTTTCGCCGCTCTTCCCCCCGAACTTGCGGGTTTTGGTCTGGGCTGGGGAGCTGACATGATTTTGTTTCTTCGCGGCGGCCTTCCGGTTTTCGCCGCCTTTGTCGGCCTCGTTTCCATTTTCATCGGAATAGCCGACCTGAAAGACAAGGAAGAGGCAAAAAAGGAAGAGGAAGCCGCGAAAGCCGCGGGCGGCAAGACGGAATAGCATCGGCCCTTGACATCATCCGGTTTCTTTTTATATATTGAGTAACCCACATTATCTGCGTCTTGCGGTGATTTTCATCGCTTGCGCAAAACGGATCGGGTCTGATGCTTGAGCCCCGATGCGAGGAATAATTTTATTCAAGGTACGCACATGAAGACTATTTTTTTGAAGGAACAAGAGGCTCCCCGCGCCTGGTTCGTGATCGACGCGGCAGATAAGCCCGTAGGACGCGTTGCCGCTAAAGCCGCCGCTATGCTTCGGGGCAAGCACAAGGTTACCTACGCTCCTCACCAGGACACAGGCGATTACGTTGTTATTATCAATGCCGAGAAGGCAGCCGTAACCGGAACCAAGGCTCAGGACAAGATTTACTATCACCACACCGGTTTTGTCGGTCATCTCCGGGCTCTCAGCTATAACAAGCTGCTTGAACGCCATCCCACCGATCCCCTGATGCTCGCCATCAAGGGAATGCTTCCGAAGGGACCTCTCGGTCGTCGGATGCTCGGAAACGTGAAGATCTATGCCGGTGCCGCGCACCCGCATGCCGCCCAGAATCCGCAGGTTGTGGAAGTCTAACGAGGAGTAAGGATCGTGATCAAAAATATCGGAATGGGAACCGGCCGCCGCAAGACCGCCGTTGCCCGCGTTTTTATCCGCGAAGGAAATGGAAAGCTCCTGGTCAATGATCAGGAAGCGAGCTCTTATTTCGCCACCCCCGAGCAGGTGCAGGTTGTTCGCCAGCCCCTCATGGTTACCGCCAGCGACACCAAGTTCGACGTGGTGATCACCGTATACGGCGGCGGACTCAACGGACAGGCCGGAGCTTGCAGCCACGGCATTTCCCGCGCCCTCGCCCAGATCGATCTTGGAAACAGAGTTTCCCTTAAAGCCAACGGACTCCTTACCCGGGATTCCCGCATGGTTGAAAGAAAGAAGTACGGTCAGCGCAGTGCTCGCAGAAGATTCCAGTTCAGCAAACGCTGATATTCTGGCTACTCTTCTCGATTTGGAATGGGCCTCAGCCGGGATACTCAAGGTATCCGCGGCCGAAGGCCCTTCTTTTTTTCTCAGAGACGAATACGTAGAAGCGTCCCTTCTTTCCGCTCTCAAACCGGGACTCCGGCTGTCCCCGGAACAAACCCAAGCGCTTCTTTTCGCTTCGCATTGCTATCTTGCCGAGCGCGACGCCGTCGCATACCTGGCCCGAGCTGAACACTGCCGGTTTCAATTGTCGGTAAAATTGGCCAGAAAGGGCCATTCGCAACAAGCGATCGCGCAGGCGCTCGATTATCTCGAGCAGAAAAACTGGCTTTCGGACAGGCGCTTCGCGGAAGCCTGGCTTCGCTCGCGGTCAATTCATCGCGCGGAAGGCCGCTCTCGTCTCGTCGCGGAGCTCCGCAGCAGGGGCGTTTCCGCGGAAATCGCCGAGGAAAGCGTTTCGGCGTCCCTTTCCCCCGAAGACGAGGAATCGCGCTGTATGAAGGCCGCAGAACGCTTTATCGCGCGCGGCCGCGAGGGGAATAAATTGGTAACCTCTTTATCGCGCGCGGGGTTTTCCCGTCAAACCATTAAAACATGCCTTAAAAAGGCTGGAAACACTGATTAAGTGCTTGAGATGACCCTTGGTTTGGTCTATATTTCCATGTGAGGTATTATGAACAAGGAAGTAAAAACACGGCGCATCCAGATTTTTTCCGCTCTTGAAGTCGCAAATCTTTGCGGAGTCGTCAATCAGACAGCGATCAACTGGATCAAAAACGGCTATTTGAAGACTTTTAACACGCCCGGCGGCCAATATCGCGTCTATCGGGACGATCTCGTCAGCTTCATTTTAGAGCGCGGAATGCGCATGCCCGAAGTACTCCAGGACGTCATCGGCCCTGAAGCCAACTGGAAATCCCTCATAGTCATCGACGACGACGTCGCCCTCAATAACGCCATAAAAAACTATCTTGAAAAAAATCTGCAGGGCATGAGCGTGCTTCAATCCTTCGACGGATTCGACGCCGGCGCCCAGCTTGCGGACCGCAAACCCGGTTTCGTGATTCTGGACCTGGCCCTGCCCGGAGTCAACGGCCAGGAAATCTGCAGGAGAATCAAAACCGACGCTACCTTCGGCAAGCCGTACGTCATCGTCATCACCGCTCTGGAAGATCCCGGCCTTGAAGAAGAACTTGCTCAAATGGGCGCGGACCGCTTTTTCAAGAAACCCGTCTCTCTTCCCGATTTCGTTGAAGCCGTCAATCAAGCTCTTGAATTGTAGAATCGGTCGTACGGAATTCCTCGAGCATAGAATCTAAAACCTTCATCGCTTCCTTGCTCTTCGTGCTGAGCTCGTGTATTTCCATGATGCGTTTCAGGATGTCTCCCGTTCCGGCGGCGATTTCCGAAACCCCTCCGCTCGATTCTGCGATGATCGAGTCCATCTGAATAATTTCATGTATTGCGGTTTTTCTCAACGAATCCAGTTTATCGGTTTTAACTGATAATCCTGACGTCGTATCGAGAACTTCCTTCGATTGGCGGGAGAGCTCCCCGCTCCGTTCGTCGATCAGCTCGAGCGCGGATACGATTTCGTTCAGCGTTACATTCAATTCCTGGATTGCGGAAGTCGTGTTGCTGAAAGCCTCCGTCGCGCTCTGGCTCGAATTCCGGGCTTCCTGTACGTTGGAGCTGATTTCCGTCAGTGTCGTCGTAATCAGCTGCGCGTTCTCGGTGGTAGACTCCGCGAGTTTCTGTATTTCGTCCGCCACTACCGCGAATCCCTTTCCCGCCTCTCCCGCATGCGCGCTTTCTATCGCCGCGTTCATGGACAGAATGCTCGTCTGTTCGGCGATGGAATTGATCATGGTGATGAACGAATGAACCTCGTCGAGCTGGCCGGTAACGCCGACGAGAATCGACTCGGTATTCTCGATTTTTTCTTCGCCTTCCTGCGCGACCCGCTGAAGCTCATCCATCTGCCGCGTTTTGTCCCTGCCCTTCTTCGATACGGTGTTGATCGATTCCGACATGACTGAAATCGCTTTTCCGCTGTCGGCGATCGAACTGTTCTGGCGTTCGATGTCGGTCATGAACGTAACCAGGAAGGAGGACATCGATTCCAGCGCGGAGGACGCGTTTTTCATCGCGGTCTTGATATTGTCGAACTGCTTGTCCATGGATTCGATGTTGGAATTTATTTCTGTGGTAGCGGTCGTCACTTCTCCCGCGGCGAAGTTGATTGACTCGCTCATGCCCGTCGCGTCGTCGGCAGCCGTCTGCACGGATTTCATCACGCCGTTGAGCGCCTTGATGGAGGTGTCGAGATGGCCGGAAAGTTCGCCGATTTCATCCTTGTACCGGTCGCCGACGGAGATCGTCAGGTCCTTCGCGGCGAGCGATTCCGTGCTGTCTCTGAGCGAGTCGAGCCGCCGTACGATTTTCGAGGTCATACGGAAGATGACGATGAAGGCGGCCAGGGAAAGGACGGCGAGAACGAGTATGCTTCTGAGCAAAACGCTGCGGATATTCGCCGAAACGTCCCGGTCCAGATGGTTTTTGATTTCTTCGAGTATCGATTCGAAGGGCGCCGAATATACGTTCATTTTGTAGAGCGACGAACTGAGCTGGAGATAGCAGAGCGTCACCGCGGACGAATCTTCCGATTCGCGCGAATTGAAAACGGAGCTGAGTCCTCGGCTTTTCAGCTGGAGCTTGGTGTTCGACGCGATCCCTGCCGCTGAGAGCTGGCCGATTTCGGAGTCGAGGGCGGTAAAGGACTTTTGCATGAGCTCCAGAAGATTGCCGGCGTTGTCGATAAGCTCGTTCGTCTCGGCGGATAGCCGGCCGCGCAGAGGCGATTCGGCGATGCCCGAAAACGAGCCGGAGAAATTCGTATTTATATCCATCCAGCGCGAATCGACCGTATCGACGTCGAATGATACGGTGAAAATATCCGAAAGGAAGATGCGCAGCTTCACCCATTCGGTGACCGTATCGCTGGTTCTCGTCTGATAGGTTTGCAGGCGGGAAACATGGGAGAATGAAAAGATTACGAACGCGGTCAGCGCCGCCGCGATGAAGAGCAACGAACCGATGATGAGTGAAAATCTCGCTTTAAGCTTCATACCCCCATAGTACCCCCGGGAGCTGGAAAATGCAAACCCGATGGTGTAGTATGCCCGCATGCGCGACTTACGCTTTCTGGTGACATTCCCCGCGGGCTTCGAAGAAATTGTTCCCCTGCTGCTCCGCCGCTTTCTTCCATCAGTCAAGATCGTCTCCCGGTCCGGCGGAATGGTGCTGTTCAGCGCCCCGTCGGCCGATCCGCTTTTAAAAGCGCCGCTTTTTTTCACCAATGTGTTCGCCGTCGTCCGCGAATGGGCGTCGCCGGGCATATCCTTTCCGGACATGATCCACGGAATCATCAAGAAAGATTCGCTGGCGGGCTTCGCCGCTCCCAAAATCCCGGGAAATTCTTTCCGCCTGCGCTTTTCGCGGGCGAGCCGCTTTGAAAGCGTGGATAAGCGCTTTGTCCAAAAAGCGGAAGAATACATCGCCTCTTCGGCGCGGATGCGGCTCGACAAGCTTTCCGGCGGCGCCGAATTCTGGTTTCTCATCCGCCAGGAAGGTCCGGCGTATTTCGCCTGCAAGCTTCCCCAGCACCCGGCTAAAAAGGGACCGGCTCCGCGGCCGGGAGAATTAAAGAGCGAAACGGCTCTGCTTGTCGCCGCCCTGGCGCAGCCTTCAGGAACGGAGAAGCTCGTCTGCGATCCCTTTGCCGGCTACGGCTCGATTCCCGCCCAGCTCGAGATTCTCTGTCCGAACGCCGCGATCGTCGCGGTGGATTCGGATTCGTCCCTGGTCTCCGGTCTCAAGCGCCGCTTTTCCGGGAATTCCCGCGTTCGGATCCACTGCGGAGACGCGCGAAATCTCGCCATGATCGAAACCGCTTCGGTCGATCTCGTTGCCGCCGACCCTCCCTGGGGCGAATGGGAGGCGGGCGGCTATTCCGACTCGGCAGAACTCGGCTCCCTCTATTCGGCCTTCTTGGCGGAACTGGACAGAATCCTCGCTCCCGGCGGAAAGGCCGTCGTTCTTACCGGAGCAAAGGACCTCTTCGAGCGCGCGGCCGCCGTATCGCCGTCTTTTTCCGCCTGCGCCGCCCGCGAGGGCTTTCGGACCGATATTCTGGTAAACGGAAAAAAGGCCGCCGTGTATCGGCTGAACCGATGAACTCGCGCCCGGATCCGGGCGTTTTTTACGTCGATTGCAGTATCATTTTCATCAGTATTAGAGGAGTTTTTACATGCGCACGATTGATTTGAACGGAACGTGGACTCTTGCAGGCCCTGAAGGAAAAACCGCAGGGCTCGAAGGCTTTGCCGTTCCTTCGTCGATGACCGTTCCCGGTTCTCTTTTTTCAGCTTGTTTGGAAACCGGTTCCTCTCCCGACCCGTTCTGGAGGGAGAACGAGCGCCTCTATGCGGCTCTGGCGGCCGCCGATTGGACGCTTACGCGGGATTTCGACCTTTCGCCGGAAATCGCATCGCGATCCCTGATCGAGCTGGTATTCGAAGGAATCGATACGCTTTCCGAGGTGTACCTGAACGGTGCGCACATCGGAAATACCGCCGACATGCACCGCACCTGGAAATTCAACCTCGCGGGCCTCGCTCGTCCCGGAAAAAACACCCTGACGGTTCGTCTTCTTTCGCCGACAGCCCAAATGCAGGCCGAGCAAACCCGTCTCCCGCTTCCCGGCGGCTCAGGCGGCCAATACCCCGGTTTTTGCCACCTGCGCAAAGCCCATTCGATGAGCGGCTGGGACTGGGGCCCCGTGCTCCCCGATCTTGGAATCTGGCGCCCGGCGTACATCGCGCTTCCGGAAGAAGTCGACATCCGCGACGTCTATATTGTACAAACTCATTCGAACCGCAAGGGTGAAACAGCCGACGTAGAGCTTTTCGCGCGCGTGCGTCTGCGCGCTTCGGCGCAAGCGCCCGGATGGAAGAACCTGGGTCTGACCGTCAGCGCGACCGCTCCGGACGGCAGCGAATTCTCTGCCTCCTGCGCCCTCGCCGATAGCGCCGAAAAAACGTTCACCGGCTTCGAAACCCCGGGCGAAACCTGTTACGAGAAGACTCTCGCCCTCAGCATTCCCCGGGCGATGCTGTGGTGGCCGAACGGCTTGGGCGCCCAGCATCTCTATGATCTGACCGTCGTTCTTTCGCGCAACGAAGGCGCCGGCGCGCAAACGCTCGACGAGAAAAAGCTCCGTCTCGGCCTGCGAACCCTCTCCGTCAGGCGGGACGCGGACGAATGGGGCGAATCCTTCGCCTTCGAGGCGAACGGAACCGCCTTCTTCGCCATGGGAGCCGACTACGTGCCGGAGGATTCCCTTATCGCGCGGAATACCCGCAAACGGACCGAACGGCTCGTCCGCTCAGCGGCCGCCGCCCGTCACAACTGCATCCGCGTGTGGGGAGGGGCGAACTACCCGGAAGACGATTTCTACGATCTCTGCGACGAATACGGCCTTGTGATCTGGCACGACCACATGATGGCCTGCGGCGTGTACGAGCTCAGCCCTTCGTTCCGGGAGAACATCGTCGCCGAGATAATCGACAACGTGAAGCGGGTCCGCCATCACGCAAGCCTCGGGCTCTGGTGCGGCAACAACGAACAGGAGGAAGCCTGGTGTTCCTGGGGCTGGTCGGAGAAGTACTCACCGGCGCTCAAGGCCGATTACATCAGGCTCTACGAAGAGATTCTTCCCGCGTTGAACCGCGAACTCGATCCGGAAACCTTCTACTGGCTCTCGTCTCCGTCGTCCGGCGGCTCGTTTTTCAAACCGAACGCGGAAGAGCGCGGCGATATGCACAACTGGACGGTGTGGCACGGGCTCAAGCCCTTTACCGCCTACCGCGAATGCTATTCCCGTTTTATGTCGGAGTTCGGCATAGAATCCTTTCCCTCGATGAAAACCATCGAAGCGTTTACCTTGCCTGAAGACCGCAATATCTTCTCCCCGGTGATGGAAGCCCATCAAAAATGCGATTCTGGAAACGCGAAGATTCTTCATTATATAAGCGCGAATTACCGGTACCCGCGCGACTTCGAAGCCCTGGTGTACGCCTCTCAATTGATTCAGGCCGAAGGCTTGAGGTACGGCGTCGAACACTGGCGGCGGAACCGGAACGGAAACCGCTGCATGGGCGCGGTGTACTGGCAGCTCAACGACTGCTGGCCGGTCGCCTCCTGGGCGAGCATCGACTGGTACGGGCGCTGGAAGGCGCTTCACTACATGTCCCGCCGCTTTTTCGCCCCGGTGCTCCTTTCCGCCTGCGAAACGGGATCCTCCGCGAGCCTTCACGTCGCGAACGAAACCGCGCGGGATGTTTCCGGCACGGTCCTGTGGCGCCTTATCGACGAGAGCGGCTCGATTTCGGGAACAACGGTTCTCTCCGCCGGAAGCCGGGCTGTTCGAGTTCCCGCATGGACGGACGCGGAAGCGGTCTTCCTCGATTTCTCGGATATCCTTGCCGATGAATACGCGCGGCGGAAGGCGATTCTCTATTATTCCTTTGTCGCGAATGACGGCGAGTTGCCGGCACCGGACGATTCTTCCGTCAATTCTTCTGTCGAAGGCCCGTTCATCGAGCCGGGAAGCCGGGGCTCTGTTCTCTTCGTTCCGCCGAAGCACTATGAGTGGAAAAAGGAAACGCCGACCTTCGCTGTCGCGGACTCGGGCGACCGGTTCGAAATACGAGTGTCTTCCGCTGTTTGCGCCCGCTCGATCGAACTCGATACCGCCGGCTTCGACGCCCTGTTCTCCGATAATTACTTCGACCTCGCGCCGGGGGAAACCGCCGCCGTTTTCGTCCGCAAGGATGAAATCTGGTCGGACTCTCCCGCCGAAGGAACCGTTCTCGCCGTAACGGCCGAACAGTTCGCCCGGGCGCTCAAGGTCAGAACAGTCGCGGACATCGGCTAAGCCTCATGATTTTCTCGCAATAACCTCATTATTCCATGCTATACTTCCCCCAAAAGGGGTGTATAGCATGGAAGCAAAAGCAAAACATTTTCGATCCTACCTGCCGTTGACCTTTCTGATAGGCTTCGGATTCTTCACCATGGGGATGATGGATCCCCTCTACGACAGCTACGTACAGATTTTTCTTTCGAACTATATACCGTATAAAACGATCATCGGCTTGATCATGTCCCTCGACAATCTTCTGGCCCTTTTCTTGATTCCCGTCGTTTCCATCTGGTCCGACCATACGAGAACGCCGCTCGGCCGCAGGATGCCGTGGATCATTGTTTTGCTTCCGCTTTCAGCAATCTGTTTCGCTGGAATCCCGTACGCAGCCGAGACTTCTCTGCTCGCCCTCATCGTTCTTCTGCTCTTTCTGAACCTCTTTAAGCAGTCGGTCCGCGGACCGGTCGTCGCCCTGATGCCGGACACCATTCCCGGCAAGTTCCGCTCCCAGGCGAACGGCGTCATCAACACGATGGGCAACATCGCGGCGATCGTGGGAACCCTCTTTCTCGCCAGGCTCATGGACGTGGATACGGTGCTGCCCCTTCTCGGCGCGACGAAGAACCGACTCGCCTTTCCCGCTGGAGCCCTCTTCGTACTGATCGCGGTCGTCTTTCTGGTTGCCTTCGTCCGCGAAAATAAAACTTCCCGGGCAGACTCCGGCGCGGACGGCACTCCCGCACCGGAGAAAATTCCCTTCTTCCAGAGCATCAGGCTCGTATTCGCCGCAAGCGACAAAAGCGGCTTTCTGGTTCTGTTGAGCCTGTTTTTCTGGTTCGTCGGCTATCAGGGCGTGGTTCCCTATCTGACCCAATACAGCATCGTCACCTTCGGCCTTTCCACCGGACAGGGCCCCCTGGCGATGGGTATGGTCGGCATCTCGTCCGCCCTTGCGGCTATTCCGATGGGATACGCCGCCAGCAAGTGGGGCCGGAAGCGCGTAATCCGCCTCTCTCTGCTCGTGCTCATCGTCGCGGTTCTCGCCGTGTTCTTTCTTGAAACGGGAGCCTCGGCCGCTGGCATTCCGCTGGCAGGCCTCAAGCTCGCGTTCTGGGGACTCATGTTTCTGTTCGGAATTTTCTGGATTGCGATCATCGCGAACTCGTTTCCGATGCTCTGGCAGATGGCCCATCATCACAACATCGGCGTATACACCGGCCTCTACTACACGTTCTCCCAGCTTGCGGCAATCGTCGCGCCTTCCTTCGCCGGATTCTTCATCGACGTGGGCGGCTATAAAACCATGTTCGTGTTCTGCGCCGTCTTCTTTTTGCTGGCCTTCATCACAATGGGCTTCGTAACCGGCGGCGAGAAAAACGACGCTCCGGTGGATCTATAAAGCGGAAGCGATTCCGGCGCTTCAGAAAAAAAACGGCTGTCTATTCGACAGCCGTCCGTATTATATAAGGGCACCGAGGAAAACTAACCGAATGTTTTTCGAGGTGCCCATAAATAAGAAGCCCGGTCAACTGGAAAAACGGTCTTCAAGGAGGTTCCGGAAAGCTCTTGCGGGGCGAAACCGGACATATTCTACCGTCTTTCCCTTCGGTTGCCGGGCTGTCACTTAAGCGCCGCACAGAAGGGTCCTGGCAATAGCCAGGGTTGGCAATAGCCAAGGCTGGCATAGAGCCATGGCTGGCAATAGCCAGGGCCGGCGAGATCAGCGCCAAAACCGGCGCCGGTGCTACCGGTTAATTAGGAGTATAATCTCGCCCTTCTCAGGATGCAAATGTATCTGGAGATCTTTTACATTTTCTTTGCAGAATCCGCTAAGAGATCCGTATAGTATCTGGTTTCCAGCTCGGTTTCGCTTACGCCGCAGCGCGCCAGGGTGTCCATAAGGCTTTCCCTCGCCCGTGCGATGCTTTCTTCTCCCGGATTTTCCATCAAAATCTCGATCTCGACGAACCATCCGATCGGTTCGACTTCCGATAATTCAATGGTAATCGGCGGACGGGCGGTTTCTGCAACTGTCCATGAAAGCGTTTTCTTCTGTTTCCGGTCTTTGGGCGCGAAGCCGAGATCGCTTAAAAACGCCTGGAAATCGTCCTGCGAATCGATGGAGAACTCGATTTCATCGTTTATTTCCACTGTATCTTTGAGTTCTTTTCTCTTATATGCTATCATTTTTCTAACGGACGCCGTCTTTCCGCCGGAGTCGAATTCGGTTTCGACGCGGATTCTGACGCGCTTTCCGTTTTCGGGATGAGCCCAGTATTCATCCTTTTTCTCAAGACGCCGGGGCTCGCCCGCGAATTGCGAAATTGTTTTTTCTACGGCAAGGGGTTCGTATACATGCGCTTTAATTTCTATTTCAGTCATCGTTCCAGTATTCCCGGATGCCGAAATTTGTCAATGTTGTCCCGCGGAGGTTCAATGTGAAATCGTATTCAGGCTACTTCAGGCTCATTTCCGGCGCTTGCAGCGCAGGAGCGGTAATTCCAGTCGCGATAGAATGCGCCTTTTTCCGATCTCCTTCCGCGGCTTTTTTGCCGGTATTCCTGACCGTGTTCCTGTCCGGTTTGCTCACAGTCGCGGCGACCATTGCCGCGAGCTCCCTGTGGGCTCCGCTCTATGCAATCGATTATAACCGTCCCGGCATCACCGAGGACGAAGCGATGGCGACGATGAAGCGCACCGGCGCGATTCCCCTGCAGATTTTCGTCGTCTATCTTGCGATAGCTTTTGCATGGATCGCTCTTGTTTCCCTGTTCGCGGGAGTCATCGGCCTGTATCCGGGATTGACGTTTCCCATCGCCGGCATTTCCTACTCCTGGGCTCTGTTGGGAGCCGCCGGCATCTACAATTTGACCGACAGGCTCACCATCAAGTTCGTTTCAAGCCAGAAGCTGGTTTCCTTTCCCTTAAAGCTCCGGGATCACCGCCAGCAAGGTAAGGCGATGATCATTCCGCTTTTCTGCATCATCCTCGGCATTCTGTACGCCCTGTCCCTGGGAATTGTTCTGATGGGTAAGTGGGGTTCGCTCGCAGGCATTCCGCGCGGTTCGGTTTTGTCGAGCGGTTTCGGAATGCTCGTTTTCATCGGCGTCGCCATCGCCTTCGTACGGGTGTGGAGCGCAAATATGGGAGAGGTTTTCACGCAGATCATTACCCAGCTGGACCAGCTCGCGGGTTCGGAGAAAAATCTGTCTTCCCGCATCTATCTTTCATCCGTCGACGAACTGGGAACCATAACCGGATTGATCAACCGCTTTACCGAAGGGCTTGCGAACAGCGTGCGCGAAATCAAGGACGCGCAGAACCAGCTCATCGTGCTCGGAACCGGATTGACCCGCAACGCTTCGGATTCTGCCGCGTCCATCGAGCGAATATCGGCCGGAGCGAAAATCGTAACGGATAAAAACTCGATTCAGAAGGCGAGCGTTCAGGAAGTGTCGGGAGCCGTCGAGCAGATTACCGGAAACATCGCCTCGCTCGACCGCCTGATCACCGAACAGGCCGCGAGCGTAACGGAAGCCTCTGCCTCGATCGAAGAGATGGTCGGCAATATCGGCGCCTTGAATAACTCGACATCCATCATGGCGGAACAGTTCGCCGAACTTTCGGAAGCGGCCCGGGAAGGCACGGGCATGCAGGAAGCGACCGCTCAAAGAATCAGCGGAATCGCCGCGGACTCGCGTTCTCTGCAGGACGCCAACAAGGTGATCGCCGCGATCGCCGCCCAGACGAACCTGCTCGCGATGAACGCCGCGATCGAAGCGGCTCACGCCGGAAGCGCCGGCATGGGCTTCGCCGTAGTCGCGAACGAAATCAGATCGCTCGCGGAAAACGCGTCTAAAAATTCTAAGAAGATCAGCACGGTTCTTGCCGAGGTTCAGCGGGGAATCAATATGGTGGTGGAGTCTTCCGGCGCTTCGAAGGCGTCGTTCGCCCTGGTCGCCGAGCGCATCGGTTCGACTGACGCCCTCGTGCAGGAATTCAAAATGGCGATAGGCGAGCAGCAGGACGGCGCGCGACAGATTCTGGAAGCGCTGAAACAGATGAACGACATAACCGCCCAGGTGCAAACCGGCTCGGCCGAAATGAACCGCGGCAGCGAAACGATTATGCGCGAAATCGCCCGGCTCAGGGACAGCACCGCCGAAAGCTCCTCGAGCGTGGAAAGCATCACCCGCGACATCGCTGAGGTCAACTCGGGTGCCGTCCGCCTCGCCACCATGGCCGAGCGCACCGGCGAAACCATCTCCCAGCTCGACGAAGCAGTCGGCGCCTTCCGCGTCGACGCCGAATAAAGCCCGCGTCCGGCCGCTCGCCGAAGTCAGGCTCAACGCGCCGCGCGCAGGTTGCCGGCCGCGCCCTTCGGCGCGGGCGCGGCTCGCGGCAGCCGAAAGCCGGCCGCGCCGTTTTGCGCGCGCCCCCGGCTTTGGTCTATCTTTTTATCAGTTCCAGTTCAGGACGGAGACGTCGTAGTCTTCCGGAGCCTTGTAGCCGAGAAGCTCGATGCAGGTCGCCGCGAGGCTGGAAATGCCGAGGCCTTCCTTCAGCTCCTTCTTGTACTCGCCCTTGAAGGCGGGGTCGTAGACGATGCAGGGAACGGGGTTGAGCGAGTGGCTGGTCTTCGCCTTGGGCGAGCCGTCTTCCTTGCGGGAGACCGCGCCGGACTTTTTCTCGTGTTCGAACATGTCGTCCGCGTTTCCGTGGTCCGCGCTCATCACCATTACGCCGCCGGCCGCCGCTACCGCCTTCTTGAGGCGGGCGAGCTGGAGGTCCATCGCTTCCATCGAGCAGAGCACCGCTTCGTAGATGCCGGTGTGTCCGACCATGTCGCCGTTGGGGAAGTTGAGCCGGATGTAGTCGTATTTTCCCGAAGGAATCGCTTCCAGCACGTAGTCGGTGATTTCCGCGCACTTCATCCAGGGACGCTGCTCGAAGGGGAGGACGTCGCTCTTGATCTCGACGTAGTCCTCGAGTTTTTCGTCGAACTTGCCGAGCTTGTTTCCGTTAAAGAAGTAGGTTACGTGGCCGTACTTCTGGGTTTCGCTGATCGCGAGGGTTCGCACGCCGGAGGCGGCGAGGTATTCGCCCATGGTGCGGTCGATCGCCGGCGGGGTGACCAGGTATTGAGCCGGAATATGGAGGTCTCCGTCGTATTCCATCATGCCCGCGTATTCTACCGCGGGAACGCGGACGCGGTCGAACTTGTCGAAGTCCGCCCCGGTTTCAAAGGCTGCGGTGAGCTCGAGCGCGCGGTCGCCGCGGAAGTTGAAGTACACTACCGAGTCGCCGTCCTCGATCGTTCCGATCGGCTTTCCGTTTTCGGCAATCACGAATTCCTTCAGGTCCTGGTCGATGATCCCGGGGATCTCCTTCCGCCAGGTTTCGATCGCTTCATGAGCGTTCGCGAAGAGCCGGCCCTTGCCGAACACGTGCACGTTCCAGCCGCGCTCGACCATCGACCAGTCCGCGTTGTAGCGGTCCATCGTGATGAACATGCGGCCGCCGCCTGAGGCGATGCGGAAATCCGAGCCGTCCGCGTTGAGCTCCTTGAGCCAGGCTTCGAACGGATCGATATAGTCCAGGGCGCTCGTTTCGCCGACGTCCCGTCCGTCGAGGAGGGCGTGAATGCGGGCGGACTTGACTCCGTCTTTTTTAGCCTGAACGAGCATAGCCTTCAGGTGGTCGATATGCGAGTGCACGTTTCCGTCGGAAAAGAGCCCGATAAAGTGCATCTTTCCGCCGGTCTTTTTCACGTTGCCGACGAGCTTTTTCCAGGTGTCGCCCGAGAACATCGCGCCGGTTTCAAGGGAGGAGGACACCAGCTTCGCGCCCTGGGAGAACACCCGGCCGCAGCCGATCGCGTTGTGCCCGACCTCGCTGTTGCCCATATCCTCGTCCGAGGGGAGGCCGACCGCCGTGCCGTGGGCTTTGAGCCTGGTCGTGGGCCAGTTTTTCTGGAAGTCGGCGAGCGCTTCCATGTGGGCGTCCGCGACCGCGTCGCCTTCGCTGTATTTACCGTATCCGACGCCGTCCATGATGACGAGGACCACCGGTCCCTTGCGTCCCTGCCATTTCGAATTTTTCTCTAACGCTTTCACCATAATCTATCTCCTGCTTTCAAAAAATACACGCTACGTACCTTTACTGTACCGATTTCAACCCCGTTAGACAAGAAGATACGGAACATCAGGGCCGAGGCAGAACGCGCCTGCAGGGGCGGGCTCTAGCAGCCGCAGCCGGCGGAGGCGAAATCCATTGCCGGCTCGTGATCTTTTTCGTCGATTTTTTGCGTCGTTTTCTTCTTGAATTCTCAATATAAATTTTGTATGCTTATATAAATGACCGGCGGTCAGTAAATGACCGGCGTTTTTAAACAGGAAGGTTCATGGGAATCAGCGAACGCAAGGAACGCGAAAAAGAGGAGCGGCGAGCCTTTATTCTGGACACCGCGCGCCGGCTCATACTGGAGCGCGGCATCGATTCGGTCTCCATGCAGGACATCGCGACCGCTTGCGAACTGAGCAAGGGCGCCCTCTACCTCTACTTCGACAACAAGCAGTCCCTTCTGGAAGAGTTCTTCCACGAAGCCGGCTCGTACTTTATCGACTATGTTCAGCAGAAAATCAGGCCGGAGGATTCTGGTTTGCAGGCGATCCGCACGCTGTGGCTGAGCTATCTCGAGATATTCGGCGAATCGAGCGAGATCATCGTGCTGTTCGGCGTAAAGAACGCGCTCAACCCCGGCTTCCCCTACATCGTGGAAGAGAACTCCGGCGCCGGACTGCAGGAGCCGCTCCTGCTGTTCAGGATGATACAGGACATTCTCTCCCGCGGCGTCGCGGACGGCAGCCTCGACCCCTCCATCGATCCGGTCAGGGTAACACGTACCATCATCATGATCACCGGCGGCATCGTTGAAAACGTGGCGCGCCTTCCGCTCGCCATGCGCAACAACCGGATAATCCTGGAAGAAATGAAGGAAACCTTCGAGATCGTGCTTCGCGGTTTGGCTTCGCCCGGCTGCGACCGCTCTCTGCTGGTTCTGCCCATCGAATAAACGCGACAAGGAGCGTATATATATGGAACAATTTTTCAGGCGGCCGCGCCTGATCATCGCAGTGATCCTGGCAATTACGGCTTTCTTCCTCCTGCAGCTGGGCAGGGTGGAGATCGATAACAACAATTACCGCTTCATCCCGGAAGACAATCCCGCGCGGGTTACCGCCGAGGGGATAGACGAGGTGTTCGGCAACCAGATCACGATTCTCGTCGGGCTGGAGCGCAGGTACGGCACGGTGTTCGACTCGGAGTTTTTGAACAAGCTCCGCGCCTACGACGAAGCCCTCTCCAAGCTGCCCCTCGTGGAAGCCTCCGTCTCCCTCGTATCGACGGATTACATCACCGGCCGCGACGGCTCGATCCTGGTGGAACCGCTGGTGCCGGAAACCTTTTCCGGCCTCCCGGAAGAAGTCGCCGCGGTTAAGTCTCGCATTCTCTCGTGGGATATGTACGACCGCATGCTGGTTTCCGATGATTTCACCGCGACCCAGATCGTGGTCGCCCTGGACGTCGCGAGCGACGAGGCCGGAAGCCCCGAAACCCTGGCGACCTTCCGCGAAATCCGCAGAGTCGCCCGCGGCCTCTTCGACGAAGCGGATACGCGCGTCTACGTGACGGGCATGCCGGTGTTCAGCGCGACCATCAACGAATCGGTCATGAAGGATCTGATCATCCTCGTGCCCCTGGTCGTGCTCGTCGTGCTGCTCGTTCTCTTCTTTTCCTTTAAGCGGGCCTTCGCCGTCATCGTTCCCATCATCACCGTTCTGGTCGCGACAATCTGGTCGGTGGGAGCCATGCCCCTGTTCGGAGTGAAAATGTCCGTGCTCACCACGGTGCTCCCGGTAATCCTCGTCGCGGTGGGCAGCGCCTACGGCATCCACGTCGTTTCGCACTACATCGACGAGCGTGAGAAAGCAAAAACGCTCGACGCGGAAAGCCACCGGGCCCTGGTGTTCCATCTGGTCAGGATCGTGGGAAAGCCCGTCTTCCTCGCGGCGCTCACCACCTTCGTCGGCTTCGTGTCCTTCTGCTTTACGAGCGTCATTCCCATACGGGAATTCGGCTACTTCGCGAGCTTCGGGGTAATCGTTTCATTCATCGTTGCGCTCACCTTCATCCCGGCCCTCTTTCTGGTTCGGGGCCCGGTTCCCTTAAAGCCGCGCAAGCAGTTCATCCGGGCGGTCGATTCCGCCTCCGATGAAGCCGCCGCGGGGTCAGGCGAATCCGCTCCGGAATTCGGCGGCGGCGATCCGCTGAGCCGCGCCATCACGACGAGCTTCCTCGGCATCGTCCGGGGAAAACGCAAGGTGCTCGTGTTCACGGCGGTTCTTATCGCCGCCTCCGCCTTCCTTATTCCGCGCATCGTGGTGGACAACGTGCTCGTCGAGTATTTCAAGGAAGACACCGACATGGCCCGCTCCGACGCCTTCATCCGCCGGCAGTTCGGCGGCTCCAAGCTCGTGAGCGTCGTGGTGGAATCGGGCGAGCCGGGAGGAGTCCTCCGCCCCGACGTGCTCTCCGCGATGGACGGCCTTGCGTCCTATCTGGAAACCCGCGTTCCCGAGGTGGGCAAGGTGACTTCCTTTACGCATTTATTAAAGCGCATAAATCAGGTGTACAACGCGGATGAGGAACCCTCCGGCATCCGCGTTTCGCAGAGCGATTCCAGCTCTGCAGGCCCTGATTCCTTTGGTTTCGGCGATTTCGGCTCGGGCGATGCGGGGGAGGCGACAGACTCGTCCTTCGGTTTTGGAGACTTCGGAAACTTCGGCCCGGACGAACCTGCCATGAACGATTCCCCGCTCGAAGCCGGCGGCGGCCTTGAGGCTCTGAACTCCTCGATTTCCGTAGGCACCCTCGCGGAGCTCGCTCCCGTGCTGGACTCCTCTCTCCTCGCCTCGGACGCGCGGGACGTTTCGGTGCGCGATTTCGTGCGCGGCGTCAAACGCCAGGTGAACTACGAAGGCGCCTCGTATTACGAAGTGCCTGCAGACCCCGCGCGCTACGGACAAACAGACGCGGAAGGACTGCGCAGCGTAATCGGAAACTACATGATGCTCCTTTCAGGCGATATCGGCGCCTTCGCGGACGATCCCCTGGAGCCGCGCGCCGTCAGAATGAACGTGCAGCTCAGGACCACCGGCCAGATAGACACCGACCGCGCGATCCGCGAAATCGAAGACTACGCCGCCGCCCATTTCCCCAAGGACGCGAGCGTCACCATCGGCGGATTCGCACTGGTGGAAGGCGCGTTAAATAAGCTCGTCGTCCAGTCCCAGCTCGTCTCCGTCGGCATATCGCTCGTCATGGTCTTCCTCATCATTGCTTTGAGCTACCGCTCGGTTTTGGCGGGAGCGATCGGCATCGTGCCCCTTGCTCTCTCCATCCTGCTCAACTTCGCGGTCATGGCCTTCCTGGGCATCAAGCTCAACATCGGCACCGCCCTGGTCGCCAGCGTCGCGATCGGCATCGGCGTGGACTACATCATCCATTATCTGGAAGCCTATTACCGCGAATGGCGCGCCTCAGGCGGAAAAGACGGCTTCCTCGAGCGGGCATACGCCTCGTCGGGAAAGGCAATCCTGATCAACGCGGTCTCCGTCGGCGCCGGCTTCGGCGTGCTCGCCTTCTCGGAATTCAACATTCTCGCCCAGTTCGGCCTTCTCATCGCCTTCACCATGGGCACCGCCTCACTCTCCGCCCTCATCGTATTGCCGGTTCTGCTGAACTGGCTTAAACCCGCATTTCTCGACAAAGGAGCAACCAAATGAAACACCGCCTCATACTTGCCGCCGCACTGGCCGCGGCCTTCAGCCTCGCGCTCGGCGCGCAGGACGCCGACTCGATCGTTAAATCCTCCCGCGACCGCATCAAGGCGGACACCGTCTCCTCCCGCGCGCGCATGATCATCACCGCGAAAGACGGCTCCTCCTCCGAGCGCCTGCTCGACCAGTACTCCAGCGATGCAAAGGGAATTACCCGCTCCATGATCGTCTTCCAGAAACCGGCGAGCGTCGCCGGCACCCGCTTCCTCACCATCGAAACCGCCTCCGGAGCCGACGACCGCTGGATCTACCTCCCCGCGCTCGGCAAGGTCCGCCGCATCGCCGCTTCCGAAGGCTCGGGCCGCTTCGTCGGCACGGACTTCTCCTACGACGACATCTCCTCCGCCACCCGCGACTTTTCCGCGGACTCGCACCGAGTCCTCAAAGAAGAAGAACTCCGCGGCTCCCTCTGCCACGTAGTCGAATCCACCCCGAAGGACTCAGGCTACCAGTACTCCAAAATGATTTCCTGGATCGCCAAGGACAGCCTCATCGCGCTCAGGATAGAACTCTACGACCGCAAGGGTACCCACGTGAAAACCGTGGACATCCTTGAAACCAAAGACGTCCAGGGCCGCCTCACTCCCATGGTCACCAAAATGTCCACCATCGCGGACGGCACCTCCACGGAAATCCGCATGGAGATCATGAAGTACGACGACCCCATCCCCGAAGGCGTCTTCACCACGGACTTCCTTTCGACCGGGAGGGTGAGATGAGCCGCCCGTTCAATTTCCGTTCAACCATCGCTCCGGCCGTCCTTCTCGCCGCCGCCCTGCTTCCCGCGCGTCTGTCCGCCCAGGACTCCTTCGGCTTCGGCTTCGGCGACGACGCTTCCGCCCCCGCCGCTTCGAGCCCCGCATCCGTTTCCGTAACGGGAACCGCGGAAGCCTCCGTCCTCGGCTACTTCGATGAACTCGACTCAGCCGCGAAGGCGAGCGACTATTCCGCCGGCAACCTCTTCTCGGGCTCCCTCGGCTTTTCAGCCTCCGCCTCCAACGCGGAAGCCTCCGTCGGACTCGAACTCGACCCCTCCTCTGCAACTCCGGTCTCCCTCGGCGAAGCCTGGGTTAAAACCTTCTGGGGAAGGCTCGACATCGAAGCGGGACTCAAAAAACTCACCTGGGGAAAGGCCGATTCTGAAGGACCCCTCGACGCGATTAACCCGCTCGACTATTCGGATCTCACGATAGTCGACCAAATGGAACGTAAAATAGCGCGTCCCTTGGTTCACGCAACCTTTGCCGCCGGTTCCTTCACCCGAGTCGAAGGAGTCTTCCTCCCCGCCTTCAAGCCCAACTCCCTGGCCTATTCGGGCCGCTGGGCCCCCGCCGCCCTTTCAGGATTTACCGGTTCCATGGAAGCGGCCGCGACGAAAGCCGCCTCAAGCGCCGTCATGAGCCTTGTGCTGTCCGGCGCCCTTGATCCGACCGATGCCGCTGCGGTTTCGGAGCTCAGGGGAGCTCTGGAAACCTCCCTAACAGCTTCCACCGCGGACCTCGAAGAAGAAGGCATCGAATACTTCCTGCCCGACACCGACTCCCTCACATACGCGCAGTACGGCCTCCGCCTGACGACCACGCTCGGCTCCCAGGACCTCGGCTTCCAGTATTTTTCAGGCAACCTCCGCGAACCGTCCGTCTCCGTCGACTCCGCGAACCTCTTTGAGATCGACCTGGAGCCAACAGATCTCGCGGACTCGACCATGACCTTCAATCCTGAGGCAGTGACCGTTTCTTACGATCGCTACCACCAGCTGGGCGCGGACTGGGCGGCCGTTCTCGCGGGCTTCAACGCGCGCGCGGAAGCGGCGGTCAACCTCACCTCCGACCTTTCCGGGGACGACGGCTCCGTGGCGAATCCCTCCTTCCTCTGGTCGGTCGGCTTCGACCGCGACCTTTTCGCCCGGATCAACCTCAACGCGCAAGGGTCGGGTTCCGTCCGCCTCATGCACGACAAGCTCGGCGCCTCCCCGGAGGACTGCGAAGGCGGCTCGGACATCTCGTCGACCCGGCTCATAACCCGCCTTTCCCGCACATTTCTCCGCGACGAGATCGAAGCGTCGTTCACCGGCATACTGGGCCTGGAGGACGCCGACTGGCTTCTCATGCCGGAGCTCGTCTGGACGCGCGGAGACGCCGCCGTTTCGGCACGCGCCGGCTTCTTCGGCGGAGACGAGGAAGGAAACCTCGGCCAGTACCGGGACAACGGCTACGCGACCGTTTCCATGAGGTACAATTTCTGATTCTATAAGGGATTGTTGACAGCGGAGGGCTCGGGCTTTTAGACTTGCAGGGTGAGGTATTCTGTGGGAAAAAGGCCTGTGTCCGCTCTGCTCGCTATTCTCTTCGCCGCGTTTTTTTCGGCCGCCGCCTGGAGCGATCCTCCTCCCCGGGCGGACGGCTCCTTCGTTCTTGCCGTCGGAGACGAGCAATGGGCGGGCATTCAAACCTGGACCGGCCCGGATTCGTTCAGCGGGCTCTATGCTTCCTTCCTCGAGGCCCTGTGCGGAAAAATGGGCTGGACGCCGGCCTTCGAGCCGCTTCCCTGGGCCCGCGCCCAGAAATCAGTCGAGCTCGGCGGCGCTGACGCCTTCATCGCGATCGCGACTCCCGGCCGCCTCGAATACGCCGCCGCGAGCGACTCCGCGGTCTTTACCCTCTTTTTTACGATTTATTACGCAAAGGATCATCCCCGCGAGGCGGAGATCAAATCCCTGAAAACCCTGGAAGACGTTCTCGCTTCCGGTTTCTCCACCGTATCCAACCGGGGGAACGGCTGGCACATCGAGAACGTTGAAAAGCTCGGCATCCCCACATCCTGGGTGAGCGACGACACTACCATGCTCCGTTTCCTCGCCGCCCGCCGCGCGGACCTCATCATCGACACCCCTGTAAGCATGCACTCCAAACTGGCCGCCCTCGGCATAGAAAACCGCATACTGAGCACCGGCGTCCATATCGGCGAAACCCGCCTCGTCCTCCTCCTCGGCAAAAAATCCCCCCATTACCCCGACTGGCCCCGCATCAACTCCGCTGTAACCGAAATCGTCCGCAGCCCCTCCTGGCGCTCCCTTCTCAAAGACCTTACGGGATTGGACGAGTAGGGGAGAAGCGGTTTGAGGCGAGGGAGACAGGGATTGAAGGAAATGATTGAAGATATCGCAAAAGAACTTCTTGATGGTTCGTTGAGCAAAATTTGGGAGGATTAGCGCATGGACGCTTCTGGATAGATAACGCCACGTTTCCGGAGCAAGAAATAGCCGTACGGTTTCATCATAAGTTGGTATATATTCATCCCTTCCCTAACGGGAATGGGCGAATCTCCCGATTGATGGCTGACTTGGGGTCCGCAAATCTTGTTGAAGTTTCCGTAATTCGTACGCGTTACATAGAGGCTCTTCGGCAAGCTGATCGCGGCGACTATTCTGCGCTACTCGCATTTACTACTCCTCCGGAGGCAAGACGGTAGAACTTGTTGCTTTTGCAACGTTATTAAACCTTCAATTTGGATATATTCAAGGTACGGTACAGCGCGCAAGCGTCCGTATCAGGAGGTGTTCCGATGATTACAGATAATTCTTTTTTACAGGCGGTTCAGAAGAATCTTGGCCTGCTTGAGCAATATGTTCCTGTTGTGGCGCGAGTACATGGCGGCAGCCATAACGAATTTCATCAGGTTCGCGCTATTTTCGATGAAATTGTCGATGAAATAAAAAAAGGCGATGCCGGCAAGGCCGACCTCGCCGGCCGTTTCGAATCTCTCCGGAAAATCACCGGAAACTACACGGTTCCGTCAGATGTCTGCGAATCGTACGAGGCTGTATATGGGATGCTTTCCGAACTCGACGCCGCCTACAGCGCGGGGTAGGGAAGGCGGAATATGCAGCAGTTTGTTTTAAAACGTAAAAACCATCTGATGGTTTCAGGCGGCGCGCTTATCGCCCTCGGCTTTTTCAGCGCCTTCGTATTGAAAAACGAGACCGCGGCGATAGCGGCTCTTGCCTCCGCTTCCGTACTCGGCGCCCTGCCGATCGCGATACAGGCATATCAGTCGATACGATTAAAGATCGTCAGCATCGATGTGCTGGTGACCATCGCGGTATCCGGGGCCTTCGCGCTCAGGAACTTCGAGGAATCGGCCATCGTTACGTTTTTGTTTTTGTTCGGTGCGTATCTCGAACAGCGCACGCTGACCAAAACCCGCTCCGCGATAAAGGAACTGACAGAAATGGCGCCTGAAAGCGCGCTGAAACAGATGGACGACGGTCTTTTTGTGGAAGTTCCGATTGAGGAAGTCGAAGTTGGGGATGTTCTGCAGGTAAAAACCGGCGCAAGGTTTCCCGTGGACGGAAGCGTCGCGAGCGGCGAAGGACACGTCGACGAGGCGAGCATTACCGGCGAATCCCTGCCCGTCGGTAAAACTGCGGGATCGTCCGTGTACGCCGGCACCATACTGGTAGACGGCACATTGCGGATAGTCGCAGAACGCGTCGGCGAGGATACGACCTTCGGCAGGATAATCGAGCTGGTAGAGGAAGCCCAGGATTCAAAATCCGAAGCTGAACGCTTCGTAGACCGGTTCTCGAAGTATTATACCCCGGCCGTTCTCCTCCTCTCCGTGCTTGTATGGGCGTTTACCCGGGATGTCGAACTATCGATCACTATCCTGGTGCTCGGCTGTCCCGGCGCTCTGGTGATCGGCGTTCCCGTATCAAACGTGGCAGGCATCGGCAACGGAGCCCGATCCGGTATCCTTCTCAAAGGAAGCGAGGTAATCCATGATTTCAGCAGAGTGGACGCCATCGTGTTCGACAAGACCGGCACCCTGACTACCGGAAAGACCCGGGTCGCGGAGGCCAGATACTACGACGGAGCGGGCGATTCCTCCGGCGGCGTTTCTGCCGCGGTATCCGAAGACTTTGTGCGGAGCGCTCTTGCGAGCGTTGAAGCCGAATCAGACCATCCCCTTGCGAAGGCCATCGTAGATCATCTGGGCGACGTACCCCGTTTGACTGTGGAACAAACCTCCGTCGTAAAAGGCCTCGGCATTACCGCTACCGTTGATGGAAGGCGCGTCGCCGTCGGCAATGCGCGGCTGATGGATGCGGAGGGCGTCCTGCTCGACGAAGCCGCGCGAGCAGACCTCGACTCGTTCTCCCGGAACGGGAACTCTCTTGTGCTCGCGGCTATAGACGGCCGTTTGCTTGCCCTTATGGGCATCCGCGATACCGTTCGCCCCGGGGTGCGGGAAGATCTCCATCGTTTGAAAAAACTCGGCATCCGGAACCTGGTCGTGCTATCAGGCGACACTCAGGAAACCGTAGACCTCGTCGCCGGCGAACTCGGTTTAACCGAAGCTCACGGGCGAATGCTGCCCGAAGACAAATCCGACTACATCGCCGGCCTTAAAGAGAAAGGACTCATCGTCGCCTTCGTCGGCGACGGAGTCAACGACAGCCCTTCGCTCGCCATTGCCCACATCGGCATCGCGATGGGCGGCGGCACTGACGTCGCTATCGAAACATCGGACGTCGTCCTCATGAACTCGGACTTCGGCAGGCTACCCCACGCTCTCGGTCTTGCGAGGGCGACTGCGCGGAACATGAAGCAAAACATCGCGATCGCGGTCGGAGTCGTCGTTCTCCTGATATCGAGTCTTATATTCAGCGAGTGGATGAATATGTCCGTCGGAATGTTTGTACACGAAGCCAGCATACTCGTCGTCATCCTGAACGGCATGCGGCTTCTCCGGTACAAAACGAGTCAATAAATCGGGAGTTCCCGAAAACTTACGGAGGCATACACATGGCAAAAGCAATCATACAACTGGAATCGTTGACCTGCCCTTCATGCAAGCTCAAAATCGAAAAAGCCGCGAAATCCCTTCCCGGAGTCGACCCCGCCAGCGTTGAAGTCCTCTTCAACGCCAGCAAACTGAAACTCGACTTCAACGCCGAACAAATCGCGGTCGCTGACATAGAAAAAGCAGTAACCGCCCTCGGCTACGAAGTCAAAAAAACGCAGGTTAAAGACAACTAGAAATTGAACTGTCCTCTTTGGGACTGGAGAGGGTGTAGGGGGGTATGTCAAATTTCTCATTTTACCAGTGGCAAATGGAATCGTTTTGCACTGATAAAATTTTATTTTACCACTGGGAAAACTTTTAAAGTCCAGTGGTAAAACTTTTAAAGTCCACTGGAAAAACTTTAAAAGTCCAGTGGTAAATGACTTGAAGTCCAGTGGTAAATGATTTGTTTTGCACTGGTAAATGATTTGTTTTGCACTGGTAAATGATTTGTTTTGCACTGCTTATGTAATGCATGTAGAATCTGAAGATCGTAGCAGGTGCTTTCGGGAAGAAGATCAAGAGCACCGACTTCATCATTTGCGACGATCTAAATTATTCTGACGGTAACACGGTATCGGTATGGTTCTTTTCGATGTCGCGGCGTGGAAGGTGTATGTGTTTACTTAAATTCTACCCACTCATAATCTTTGCTAGATTCAATAGAATCCAACACTTCTCTGATAGGCCATCGAATACCTAAGAAAGATTTCAAATATTCTTGTAATTCCTGCTGTGAGTCAAACATCATATTCGTTTGGAAAGAAGGTGGTTGAGTTACTTTACGCACAGCGCATTCTCCATCATCGAAAACCTTTAATTCGCACTGTTTCATGGTAACCTCCAAAACCAATAGAGTTAAATATACTGTATCAAAGGTATATTTCAAGAGATACCACATAGTGGTAGTGTCTTCTTTTACTTACAATGGAATTGTGTAACGTGTTCTGGGTTAGACTTTGGTTACAAGTTCAAAATAAAGATCAGCAGGAACTTCATGTTCGAGTGCAAGTAGCATTTTTATTGGCTTATTTCCTTCGGCGTGCTGGCAAACTGATTTACCTAAGTACGTGAACGGTTGCGTCAGGCCTTCAACTTCTTCGAATTTCCGTACGAATAAGTGTAGGTTAGTTCCGCGTTTGTAATTGTCTATCAGATCTTTTCCTCGATCAGAGTCTTGGGACGTTGTGTTCGGCGATTCCCATTGGAATACCTTAGAAGTTAAGAATAGATCCTTATAATTGACAGACTCTTTAACATCTGCGTTCTTATGTAGATTTACGAAAAGTAAAAACTCTTTCCCTGAGGTGATCAGTCCCGATCCGCGAAAAGCACTATGGGCTTTTTGATAGTTTACCAGAAGTGCAGTTTCTTTCATGGTATATTGCTGATAAAGCTTGAAAAAGGGAATGCCATAATCGGCATCGCTAAACTCTTGCTCGTATCGAAGTAGTCCATAGGATAGAATATCTTCAATCCATTTGCGCTCATTGATCGATTCAAAAACAGTACGCATTCTTGCCGTGGTAGTTAATGTAGTTCCGCGTTTCTCGAATAGCAGTCCTGAAAAAGTCTTCTGTTCCCCAGAATCAAAGAAATTTTGTGAAAGATAGTTAAAGGAGTGGGAGATGGTGTCAATACGCGGCTCTGCAATATATTTTTTCAGTTCGAGCAGGGCTTCTTCTGGGTTTATCGTATCATGGTGTAGAAGATATTTGCTTATAACAAATTCATACGGTCTCTTGCAAGGAAGTAGGTTAGAATAAAATCGTAAGACATTCATGAGATCTGGATTAGCTAAGAGCGCTGTGATTTCTATCGAATTCTCTACTTTTTGTACAAATTGTAGATAGGTTTTGCTGAAATTGATAAAGGTAATCGGATCAACGGCACCATCAATTTTTAAGTAATCTACTAGCATCGGAATTTGATCGCCTATCTGACGCTTAAAATCACGATATTCCTCTTTGAGATATTTCATAGAAAAGAATTTCTCGTTCTCAAGCTGCTCGAGTATGCGATCGCGGGCGATTTCATCCATTTGGATATGGGAGCTTCCTGGAATGTCCGCAAAGCTGTTTTTTACAGCTACTTTAAGAGTGTCTTTGTCGAACTGTTTAGTACCCATGAGCGCAATAGCCATCAGGAATGATTTACGATGGTTACCGATAAAATCCAGAACGGTTACAAATTCCTTGTCTGGAAGTCGGCGTAATCCTCGGCCAAGTTGTTGCGTGAAAATAATAGACGAATCCGTTGGGCGAAGCATCAGTATAGTGTTTACAGAGGGAACGTCAATTCCTTCGTTAAAAATATCTACGGTAAATATCACTTGTAGTTGATCGTCTGCAGATTCTAATCTTTGTATAGCCACGGTCCGCTCTGTAACTGAATTTCCTCCGGAAAGACACAGCGACACAAATCCCCTGTTATTAAATTCTTGTGCCATGAATTCCGCATGTTCGACTGTCGCACAAAATCCGAGAGCTTTTCGTTTATCTCCGTCATGTCCGTAGAATTCCATTTTTTCGATTACATATTCAACGCGTCGTGAAATCATGAGCAACTTTGCGACAGCTGCTACATCGTCGATATCAACGTTCTCATAAGTGATTTCGTTGAATTCAGTAATTCCAAAATAATGAAATGGTGCGACGAGTTCGTATTCCAAAGCTTGCCGTAATCTGATTTCAACGGCGATATTATTATCAAAAATCGAATATATATCTCCGTTGTCGGAACGCTCTGGAGTTGCTGTAAGACCTAACATAAAGCGCGGAGAAAAATGTGATAAAATCTTCGCATAGCTCGGGCTCGAGGCGTGATGTGCTTCGTCTACGATGATGTATTCAAAATCATTCTTTCCGAACTTCTCATAATGCAGTTGTAAAGTTTGAACCGTAGAAAAAAGATAATCTGCGTCGTCTTTATGAGTTCCTGTAAAAAAGCCGGTCGAAAATTTGGTCTTGTCGATTATTCGGTCGAATGATTCTTTTGCCTTTATAAGAATATCTTCTCGATGGACGATAAAAAGGAGTTTTTTTGGGCGAACTTGAAGAGCGTCGAATACGGCCATGTAGGTCTTTCCGCTGCCGGTGGCCGCAATAGCAAGCGCCTTCGATTCATTGTTTTTTCTAAGGCGGTCTAGCTTATTGATAGCTTCTTTTTGCATCTGGTTTGGTTCAATTGCTGTGGTTTCATATTCGAAGGCATTTTCTGGCATCGACTTTTTTCCGAGCCGGGCGAGATACTTCGAATATTCGGTGATAAACTCGTCAGAGACGATTTTTGACCGGCTATCATTCCACTGTAAATTAAACTCATTACGAACATCGCACGCGAATGAGTCTTCGTGTGTGGTATAGTTTCTGACATTCCATTCAATATTACTTTTAAGCGCGCATTGGGTGAGATTCGCTGAACCAATGATAATTTTATTTTTTTCTGCATACTCAAAAATATAACCTTTGGAATGAAAGCCTCTGTCCCTCGTCGGGATGTATATTTTTGATTCGAGGTTCGAAAAACGCTTAAGAGCTCTCAAAGCTTGGGGTTGTGTAGTATTGAGATACGTGGATGTGAGAATCTTTCCGGGAATTGCTCTCTTTTCGAGTTCTTCGAATGTTTCTAGCAACAGCTGAATGCCTGAATAACGGACGAAGGCCACACTCATTTGGAATGACTTACACGAAAGAAGAGAGTCTTGCAGTTCTGCATAGAAATTCTGGTAGCCGCTGTTATGGATGAACCGTGGTTCGTACGCTGTCGGGCTTCCTTGTGCCGTTGTCACGACAGTATTTCCCTCACTAGCTCTACAATCGGAAGATCTGCTGGAGCCCAGTCGACGCTGTCGAGTTCATTTCGGGTAAGCCACCGGGAATCGAGATGTTCGGTAAGTGTCAGGTTTCCTTTGCGTATTGAACACAGATAGGCGTGCATGGTGAGAGCAAAGGTTTGATACTGATGATTGACGGTGGTAAGGAAATTACCGACGTCTATTGTTGTTGACAGTTCTTCTGAAATCTCTCTCTCAAGAGCTTCTTGATGGGTTTCGCCTGCCTCGATTTTCCCGCCAGGAAATTCCCATTTTTTTGCTGTTTCGCCCGCATCTTTTCTTTGAGCGCAGAAAACACGATTGTCCTGTATCAGGACCGATGCAACCACTTCAAAATGTTTCATTAATCAGTACCTTTACGGCAGCATACCAGGTTTCGAAGCAGGTAACAAGCGTTTTCACAAGAGAGACTTATCTATGGCTGTAAGAAAAGTAAAAAGATATTTATCCAGTCAGATTGTTTATGAACATTTACATCTAATTCATATATCGCTTCAATTCCTCGTAGAAGTTCTCCCGAGTCCCGACCATGATGACTACGATCAGCTGTCTCTTTTCTTCATAGATACGGTACGGGATTTCGTAATGCTTCTTGTTATAGAAAACATCATAACACCAGATTCCAGCGAGATCGCCTTTTTTCTGCTCCCCGAGAAAGGGGTCGACTGATAGTTTTTCAAGAGCTGAGCGAAACGCGTCCTGCAAGCCCTTCTCGCGGATTTTCTTGAAATACCGTTCTGCGGGTTTGAGATAGCGGAGTTCATACATCAGTTTTTCGCCGTACTGAAAAGATCATTGGTGGATTGCTTTCCTGCGCCAGATTTCGCCGCCTCGTCGGCTTCCTCGATCAACCGTTGGACTGCCGGCCTGACCTTCTTGGTCTGTTCCTTGAACCGGGCAAGAAGCTCTTGGCCTGAAAGACCTTGCGCGACAAGATCTGCGAGAATTTCCTCGGAGAAGTCCGAACTCTCATTGCGAAGGGGCCGGATAAAGATTCCTCCGTCCTGGAGAATGCATTCTGCGTCGGATTCGAAGCCCAGAGCCTCATAAAATTTTTGAGGAATCGTGAATTGTCTTTTAACGGATATACTTACACGCTTACGGTCTATTGCTTGCGGCATAGCTATCTGTCTCCTTTTCCTTGTTTAAGGATAACAAGGAAACAAGGAAATGTAAAACTTTGGCCACACCGAATCACCCTATCGGCCTGTGGTCAGGAACCTGCGTGATATCCTGGAAAAAGCGGTCGCCGCTCGCGGGACGCATTGGTATAGTTCCTTTCATGAAACGCTTAAGCTTTGACGGTTTTAGTTTGCGCGGCGGTATTTCTTGTTACGTCTGTTTCTTCTGATCTTGACAATCGGGGCCTTGGTTATACATATGTGTGAAAAAAATACTTCGCCAGGAAGATACAGATGATTTTGTGCATTGATTGCGCTCCATGCAAAGTGTGAGGACATAGCATGGAGGAATGAGAGTCCTCAAACTTTGCATAGTTTGACTTGAATAAAGATCAAAGGAGCAAAGTTATGAAATCTGTATTTCATTCAAAATTACGAACATTTTATCTCTTATGGAGCACTCAGGGGCTTTCGCAGCTTGGCAGTTCGATGACGAATTTCGCGCTTGCGCTGTGGCTGTACGAGAAAACGGGTTCCGCTCTGCAGACAGCCTTTTTGGCAATATGTTCCTATACGCCGTATGTGTTGATGAGCATTTTCGCCGGAGCCTTGAGCGATCGCTGGAATAAAAAGCGGATCATGTTGGCGTCGGACGCGTGCGCCGCGGCAACCACTGTGCTGGTGCTTGTTCTGTTACGGTCGGAGCTGCTGAGGCCTGCGCACTTGTACATCCTGAGCGCGGTTAACGGGCTGATGAACACCATTCAGCGCCCCGCGTCGGATGTCGCCATGACGTTGATCGTACCCAGGGAAGAGTATCAAAAGACAAGCGGCATGCGCTCGTTTTCCAATTCGCTGGTTACGATACTGCATCCTGTTCTCGCGACAACGGTATTCGCCTTTGCCGGGATTTTCGGGGTTATACTGATCGATCTGGGAACTTTTTTCGTCGCGTTTTGCGTCCTGCTTTTCCTGATCAAACTGCCGGACATTGCGCGTTCCGAAGAGGAAGGCAACCGGACGAAATCGCTGATCGCCTCCTCAAAAGAAGGTTTGCGATACCTTAAGCGCAATCCCATGATCCTCTATCTGATCCTCTTTCTTTCCGGGGTGAATCTTGTCGCCTCGGCGTTCGACGCGGCCTTGCCCGCTTATATTCTGCCGAGGGAGAACGGGGGGCAACGGATTCTGGGACTGGTTGCCTCGTTTGCGGGAATCGCGACGCTGCTGGGCAGCATGGCCGTAACCATCCTGCCGAAGCCGAAGAACCGCATCAAGGTTATTGTAGGCACTATGTTCTTTTCCCTGACCATCGAGAATTTTCTGCTAGCCCTTACCGATGAACCTGTTCTCTGGTGCGCGGGGCAAATTCTCGGCTGGTTCGTCGTGCCGATCATGGGCGCGAATCTTGATGTGATCCTGCGGACAACCATACCCGTTTCAATGCAGGGCCGGGTGTATGCCTGCCGGAACTCGCTGCAGTTTTTTACCATCCCGGTCGGTTTTTTCCTGGGCGGATTTCTTGTCGACCAGGTCTTTGAACCGCTCGTCGCCGCCGATCAGGGCGCCGGGCTGGCGTCCTCTCTTTTCGGTTCTGCAAAGGGCTCCGGAGCGGGGATGCTGATATTCCTGCTGGGAATTACGGGAGCGTGCATCTGTCTGTTTTTTGGAAGTATCCTGAAGAGGTTCCGGTTCGTGGAACAGATCGAGTGATATAAAAAAGCCCCCCGCCGCGGAATCCCCGGCGGGGGCTTGTTGTTATTTCGGTATTACCGGTTATCAATAACCGCCCTGGGCGCAGGAACCGGCGGGAAATTCCGGCATGCGAGCCTGTAGTCAGGAAGTTTCCTTGTTATACTGTTATTCATGAAACGCGTACATTTGATTGGTATAGCTGTCGGGGCGGTATTTCTTTTTACGTCGGCTTCTCCTGATAAAAAACCGGCGGGGGGGATTCGGTCGGAGGCGATCGGGGCCTTGGCGCTGGTTCCGGCGGGGGAGTTTTCGCGGGACGGGGTCGAGGGGAATGAGAGCGTGGTCGCGCGGGCGTTTTATTTGGCGGAGAAGGAGATTACGTATCCGCAGTTTCGGGACGCTACGGGGATGACTGTCGCGAATAATTCGATGAGCGGCGCGCCGGCGAAATACTTGAACTGGTATCATGCGCTGATTTTTTGCAATAGCGCGAGTTTGAAGGAAGGGCTTGAGCCGGTGTATTCGATAGCGGGGAGCTCCGATCCTGCGCAGTGGCTTTCGCTCGTCGGCGGGCGGCTTCCGACGGGGCACAGCAAGGACGCGCGGCTTTCTCCGGTCGAGGCGGACTGGGATGCTGACGGGTATCGGCTCCCGACGGAGATGGAGTGGACGTGGGCGGCGATGGGCGCCCGGGATTCGGGCGAGGGGTACCGGAAGCCGTTTTCCGGGAGCGACGGGACTAACAAGGTCGAGGACTATGCCTGGGTTTTTTCCAACGCTCTGCGGGTTTCGCAGACCGCGGGGACTCGCTTGCCGAACGAGCTCGGGCTTTTCGATATGAGCGGGAACGTGATGGAATGGTGCTGGGACTGGTACGCCGCCTATCCTGCGGGGCGCGTGTCTTCGGACAGCGTTGCCGGGAGAGGCCCGGGCGCCGGAGCCGGACGCGTATTGCGCGGCGGTTCGTGCTGGGATGATTTGACGGCGCTTGACTACCGGTGCGGAAGCGACCCCTTCGATCAGGATTCGTATGTCGGGTTCAGGGTTGCGAGGAATTGTCCGGCGAAATAGGGCGTTCCGGGATTGCCGGGATTGCCGGGATTGCTGCCGGCTCCGGTTCGACCAGCATCGCGGCGGTCGTGAGGCGTTCGAGGTGCGAGCCCTTTTTGGTTCCGCTTCCCGGGCGCAGGCTGGACACGACTGTCCGGTTCACCAGTCGGATTATTTCTTTGCGGCCGCGCGGTTCGCGGTAGGCCCAGGTCGAGTGGATGACCATGGGTTCACCATTGGCGGTTCCCAGATAGAGCATAATGTGGCCGGGAAGGCGGAGCAGGGTCGCGCCCGGCAGGGCACCGGCGGCGAGAAGGTCTTTTTTCGCTTCCGGGTCGGCGTCTTTGGTGAATCCTACCAGGGCGGTTCCCGTTTGCGCCTGTTTCGACGAGTTTCGCGGCAGGACGATGCCGACGGTCGAGAACACTTCGCATAAAAACTGTGAGCAGTCGCGCTCGCCGAAGAGGCCTCCCCAGCCGTAGGGCGCGTGGAGAAGCTTGAAGGCTTGCTCGTAGATGTGCCGCGGGGTGTAGGGGAGTACTCCCTCCGTTACGTCCTCCGCCCTGAGTCGCACGATTCTTTCTATATATACTCCGTCCGGCGAGCGGCCGGGTAGCGAAGCTCTCCTGTAGGCGCCGCCGTTTTCTTCGCCGTCCGGCAGGGAGAGAAGAGAGCTTCCCATGCGGAGATAGCCGGCGTAGACTGTATTGTTTTCATCGTCCCAGAGGTCCGCTCGCGCGGCGACGACGGCGAGCTGATTTGCCGAGCGGTACCGCGCGAGGAAGGTTTCAAGGTCGGCTTCCGCGAACGACGAGGCGGGAATCCAGCCGCTAATCAGTTCAGTAACGATATAGAGCCATGCTCCGTCCGTGCTTGTGTGGAGAACTATAGCGGCTGTTCCCGGTTCGAGGCTGCTTGCCTGGAGGTTGTCGATGTAGACGTCGCCCGGCTCGTCGAAGAGGCCTTCGTTTGTCGGGAGTACGCGGCAGTTTACGCGCTCGGCGAGGAATCCTGAGCGGGGAACGACGATTGCGGGAATCGAGCCGCTGTTCATTTGCGCGGCGATCGGCTCCATGAAGGAGGCCGAGACGCGCTTCCCGTTCGATTGATAGATGCGGGCTTTAGAGATCCAGTCTATCGTTCCCTGAAAATCCTTCGCCAGCTCCTCTCCCGTTTTTTTGATCGGCAGGGAAAGGTCCCGGATCAATCCCGTTTCCCGGGTGCGATTGTTGAGCCGTTCTATTCCGGCGGCGTCGAGCACCGGAGCGTCGGGGGCAGGGTGGGCCGCGATCCAGAAGCCGGGGCTGTTCATCTCCGGCGATACTCCCGCAAGGAGGGCCGGTGCGCTGCTGTGCAGAATTTCCTTCGGGGCGGAAGCGCAGCCCGCGAGGCTCGCCGCCAGAAGGCCGGCGGAAAGCACGGTGGAAAGCATAGCCGCCATACGCGTTGCCGCCCTTGGCGGAATCGCCGCTCGGGCAAACGGGAACGAAGGATGAGGAGCGGCTGCTCCGCCGACGAGCTTCGATGAATGGTTGGACTGAATGTTGTTCCGGTGCAAGTGATTCGCCATGGCGCCAGTGTCCTCTCCCCGCGCCTTTCCTGTCAAGCGGAAAGTGGTATACTCTTATTCATGCAGCGTTCGACGAGCCGGATCTCCGGCGTTTTTTTCATTCTGTATTTCGCCCTTTTCCCGGCGGCCTCCGCGTTCGCCGAGGAGCCGGTCGAGCCGGCCGAGCCGGACTCTCTGGTGATCGCAGGCCATTTCGAGATATCGTCTCCCGAGCGGCGCGCCCTGACCCGCGAGTACGCCCTCTCCCATTACGGGCTCGACGACTGGCGCCTGGTCGAACCGTCCATGCTTATCATCCATTATACCGGAACCGATTCGGACAGATACTCGCTGGACGTATTCGCGCCCGTCCGCCTTTCTTCCGCACGGGGCGACATCGAAAGCGGGGGAGAGGTGAACGTCGGGGTGCACTACGTAATTCTGCGCGACGGTAGCGTGTGGTCGCTGCTGCCCGAGGACGAGATGGGCCGCCACGCGATCGGCTATAACCACCGCGCGCTCGGCATCGAAATGACCGGCTCTTCCGCCGAGCGGATCACCGCCGAACAGATCGCTTCCTGCGCCGCCCTCGCCGCAGACATAGCCTTTCGCCATCCGTCTCTGCGCTACATCGTCGGCCATCACGAATATATGGAAGAAGGCCGCCCCCACCTGGCCGAGTTCGCCGAACTGCGGTCCGATTACCCGCCCACGGTAAAGCGCGACCCCGGCGAAGAGGTCATGTCCCGCATCCGCGACATTTTAGCGCGTGACTATTCCGTCGTCCGCTGAGCTTCCCTCCCGCTCCAGCAGCTCCTTCGCCCGCGCGACTATCGGGAGGTCCGCCGGCGCCCAGGGCAGCGAATCCAATTCATCCGCGGCGAGCCAGCGCGACTCGAGGTGTTCGCGCAAAACTATTTCTCCGCTTGTCAGGCGGCAGCGATAGGCATGCATCGTCAGATTGAAATGGACGTACTGATAGCTGACCGTCATTATAAAATCTTCCACCGAAATCCCGGCTTCAAGTTCTTCTCTGATTTCCCGCTCGAGCGCCTGGCTGTGCGTTTCTCCTGCTTCGATCTTTCCGCCGGGAAATTCCCAGAGCCTTGCGGTCTCCCCTTCGTCCTTGCGTTGCGCGCAAAAGACGCGGCCGCCTTGCATAATGACGGCCGCGACTGCTTCGATGTTTTTCATGTACTCACGGGTCCTCCGGTTGTTTCCAGAATACCCGGTTCAGGCCCGCGGAGACAAGAACGCCCCCTGAAGCGTCTGCTTCCAGGGGGCGTTTTCATCGTCCAGCGGCTGTAATGCCGTTTACTCTTTTACGAGTTTCGCCAGTTCGCGGCCGCGTTCCTTCAGGAGCGCGAGGTCGGCTTCGGAGGCGACTCCCTGCCATTCGACGCTTTCGACGCTGGTCCACTTGAATGCGGCGATCCGCTCTTCGTATTCCTTCTTCGCTCCGCCGACCCAGCCCCAGCTTCCGATGCGGAGCGCTTTCTTTCCGGTGAAGTGCTTTCGCTCGAAGAGGTCGAGGATGTGGGCCATCGGAGGGAACATCTTGTACTCATAGGTCGGCATCGCGATGACGAGTCCCGCGGCCTTGTACGCGTCGGCAAGCACGAAGCTCGCGTCGGTGTCGGGAACCTGATGGATGGTGTAGGGGACTTTTTCCGCTTCGATTCCGGCAATGACCGCCTCGAGTCCCGCTTTGGTGTAGCCGTACATCGATCCCCAGATTATGCAGATTTCCTTTTCGCATGGCGCGGTTCCCGTGTTGTATCCTGCGTACTTCGCGTAGCGGTCGCAGATTGTCTTCGGGTTTTTTCTCCAGATGATGCCGTGGCTCGGCGCGACGGTTTTCACTTCGAGTGCTTTCAGCTTGTCCAGCGCCTTCGTCACGAAGGCAGAAAAACTGGAAACGATGTTCGAATAGTAGCGCAGGGATTCGTGCTCGTAGAACGCGTGCTCTTCGGCGGTGAACTCGTCGTCGAAGACCCGGTCTCCGAGCGTGCCGTAGGAACCGAAGGCGTCGCAGCTGAAAAGGGTTCCTCCCGCGCGGTCGTAGGTCATCATGGTTTCCGGCCAGTGGATGTTCGGCGTTTCGAAAAACTCGAGCACCCGGCCGGCTCCCAGATCGAGAGAGTCTCCGGTTTTCACCTCGCGCAGTCCTTCCGGAATCTTGAAAAAGTTCTTCACCAGGGCGATTCCCTTCGGCGTTGAAAGGATTTCGGCCTTCGGGTTCCGCTTGCGGAGCTCCACGATGAAGGCGGTGTGGTCGGGCTCGAGGTGGTTCAGTATGAGATAGTCGATCGCTTCGAATGAGGTTCCCGCCGTTTCGAGCTGGCGTTCGTACTGTTCGATGGATCCGGACCAGTCTTTGGCGAGATCGATGAGGGCTGTTTTTTCTCCCTTCACAATGTAGGAGTTCAGGGTGACACCGTGCGGAATCGGCCAGATTCCCTCGAACCGGGCGGCGGATTTTATATCGGCATGAATGGCGAATACGCCGGGCGTAATTTCGTGAGCGTTCATTATGTCCTCCGATGAGTATTTTCAGCAGTATAAACGAAGGACCCTTCTTTTTACAACCTGCGAAAACTGGTAGACTTACCGTCTATGAAAACCGCTCTTGCTCCGATGGCAACCCTGAGCCATGAAGCTCTCCGCCTTCTGATCCACCGCTGGGGAGACCCGGACGAATATTTTTCCGAAATGATCAATGCCTCCACCTTCGTCGCCGGAGGCAAGTTCGAACACTGGTACGTCCGGTCCGCTCCCTGCCCGGAGCGCATGGTATGGCAGCTCACCGGAGCCTCGCCTGATTCCCTGTCTAAGGCCGCCTCTCTGCTCGCCCGCGAAGGCGGCATCGGGGTGGATATAAACATGGGCTGCTCGGCTCCCGACATCGCCAAAACCGGCGCCGGCGTCGCGTGGATGGGAAAGCCTCTTTCTGAAGTTGCGGAAATGGTGGGGGGCGTCAGACGCGCTCTCGACACGGCAGGGGCGGCAACGCCGCGGCGCCTGAGCGTCAAGCTTCGCCTGGGCGAGAACGAGGACGAAAAGCGCCTCCTGGAATTCTGCCGGACGCTCGTAAGCGAGGGGGTCGAGCTCATCACCCTTCATCCCCGCATTCGCAGGGACAAATACAGCCGCCCTGCTCGCCCTTCTTTCGTCGGGGCCCTTGCTTCCTCACTGCCCGTTCCCGTGTACGGAAACGGGGACATTTCGAACGCTTCCGACGCGCTCTCCTACGCTCAGTCCTGGCCCTGCGCCGGCATCATGATCGGCCGCGCCGCCGTCCGCACCCCCTGGATCTTCGGCGACATCCAGCGCGCCGCCGCCGTGCCCGCAGATCGCGCCGTGCCCGCAGATCGCACCGTGCCCGCAGATCTTACCGTGCCCGCAGATCGCGCCGCGTCCGCAGATCGCGCCGTGCCCGCAGATCGCACCGTGCCTGCAGACCGCACCGTGCCCGCAGACCGCACCGTGCCTGCAGATCGCGGCGCGTCCGCAGACAGCTCCGCGTCCGCAGCCGACGCCCCGTGCGCAGGAACTTCCGTGACCGACGCCGACCCTTACCGGGACCATCTGGAAATCGCCGACTTTTTTTTGGACACGCTCGTCCAATGCCAACCGCCCGAGTTCCACATCTCTCGCGCCCGCCGCTTCTTTTTTTATTATTGCGAAAACTTCGTCTTCGCCCACCACATCAAGATGAAGATCCAAAACGCGCAAACCCCCGACGAAATCAGGGGTTTGCTGAGGCGGTACTTCGAGGAGGTTCCTCAAGACCGCTTCCGCCGGTAAGGGCGGACTGTGTGTTTGAACGGTTATTTAACGGGGAATACTTTCTGGAAGCTTTCCAGAACGACTCCGCTCGCCGGTCGTGCGTCTATGTCGACGAGCTTGCCCGCTTTGCGGTAGTGGTCGATCAGCGGCGCGGTTTGGGCACGGTATACTTCGAGCCTTTTGGTGATCGCTTCGATCTTGTCGTCCTCGCGGATGAACAGCTCTCCGCCGCACTTATCGCAGATCCCGTCCACCTTCGGCCTCATGTAGTCGACATGGTAGTTCTGGCTGCAGGCCTTGCACACGCGGCGGCCTGAAAGGCGGGACACCACGTCTCCGTCTGCGATATCGAAGTTGACCGCCGCGTCGACGGCCACGATGGTCGCCAGGGCTTCGGCCTGGGGAATGGTACGGGGAAAGCCGTCAAGGATGAATCCGTTTCCGGCGTCGGCCTTCGCCAGCCGTTCGCGCACCAGCTCGATGGTGATGTCGTCGCTGACCAGCTGTCCGGCGTCAATGATCGCCTGAACCTTGAGTCCGAGCGGCGTTTTTTCCCGGATCGCTGCGCGGAAAATCTCTCCCGTGGAAATATGGGGGATCTTGTACAGGCCGGCTACGAGAGCGGCGAGAGTTCCTTTGCCCGCTCCGGGGGGACCCAAAAATATAAGCTTCATCGACAACTCCTTGACTGGGATTTTCCCATGATACCGTGAAAAAAAGAGCGAATCAAGTAGCCGAAACCTTTTGCAAATACGCGGCTTACGGCATACAGTAGTAGCAGAGGTGATTCAATGATTCTGGGACGCACTGTCCTTCGTTCATCCATAATCGGCGCGCTTCTTCTGTCCTATGCCGCGGTGTCGTATCTCGGCCTCGACCTGTACGGAAACATTCTTTCCCCCCTGTTGTCCTTCGCGTGCGCCTGGTACGCTCTCCGCGCGGCGCTCTCCATGCCCGACAACCGCTTTCCCTGGTATTCTATAGCCTCGGGCGCCGGAATCTGGGGAATCGCCGATCTGATCTGGGCGGTGCAGGAGGCAGCCGGTCCCGGCAATCCGGACGAAAACGTGTTTCTCATGTACCTCTATCTGCTGCCCGGCGTTGCCTACCTTTTAGCCTTTTTGTACATCGCTTTCTACGATCGGCGCAGATGGGCGTCCTTCCAGTTTCTGATCGACCTCGCCGCCATTTTTTCCGTCCTCATCGGATCAGTGTATACGGTATTCTTCCACGAGCAGTTCTTGTCGATGTTGTCTTTCGACCACGAGGTCTTAAGCGCCTCGCTCTACCTGATCGTCGATCTTTTCCTCATCACCTTCGGCGTCTCCGTCTACCTGACCCTCAGAAGGGACCGTATTCCCTTCTATATAAAAATCATGTTTACGGCGATTTTTACCTACGCCCTCATCGATTTCGTATACGTGTATGAAATCTTTCATGATATGTACGTTCCGAATTCCCTGATCGATGTCGTATACATGGTTTCGATAGCCTTGCTTGGCTTCGCCTCCATAGTATTCATCGACTTCCCGACGGCTGTCGCCATCGGGCCGTCGCGCGATAAAGGCATCGTCGCACGGATTAACCGCGCGCTCCTGCTGCTCGCTATTCCCTTGATAGCCTCCTTTATCCGGCCGCCGACCTCCCTGGAAGTCGTATTTTTCGCCTCCGTCATTCTCCTGCATCAGGCGGTGAGCCTCATCATCCACCGTCTGGTCAGGCGGGAGCTCGAACTGGAAGAAAAAGACATCGAGACCCGGCGCCTCGACGCCCTCGTCCAGGAGCGCACCCGGGAACTGCAGATTATGAACCAAACCCTGGAAAACCTCGTTCACAAGGACGCGATCACCGGACAGTACAACCGGAAGTTTTTCATGGACGAGGTAGAACGCTGGCTCGCAGAGGCGCAGGCATCGGAAAAAATCTGGATGATCCTCCTTGATTTCAACCGTTTTAAAACGATTAACGACACCTACGGCCACGACGTCGGCGATCTCATTCTTCGCCAGTTCGGAAAGCGCTTCGAAACCTTGTCGGAAGACCGTATTCTTTTCGCGCGCCTCGGCGGCGACGAGTTCGGGGTGGTATGCCGGAAGCCCGCAGCCGACCCGATCCTTCCCCTGGTGCAGCAGCTCATGGGCCTGTGCAGCGCGCCGGTCCAGGTCGGGAATTTCACGCTTCATATCGGAGTAAGCATCGGAGTCGCCGTTTTCCCGGACGACGCGCATACCCGCGGAGACCTGATGCGCCACGCGGACATCGCCATGTATATCGCAAAGGGCAGCGGCGTTTCCGGCGTGTCCTTCTTCGATCATACCGCGAACGAAGGCGTAGAGCGCCAGCATCAAATAGATCTTGCCTTAAAAAAGGCGCCCATCCCTGGCGAGTTCAGCCTGGTGTATCAGCCGCAGTACACCGCGCACTCCAAGCAGCTCATCGGGATGGAGGCGCTGCTCCGCTGGAATTCCTCGGAACTCGGCTTCGTTCCTCCGGACGCCTTCATTTCCATCGCGGAGGAAAACGGCGTCATCATTCCTTTGAGCGAATGGGTGATGAAGGAATCGATACGCCAGATAACCGAGTGGAACCGCCGATACGGCCTCTCGCTTGCCATGGGAATCAACATCTCCCCCCTGCAGCTCGACGATCCCCGTTTCGTTTCGAAACTGGACGCCCTGCTCGCCGAAGCCGGCGCCGAGCCGAAGTGGATCAACCTCGAGGTTACCGAACGCAGCGCCATGAAGGGCGAGAAAGTGCTGGCGGATCTCTTCAAGGAGCTCTCCCGCCGGAATATTTCCCTTTCCATCGACGACTTCGGCACCGGCTATTCATCCTTAAGCTATCTGAAACGCTTTGAAATCGATTACCTGAAAATCGCCAAACCCCTGGTCGACGGCCTCGCCGACAACGAGACCGACCGCCAGATCGTTCAAGCAATCGTCATGATCGCGACAGCCCTCGGGCTGCGCACCATTGCGGAAGGCGTGGAAGACGAGAGCCAGCTCGCCATTCTCGATCATCTGGGATGCGACGAGATTCAGGGGTATTTTTTCGGAAAGCCGGTCAATCCGCAGGAATTCGAGCGCCTTCACCTGAAGCGGGAATAACGCAGATAAGCTCGAACCGCTCCCAGGCGACCGGCCCGTTTCGGATCGCGGCTTCCAGCTTTTTCGCATAGTCGTCGATGCGGCTGTGCGTCAGCCTTTTTCCCAGGGCGTTTCCGTACGCCGATTCGGGCGAAAGCCATTTCCTCAAATCCTTTTCGGACACATATCTGTTTTCTTTCCGGACATGCGGAATCAGTTTTCCTCTCAACTCCGCGTCTTTCAGCATCGCCGCGAGAGAGGCCGCGTTCCAGGAAAAGATCGGGTCGGCCGGATTCTCGTAGAGATCGTTTTCCGCCGCCCTGATTTCCACCAGGCCTTCTGAATCTGCGGGTATCAGCGAGGAAAGCCGCATTCCCCGGGAGGGAACGGCGAGCGAGCAGACGATGAGAGCGCCGGGAGCGCACCAGGGGAGGCGGGCCTGTATCCAGGCGAGAACGCCTTCGGCGGTGAGCGCAGGATCCCGGGCGAGTATGCGATCGAAGGGGGCCGCAAAGGGATTTTCCTCTCCCGGGCTCTGCGCGATCAGTTCGGGGCGGTCGAGCTCTTCAAGGCTCTTCGCGTACTGCTCCAACAGCGCTTTCCCCTCAGGCGTTCTGCACAGGCCGCAGGCATAGCCCTCCGGAGCGAGCCGTCCGGCTTCCCAAATAAGAAGCCCGTCGTCCGCTCCGTCGACGAGTATGCGGTGATGCCTGAGAATTTCCGCGTTCCCGGTTATGGCGGTTCTGAGCTGGAGGAGGGCCTCCGAGCGGTTCGATTCCGTTCGTTTCTGCCATTCGTCGCGCCGGCTTCCGCCGGGGCTGAACGTGAGAATCTCTCCCTTGCCGGCCGGCCTGAGCGAGGCGGCTTCCTGAGACCCGAAATGGAAGCGGTCGTAGCGGCCCGGCTCTGCCGGACCTTCCGGCGGATTTTCTTCTATAATAGAGGCTATCTGAAGCTCCCGCCTCGTGAGAACTTCTTCCCGGATGCGGCCTTCATGGCCTTGAGTCGAAGGAGAATAAAACACTCTCCCCGCGAGCGCGTCCGGCAGATACTGCTGGGCCACCCAGTGGTCCTTCCAGGCGTGGGGATACTGATACCCCTGGCCGTGGCCGAATCCTTCGGCGTCCCGGTTTCCGTCCTTCAGATGGTTGGGCACTTCCGTGTCTTCCTGCTCAACGGCCGCCAGCGCGTCGAAGAATGCCATCGCGCTGTTCGATTTAGGCGCGGTCGCGAGGTAGAGCGCGGCGTGCGTCAGGTGAAATCTCCCTTCGGGGAGTCCGATGCGGTCGAAGGCCGCGGCGCAGCTTTCCACGACCGTTATGGCGTGCGGGTCGGCGAGTCCCGTGTCTTCGCAGGCCGAAATGATCATCCGCCTGAAAATGAAGGCAGGGTCTTCCCCTGCCGCGATCATGCGCGCGAGCCAGTAGAGCGCCGCGTCCGGGTCCCTTCCCCGAAGCGACTTGATGAAGGCGCTGATTACGTCGTAGTGATAGTCTCCGTCCCGGTCGTACAGGACGACCTTTTTCTGGATGCTTTCTTCTGCGCATTGTTTGTCTATCAGAATTACCGCGCCGTCTGCGGGCGGCCAGGAGGGAACCGAGGTTTCCACCGCGAGTTCCAGGGCGTTCAGCAGGCTCCGCGCGTCGCCGGAGGCGGTATCAACAAGATGTTCGAGGGCTCCGTCCTCGAAAGAGACCTTCCACCTGCCGTACCCGCGCTCTGCGTCCGAGAGGCAGGCGAGGGCGGCTTTCATAAGGTCTTCCCGCTGGAGCGCCTTGAGCTGGAACACCCGGCTTCTGCTGACCAGCGCCTTGTTCACTTCGAAAAAGGGATTTTCCGTGGTGGCTCCGATCAGGATGATCGTGCCGTTCTCCACCCAGGGCAGGAGGGCGTCCTGCTGGGCGCGGTTCCATCGGTGCACCTCGTCTACAAAGAGAATCGTCCGCCTGCCGTAGAGCCGTTTCTGGTCTTCGGCCGCGGCGATGGAGTCGCGTATCTGCTGAACGCCGGCGAGCACCGCGTTCAGGGTGACGAAATTGCTTTTTGTATGGTTCGCGATAACCCGGGCAAGCGTTGTTTTACCGGTCCCGGGCGGTCCGTAGAAAATGACCGAGGTGAGCTGATCCGCCTGAATGGCGCGGCGGAGGAGGCGGCCGGGGCCGATGATATGATCCTGGCCGATATATTCTTCAAGATTTCTGGGGCGCATGCGGGCGGCCAGAGGCTCATGCGTTCCCGCCTTCGCCCCTGAAAATAAATCCGCCTCTGCTTCCCGTTTATTCCTCGAGATGGTATTACTCCCGGTTCCACTCGGAACGAGTCGAGGGGTAGTAGCTCCAAAGTCCCGCCCTCGTGGTTACCGGCGACACGATCGTAAGATACAGGGTGTACGCGTCTCCGGCGGAATTGTACGCCGGATCTTCCACTACGACGAAGTTCCCGACCCGATAGGAATCGATCGAACCGCTGTACTGCGAATAATCGTCTGTTCCTATCGAAGAATTTGCCGCCTTTCCGGGCGTTTGCGAAGCGTTTCCGTTTGAAAGATCCACCTCGGTGTATCCGGACTTTCCGCCGATCAGGAGGAGTTGCTTTGAGGCAAGGTATGCGAAGGCGGTCGGGTCAGAAGTGTCATGTCCGAATGTGCCCCAGTTCGCGCCGTCCCAGCGGAAGCAGTAGCCCGCGTTCACCGCGTAGAGATTGATTCCGTCGGCGGCAAGGCCTGCGATCGAAGCCGAAGGCGCATTGGCAACCGAGCTTCCCGCGATCGCCGTCGCGGCGGTGTCGCCTGCGGCGAGAGAATACACTTGTTCCCGCGTAGAGAAATATACCGTCGTTCCCACTGCCGCGAATCCGGTGATCTGTTTTAGATTCGTCGCGTTCGTTATCGCCGTTACGGCTAACGTTGAAACGTCGATTTCGTAACCATCGACCGCACCACTGCGGGAATCGGTGAAGAAAATCACTCTGTTTGCGCCGCTGTATATAGCGCTTGCCTGTAATTCCCCGATGACGATCTTATTAGTCCAGTTTTCGCCGTCGGCGCTGTACCGCACGGATTCGAAATCCCAGTTCGTGCCTTTCTGAAAAATAGCATAGATGTATGTTCCGTCCGTGGCGATCTGCTGGCAGCGGGTAGCGCTTCCGGGGAAGTCCATGGACTTCCAGTCGCCGTCGGAACCGGACATTGCAGGCTTCCTGCGGAGGTAGCCGTCGGTCAGCCAGAGGTAATCGCCGAATCCGAAGAGGGAGGTGACCGAGCCGTTGACGGAGGCGTCAGCGATCGCGACTTCCTCTTCTATGGCCGAGAAAATGGGATCGGCATCGCAGGAGGCGAAAGTCAGGAACGCGGCTATCGACGCAGGTATGCAGACCGCTTTAAAAAATCTGTTCATGATGATGTGTTCTCCCTCGTTAGAAGTGGTAGCGGAAGCCCGCGTTGATGTCCAGGAAGTTTCCCGTCCGGTTGTATTCGCTGTCCGTATACCATTGAGGGACCAGAGACCAGGCGGCTGTCATGCCGAAGGACCAGTCCGGAGAGTATTTCCAGTAAGCCCCGAGTTCGGGCTTCAGCATCGGTCCGAAGTAATAGTTCGCGTTGTGTGTCTGGAACGCGAACCCCGCTCCCAGAGAGACCGGGAAGTGGAACCTCCGGTAGACGAACTCGTAGGTGCTTTTAAACGTCAGGGGGAGGTAGAAAAACATGTTTCCGCCGATCGTCGTATTGAAGGCGAATGTTATTTCCCCGCCGACCGCGATTTTCGAATTAAGGTATCTGGAATAGCCGATCGATCCGGTTCCGCCGAGATTCAAGTTCGTTTCGCTTTCGATGCCGTCCGGAGTCATATTGAATAAAGGTATTCCGGCTCCAAGGCCCATGCGGATGTATTGGTCTCCCGCGCGTATCGGTTCGTAATCGAAATTGGATTCCGGTTGAGTAGAAGGCCCCGTTTCCTGAGCCGTTGCCAAAGAAAGCCCGGCCAACGCCAGGACCACGCTGATGATCACCTGTTTCATTTTCACACTATACCTCATTCATTCCGCTATTGTCTATTAAAGGCGGTACGTGTTACAACAAAGTAGATCGTCCGCACGTTACGGGCTTCCAATCCACAAAACAAGAGGTATTACTCATGAGCGCAACAGTTATCGATGGTTTTTCCGTTGCGGCCTCCGTTCGCGCAAGAGTCGCGGCCGAAGTCGCGGCGCTGAAAGCGGGCGGCGTTATTCCCTGTCTTGCGGTCGTGCTTGTGGGCGAAAACCCCGCGTCCGTTTCGTACGTGGCGGGAAAGGAAAAAGCCCTGGCGGAAGTCGGCATGGCGGACCGGAGCTATCGTCTTCCCGGAACCGTTTCGGAGGCCGAGCTTCTGGCCCTCATTTCCTCCCTGAACGCGGATCCTTCGGTTCACGGCATTCTCGTTCAGCTTCCGCTTCCCAGGCATATTGACGAAGCCCGCGTCATCATGGCGATAGATCCTGAAAAGGACGTCGACGGCTTTCATCCGGTCAGCGTCGGAAATCTCGTCATCGACCGGCCCGGCTTTCTTCCCTGCACGCCCCACGGAGTCATCGCGCTTCTCCGCGAAGCCGGCATCAACACCCGCGGAGCCCACGCCGTCGTGGTCGGCCGCTCCAACATTGTCGGCAAGCCGCTCGCCCTTCTTCTCGCCCGCCGCGAGTGCAACGCCACCGTCACCATCTGCCACACCGGAACCGTCGATCTCCCGTCCATCACCCGCCAGGCCGACATACTCGTCGCCGCCGTCGGCAGTCCCCGCATGATCACCGCGGACATGATAAAGCCCGGCGCCGCCGTCATCGACGTTGGAGTCAACCGCGTCGAAGACCCGACGGCGAAAAACGGTTTCCGTCTCGTCGGCGACGTTGATTTCCTCCCCGCCTGCGAGGTCGCCTCCTTCATAACCCCCGTGCCCCGCGGCGTCGGCCCGATGACCATCGCGATGCTCATGCAGAACACGCTTCAGGCCGCTAAAAACAGGTAACCGGAATTGCAATGATAGATATACAAAGCGAGCGGGACGACCGCGACATAGCCTTACAGAAAGTCGGAATCAAGGATCTCCGCTATCCTGTCCGCGTATTGGACCGGGACCATTCCCGCCAGTATTCCACAGCGACGGTGAATCTCTATGTGAACCTTCCCCGCCACTTCAAGGGGACTCACATGAGCCGCTTTGTCGAGGTGTTTCATCAGCATCGGGAAAATCTCTCGATGCCGCACTTTCTCGACATGCTGGAGGAAATCCGCGTTTCCCTTGAAGCGTCCCGCTCCTTCGGCGAAATCTTCTTTCCTTTTTTTATGGAAAAATCCGCTCCCGTCTCCGGACAGAAGGCGATGATGAGCTACGATTGCTCCTACGAAGGCTCGGTCTCGGCCGGAACGCCTGAAGGCAGCCCCTCGTCGCGCTCCTTTTTCGTTTCGGTCGCGGTCCCCGTGCAAACCGTCTGCCCCTGCTCGCGCGCGATCAGCGAATACGGCGCGCATAACCAGCGCGGAATCGTCCGCGTCAAGCTCGAGCTCGGCCCCTTCTTCTGGATAGAAGACCTCGTCGCCCTTGTGGAAGAATGCGCCTCCAGCGCCTTGTACACCCTCCTCAAGCGGGAGGATGAAAAATACGTAACGGAGAAATCCTACGAGAATCCGAAATTCGTGGAAGACCTCGTCCGCGACGTGATGCTCGCCGTCCCGCGCCTCGGGGACTTTCCCTGGTACAGCGTGGAAGCCGAGAACTACGAGAGCATTCACAATCACAACGCGTTCGCGTACGCTGAGGGAGGCTCCCGGTGACCTACTTTTTTGAATCCTACGGCTGCCAGATGAATCTGGCGGAATCCTCCTCGGTCGAACAGCTTCTCGTCGCCCGCGGCTGGACAGTGGCCGAATCCGCCGACGTCGCCGATCTCGTCGTCGTCAATACCTGTTCCGTTCGCATCACTGCCGAAACCCGCGCGATGAGCCGCATCAGCCGTTTCTGCGCCCAGAAAAAGCACCGCAACCTCACCGTTCTGGTCATGGGCTGCATGGCCGAACGCCTGCGCGCGGAGTTGAAAAAAAAATACCGCCGCCTCGATTACGTCGTCGGCATGTTCGAGCGCGACGAATTCGATTCCATCTTCGCCCGAATAGAATCGGGCGGAACCTGGACTCCGGAGGAACAGAACCACGGAGACGAAATTCCGGAAGGAAACGCGTACCACTTCGCTCCTTCGTCCTGGAAAGAGGGCAGCTTCCAGTCCTTCGTTCCGATTATGAACGGCTGCAACAACTTTTGCACCTACTGCATCGTGCCCTATGTGCGCGGCCGGGAAGTGTCCCGGAATATGGAAGACATTCTCGACGAATTCGACTTTCTCGCCGACCGCGGCGTCCGCGAAGTGACCCTGCTCGGCCAGAACGTCAATTCATACCGATGGGAGGATCCCGATACGGGCTCCATCGTCGATTTTCCGGAATTGCTTCGCCGCATCGCCCGCAGGGTCGAAGAAAAAAACCGCATCCGCTGGATCAGATTCATGTCCAGCCATCCGAAGGATCTCTCCGACTCCCTCATCGATGTGCTGGCGAGCGAACGCGTGTACTGCAGATTCATCCATCTCCCCGTGCAACACGGCTCGAACCGCATCCTCTCGGCCATGAACCGCCGCTACACCCGCGAATCCTATCTCGCCCTCGTGGACCGAATCCGCACGCGCATTCCCGACGCCACCATCTCCACCGATATTCTTGTCGGCTTTCCCGGAGAGACTGAAGAGGACGTCGAGGAAACCCTCGATCTTATCCGCCGCGTCGAGTTTTACAGCGCCTTCATGTACCACTTCAATCCCCGCGAAGGAACGAAGGCCTACGAAATGGACAACTGGATTCCCGACGACGTCAAGAAGGGTCGTCTGGCCAGGGTTATAGAGCTACAGCACGAGTTGAGCGCGAAGCAGATGCGCGCGCGCGTCGGCTCCGTTCTGCCCGTCCTCGTCGAATCGGTTTCCCGCAACAATGAAAAGGAATTATTCGGTCATACCGAATTCGGCGACATGGTGGTGTTCCGGGATCAGCTCGATCCGGCGCTTATCGGCCGTTTCGTCCAGGCGGAACTGATCAGCTTGCGCGGGCGTACGTTTCATGCGAAAATGACTGAGGCTCCTGTCGATTGATTTTCTAAAGCAGAGGAGGCTTGTTTTGCCCTTCAAAGTAATCGTGTATATCTTCGGTTTGGTGGTGTTCACCCTCTTTGTGGGGTTCAACCTCGATAATCGATGCGATGTGTCCTTTGTCTTTCACGTGTTCCGGGACGTTCCCGTCGTCATCAGCATGCTCTTCGCCTTTTGCGCGGGAGCCGTGTGCGTCATTCCCCTTCTGTTGTCCGGGAAAAAAAAGAAAGCACCCCCTGCGCCTCCTTCAGCCAAGGGACCAAAAAAGAAAGGCCCCGTTTCCGGGGATGAACACCTTTATTCTCCGGAAGCTCCTTCCCCCAGGGAACGCAAGTGAAATTCGCATCCCGCGTTCAGCCTTATCTTCTCGCCGCTCTGCTTTGTCTTCCTTCTTTTCTTTTCCCGCAATCCGAATCGTCCCGGATATCGAAAATCCTGGAATCCTCCCTTTCCGCGGGCTCGCTCGACGAGGTCGCAGGATCTTTGGGGGCTCAGGCCGCCGCGGAAAAAACAGCTTCGGGGAAGAAGACCATTCTAACCTTCCTCGCTTCTCTGGAGGAACGGTCCGGCATGCTTTTGCCGGCGGCCAAGCATTACAGCGAGGCGTCCTGGAGCGACCCGGCCGCCCGCGACTACTCCCTTCTTCTGGACGCCGCCCGCTGTTATCTTGCGGCGAATGAACTCTCCCAGGCCTCGTCTCTCGTTCAAACCGTATTGCTGTCCGCCTTCGACGAACAGCTTCTCGTAAGAGCCCGTTGTCTTGCGGCCTGGATTCAGCTCGCGGAGGGCAACGAAAAGGACGCTTCGGCGCTCATGCTTTCGTACGCCGATAATCCCGCGTTTTCCGATTGGGCGCCCGCCCTGTTGTTCACCCTGTACTGGTCGGGTTTGCGCCCTTCCGCAAAGGACGCGATCCTCTCTTCCTGGCCGGTGTCTCCTGAAGCCGCCGTCCTCAGAGGCGAAGCGGGCATTTCGCCTGTCTCGTTCTGGTATCTCATGAATCGAAGCCCGTCATCGGTGGCTCTGTTCAACTCGCAGGCGGCGCCCGCCGAGACCGCCGGCCCGCCGGAAACGGTTTCAGCGCCCTCTTCGTCCTCGAATGCAGCTACTGCCTCCGCGAATTCCGCCGCTTCCGCTTCATCCGCCGTACAAGCGGGAGAGTCTTCAGGCCTCGTCTGGCAACAGACGGGTTTTTTCAGAAATCGGGAATATGCGGAAGATTTAATTAAAAAGTTGAAGTCCCACGGCTTCGAGCCGATCGTGAGGCCGGTTACCCGGCCGAGCGGCACGGTCTATTATTCCGTGCTGGTTCCCGAGGATTCATCGTTCAATACCGCGGCAAAATTAAAGAACGCCGGGTTCGAAAGCAGCCTCGTCTTCGACTGACAGCGCCCCTCTCGCGGCGGGACATTCCGCCGCCCGCGGCCTTATTTAGCCGGACGGAAGGCGGTCGGTGGGTTTCCCGTCAAGCTCATCGTTCCGATCCCGATCTTCACCTCTGTCAGCGTCATCGTCTGCGGGATGGGATCCCCTTCCTTCGCGTACTCGAGGCCGACGGCGAAAAAGCTCGTGTTGCCCGAATCTCGTTGCCGGAGCTGGAGAATCGCGTTGTTTTGCATTCTCAGCACGACGAAGTTCCCTTCCTCAGTTCTTCCGGAGTGTTTCGTCAACCGATACGCATCGTTCTCCGCAGAAAACGCCTGTCCGTCCTGGGACTTCCATTCGCCTTTCCACGAAGCCAAAGCGCCGGAGAGTTTTTTCATCTCTTCATCGCCCTTCTGCGAATCCTGCAGGGCAAGGGGATCGGTTTTTTTCCGGTAAGCGCCGTCCCAAACGGAAGCCACCCCGATTTTCAGTTTTACGTCTTCCTGAACCTTTATCTTGATCTCGTCGATTCCAGTCAGCTCGATGTCGATGAGGCGCCGGATGCTCGAAATAGACTGGTTTCGGGTGGTCAAATAGATTCCGTATCTGCGGGCAGCTCCGGATTCCCTGAAAAACACTTCTTCCGTCGTTCCGTTATGAAAGATGATTTCCTTCTGCTTCGAGTTGAAAAAGATGAACTTCTCTTCTCCCGCCTTGCCGGAAGCCGGCACGTACCATAAACCGTCCAGGAAATCCTCGAACGAGGCCAGGTCGCCTCCCTGAAGCTTTTGAATAAGCCGGGTTTCTATTTTCTTTCCGTCAATGCGCGATTCCGACGCCTTCTCGTATCGATTCAGCACGCGATTCCATCGGTACACCCGCTCGATCTGGTTGAGCGACTGCGGAGATTCGGGGTCTGAATTGAACGTATGGATCGGATAACTTTCGCCGTTCGCGACTCCCAGATTATACGCGTCCGAGCGCGGTATTTCCTGGATGGCGATATTGCCGTCCGATCTCAAATCCGCGACAGCAGTATACGAAAGCTTTCCGTCTGCCGTTTTCGCCGGAAGATACACGGCAAGCACCTGGAGATTCTCGCCGTTCATTCCCGAATACACGATAGCCTGCCTGCGGTCTCCGATGATATCGAGCGTGTAAAAAAGCAGGGTCCTTGCCAGAGTGACTCCGGTGGGAATCGCCTCCATCCTCGCGTATTCTCCGGTAATTGGATTTTGCACGCCGGGAACCAGCGTAATCGTCTGTTCGTTGATCCGTTTTACCGCGCAAATCTGATCGGCTGTACCGTCCTTGTCCAGATCCGCCGCGACAGCCTGGAGGAATGTTTCATCGTTCTCGAGCGGCACCAGCGGCTGCAGTCGGGATTCGTCGTAGCTTGCCACGGTGAGCGCGTCTTTCAGCTCGGTTTGGCTGGCTTTATCAAGGCTCGGCACGATGGTTCTCGCGGACTCCCGCTGCGATTTTCCCTGCGAATACTGCATGCGGCTTGTCCATGCCCAGGCGAAAAGAGCTATAAGTACCGCTGTGAGTAGCAGAATGAGGCTTCGTTTCATGTGGTTCCCGTCAGCTGTGTGTTATCGTCTGTTTCTCTTCCGTTTTGTCGGAAGGTTTTCTTCTTACAATGAAAAACACGACTGCGGCGGATAGTAACACAGCGGCGGCTGCATAGGGTAGGGGGCCTGTCGGCATTCCCCGGGATTTCTTCCCGTCTCCCGTACCGCCGCCGGTTTCGGCAGTTCCTGCGCCCTGGTCTTCGCGGACTCTTCCCTCCGGTCCGCCGTCTGCCGCCCCGGCTTCTCCTTGTTTCGAACCGCTTCCGGCGGATCCTGCAGAACCGCTTTCCGCGCCGCTTCCGGCGGATCCTGCAGAACCGCTTTTCGATCGTTCTTCGCGGTTTTCTGAAAGGAAGGCGAACAGTTCCTGGCTTGTTTTTACAACCTGGTCCTGAATGTCCATGTCAAGGGTTATTTCGAACCAATTGTCGTGTGCTACCGTGCGGGCCTGAGCAAGATAGGGGCTGTCGAAGCTGTCCGAGACCCCTGCGTACCTCGAAGACCAGGGAGCTTCCTGTTTCAGATCGGTCAGGAGCAGCATGATTTTATAGCGGCCGTTGTCCTTTCTCGGTTCAAGGGCTTCCTGAAGGGTGTCCAGAGCGAGTCCGATGTCGGTGTACTGTCCGTCCGGCCGAATGTCCATAAAAGCGCCGATAATCCGCTCTTTTTCCGCTTCCGTCTTCATCTCGACGGTAAGTACGTGTTCGGGAGTTCCGTAAAATTGATAGAGTATTATCCAGTCGCCCGGAATGGTCATCTGTTCAAGAAAGTGACTCTTCACCCAGTCCTGCATCGAGTCGTATTTTCCCGGTTCCGCCATTGAAAGGGACTTGTCTACCATTAAAAAAATGTCTACCGGTATGGTGCGTTCGCCTGCGCATACGGGGAAAATGAGGAAACCGGACACTAAGATGAACAGAAGCAGGTGTTTTTTCATTGCTTTGCGTCTCCATCGATTATTTTATACTATTATACGTCATTTGGCATTCTACAAAAAAAAAAATTGCTTTACATAATTTGATCTATGTTTATAATGAACAATATCGACTGGTAAACATAGGAAACTTACTTCATATAAGGAGAAAGAAGAATGGCAAGTATAGATCTGCCCAGGAGCCCCAACGTCTTCCACCCTGAGAAGCCGAGCGCAGTAGGTTCTAGGAACTCTCTCGCACAGGATTATCGCGATCAGCAGAAGGAAGTTAATCAGCTTCTGGAAGAGGAAACCAACAAGGTTCTTCACCATATGAACGCAAAACTTCCCGCGGAAGTGCTTCAGCGCCTGGATGTTATGGGCGGCGTTAAAGAGAAACTGTATAACTACTTCAACCAGAACTACCAGAATATGTTCAACCGGTACATGGTTACCGCTGAAGACGAAATGGTAAAAAAGGTTCGCGGTTTCGTGGATCGGGAGGAAATGAAGGTTTTAAACCGTTATACCCCGAAAGAGATCGCCACCCTTCTCGATGAAGTCGGAGGAGCTGACAAGTTCAACACCGGCGAAATCGAAAAATCCATGGTCAACATGTACGGACACTTGCAGGGCCATATCCAGCGCGGCGTGAACGATCTGGAAACCCTCACCAACTCCCTTCTTCGCCAGAAGACGGACGTCGGCGCCTTCGTACGCGGCGAAAACGCCTATTCAATCGTCAAATGCGCTTTCAAAGACAATATCTATAAGCCGAAGACCGTTACCGATGTAAAGCTTTCAGTAAACATCCTTGACGCCGAACTCATCAGCCCGATCTTCCAGTATCAGGCGACCGTCGAGTACCTGATCAAGGATCTCCTTTCCAAGCACTACATGGACGAGATCGACAAGGAAATCGAGAAGATCAAGGACGAGCGCATCGACCAGGGTCTCGAGGAAATGTCTGACGGCGAAATCATCTTCGCCCGGATGAACAAGGTTAAGGACCATGCTTCCGACGACGTCGACAATCCCAAGAGCAAGCGCTACGACGTCATCGCCAAGGAGCTGATGGACCGCATCAACAACCTTCGCGCCGAAATCGATCCGGCGACCTTCGATCAGCTGAACATCCGCGAGAATCTCAAGAAGATCATCGATATCGAAAATATCCGCAACCGCGGATTCAATACCGCTATCAACTCTCTTACCTCGATTCTCGATACCTCGAAGATGGGTTATCAGTTCATTGAAAACCTCAAGAACGCCCGCGAACTCATCCTCCGCGAGTACGACGACACCAATGCGGCTCTTCTTCCCGACGAGCGCTATCAGATCCGCCTCCGCTACTACGATCAACAGCAGCTGCTCGAAGAGCGCAAGGCTTACGAAGTCATGATTCGCTCCTTCGAGACCGAGGTTGAGCATCTTTGGGATGTTCTGACCACCCGCTACGAGGATTCAAAGTTCCTTACCCGCGTAACCGACTTCAACGACCTTGCCAAGATCTACAAGAAGAAGATCCGCAAGAACATTAAAGAGAAGAACGGCGATCCCCTGTACGAGGACATCGCCAAGGTATGGGACGAAATTTCCTTCGTGAAGCCCGCAGAGACCGAAGTCGAGAAAATGAACAGAACCTTCATTTTCGAAAAGGACAAGCTCCGCAAGAAACTGGTCATCATGCGCGACAAGCTGAAGAATATGTACGATTATCAGTACCCGGTAGAACGCCGCGTAATGGAAGAGCGCCTTGCGTTCCTCGAAAAGGAATTCAACAAGTTCGACTACCTGATCAATCCGTTCCATCTTCAGCCCGGTCTGCTTCTTGACGTGGACATCACTTCGATCAAGAGAAAGAAAGCCACCCTCGACGGAATGGCCAACGTTCTCAACGAATTCCTCCACGGCGTATCGAAGGGCTTCCAGGACGCTGCGTTCGCATCGTTCAGCCGCCGACGTTCGACTGTTCGCGCCGATATCGCTCAGACGTTCGGCTCCAACGAGGACGATCCCAAGGCTGGAGAACCCGTCGGCCGCTCCGCATATCTCGATATGCTGAACGACGAGCCCGCGCCCGCACTCGCAGAGCCCGTTTCCGCCCCTGCTCCCGTTAAGGCTCCTGCCCGCGGACGACAGGCAAAGGAAAAAACCGCTAAAGCCGGCGTTGTAGACTCCGGACGCGGTCGCCGCGGAAAAGCGCCCGCCGCTCGCGGTAAAAAAGGCCTTAAAGAGATCTGATAAGGCTACCCTGATGTAGAATTAAGCCCCCGAACACAGAATTTCCTGAGTTTGGGGGCTTTTTTTTCTCGTAATAATGTAAACAGGGAATATACTAGTTACATAGGAGGACCATCATGACCGAATCACCCGGTTTTTATACACGTCTTGCGGATCGAAAAGGCTTTAATGCTTCGGTCCGGCATATTCAAAGGACGTTGACTCTGCTGGACGCCTGCGGACCAAAACGCAATATCGCTGACGAGATCAATTCCATGATCTCAAAAAAAGAATTCGAGGCGGAAGAAGCCCAATCCGTTGCAAATATGCTTCTTGTGGAAAAATGGAATTATTCTGTCCTTTCCAGCAATGTTTCTTCCGTGACGGAATCTCCTGCAGAATTATCGGCAGAAGTGTCCAAATGGAAGGCTCTCGACCTGGTTGTCGGATATCATCATCCCGACCTCGGTTTTATTCTGATTAATCCGAAAAACCCCGAAGGCGCGTCTGCAATCGCCGGTTTCAGAAAAAACGAACTGGTTGTCCTCTACGCGGGCGTTCCCCAGGGAAACGATGCCGCGAAAAAAAGCGCCGCTGAAGCTCTTCCCGCTCTCATGTCGCTGATCGAAGGAAAGAAAGTCAAAGTAAGCGCTTCTTTATTATCAGGCCCCTTCTCGTTCTCGGCTCCGAAAAAGCCCGCGGCACAAAAGCCGGTTAAGAAAGCAGGCAAAACCGTTTCGCCTTCGAAAGGAAGAGCTCCTGTGCAGGCTGTTACGGCGGCTGTCATGCAAACAGGCCCCGCCGCTTCTTCCGCTGCCGCGACTGCGCGTCCCGCTCCGGCTGCTCCCGCAATGCCCGGACAGTCGAAAATGTCTCCCCTTGTTTCTGTGGTCGTGTCCAACGAGCTTTTCCATAACGGAAACGTGGAAGCCTGGAAGCGGATTATCCGCAGTTACAACGCCAGGTATCCCGGCCTGCAGGTATTCATTTATTACGACGGCGAACGCATCGTGGACATCAACACCCTCTTCAAATGGGGCAAGGTGAAGCACGGCAGCTGTATACAATTTTGCGTAGCAGGGGAAAATATCCAGGATTTGGCAAAATTGTCCCGTTACTTCCGTCAGGGCGCGAGCCCCCAGTTTGAGGCCTTCCTGAAGGGATCCCCAGACACCGTAATGAATCTTTTCTAGGAGAAACCGGAATGATAAGTCCAAAATCTGTTCATTTCTTTAGTCAAAAAGAAACCGTCAACAAGAAAATCGACCCGAAACTATTGGGTATTCGAGGCCGTCAGGCAAATGAATTCGCAGAATTAGGGTTGCCGATTCTTCCCGGCTTCATATTCGACGCCTCGGTCGCTCATCTTTTAAAGGGCGAACCGGTCTTCAAGGCCGCGGCCCCGCATCTGAAACGCTGCAGCGATCTCGTCGGAAAGCAATTCGGCGATACGCAGAACCCGTTGCTGGTTAAAATCGTAATTTCCCCCAACCTGGCCATCGCCAATTATCCGACCCTTCATAACTTCGGATTAGCCCGGACAACGATAGGCGGGTTTGAAAAATGGGTGGGAAGCAACTTTGCCGCCCATGAAGTGCTGTTTCTTCTGAGGGGAATCCTGGCGATCATCCGTCAATCGGCCGAGCTTCAGGAAAAAGCCGATACGGTTTCCGCAATGGATAAAGCTATGGCGGAAGTAGGCTCAATTCTCAAGTCGGGAAAAGTGTCTCTTTCCGGCGTAGAAATAATGGAGAAATACTCTCCGCTCCTCCCTTCAGGATTTTTCGATTCTCCCGAACAGCAGCTCGAACTCGCTTTGAAGGAAATCAGTCTTCTTCTTTCGCTCGACGAGCAGAACGACGACGATACGGCCTTGCTTGTCCAGCCGATGGTGTACGGCAACTATGGAAAGGGTTCCTGTTCGGGTTCTTTCTTCAGCCGCAACATTGTGACCGGAGAAAAAGTGCTTCAGGGTAAATTTTTCGAAGAAAAATTCGACGACATCAACGCAGTCGGAAAGGACATCAATCTCATCGACGCGGCTAGCCTCAAAAAGCTTCAGCAAATTGCATGGATGCTCGAGGACGACAGCCGCGACATCAGACAGGTCCGTTTCACCATCGAAAGCGGCAAGCTCTGGCTGATCGAGCAGAAATCGGTCGAAGCAAAGAGCACCATTTCCCTGATACAGCTTTTGCTCGATCTCAATAAACGCAAAATCGTGGACGACGCCTATGTCGTTCAGACCGTAAAGCCCGGTCAGCTCAACGAAATCCTGCATCCGGTCATCGATCTTCTGAGCACAAAAGACCTGAAAAAGTCGGTGGGCGGCATTGCCGGAGCTCCCGGCGCGGCCGTAGGACGCGTGTACTTCTCCGCCGACTCCTTGATCGACGCTCAGCGGGTTGCCCGGCAGAACGGCGAGGATACTCGATGCATACTTATCATGCCGGCGACCTACGCAGGCGACGTTAAGGCGATCGAGGTCGCAACCGGCGTGCTTTCCAACGAAGGCGGCTATTCCGCGCACGCATCCGTCGTCGCGCGTCAATACGGCAAGATTTCCCTGGTCCGCCCCGACATGCACATCAGAGGCAATAAAGCCGTTCTCGACGGGTTAACCATCAACGAGGGCGACTATATCACCCTCAATGTTCCGTATTACGGAGAATCAACGGTTTTCCTGGGAAAAGCGGTGCTTATCGAGCCCGATCCCCATACCTCCGGCCTCCTGGACTTTATAGCCCTGACCAGAAGCTTTATCCAGGAATTCCATGTCCGCGCGAATGCGGATAGTCCTCGCGACGCGGAACTGGCTTTGCGCTTCGGAGCCGAAGGCATCGGTTTGTGCCGGACCGAACACATGTTCTTCAATGAAAAGCGTATCAACGTTTTCCGAGAGATGATTCTTTCCGAATCTCCCCAGGAACGGAGCAAGGTTCTGAAAAAACTGCAGAAGATGCAGGCAGAGGATTTTTACGGCATCTTTAAGGCTATGGGCGATCGCGAAGTCACCATTCGCCTGTTGGATGCTCCCTTGCATGAATTCCTCCCTCATAATGCCGCTGAACTCGACGGTTTTATCGCCTATCTGAAGGGGAAAACGGGAGCGAAGATTTCCAGGACCGAGATTCAGGAGAAAATCAACGCTCTCTCCGAAATTAATCCCATGCTCGGCCATCGCGGTTGCCGCATCGCCATTTCCTTCCCGGAAATCTACGAGATGCAGGTTCGGGCAATATTCGAGGCTGCTTGGGCATTGCAGAAAGAGAAGGTTTCAGTACGTCCTGAAATAATGGTGCCGATCGTGATGAATTTCCGCGAGCTCAAACAGATCGTCTACGGAAAGAAGATCGAGGGCCACGCCTATCAGGGCATCGTTTCCATCGAAGAAAGCATGCGCGAAGAATTGAAGGCGAAATCTCTCGATTACCGAATTGGTACGATGATCGAGCTTCCCGCGGCCGCGCTCAGCGCAGGCGAGATCGCCCGGTATGCCCAGTTCTTCTCGTTCGGTACGAACGATCTTACTCAGACTACGCTCGGCCTGTCCCGGGATGATTTCAATTCCTTCATGCCCGACTACACCATGTACGATCTCATCGACGGAAATCCCTTCGCCGTGCTCGACCCGAGGGTACGCGAACTCATCGAGCTTGCCGTGCGCAGGGGAACCGCCGCTCGGCCGGACCTTTCGAAGGGTCTGTGCGGCGAGCACGGAGCCCGCCCCGAGAATATCCGGTTCTGCATGGAAGCCGGGCTCGATTACGTTTCTTGTTCATCTTATTCTGTTCCTATAGCCCTTCTCTCAATTGCGCAGATTGAACTGGAGAACGCTGAAAAAGAAGGCCGGAAACTGGTTCAGAAGAAGATAATACCGGTTATCGAATCGAAAACCCAAACCAAAGCCTCATCCGCCAAGGCCACTGCGTCGGCAAAGAAATCCGCCGCGAAGACCTCTGATGCTGCGGCGAAACCGGCGGCAGCGAAAGCGAAGCCCGTAGCCGAGAAAGCAAATCCTTTAGCGGCAAAGAAATCCGCCGCGAAGAAGGGTGATGCTGCGGCGAAACCGGCGGCAGCGAAAGCGAAGTCCGTAGCCGAGAAAGCAAAGCCTGCAGCGGTGAAGAAACCCGCCGCGAAGAAGGGTGATGCTGCGGCGAAACCGGCGGCAGCGAAAGCGAAGCCCGTAGCCGAGAAAGCAAAGCCTGCAGCGGCGAAGAAACCCGCCGCGAAGACCTCTGATGCTGCGGCGAAACCGGCGGCAGCGAAAGCTAAGCCCGTAGCCGAGAAAGCAAAGCCTGCAGCGGCGAAGAAACCTGCCGTAAAGAAGTCTGATGCTGCGACGAAATCGGCGGCAGCGAAAGCGAAGCCTGCGGCGGCTAAAAAAGAGGCTCCCGCCAAGAAGATTGATGGTAAAAAAGGACCTGTAAAGAAATAAGGGCACCTCTAAAAACTTCAGTTTTTAGAGGTCTACCTTAATATAGGTGTAAATCCTGTAAGGATTTACAAGGGCACCGAGGAAAACTAACCGAGTTTTTCGAGGTGCCCATAACTGAATCCGGGTTCTTTGCATAAACCGCCAGTAAACGGCTGTTTTTATCCGGTTATACTCGGGTAAAGGCAGCCGTTTCTGTTCAATGAGCGTCCTTCAGATACTTCTCGTTGACAAATCCCTGTGCATTCTCTAGTATGGAAAGACTATGACCGCTAACGAATTACGTTCTAAATACATCGAGTTTTTTAAAAGCAAGGGCCATGCGGAGATATCGGGAAAGTCGCTTATTCCTGAAAATGATCCTACCGTATTATTTACTACCGCCGGAATGCATCCGCTTGTTCCCTATCTCATGGGAGAGCCTCATCCTGCCGGAAAACGACTAACCGACTATCAAAAATGCATCAGAACTGGAGACATCGATTCTGTCGGCGATTCAAGCCATCTGACCTGCTTCGAGATGCTGGGCAACTGGTCGCTCGGGGATTATTTCAAGGAAGATGCGATCAAATTCAGTTTTGAATTTCTCACCGATCCCAAATGGCTGGGAATCCCGGTAGATAAGCTTTCTGTAACCGTCTTCGCCGGCGATTCGGATGTTCCCCGCGACGAACAGTCGGCGGGAATCTGGAATAGCCTCGGCATTCCCCGGGAACGTATTCATTTTCTCCCCCGCGAGGATAACTGGTGGGGTCCTGCCGGAGAAACCGGACCCTGCGGACCGGATACCGAAATGTTCATCGATACCGGCAAGGATTCGTGCGGACCGGAGTGCAGGCCCGGTTGCAGATGCGGTAAATACATTGAAATCTGGAATGATGTGTTTATGCAGTACAGCAAGCAGAAAGACGGCTCCTACGTCAAGCTTGAAAGAACCTGCGTCGATACCGGAATGGGAATCGAGCGGACCGTCGCCATGCTTTCCGGAAAGAAATCCGTGTATGAAACTGAAATCTTTATTCCCTTCATTCGCGCGGTCGAGTCCCTGACCGGCAAAAAATACGGCTCGGACGAATCCGTCGACGTTTCAATCCGGATCATCTGCGATCATGCGCGGGCCGCTACCTTTATTCTGGGCGACCCGAAAGGCGTGTCTCCGTCCAATGTGGGCGCCGGCTACGTGCTTCGGCGCCTCATCAGGCGAGCTGTCCGCCACGGCAGAAAGCTCGGCGTGGAGGGCACCTTCCTGGGAGGGATCGCTCGCGTCGCCATTGATATGTATAAGGGCCCGTACCCCGAGCTTGGACAAAAAGAAGCCGTCATTCTCGAGGAACTCCTCGCTGAAGAGGAAAAATTCCTCGTAACGCTTCAGAAGGGCGAAGCGGAATTCGAGAAGATGGTTCCGAATCTGCTCAAAAATCCCCAGAAAATCATGTCGGGACGGCTTGCGTTTAAATTGTACGACACTTACGGCTTCCCTATCGAACTCACCGAGGAATTAGCCGCTGAAAACGGTCTGTCTGTTAATCGGGAAGAATTCGACGAAGCGTTCAAAAAGCATCAGGAACTTTCCCGAGCTGGCAGCGAACAGGTTTTCAAGGGCGGATTGGCCGATCATTCCGATGAAACCACCGCGTATCATACCGCGACGCACCTACTTCAAAAAGCTCTGAAGATGGTTCTCGGCGATCACGTCGCCCAACGCGGCTCGAACATAACCGCGGAACGCATGAGGTTCGACTTCTCCCATCCTGAACCGATGACACCCGAGCAGATCGCTCAGGTCGAGAAAATCGTCAATGAACAGATTTCAGCCGATCTCAGCGTAACCATGGAAATGATGCCCCTCGAGAAGGCACGTTCCGATGGAGCTATGGCGCTCTTCGGCGAGAAATACGAGGACACGGTCAAGGTCTACTCGATCGGGAACTTTTCCAAGGAAGTCTGCGGCGGCCCTCATGTGGAACGAACCGGCGCCATGGGAACGTTCAAGATCCAGAAGGAGCAGTCGTCTTCTTCCGGAGTTCGCCGCATTCGAGCCGTGCTAATAAAGTGACGTCGGTAACCTTGCAAGCCAAGCGCTGTTGTTATTGGTATACAAATCAGGGAAAAGAGGATCATAGATGAAGCGCCTATTTTTATATGCCGCGTTTGTTTTTTGCGTTAGCGGAGCAGTTTTTGCGCAATCGGATTTGCAGCCGATCGCAAACGTCAAACTGCAGAAAACCGAACCGATCACCGTTAAGCAGTTGAAAAGCCGGGTCGAGGCGCTCCAGAAAGAACTGGGCCGAGTCATGACAGTAGAAGAGCGGAAACAGGTGCTCGACACGCTGATAAACGAGCGTCTGGTTGTTCAGGCCGCCGAAAAAGACGGTTTGAAAATAACCGACTCGGAAGTGAACCAGAACTTCATTCAAATGATCTCTCAGCAATTCGGAAAAAACGTAACTGAATCCGAATTCGCGCAGTTGATCAAGGAAAAAACCGGACTGTCCCTCGATGAATACATGAAGGCCCAGAACGGAATGAGTCTGGTCGAATATAAAAGCTTCCTGAAGAGCCAGCTTCTGGCCCAGCGCTATGTTCTTATGAAGCGGCAGGATCAGCTCAGAAATCTTCCCGGACCTTCAGATACGGAAATACGAAAGTATTACGAATTGTATAAACAAAATTTCGTTCAGCCGGATATGGTGAAGATTTTTCTGGTAGTAGTGCCGAAAGCGGATTCGTCTCCCGCTTCCCGCGAGAAACTCACAGAAATGCACCGTCAGCTCGCCGCGAAGCCCGCGGCCGCCGCCGAGTTGAAGATTCGCGCGCAGGGAGAGAACTCCGGCTTCCAGGCCGGCGATCTGTATATAAACAAGAACGCGACCGCCGCTCAGAATCTCGGTATTTCCATGGATGCCCTGCTAAAGATTTTCGACATGGGCGTGAATCAGGTGTCGGACATTACCGAGACAGATACCGATTTCCAGTGTTTTATCGTTCAAGAAAAGTTCCCCGTGAAAATTCTCGATTTATCAGATGTGGTGAGGCCGGGGACTACGGTCACGGTGTACGAATACATCAAGAATAATATGCTCGCGCAGTCTCAGAACGCGGCAGTCAATGAAGCTTTGGTTCAAGTGATCAACGATCTTCGTCAACCCGATAATTTCCAGATTCTGAAGAGCGGTTCGGATTTGGATAAAACCCTTTCCTGGTAATCGTATGGCAGGAAGAAGAAAGGGTCGCATTCTGGCTTTCCAGGCTCTGTTCGCCTGGGAAGCTAATAAAATGAGCTTATCGGAGCTTCTCGAGTTCAATTGGCTTGAAGAAGATAGAATGGATAAATTCGGCGAAGACGGAATTGCTTTTCCCCGTCTGATTATTGCCGGAACAATCGAACACTTGAAGGAAATCGACGCGCTTATCAATGATAATCTGACGAATTGGGATTTCGACCGCTTGAACAGGGTCGATCTTGCGATTCTCCGGATGAGCGTCTATTCTCTGCTGTTTCAACGAGACCTGCATCCTTCCATCGTCATCGATGAAGCGATAGACATATCGAAGGAATTCGGTTCCGACGATTCGTTCAGATTCATCAACGCGGTGCTGGACAGCATCAGAAAAAAAATTCCCGAGAATCAGGTGAAGTGATATCAATAAACCCGCGGAACAAAGCAGGTCCTTTAATTCTGTTCCTGTGGGGATTGTTGCTTATTTCATGTTCGATACCCTCTCAATCCCGGAACTTCTCCCGACACCTTGAAACCTTCGACGGGTATATGCAGAAGCATGATAGCCGTAAGGCCGCGAAGCTGCTCCCTAAATTGCGCAAGAACGCGACAAGCAGCACTCAATGGCTGTCTATCGCGAAGCGCTATTTTCAGCTCAGCGATATTTCCGGCATGGAATCTTCAGTAACTGAAGCATTGTCGATTATACCAGGCAACGAAACGCTTACAGCGCTTCTGTTGCACACGTTGATTTTACAGAATAAAAGCGCGGAAGCCTCTCGAACAGCGGCATTGCTTCTTGAAACCAGATTCGCGCCCTTATCGGCGTACGCAATTCTGTCATCGAATGATTGGAGATCTCTCGATTTTAAAAGCATTCCCGCATGGAAAATCGCCGCGGAAGAAACAGGATCTCCGGCAGCATGGAAAAACGCGGCTCTTGCCTCCGCTGTCAACGGCTTAAAGGCTGAAGCTGTCGGCCTTCTTGAATATTCCGGCTTGAGCGGCGCAGCGGCCGAGGACTCCGGATACGACGAGCTTTATTCGCTGCTTTGCTACGATTCGGCTTTTTACGAGCGGGTCGGGGAAGGTTCCAGCCCGGCTTCTCTGCGTTTGGCGGGAGACGCGTCCTGGCTATTGAAAGATGTCCGGAAAGCGGAAAATCTCTGGCTTAAGGCTCTCCGCTCCGCGGCTGAGTCCGATCCGTCTCTATTGTTTACCATTTCCGTCGTGTCGGAAGACGAATCAATCGCGAAAACCTATCTTGAACAGGCTCTCGACGCCGATCCTGCTTATTTTCCCGCCTTGTCGCAATATGTAAGAAACTCTTCTGATTTCGAGAGCGTCTCGCTGCTCGATCCTCTCGAAGCGAAATTGTATAAACAGGAAATAACCACTCGCGAGATCCGCAGGAAGCTTGCGCATGCTCCCGCCACAGCCGAACAAGCTGCCGCGAGGTTGGAACGGGCTCTTTCCGTAATAGATCGCGATCCCCGGATAGAAGCAGAGTCGATCCGCTTCGAATTCAGAAACGCTCCGGACGTAGCGCGCTATTTTTCATCCCTTTGGACTCTTCTTGAAAAATATCCGAACGAACCGGAAATACAGTCGTGGACGGGATGGTGTTTCGCATCCCGTGGAGATATGGACAGCGCATTGTCGGTTTTGATGAGCGAACCCGAGTTCGCTCATCCCTTTTGGAAAGGAGTCGCCGCTTCGCTCCGGGGAGATCTGGAGTCCGCCGAAACGAACTACAGTCTCTGCGCGGACGACGCGTATTTTGTCTGGCCTGCTCTTGCTAATCGCGCGCTCGTTCGCGAACGATTGAAAAAATATCCTGAAGCAATCGAGGATTTTTCCCTTGCGGCCGACATTGCCGAATCGGACGCAACTAAAAGCGTGTTGCATTATCAAGCTGCTCGAATTCTGTATCTGATGCGCCAAACAGATCGGGCCTCGAGCATTTTAGGGTATGCGATTCAGTTGGATTCCGAGAACTATCAGGCTCGGCAATTACTGGACGAGCTGGAAAAAATCAAATAATAGAAGATTTAAACAAAAAAACCTGCCGAATTACGGCAGGTTGATGTTCAGCGAACCTGTGGATCAGGCTTCGATAACGGCGATAATATCTGCCGCTTTGAGGATGAGGTGGTCCTCTCCATCGATTTTTACCGCTGTACCGGCATACTTATCGTACATAACCTTCTGGCCGGCTGATACTTTGATCTTTTCAGAATCGTCGCCTACGGCTACTACGACTGCTGTCTGGGTCTTTTCCTGTGCTGTATCCGGAATGATTATACCGCTAGCTGTCTTTGCTTCGAGTTTTTCGGTTTTGACCAGAACACGGTCTGCCAATGGCTTGATTTTCATTCTAATCCTCCTACAGATCTAAATATACGTATTTTGACCGGCGAGGGTCAAGAAAAAAGCTGCATGACTCATAATGATACAGTCGTAACCTGTTTTTTTTTGAGTGAGTCAAAATGAATCACCTGCCAAAATAATACTATAACCGAAGCACACGGAAAGCGAACGTGTTTTATTTGTAAATCTTTGTATTGTAAAGAGTTATCCTTCTCTACACTGTATGTGATCTTATTGATAAAAGTTGGCATGTAAGTTGCTATATAAAGACATATATACTGATTAATTGTGGAGGAATGTATGATAAATACTACTGTAAGCCGCGTTGGATTCGATGACAATATTCTTTCCACGTACCTGAAAGATATAAACTCGATACCCCTGCTGACCCGCGAACAGGAATATGAATACGCAATGAAGGCCGTCGCCGGAGACAAGGAAGCGAAGGACAAACTGGTAAAAGCTAATCTTCGCTTTGTGGTTAACGTAGCAAAGAAATATCAAAATCAGGGTTTGCCTTTGATGGATCTCATCAGCGAAGGAAACATCGGATTGATGAATGCCGTCGAGCGTTTCGACGCTACAAAGGGCTACCACTTTATATCCTATGCGGTGTGGTGGATCAGACAGGCCATACTCAAGGCCGTTTGCGAAAAATCCAGAATGATCCGGCTTCCCTTGAACAGGGCAAACGAGTTGGTTCAAATCGATAAGGCCAGAAAGGTTCTCGAGAACGCCCGCACTGAGGAATCCGAAATAGCCGAAATAGCAGGGCTTTTGAATATGACCGACGAACATGTACGGGACATTGTAAATATTTCCCGCGACATGATATCTCTTGACGCTCCGGTTTTCAGCGATAGAGATTCGAGCAGCCTGGGAGATTTTCTGGAAGACGAGATCTATGAACAGCCCGAACAATTAGCGATTGACAACAGCCTGAGAAGCGATATAGACGCTGTTTTGGAAACCTTAACGGAGAAAGAAGCCGAAGTAATCAGATTCCGGTTCGGACTGAACGGATATAAGCCCATGTCTCTGAAAGAGATAGGCGATCTTTTCAATCTGACGAAGGAACGGATCAGACAAATCGAAAAGAAAGCGATACGCCGGCTTCAGCATCCTTCAAGGATGGGACGCCTGGAAGCATACGTGGCGTAAACCGATTACAGCGCTTGAGAGAGGGAGAGGGCCTATGGAGTCTTCTCCCTTTTTTTATTATAGTGATTCCATGATACAGGCCGCTATTTTCGATATGGACGGATTGCTTTTCGACACCGAGAGACTGTGCACCGATGCGTGGAAAACCGTATCGTCGGAAAGGGGCTTTTCCATGCCCGATAGTTTGTTCCGTTCATGCGTGGGTTTGAATAATCGAGACACCCGGACAAAGGTTCTGTCTACTATGGGCGGCGATTTTCCCTATGAGGAGTTCGCCGATCAGACTAGAACATGGATGAGAGTCCGGATGGATGAGAATGGCCCTCCCGAGAAACCCGGCATACGCGCCTTATTCGGCTACCTGCGCGATGCAGGAGTGCCGATCGGCCTTGCGACATCGACGAGCGAGCCTTCCGCTCGCTGGATGATAGAGAAGGCCGGTCTCGAGTCCTGGTTTTCCGCTTTTGCATTCGGCAGCGAGGTCGCGACCGGTAAACCCGCCCCTGACATTTTCCTTCTTGCCCGCGACCGTCTGGGCGTATCCGATTCATCGGCATGCGTAGTGTTTGAGGATTCTCCTGCCGGCCTTCGGGCTGCCCATGCCGCGGGAATGCGTCCCGTGCATGTGCCCGATATGGTTGAAGTCTCCCCTGAAATACAGAAACTCGTCTGGAAAACAATTTCTTCGCTTGAGGAGGCTGCGCACGATTCATTTTTTAGGTACTGATATTGTGCTGATTATACAGCGGGTTAATAAATATACAGTAAATATGCATTTTTATGTATATTTATGCTTGACTATTTTTTTTCAGTCTAGTAGGATACCTATATGAGGCAAGCAAACAAAGACGTTTCTGCACACTGTGTGTGGAAACGTCTTTTTTTTACTTTAAAGGAATTCAGGGCATCGGTATGAAGAGTGTAGTATTAGCGTTTTCCAATCCGATTCTGACAAACTGGGTTTCGACGGTTTTAACCCGGTCCGGGTACCATATCGAGAACGTCTGCAAGACCGGCAGCGATCTTATCCGCGTGTCCGAATTCTGCACGAGTCCGGTGGCTGTGTGCGGCTTTCAGTTTCCCGATATGACCGCGGAAAACCTGTTTACTCTGCTGGAAGGTCGGCTTGCCCTGGTGACCGTAGTGTTGTCCCATCAGAGGGACATCCTGAACCGGGACGATATGCTTCTGGTTCCTTATCCTATGAGCGCCGCCGATCTGATCGGAGCGATCGAGGTGATGGAGCGCTCGGCTGCGTTTCGCGCGGTAAGTTCGCGGCAGGACAGCGCGGGAAAAAGCGCTTTCCAACCGAAGGAACGGCCCGCTGAAGAGAAGTTGATTATTCTAAAGGCGAAGGAAATGCTGATGGAGGCGAATGCGATGACTGAATCGCAGGCGCATCGGTTCCTTCAAAAAACGAGCATGGATCGCGGCCTGCGTCTCATCGACGCCGCAACCATGGTGATCGCCGGAACGCTCGCGGTCTAAAGACTGCTTCGCCGGCTCTTGTGTCGTGACCAGCGGGGAATAACCCCGATAATTGGAGGTAGCCATGAAAAAACTGGAAATCATCATTCGCCCGGAGAAGCTAGAGGTTGTGAAGAATATTCTCAACGATTCCGGAGCGTCGGGCATGATGGTGACGAACATCATGGGTTTCGGAAACCAGAAAGGTGTGACTCACATCTATCGCGGTACCGAATACACGGTAAACCTTCTGCCGAAACTCAAGGTCGAGACGGTAGTAGCGGACGATAAAAAGCAAAAGATCGTCGACGAATTGTGCAAGCTTGTCGCCTCCGGCAATCACGGAGACGGTAAAGTGTTCGTCTCGGACGTCGAGGACGCGGTTCGAATCAGAACCGGGGAAAGCGGAAACGCCGCCCTTTAAAAACGCCATGTTTTACTATCAACGGGGATAGGAGACCGGAGCAATCCGGTGAGCCTGTCCCCTTTTTTTTGTAAAACGGCAAAGGAGTGAAAGATGGAATTAGCTGATCTTGTAAAATCGATAGATATGCTTTGGGTGCTCATCGCGGCGGTTCTCGTATTCGCCATGCAGCTGGGGTTCGCCCTCGTGGAATGCGGCTTTACCCGTTCGAAAAACGCAGCGAACATCATCATGAAAAACCTGATGGACTTCGCGATCGGCTCTCTGGCGTATTATGTGATCGGTTTCGGACTGATGTTCGGCGCGACGGCTTACGGCCTCCTCGGCATTACCGGTTTTTTCCGGCCTGAAACCATGGGGCTCGGGATTTACGACGCGTTGACGCCCTGGGTGTTCATATTCTTCCAGACGGTGTTCGCCGCTACGGCAGCGACCATCGTGTCGGGAGCCATGGCCGAGCGGACTCAGTTCCGGGCTTATGTAATATACAGCTTCATAATAAGTCTGGTGATTTATCCGATCAGCGGCCACTGGGCATGGGGCGGCGGATGGTTGAGCGCTCTCGGCTTCGTCGATTTCGCCGGTTCGACCGTCGTTCACTCGGTCGGCGGCTGGGCGGCTCTCGTCGGAGCGGCGGTGCTCGGTCCCCGCATCGGTAAATACAGCGCGAGCGGAAAGCCTACGGCCATTCCCGGCCACAACCTTCCCCTCGGAGCGGCCGGCGTGTTCCTTCTGTGGATAGGCTGGTTCGGCTTCAACCCCGGTTCCACCGTGGCCGTCAACGACCGCATCGGTTACATCGCGATGACGACCAATCTCGCAGCGGCGACAGCGGCGGTAGTTACGATGTTCCTTACCTGGTTCCGCTACGGAAAACCGGACGTATCGATGACCTTGAACGGCGTTCTTGCGGGTCTGGTAGCGATCACCGCGGGCTGCAACAACGTTTCTATATACGGTTCGATCGCCATCGGCCTGGTAGCCGGCGTTCTGATCGTATTCGGCGTAGAGTTCTTCGATAAGGTGGTTAAGATCGACGATCCGGTCGGCGCGACTTCCGTGCACCTTTTGAACGGAGTGTGGGGAACGCTCGCTGTTGGTCTATTCGCCGTCGAAGGCGGATTGTTCTACGGCGGCGGACTCGGCCTTCTCGGCGTGCAGGCTCTCGGAGTCCTCGCATACGGAGCCTGGACTGTTGGAACCACCTTCGTGCTCTTTACGATTCTGAAAAAGACCGTCGGCCTTCGGGTTCCAGCGGACGAGGAAAAAATCGGGCTTGATATCGTCGAGCACGGTTCGACCGCGTATCCCGAATGGGGTTCGACGCATGAGATTCGCACGGGCATTACCCAGTAAGAGGAAACCTGCGCTGGAACTCAAAGCGCAGTCTTGCGAAAGCCCTGCGAAAGGTGAATAGCTCAGCGAGCTAATGGACAGTGAAAGAGAGTCCGGTCGATTGACCGGACTTTTTTTTATTCTCGCGTTATTCTTCGAAAAGTCTCTTTGACGCGAACAGCGTGTCCGCGGTCAGATTTATCCCGAGCTTCCGCAAACCGGCTTCGTCTCCCGGCGTGGGAACATGGGTGAGGTGCATCTTGCATCCGCGGAGGCTGGGGAGCGTGTCAACGCATACCTGGACCATCGGCGTGAGGGCCGAGCCGATGGACAGCGCGATGAGCATCTCGTCGACGTCGAGGCTGGCGTTCTTCCGGTGAAGAACCTCCCTCTTCAGTTTGGCGATCGACTCGATGACGAGCGGCGAGAGCAGGGGAATGTCGTCCGGGACCCCCGCGAGGTACTTAGTCGCGTTCAGGATCGCAGCCGTGGCCGCGTGAAGCAAGGTGGAGTTTTTACCGGTAATGATTTCTCCGGACGGCAGTTCGATTGCCGCGCCGCAGAATACGGCCAGGTTTTTCCTCTCGTCGTTCAGTCCGCTCTCCGCCGCTTTAAGGGCGTTTTCAGCGGCCTTCCGCGCCTCCGGCACTACCTTGCGGTATTCCGGCGTGAGCGAGAGTTCTTTCATCAGTAAGTCGGCTTTCTCGAACTGGGCCTTGTCGGCGACGCCGACCGCGTACTCGCTGACGCAGCGGAGATAGCGGCGAACGACCTCCTGCTTGGCGGCTTCACGGCATACCTCGTCGTTGACGATCGCAAAGCCGGCTCGATTAACGCCCATCTCTGTCGGGGAGCGGTACACGTTCTCGCCGCCGCGGATCCGCGCGAGAATGGCGCGGAGGATCGGGAAGGACTCGACGTCGCGGTTGTAGTTAACGGCGGTTTCGCCGGTGGCCTCGAGGTGGAAGGGGTCGATAAGGTTCGCGTCGTGGAGGTCGAGCGTGGCGGCCTCGTAGGCGATGTTCACCGGATGCTTGAGCGGAAGGCTCCATATCGGGAAAGTCTCGAATTTAGCGTAGAGGGCGCGCTGGCCCAGGCGGGTGTCGTGGTAGATCTGCGAGAGGCAGGTCGCCATCTTGCCCGATCCCGGACCGGGGCCCGTGACAACGACGAGCGGCTTGGTTACCTCTATGCGAGGGTTGACTCCGTAGCCTTCGTCCGAGACGATCATGTCGATATCAGTGGGATATCCCCTGGTCGGTTTGTGCGTATACACGTGGATGCCCCGGTTTTGCAGTTTGGTCATGAACGCTTTGGCGGCCGGCTCGCCCTGCCAGCGCGTTATGACGACCGAGGATACCGTCAGTCCCCATTCACCGAGGTCGTCTATAAGGCGCATTGCCTCGGTGTCGTAGGTGATCCCGTAATCCGCGCGCATCTTTCGTTCTTCGATCGCGCCGGCGTGGATGCAGACGATGATCTCGGCGTCGCTCTGAAGTTCTTTCAGGAGGCGGGCCTTGACGTTCGGGTCATAGCCGGGCAAGACGCGCGAGGCGTGCAAATCGGCGAGAAGTTTTCCTCCGAATTCGATATAGAGGCGTCCGTCGAAATTTCTCATCCGATCGCGAATATAGGATGCCTGTTCCGATATGTATTTTTCGTTGTCAAAACCCACTGTCTGCCCCATTGCAGTACCTCCAAAACCCGATAAGAATACACCGGAAGGAGTAGATTCGACTATATCAAGGCGGATTTTTTTTTGAAAAAATGCGCAGCGGGACTGATATCCCCTTGAAAAAGCGACTCGTTTCTGGCATGTTGAACAGTCAACTGTTCGCAAAGACGAGGACAGTCCAGGCGCTACGCCTGGACTGTCTTTTTTTTAAATTGCCGCTATAGGCGTAAGCTCGTGCGTGGGCGATATTCTGGGGGAATCATGAAAGCAAAATTTATTTTTATCACAGGCGGCGTTGTTTCGTCTTTGGGGAAAGGAATCACGGCCGCGTCCATAGGCCTTCTGCTCAAGAGCCGGGGCGTGAAGGTCGTCAACCAGAAATTCGACCCCTATCTCAACATCGATCCGGGCACAATGAATCCCTACCAGCACGGAGAGGTTTTCGTCACGGTCGACGGCGGAGAAACCGACCTCGATCTTGGCCATTACGAACGTTTTACCGATGTTCCTCTTCACCGTTTCAACAACACCACCGCGGGCAAGGTCTATCTTTCCATTCTGGACCGGGAACGGTCCGGCGGATACCAGGGAAATACCGTTCAGGTCATACCCCACGTAACCGACGAAATCAAGTCCAGGATTTTGAAGACCGGCGAGGAAACAGGAGCCGACGTGGTTATCACGGAAGTCGGCGGAACCGTCGGAGACATCGAATCGCTCCCTTTTATCGAAGCTATCCGCCAGATCAAGTATACGGTAGGCAAGGATAACTGCATTTTCATCCACCTCGGCCTGCTGCCCTATCTGAAGGAATGCGGCGAGCTCAAGACAAAGCCGATGCAGCACAGCGTGAAAGAGCTTCTCGGCTTCGGCATCCAGCCCGACATCATCATGTGTCGCAGCGAAAAACCCCTCACGAAATCGATCAGGGAAAAACTCGGCCTTTTCTGCAACGTGGGACAGAACGCGATCATCGAAAATCTGAGCGCGAAATCCATATATGAAGTTCCCCTGATGCTCGAAAACGAGGGACTCGGGAAAACGCTCTGTTCACTGCTCGACCTTCCGAACAGCGAACCGGATCTCGCGGACTGGAAGGAAATGGTCCGCCGCTATTATCACCCCGAAAAGGAAATAACTATCGCATTGGTAGGCAAGTACGTAGAACTTCACGACGCGTACTTGAGCGTAGCGGAAGCCCTTACGGCAGGCGGAATACACCACTCCGCGCGCGTCAAGATCGATTGGATCGATTCTGAACGGATTACCGATCTCGATAAGGCCGAAGAACTTTTGGGCAAGGCCGCGGGAATCATCGTGCCCGGCGGTTTCGGAGACCGGGGCACCGCGGGAATGATGGTCGCGGCCCGCTACGCGCGGGAGAACAAGGTGCCGTATTTCGGAATCTGCCTCGGCATGCAGATCGCCGTAATCGAGTTCGCCCGCAACGTGCTTTCCCTCGCGGACGCGAACTCATCGGAATTTAATCAGCAGACGCCTCATCCGGTGATCGACCTGATGCCGGATCAGCAGGGCGTGAAACTGGGCGGAACCCTCCGTCTCGGCGAATTCCGCTGCGTGCTTGCTGAAGGAAGCAAGGCCGAAAAGGCGTACCGGCTCCACGACATCGTCGAGCGGCACAGACACCGATACGAATTCAACAATCTCTATCGTGACTCGTTCGAACAGTCTGAAATGGCTCTTACCGGCCGGAATCCCGAACGAAACCTCGTTGAAATCGTCGAACTTCCCGCTCATCCCTGGTTCGTCGGCGTTCAATTCCATCCTGAATTCGCGTCCCGGCCGAACAAGCCGCATCCCCTGTTCAGGGACTTCGTCGGCGCCGCGGTAGAGAAATCGGCAAAAGCAAAGGCCTGACGGTTTCCCGTCAAGCCTTACAATTCCGGAGCGAGACTGACGACCGAAGGGCGGTTTGCTACAAGCCGCTCTTCATCAGCAGCGCGTCGAGCTTGCACGTAATATAGAAACTGAGGGACGAAAACCGGCCCTCTCCGCTTTCAAAGTCGAGCTCCGACGCCGCGCCCACTGCCATTCTCGTTCTTCCCGCCTCGAAATCGGCTTCGGCTCCCAGATGCCATTCAGGCGAAAACCCAAGATTCAAAAAGGTTCCCCTGTCGGGAGTATCGATTCCCGCGCTGTTCTTTCCGAACTGCAAGAGCTTTTCGCCGTATACGCGCGTTTTCACCATGCCCGGGAATACGACGGCGGTCCGGAAAATCATTCTTCCCGGGTAGGTCGTCCCTGTTTCAGACGCTCCCGGCTGCGCAAGCGTAGCCGGAACCGGATGATCTTCCGGAAGATCGAACCATGCCGTTCTGATGCCCGCTTCGGCCTGCACGGTTCTGCTGCCCCAGGCTCCGCTTCCGTCCAATTCCGCTGAAATGAATGTTCTTCCCGGCATGTCCGCATACCCTGTCGCCATGATCCATCCGGAGGCGCGAAGCGTCGTCTGCGCGGCCTCAAGGGGGCTAGCTTCGCGGAAGAGGTCGAGCCCGAGCCGTCCGGTGAAGCCCGATGCGCCGGAGGGACCTTCGTTCAGGGAAAAGGCCGCGTCTGAATATCTGACGAGCGCCGCTTCGAATCCGCATACCGCGGCGAGATCTATGATGTCTCTTCCCCTCTGTATGGAAGCGACTGGAAGGGAATACGAGAGGGTGAGCGCGTTGCCGTCGTAAAAGCGCTCTGTTCCGTCATCATCGATAGAACCGAATCCATGGCCGGCGATGCCGATCAGCGTTCCGGTGTAGACGGGAAGAAGGGCAATCAGGTCTGCTTGAACCTGTCCGACGCCCGGGAAGTATACGGCACCTGCGGCGACGATCGGCGTACGCGACGCCGCCTGCATGGGGTATCCCGTCAACAGGGCGAATCCTCCGCCTCCCCAGGCGGATTCGTCTTCCGGAAGCGTCGTATAGGAAAAATTCGGGAGCCAGAGAAAAGGCTTCGGGAGATTGATAAAGGCTTTCTGCGCGTCAGGGAAGCCTGATGCGTATCGGGACTGCCCCGCATCGCCGGACTCGTCGATGAAATGGGGCTCGATCTTCGCGCCGGCTGTTTTTTCATCGCTCTCGGTTTCCGGAGCCGGGAAGGCGTCGAAGGCGGGGAAGTCGGAAACGAGGCCGCCGAAGGACATAATCCTGCCGGGGAGGGACGGGCCTTCGAAGTCCGGCACCGTGCCCCAGCTTTCGCCCGGCAGAATTTTGAGTATATCTCCCGACGCGGAATAGGATGCGTAGAGCACTCCGCTTTCGGTTTTCTCAGCCCAGAATGCGCCGATCGGATCGGCTACGCAGGGGCGGTTCGTCTTTTTCGAAGATTCCCATACTTCAAGCCGTCCCCTTCGGTTAGAAGCCCAGGTGAGGTCGCCGTCGGCCTGCCAATGCGGCCAGGCTACGTCGATGATGGGACCGCTATCGTTGTCGACGGCGGCGATGGTCGCGGCCGAAACGGGATAGGCGAATTCGTAGCGGGGCATATCTACCGCGGCAACCCTGGCCCGCGTTCCGTCGAGGATCAGAAAAGCGAGCTTGCCGCCGTCGGGGGAGAGGGCCGGCTGAATGCAGCTTTGCCCCGGCAGTTCCACCAGCACTTTCTTGCTGCCGTCCTCAAGGCTGACCTCCGTCAGCCGATACCTGAATCCTGTTTGCTCGACGGCTACAAGCTTTTTTCCGTCGCGGCTCAGAGCCGGCTGGAAGAGGCTTCCTCCTTTCGTCAACTGTACGAGCCCTGTTTTTTCAGTCCAGGTCCACAAGTCTGTGGAAACCTGCAGGCCCGGCATGGCGTCGAAGCGGTTGGTCCTGAGGGCCGCGACTACGAGATCGCCGTCGCAGGCGGCGAGGGAAGCCGAATCGGCGAAGGGCGCTTCGAATAGGACTGTTTCTTCTTTTTTAGCCGGATCCCATCTGACCGCGGCGAAATCTTTTTTTTCGCTCGACCGCAGAAGAATGATTCCGTCTTTTTTTACCGCGGCAGGCATATGGTAGTAGTCGTTTTTGTTCGTCGGAGTGACGATGTTTCCTTCGGGAATCGTTCGTTCGCCGCTGTAGTTTTTAGCGAGCGCGATCCGGGCATCGCGGAAAATGCGTTCCGGCGTTTCGCCGGTGACCTCTTTCACGCTTGCTGAAAAAGATTTCCCGCTTCTTCTGACTTCCTCAATCTTGGCCAGCGCCGAAAGGCCCCAACGATCCGCGATGCTTCTGGCGAGGATGTAGCCGTAGACGTATATCTGGCCCCGGGGCGGCTCGGTTTCCTTTCCGATTTCGGCGAGATCGAGAAAATCGTTTTCTAGGGTCGGGGCCTTGAAGTAGAGCTCGAAGAAGGGGCTTCGTCCCCTGCCTCCCTGCGTGAGCTCGGTTTCGAGCACCGTGGTAATGCCTTCGATCATCCAGCCGGGAATCGAAATAATATCGAAAACATTCATGAAGGGGCCGAAAAGCCGGGCGGCCGCATTTTGTTTTCCCTGGAATTTGAAATTCGCGATATGAACGAGTTCGTGGGTGAATACGAGCTCGGCCCAATCGGCACGGAAGCCGAATTCGGGCGAAAGCGGGGAGTTCGCGTACACGCCCATGAAGTGGCGGGTGCCTTCCGCGAACGCGTTCACCGTATCTGTTCTTGCGGTAATCAATACATCGGTTTTTTCGGGAGGAGGGCTGTAGGCCCTGGCGGTTTTTTCCCAGATGCCGTCGGCCGCGGCGGCCAGATCCCGAAGCTGGCTCAGCGATTCTTCTTCGTAGATGAATCTGAAATGATCGGTGGAGGCCTGCTTCCATCCGTCGAAACGGGGCGAATCGGAGGGGTACGCGGCCGGCAGGAGGGCGAATAAAAGCGCCGGCAATACGAAAAACTTGGGTGCTATGCGATTATCCATAGCGGAGATGGTATCACGAAACCCGATTTTCTTCGAGGAGGAGAGCGAAGGCCGCGGCGCGCGCTTTTTCGAGAATTTTCATGTCGCGAACGGGATCGGCAAGATCGAAGCCGGCGTAGCCTGATTGTTTGATTCCGGCGATCTCGCCCGGTCCGCGGATGACGAGGTCTTCTTCGGCGATGCGGAATCCGTCGGTCGTTTCGTGCATGATCTTCATGCGGGCCTTTCCCTCTTCCGTCAGATTTCCCGAATACACCAGGAAGCACCAGGATTGGAGGTCTCCGCGCCCGACCCGTCCCCGAAGCTGATGCAGGGCGGAAAGCCCGAACCGTTCGGCGTGTTCTATCACCATGCACGTCGCGTTCGCCACGTCGACTCCGACCTCCACCAAACTGGTCGCCACGAGAATTCCGGTTTTACCGAGCCTGAAGCTTTCCATGATCCGCCGCTGCTCGTCCTCGGGAATCCGCGAGTGGATGAGTTCCGCACCGTATTCGGGGAACACCTCCCGGGAGAGGCGTTCGTGCATGCGTTCGGCTGATTTAAGGTCGAGCGCGTCGTTCTGGTCGATCAGGGGATAGACGAAATAGGCCTGATGCCCGAGCGAAAGCTCTCTCCTGACGAAGTCGTACACTTTTTGCTCGTTTCCCTGCCGCGCCAGATGGGTGACGATCGGCTTGCGCCCCGGCGGCATGGTTTTGATCACCGAGACGTCGAGGTCTCCGAACACCGAAAGCGCGAGGGTTCTGGGTATGGGCGTCGCGCTCATCATGATGAGGTGGGTTTCCTTTCCCGCCGCCGCCCCCGGGCCCTTCGCAAGTATGGCCGAACGCTGCAACACGCCGAAGCGGTGTTGTTCGTCGACTACGGCAAGGGCGAGATTGCGGTACTTCACGCTTTCTGAAAAAAGGGCATGGGTTCCGATGACGAGATCTATTTCTCCGGAGGCGAGCCTGGACAGCACATTGGTCCTCCCTTCCGCCTTGACGTTGCCGGTCAGAAACGCTATGCGGACGCCCGTGCTCTCCAGGAGGCGGGCCGCGTTTTCGGCGTGCTGGCGGGCGAGCAGTTCGGTCGGCGCGAGAAAAGCGCACTGGCCGCCCGAATCGATCACCCGCAGGCACGCGAGAAAGGCGATCAGCGTTTTGCCCGAGCCGACGTCGCCCTGAAGGAGGCGGGCCATGGTCAGCCCGGAATCGAGGTCGCGGTTTATTTCGTCCGCAACCGATCGTTGGTCGGGAGTCAGGGAGAAGGGGATGCGCTCAAGAAGATGCTTTTGCAGGGGGCTTAGGGGAGCTTCTTCGCGCGCGCCTGCAGCCTCTCCGCTGTTCGGCTTCCCGTCTTCTGAACCGGTTTCGGCCGATCCTGAGTCGACGGCCGGAAGGCGTCCTCTCCTCTTGAGCGAGCCTTTGCCGACCGCGTACTGGAAGAAGAAAAGCTCCTCGAAAATAAGCGCGTCCCGCGCGGCCTCGGCTTCCTGCATGGATGCGGGAGCGTGCATAGTCCTGAGTATGGCGGCCTTCTCCGGCAAGCCTTCCGATTTCCGCACTTTTTCCGGCAGTTCGGAATCGATTCCCCGTCCGTATTCTTCGAGGGCCGCCGCGATGATCTTCCGCATCTGCGTTTGGGCGATGCCGGCTGTGAGCGAGTAAACGGGAAGAACCTTCGCCGGAGCGTCCTCGGCGGCTTCTATATCGAACGCAGAAGACTGAAGGCGGCCGTATTTCGGCTGAAAGCGCCCGTTGACGGCGATTTCTGTTTCCGGCGGATAGAGCCGCTCAAGGAAGGGCCGGTTGAAGCAGACGAGTTCCGCTTCCGTTCCCTCGGCATCCTCTACGATGAGCTTCAGGGTTTTCATCCTCCCGTAGCCGAACCACTCATGGGCGGTCACCTTTGCGAGGACGTTTATTTTAGCTGATTCAGACCAAGAGGAGAAAAAAGTTCTGACCGTTCTGTCGTCCCATTCGCGGGGCCACCAGGACAACAGATCGCCTACGGTGAGAATACCCAGATTCGCGAGGAGCTTCGCCGTTGCGGGGCCTACCCCCCGTACCCGGGAGGCGGGAACCTGGATCTCCCGTACGCGCATTTAGACCGGAAGGGAATACAGGAGGGCGAGCAGATACCGGAACGCTACTTCCAGACCGCCTCTGAGGACTATCATGACTGCGAGCGTCAGAATGAGGGACATGCGGTAGCTCAGGGTGCGTCCGCGCATGAAGAAGGAGGTAACCTTGGAAATGGGGGGATTCAGGAAGCGGTCGAGCATCGTCCAGAACTGGGAGTAGCTGTAGCGGCTCATGATATCGTATATCAGTCTTATTATCAGGAAGAGAATCAGGATGTTGAGAATGAAGCTGAAGAAGGACCAGAGCACCTGCAACACCCCGCCGAGAATCACGCCGAGGCTGATCCGGCCGGTCGCCGCGAGCGTCGTGAGGGTCATCGAAGCGATGGAAAGGGTTCCCAGCGCGAGGATGGGCGAGAAGTCCACCATTCCCGTCCTGGTGAACGAGAAGCGCCTGAACCAGTTGAGATAGGGGTCGCAGAGCCCGGCGATGAAGCGGCCGACGGGGCTGTATTCCAGCTGGGGCATCCACGACATGAGGATGCGCAGGAGGCACACGAAGGAGTACACCGAGACCAGGGACGCGAGCGAATAAAATATCGATTGAAGCATGAAACCTTCCTTAAGGATTATTCTTTCCAGGCCTGCAGGACGCCGGGAATCGTGAGCACCTCTTCCATGAAATCATCGTCGGAGGGCACCTGAATCTGGTTCGCCGCTTTTACGACAAAGGGCCGACCGGCTTCAATATGCAAATATACTGAACATCCGCCGGAAGATTCAAACAAAAAATCCCGCAGCGGAATAAGTTGTTTTTCGTCCTGCACAGCGGGGTCGAGCGTTATATGCACTTCCCGTATGGATTTAGCCTGCAGTTCGTCGGGATTCACCCAGCTGTCCACCAGAAAGGTCGGATTTTCGCGCGATTGATCTACTTTGCCGACTATTCCCCAGACGGTGTCCGGCAGGAGCTTGTCCCGGCACTGCTCCCAGGTTTTGGGGAAGAATGTAAGATCGATGGTTCCGTTGAAGTCTTCGAAGGAGCCGAATCCCATCCACTTTCCGCTCTTGGTTTGATAGGGCCGCACGGTTTTAATCATGCCGACGATGGTGTAGGACTTTTCGCTTTGAGCCCGCTCGGCGTACTTGAGATCCAGGGTCGAGGCCCGCTCGAAGGCCTTGCGGTATTCGTCGAGGGGATGTCCTGAAATATAAAAACCGATGAGCTCTTTTTCGATGCGGAGTTTTTCCATCTTCGGCCAATCTTCGATTTCGTCGTAGCGGAATTCGGCGAATTCCTGCACCCCGGTGTCCTCGAAGAGGCTCACCTGGCCGAAGCGCGTCGCCTCTTTTTTCTGCGAAGCGTACTCGACCATGCGCTCGAGATTCGTGAGCAGAACCGAGCGGTACTGGCCGAGGTTGTCGAAGGAACCCGTCTGTATCAGCACTTCCAGGGCTTTTTTATTGACGGAGTGGAGATCGACGCGGTCGAGAAGGTCCATCATGCTCGCGTAGGGGCCGTTCTTTTCGCGTTCCTGCACGATGGCCTCCGCGGCCTGTTCGCCCAGTCCCTTGATTCCCAGAAGTCCGTAGACGATGTGGCCGTCTACTACCGTGAAATACGTGTCCGAGCGGTTGATGTCCGGCGGATCGATCGGTATGCCCATCTTCCGGCCTTCGGCGATGTATTCCGGGAGCTTGTCGGTCGAGGAAATTTCGTTCGTAAGGTTGGCCGCGATGAATTCCGCGGGAAAGTTCGCCTTGAGGTAGGCCGTGTGGTAGGCGACGACCGAGTACGCGGCGGCATGGCTTTTGTTGAATCCGTAGCCGGCGAAGGGTACCAGGATTTCGAAGATCTCGGCCGCGTGGTCTGCGTCGAAGCCGCTTTTTACCGCGCCTTCGATGAACGGGACCTTTTCCTTGGCGAGAACCTCGGGCTTTTTCTTACCCATCGCGCGGCGGAGCAGGTCGGCTTGGCCGAGCGTGTATCCGGCGATCCTCTGGGCGACCTGCATAACCTGTTCCTGGTAGACGATGACTCCGTAGGTTTCCTCGAGGATGTCCTTCAGGCAGGGATCGGGGTATTCGATTTTCGAGGGATCGAACTTGGATTCGATGAACTGGTCGATGTAGGCCATCGGTCCCGGGCGGTACAGGGCGTTCAAGGCTATGAGGTCTTCCATCTTGTCCGGCTTCGCCCGCTTGAGGATGTTCTGCATGCCCTGGCTTTCAAACTGGAATATGGCCGCGCTCTTGCCTTCGCTGAGCATTTTAAAGGTGGCCGGATCCGAATCGCTTTGCTCTTTTACGGAAAAATGGGCGAATTCTCCGCCCCGCTTGTGGATCAGCTCCTCGCAGTGGCGGATGAGGGTGAGCGTTTTGAGCCCGAGAAAGTCCATTTTGACCAGGCCGCAGTCTTCGATCAGGTCCATGGTGTACTGGGTGGCGACCTTGCCGGTTTTCGAGTCCTTATAGACCGGCACGTAGTCGGTCAGGATTGTTTTTCCGATAACCATTCCGCAGGCGTGGAGGCTGGTGTTGCGGTTCGCCCCTTCCAGGGCGAGGGCTATGTCGAACAGCTCCTTGTAGCGCGGGTCTTCGCGGATGCCGGCCATCTGGCCCGAACCCTGGAATTTGGGATTTTCGACGAAGGCGTCGATGAGGTGGGCCTTCAGGTCTTCCGGAACCATCTTGGTGATGGCGTTTACTTCCTGGAGCGGAATCTCCAGAACGCGCGCGACGTCCTTGATGGCGGCCTTCGGCTTGAGCGTTCCGAAGGTGATGATCTGGCCGACCTGGTCCTCTCCGTATTTCTCGCGCACATATTCGATGACCTCCTGGCGGCGTTCGAAGTCGAAGTCGACGTCGAAGTCCGGCATGGAGATGCGGTCCGGGTTGAGGAAGCGTTCGAACAGAAGGTTGTAGCGAAGGGGGTCGATGTCGGTGATCTCCATCGCGTAGGCTACGATGGAGCCGGCTCCCGAACCGCGTCCGGGGCCTACCGGAATCTCGTGCTCCTTCGCCCAGCGGATAAAGTCCCACACGATGAGGAAGTAGCCGACGAAGTCCATGTTGATGATGACGGAAAGTTCGTAATCCGCTCGCGCCTGGATTTGTTCCGTGATGACCGGATATCTCTTTTTAAGGCCTTCGTTCACGATATGGGTGATAAAGTCTTTTTTATCCGGGAACTCGGGCGGTATTTCATAAATCGGGAGGATGGGGCCGGGTTTCGGAATTTCCAGCTCGCACATCTCGGCGATGCGCACGGTGTTGCTCAGCATCTCCGGATAGTCCGGGAAGAGGCGGGCCATTTCGTCCCCGTCCTTGAGATAGAACTGGTCTCCGTCGAAGCGCATCCGGTTCGGTTCGTTCCGGTTCCTCTTGGTTCCGATGCACAGGAGGATGTCCTGGGCGATGTAGTCCTTCTGTTCTGCGTAGTGGGAGTCGTTCGTAACGACCATAGGGATTCCCAGCCGCCGGGCCATAGCGATAAGCTTGGGCGCAACCTCTTTTTGCTCCCGGATTCCGTGATCCTGCAACTCTATATAGAAGTTTTCGTCGCCGAAATAATCGCGGTACCGGCGGGCGAACGATTCTGCTTCAGCGTATTTGCCTTCGAGCAGGAGGGAGGGAAGCTGTCCGGCAAGGCATGCGGTGAGGCACACGAGGCCGCCTGAATAGGTTTTAATCAGTTCTTCGTCTATTCGGGGCTTGTAATACATGCCTTCGGTGAAGGATTTCGAGCTTAATACCATGAGATTCCGGTAGCCTTCCTCGTTTTTCGCCAGAAGGACCAGGTGGTAGTACTTGGTGTTGTGTTCGCTCGATCCGCGCTCTCCCCGGAAACCCGGCGCAACGTAGAATTCGCTTCCGATGATCGGGTTCAGGCCCTGTTCCTTGCATTCGCGGAAAAAGCGGAGCGCTCCGAACATGTTTCCGTGGTCGGTGATCGCGATCGCTTTCTGCCCCATGGCCTTGGCCCGGGCTATCATTTTTTTATAGGACGAGGCGCCGTCCAGAAGCGAATAATCGGTGTGAACGTGAAGATGGACAAAATCCTGCATGAGCAGATAATAGCACGGAAGGCCTTTTTTGTAATCAGCTTGCTGCCTGCGGACTCTCGGTATCGGAGTGTGGTATACTTTTCCTCGATATGGCGGAAGTAAAAAAGACGAATCCCATGAGGATTCTTGAAGCGCGGGGCATCCCCTACGGCGTTTCGCACTACGAGGTCGACGAAGACGCGCTGGACGCGGAAACGGCGGCGCGCAAGCTCGGCGTAGAGCCGGCTCGGGTGTTCAAAACCATCGTGATGCGGACAGATCAAAACGAGATCTGCGTGTTCTGCGTTCCCGCGGACTCCGAGGTGAACCTGAAAAAGGCGCGGGCCGCGGCAGGATCGAAGGAAATCGCGCCGGTAAAGCCGGCCGAGCTATTGGGCCTTACCGGCTATATCCGCGGCGGCTGTTCGCCCCTCGGAATGAAAAAGCGCTTTCGCACCTTTATCGACGAAACCGCGATTCTGCACGAGACTGTATATGTAAGCGCCGGCATCCGCGGAACCCAGCTGGTACTCGACCCCGGGAGTTTGCTCGAGGCCTCGTCGGCCGTCTACGCCGATCTGACCCTGTGAAGCTGAAACAAGGCGCGAAAACTAAAACTTTCGCGCGAATGCTTAAAAATCCGCGCGAAAGTTGTATCGCCAAGGGAGGCGTACGATGAAACGTCCTGAACTTTTTTCGATCGCACCGGCTTTGAGCCGCCGGGAAATCCTCGCCGACGCCCTTGCCGGCGGAAGCCTGGTCGTGCTCACGCTGCCGCTCGCCGTCGCCTTCGCCATGGCCAGCGGCATGACTCCGGCGAGCGGTCTCGCCGGAGCGGTTCTCGGCTGCCTGATCGTGTCGGCTTTCGGCGGCGGCCGCTTCCAGATAGCCGGACCGAGCGCGACCTTCGCCGTCGTGCTGTATTCGATCGGCCTTCGGTACGGCTTTCCCGGCATTCAGCTGGTATCGATCATGGCCGGTTCTCTGTTGATCGTTACCGGTTTGCTCGGCCTGGGCGGTCTTGTTCATTTCATCCCGTACACCATGGTGACCGGCTACACCGCCGGCGCCGCCGTACTAATCGCTCTCACCGGCGTGTCGGATATTCTCGGAATAGAACGATACTTTCTCCCTGACCATCTCGCCGGAAAAATCGGTTTTTTCATTAATTCGATTTCATCATTCGATCCGGCCTCGGCTCTCGTAGGGCTGGGAACCCTCGTGTGCATCATTCTCTGGAGCAAGCTCCTCCCCCGATTCCCCGGCTCTCTGCCGGCCATCGCGCTCGCCACGCTCGCCGCCGCGGCATTCGGCGTTCCGGTCGCGACCATCGGCTCGCGCTACGGCGATTTTTCCCGTATTTTTACGCCCTCCCTTCCGCCGCTCCCCGATTATCAGCTGCTCCACGATCTCATTCCCAAGGCGCTGCCTTTCGCCCTTCTCATCGCGGTGGAGTCGCTGCTCAGCGGAGCCGTTGCCGACGGCATGACGGGCAGGAAGCATAATGCAAATACCGATCTGGCCGCCCTCGGCCTCGCGAATATTGTTATTCCCTTATTCGGCGGAATTCCCGTTTCCATCAGCGTTGAGAGAACTACCGCGAACATCAGGAGCGGCGCATCCAGCCCGGTTTCAGGCGTCATGAACGCGCTCTTACTGTTTTTGATAACGCTGTGCTGCGCCCCCCTCGTGTCTCTAATACCGATTCCCGCGCTCGCCGCCGTTCTTGTCCATCTTGCGTTCAGGATGATCGATCCCGTTTCCATACGTTCGGTGTTCAGGGGCCAGAAATCAGACGCCGCCGTCATGACGGCCACCTTTGCCGTTACGGTATTCCTGTCTTTGACGACCGCGCTCGGCGTGGGATTTTTGCTTTCGGCTTTCTTCTTCATCAAGAAGATGATCGACCTTGCTTCGTTCTCCGCCATCAAGACCGAGCTCTCGGAAGCCGACCGCGATCCGGAGGAAAGCGATCCGAACAGCGTCGCCTCCCGCTCGATTCCTCCGGGCGCCGCGGTCTTCGAAATTTCCGGTCCGCTGTTTTTCGGGAGCGTCCAGAAGTTCAGCCAAACCCTGCGCTCATCGATGCACGGGTGCCGCGCGATGATTCTGCGCATGCGCAACACGGTGTACCTCGACGACGCGGGAATCCGCATGCTCGTCCAGCTCGGAGAAGATTGCAAAAAGAGAGGCATTCTGCTGCTGATTTCTGACATCCATACCCAGCCGTACATGCTCGCCTGCAAATCCGGGCTCGAAGAAAAACTGAGCCCGGGTGCGATACTGGGCAATCTCGACGAAGCCCTGGCCTACGCCGCGCGTTCGATGGTATCTCCCGTATCCGACGAGGAGTGATCGGGTTTGATTTGGAATGCTTACTTGCGTTCCGGGAGTTCTTCCTCGCGCGGTTTCGCCGCGTTTCCGTCCGGGGCTGAGCCTGAAGCCGTGTTCTTTATCCGTCCGAGGGCTTCCGCCTTCGACCATGAACAGCCGCACCAGTCCTGCCGATACAGCCCGAATTTTTTGCTTATCTCCACCGACCGCCTGAAGCCGTCTTTTTTCTTGAAATCCGACCACAGCCAGCGCACTCCCCAGGTTTCCTGAAGGGAGCTTCCGATGAGGTTGATGCGCTGGGCGTCCTTCATAGGGCTGATCGAAAGCGTGGTCGTGAAAAACTCGAATCCGAGCTCGCGGGCCTTCTCCGCCGTTTTTTCAAGACGCAGGGCGTAACAGAAAGTGCATCTGCTTCCCCCTTCGGGTTCGTGCGCGAGATGCTTCGCATGGTCGAGAAAGTCTTCCGGCCGGTATTCGCCTTCTATGAATGAAACTCCCTCGGCTTCTTCCATTTTGGATAAGAGTTCTTGCTGTTCGGCGGCCCGAAGCCTATATTCCCTTTCTTCGTCTATATTCGGGTTGTAATAAAAGACGGTCAGGCGGAAATGCCGGGAGAGCAGGGCGATTACCGCGGTGCTGCACGGGGCGCAACAGGAATGGAGGAGGAGGGTCGGCCTTCGGCCTTCGAGCGAGGCTATTTCGTCTTCCATGAGACGGTTCCAGTTTTGGGTAGAGCGGGTAGGGTTCACACGGTTTCCAGTTTTTCCAGCAAGGTTACGAGATAATCGGTCAGCGACGGAAGCTGTGACCGGGGAAACCGGAAGCCGATGGCTCCGGGGTGTCCGCCGCCGTCGGTTATAGAAAAGTCCATGAGCAATTTTCTCAGGTCGATGTCCGTTACTCGGCGGGAAATCCGCACGCGGAACTGGATGAGGTCGGAAACCTCCGGGGGATCGTAATAGACGGTGAGTCCGAGGGTTCCGGATTTTTCCGACAGGAAATCGGTGACCGCCTTGATTACTTTCACGAAGGTCGGGTATTCGACCCCTGCCATGTATTTTGCCGTTTCCTCTTCCGGTATGACCATATAGCCGGTTCTTCCGAAATAATGCGCCCGTTCCAAAAGCTCCCGGTACAAGTCGAGTTCGACCGGAGAGAGGGACTGAAGGGTATCGAAAATATCGGTCATGGAGGAATAGTTGCCGCTGTTTTTTCGGACCGTGCTTTGCAGGATTCCGCTGAACCGGTGCGTAAAGTGTTTATAGAAGAAAATATCCCTGTTTTTTTTCAGGGTGAGGCCCAGCCTCGTGTCTCCGATCATGCCGGTGAGGAGGGAGAGCACGAGATTCCGGGAATAGAGCTCGTCGATCTTGTGCTTCTCCAGAAGTTCAGGTTTGCAGGAGAGCTTATAACAGAGAAGGGCGATCAGCTCGCAGGTGCTCGTGGCGCGGGCGACGAGGCAGTATCCCGGGTCTCCGGTGCAGGCGGCGTCGGCGGAGAGGTGGTGATCAAGTTCTATTACCCTCACTGCGCGGTCTTCTATGAGTTTTTTGGCGCACGGCGGAGCGGCGATCATGTCGGGCTTCGGGGTGTCGAGAACGATGATGGCTTCCGGCCTGTGTTCGAGGCTGTCGCATTCGCGCAGCAAGGTGATCTGGTTATATTCGCAGATGTTGACGAGATAGGAAAGCTGGTCCGGAATTTTATCGGTTATGCAGACGGAGACGTTTTTGTGGAATTTCTTGATGACGAGAGCCATCGATACCAGCGAGGATATGCAATCCTCGTCGGGCAGCTCGTGGCCGAGCAGGAGAAATCCGTTTTTTTCGCCCAGTACCGCAAGAATCCTGTCTATCGTCCTGTTTTTTTCAGCGATGGACGCGAATCCGATTTTTGCAGTTCCGGACAGCGGGTGTGTGTCTGTCATGTAGTATTATCCGTACTCTACACTATATCAGATTTTCTGTTAAAAGCAGAAAAAAAAACTGTTTTTACCCCGAATTAACCGGTTTTTGCCCTTTCCTTGACGTATCGCGCGTATCATTCTATCTTTAGGACAATAAAATGAACGGAGGTTGATTATTGAAGGTAGGATTATTTGGATTCGGCCGCACGGGACGGCTGGTGGCAGAGGAAATTATAAACGACCCTGACTGTACGTTGACCTGGGTTGTGAGGAAGTCCGATAAAAACAATCATGAATACGCCAGCGATTTTTTGGGCTTTCCGAAAAACCGGCAAGGTTACTTCTTTTCTATGGAAGAAACGAAGGATCCTGAGTTTTTTTGCAATAACCCGGTAGACGTCATTATCGATTTTTCGTCCACGCAGGGGCTGTACGAGTACGCCCACGCGGCGGACTGCGGCATTCACATCGTTTCCGCGATTTCGCATTTCGAGCAGCCTGAAATAGACTTTCTTAAAAAACTATCGGAAAAGACGGCAGTATTATATTCAGCGAACATTACGCTCGGCATCAATTTTCTTCTGGTCGCATCGCAGATCCTGCAACAGATCGTGCCGAACGCCGATATTGAAGTGATCGAAGAACACTTCAGACAGAAAAAAGGCGTTTCTGGTTCCGCGTTGAAAATCGCCGAGAAATTGAATCTCGATCCCGTTCAGCACATCAATTCTATCCGGGTCGGGGGAATAGTCGGGAAACACGAAGTCGTGTTCGGCCTTCCGAACCAGACTATCAGAATCGCCCACGACGTTATTTCCCGTTGCGCTTTCGGAGCTGGAGCCCTGTTCGCGGCTCGCGCCATTAAAGATCAAAAGACCGGTTTTTTCACCATGGAAGAGCTGATGAGAGCGGCCTTCATCGAAAAGATAGCGGTCAACCGTATTCTGGTATAATATGGATACTAACGGCCGGGGACTTCTCCGGCAGCAATCGCTTGTATTAAAGGGGAACGACTATGAACAGATTTGCGGGCATGATCGGTACGACTCTCGGCGGAGGTTTGATAGGCGCCGGGGTGCAGCGGACTCAGATGGCGGGAAACAAGCTTTCTTCAGGCTTTTCGAAACTCGTCGGGAAGGGGGGCTTAAAATTCGACGAAACAACCTGGGTGTTGTTCATTCTGGGAGCCCTTCTGTTAATCGCCGGCGTATATCTTTCCTCGCGGAGAAAATAGCCCTTTTTTTACCGAAATAAAGCGGTTCATCAGTCTGATAACTTGCGTGACATCCTTTTCCCGGGGTATAATCCCCGGGAGCAAAGACGCCGGAGTTTAATACGCCCGGCGTTTTTTTGTGAAAAAAGGAGAAACGCATGAAAAAAGCAATACTGATGACCGCCGCCTGCGTGCTTGCGGCCTCTGTCGGATTCATCGGCTGCAGCAAGTCTGCCGCCGCCGATTCCAGCGTGATCAAGATCGGAGTATTCGAGCCCATGACCGGCGCGAACGCGGCCGGCGGCGCAATGGAAGTCGAGGGAATCAAGCTCGCCAATGAAATGTTCCCCACGGTCACCGTCGGCGGAAAAGAATACAAGGTCGAACTGGTGATCGCGGACAACAAGTCTGACAAGGTCGAGGCAGCCAACGCCGCCCAGCGCCTTCTCGACAAGGACCGCGTTTCCGTCATTCTCGGCTCATGGGGTTCCTCTCTTTCCATGGCCGCAGGTCCCCTCGTGATGGAGGCAAAGGTGCCGGCCATCGGACTTTCCTGCACGAACCCCCTGGTCACTCTCGGAAACGACTACTACTTCCGCGTTTGCTTTATCGATCCCTTCCAGGGCGTCGTCATGGCTAACTACGCGTACACCGTCGCGAACGCCCGCACCGCCGTCATTGTTCAGGAAGTTTCCAACGATTACTCTGTCGGTTTGGCCAAGTTCTTCACCGACAACTTCCGCACGCTCACCGGAAACCAGGATTGCGTGCTTTCCGTGCTCAACTACAACACCGGAGACCAGGACTTCACCGCTCAGCTGACCACCATCAAGTCCCTGAATCCCGACGTCATCTTCGCTCCCGGAAACTATACCGAAAGCGCCCTCGTCATGAAGCAGGCCCGCGAACTCGGAATCACCGCGCCCTTCCTCGGCGGCGACACCTGGGAAACCCCTGAGTTCATCGATGTAGGCAAGAACCTCGTCGAAGGCGCGACCTTCTCCACCTTCTTCGCCGCCGAAGGAGCTACCTCCGGCGTTTCCAAGACCTTCGTAGACGCCTACCGCGCGAAATACGGAAAAGAGCCCGCAGCCGTCACCGCTCTCGGCTTCGACGGATACCTCGTCGCCCTCGACGCTATCAAGCGCGCCGACAGCCTCGACACCGTCAAGATCCGCGACGCGATCGCCGCGACCAAGGGATTCGAAGGAGCCGCGGGAACCGTCACCCTCGACGCCAACGGAGACGCCACGAAGAGCGCCTTCATCAAAACAGTTAAAGACGGCAAGTTCACGTATCTGACCGTCGTTCAGCCTTAATTCCGGTTACCGAACCGCGGCGGGATTTTCTGTTTTAAGGAGATCCTTCCGCGGTCCCTTTCCGCCCGGAGTCTGCCGGGTTACCCTAACCGTACATACGGAAACGCACATGACTTTTTCATTATTTTTACAGCACCTGACCAACGCGCTGTCGCTCGGCAGCTTATACGCCCTGATCGCTATCGGTTATACCATGGTGTACGGAATACTGCGCCTGATCAATTTCGCCCACGGCGACGTTTTCATGCTGGGTGCGTACATCGCCTTCTACCTTACAACCTTTTTCCTGCTTCCTTGGTGGGCGGCCTTTCTCGTCGCCATCGCGTGCACCGCTTTATTCGGAATCGGCCTCGAGAGGACAGCATACAAACCCCTGAGAGATTCCCCGAAAATTTCGATTATGATAAGCGCCATCGGCGCGTCTTTTTTAATAGAGAATCTGGCGACTGTTTTGTTCGGAGGAAGGCCCAAGGGATTTCCCGTTCCGCCCCTCTTCAGCAAGGTTCTGCACTTCGGCTCGGTTTCAGTCGTCTCCGTCAGCGTGATCATACCTGTTTTCACCTTCGCGCTCCTGGCCCTGCTCCTGTGGATAGTCCATAAAACCAAAACGGGAATGGCGATGAGGGCCGTCTCCACCGATATCGACGCCGCCAGACTGCAGGCTATCGACGTAAACCGCGTCGTGTCCTTCACCTTCGGACTCGGATCCCTTCTCGCGGCGATCGGCGGAATCCTGTGGGCCCTGAAATATCCGCAGCTTAATCCGACTATGGGCATTATGCCCGGACTCAAATGCTTCATCGCCGCCGTTCTCGGAGGCATCGGAAACATCATGGGCGCGGTGCTCGGCGGCTTCCTTCTCGGACTTATTGAAATCATGATCATAGCCTTTCTGCCGGATCTCACCGGATACCGCGACGCGTTCGCCTTCGTAGCGCTGATTCTGGTTCTGCTGCTGAAGCCCGCCGGATTGTTGGGCAAAAACCAGGTGGAGAAGGTATGATGAACTCCAAAACAAAGAATATCCTGACCGCGGCGGCTATCGTTTCCGCCCTAGTGTTCGTCGGCATAGCGGACAACCTGTTCGCGAACTTTACGCTCCGGGTCTTTAATCTCTGCGGGATCTACATTGTTCTCGCGCTTTCCATGAACCTGCTCAACGGCTTCACCGGCCTGTTCTCGCTCGGCCACGCAGGCTTCATGGCGATCGGCGCCTATGTCTGCGCTCTTTTAACGCTGAGCCCCGCCCAGAAGGAGCTCAACTTCTTCCTCGCTCCGATCGTGCCGTTTCTGGCGAATGTCCAGCTGCCCTTCGTTCCGTCGCTGATTCTCGCCGGCCTCGCCGCGGCTTTCTTTGCCTGGCTCATCGGCGCTCCCGTTCTCCGTCTGCGGGACGATTATCTGGCGATAGCCACCCTCGGCTTCGCGGAGATCGTGCGGGTGCTGATCACCAACATGCAGACCGTGACGAACGGAGCCCTCGGCCTCAAAGGCCTGCCCAAGTATTCGACCACCTGGGTGATCTGGGGAGCCGCGGCCCTCTCCGTCGTGTTCATGCTTTCTCTTATCCATTCCGCTTTCGGCCGCTCGATGAAGGCTGTCCGCGACAACGAAATCGCCGCCCAGGCTATGGGAATCGACGTCGCCCATGTGAAAATCGTCAGCTTCGTGGTTTCAAGCTTCATGGCCGGAGTAGGAGGAGCCCTGCTCGGCCATTTGATGACGACGATAGACCCCAGAATGTTCGTGTTCTCTCTTACCTACAATATCCTGCTCATCGTCGTGCTCGGCGGAAACGGGAGCATCACCGGCTCGGTGATCGCCTCCGTGGTCGTCACCTTCATGATGGAGATTCTGCGCTTCCTCGACGGTCCGCTCAACCTGATTTTTATCAAAACCGACGGATTGCCGGGACTCCGCATGGTCGTCTTTTCGCTCCTTTTGATGATCGTAGTCATTTACCGGCAAAAAGGCTTGATGGGGCAGAAGGAATTTTCCTGGAATATGCTTTCCGACGCGGCCTCCGGCGCGAAACGCTTATTCGCGCGCGCTCCATCCGCAGGCCGGACGAAGGGAGGAAACTGATGCTTCGTACAGACAACGCGACAATGCGCTTCGGCGGCCTGACAGCCGTCTCCGCCCTGAATATGAGTGTTTCCGACGGAGAGATCGTCGGCTTGATCGGACCCAACGGCGCCGGCAAAACGACCGCCTTCAACATGATAACCGGCGTATATAAGCCCACCGAAGGCAGCGTCGAATACAACGGAACGGATATTTCCCGGCTCCCGCCTCACAAGATAACCGAAATCGGCTTGGCCCGCACCTTTCAGAATATCCGCTTGTTCCGGGGCATGAACGTGCTCGAGAACGTGCTGGTCGCGGCTAATCTCCGCAATCGGGTGAACTTTTTCTCCTCCGTTCTCCATCTTCCCGTGTACCGGGAGCGCGAACGCATTGCGAAGGAGGAGGCTCTGGAGCTGCTCGATTCTGTCGGGCTGGCCGACCTTGCCTACGAGGCCGCGACCTCCCTCCCGTACGGTAAACAGCGGAGGCTCGAAATCGTGCGCGCCCTGGCGACCAAGCCGTCTCTGCTTTTGCTCGACGAGCCGGCCGCGGGAATGAATCCCCATGAATCGCGCGAACTGATGGAGTTCATCCGGGCGATACGCGACCGATTCAGCCTTTCGATACTGCTGATCGAACATCACATGCAGGTGGTCATGGGCGTGTGCGACCGGATGTACGTGCTTGAATACGGCTTGACCATAGCCGACGGAACGCCGGCGGAAATACGCAGCAATCCGCGGGTCATCGACGCGTATCTGGGGGTGGACTGATGCTTAAACTTGAAGATGTCTCCGTCTTTTACGACGGCATACACGCCCTGCAGGGAGTGTCCATCGATGTGCCCGAGGGCAAGATCGTATCGCTCATCGGAGCGAACGGAGCGGGCAAGTCAACGACGCTTAAATCGATCGTCGGCCTCGTGCGTCCTGCCTCCGGCTCGATCAGCTGGCACGGACGTGAAATATCCGCCGCCCAGACCAAGGATATCGTGCGACGGGGAATCGTTCTGGTTCCCGAAGGCCGCAGGGTGTTTCCGAATTTGACGGTCGAGGAAAATCTCGCTCTCGGGGCGTATTCGCGCACCGACCGCTCGGAAGTGAAAAAGGACAGGGAGATGGTGTACGATCTGTTCCCCCGCCTTCGCGAGCGGATCAACCAGAGCGCCGGAACCCTTTCGGGGGGCGAACAGCAGATGCTCGCAGTCGGCCGGGGCCTGATGACCCGCCCCGAGCTTTTCATGCTCGACGAACCGTCTCTCGGATTGGCCCCGCTGATCGTGAAGATGATTTTCGAGATAATCAGGGAGATCAACCGCAAGGGCACCACTGTCCTCCTCGTGGAGCAGAACGCCCATGCGGCGCTCGAGGTGGCCGACATGGGCTACGTGCTTGAAACGGGCTCGATCATTCTGCAGGGCGTCGGAAAGGAGCTTCTCGCGGACGACCGCGTCCGCAAGGCCTATCTCGGCGAAATCTGAGATATCACGCCCGACGGCGCGCCGCGAGGGCAGTTCGCGCCTAAAAAAACAGTAATTCGCTTATTTTGAGGCCGGAATCCGTGCGAATCGAAGTTCGCACAGGTTCCGGCTTTTTTTGTTTCTTTCTGCAGATACATTTTTCTTGACAGCTCTATATCGCCGGTTTACCATGAACCGACTGGTCAGTCGGTTTTTAAGCGAACCGCTTGACAGGCGATTCGCTGCGGGGTGTCGGTACGAAATGAAAGAAACGTTTTTTAATTTAAGCGAAGAAAAGCAGGCCCGCATCATGAATGCGGTTTTGGAAGAATTTTCCCTGTCCGGCTATGAAAAGACCAGTTTGGATACGATAGTGCGGAAGGCGGACGAGAAAAATGGGCCACAGCCTCGACGCCCACACCTTCCCCGAGCTTTTGGGTAAGCGGTACGATTCTACCTTCCTGCAGACTGCCGGCGGAGTCCTCATCTTCCTGGCGATGCCGTTGTACGCCGGTTCAGTGATAATCGGCGGCGTCCAGTTCGTCTCGCAGACGCTGCACATTCCCTACGAGGTCGCGCTTTTGTTTTTCGTGGCTGTCGGCGCGCTCTACGTTAAGCGGGCGAGCAGGGCAGCCGCGGTCGCCTGCTTTATCTCCGGGGTGAGCGTGAGCTTGTTCTGGCTCTTGTTCATCCACGCCAAGGAAGCGGTGCCGCTCGGCCTGTGCAAGGCTCTTTTCGGAGTACCCAGCCTCTTTCCGGCTCTTGCGAACGTGGACGCGATCATCATAGCTTTGCCGGTTTCAGCCTGTGTCTATGCCGCGACGACCTTTTTCACTCCGCCGGTGGATGAAAAAATCGTGGAAAAAGCTTTTCATGGCATTGAGAATGCATAAATATGCTTGACAGCCTGTATATTTATACGTATCATAGCATTATGAATATGATTTTAGCGCTCGCAGCAGTAGTCCTTCTCGTCGTCGAACTGGTCGTCGTTACCGGCTCTCAGGGGCGTCTGTCGCGGGTGTGAGTGTACGCATAATATGCGAAACCCTCCGGCAGGCCCGGGGGGTTTTTTTATTATCCGGCACGATGCAAACAGTCTTCCGAACGAAGACATCAGGAAAGGAGAGGTAGAAAATGATCGAAGCAACCGGCGCTCAAATCGTAGTTACGCTGTTGGAACGGCAGGGCATCAAGACAGTGGCGGGAATCCCGGGAGGGGCTGTTCTGCCCCTCTACGATGAATTGATGAAAAGCGATATCGACCACATTCTGGTTCGCCATGAACAGGGCGGCGGTTTTTTCGCCCAGGGCATGGCCCGATCAACGGGAGAGACCGCGGTATGCATCGCGACGAGCGGTCCCGGAGCCATGAACCTTCTCACCGCCGTTGCGGACGCCCGCTCGGACTCCATCCCGATGGTAGCCATCACCGGCCAGGTCAACACCTACCTGATCGGCACCGACGCTTTTCAGGAAGCCGACACCTTCGGCCTCTCGTTTCCTATTACAAAACACAGCATTATGGTTAATTCGGCCGAGGAGCTGCTTCGAGCAATACCCGACGCGTTCCGCATCGCCGCCTCCGGCCGTCCCGGTCCGGTGCTTGTAGACATTCCCCGCGACATTCAGCTTCAGAAAGTCCGCTTCGATTCCTGGCCGGAACCCGGAAAAGGCGAGCGCAGCGGTTCCCGCTTCCATACCTCCCCCGAGAACTTCGGGAAAATCCTGGCGGAAGCGGCGCGGATACTCGTTTCCTCTTCCCGGCCGGTCCTGTACGCCGGGGGCGGTTGCGCTTCGCCCGCCGCGTCGAAGGGAGTCCGCAGCTTGCTGGAAGCGATGCCGATGCCGGTAGCGACGAGCCTGATGGGCATCGGCGTCATACCGACAAGCGATCCGCAGGCGATGGGGATGGTCGGAATGCACGGAAGCATCGCCGCAAACCGCGCCATGCATGATTCCGACGTAGTGCTCGCCTGCGGCGTGCGCTTCGACGACCGGGCCACCGGAGTCATCAAGCGCTTCTGTCCTGATGCCCGGATCATCCACATAGATATCGACGCGGCGGAGATCAACAAGATTCTTCCGGCCGTGCTCTCCCTCGTAGCGGACGCGGAATCGTCCCTGCCCGTGCTCGCCCGCTTCGTTCACGACGAGCTTTCTTCGCCGGCTCCATACGCGGCGCGGGCGGCTGAAAGAGCCGAATGGCTTTCCCGGCTCGCGGCTCTCCACGAGGAAGCCGACCGCGTTCCGGAAGCCGACGGGGCCGACAGCGCCTGTTCCTTTATCGCCGGCATTCCCGCGGCAGCCGAACGGGCAGGGCTCGATCCCTCATCAATCATTGTCACTACGGACGTAGGCCAGCATCAGATGTGGACGGCTCAGCACTATCCCTTTGAACGGACCCGCCAGTTTTTAACCTCCGGGTCCCTGGGCACGATGGGCTTCGGCCTTCCGACCGCTCTGGGAGCGGCGGCGGCGAATCCCGATAAACGGGTGGTGTGCGTGTCCGGCGACGGATCGATCATGATGAATATCCAGGAGCTGGCGACGCTCGCCGAACGCAATTATGCGGTCACCGTCATCGTTCTGGACAACGGAGCCCTCGGAATGGTCAGGCAGCAGCAGGAGGTGTTATTCGACAAACGGTATTCCGCGAGCGTCTTTTCCCGCTCTCCCGATCTGTTGAAGATCGCCGAAGGGTTCGGGATCGCGATCGCTGACGCCGACGATCCTGATTGGGCTGAGCGCGCCTTCGCATCATCCGGGCCGGTATTCGTCGTAAAGAAAATCCGGCAGGCGGAAAACGTGTATCCTTTCGTTCCGGCGGGGAAGGCGAACGTGGAAGCGATGACCGCTCCTGCGGCCGTTCTTTCATAACCGGGCAGTATTGTCTGAAAAAAGCTTGCCCCGGCGGTTTTTACCGGGGTATACTGCTTGTCTATCGTACACGCAGTTATATCGGGGCGGGTTACATATGGTGAATATACGGATTTTGCAGACTGGTCGGGCCGTATCTTTGGCCCTTTTGTTCGCCGCGGCTTTCGCATTTGTTTTTTCAGGCTGCGGCCGCCCAACTCCCCGCGGGGAAGGCGGCACAAATAAGGCGTTGAAAACAACGCAAGAACAGGCGTCCGGACCGGTTCTCCAGGAACAGCTCATTCTTGGTTTTTCCCAGATCGGAGCCGAAAGCGCCTGGAGGAACTGCAACACCCGCTCGATACGCGAAGCGGCCGACGACGCGGGAATCCAGCTCCTGTTCGAAAACGCCGAACAAAAACAGGAAAACCAGATAAAGGCGATCCGGTCTTTCATCGCGTATCAGGTCGACGTCATCGCCTTCGTTCCGATCGTTTCAAACGGCTGGGACAATGTGCTGCGCGAAGCTAAGGATGCCGGAATCCCCGTCCTTGTAACCGACCGGAAAATCGAAACAGAAGATTATACTCTCTTTGCGGGCTTCATCGGAACGGACAGCGAACAGGAGGGCAGGGAAGCGGCCCTTTTTTTACGCGGCGCATGGGAAAAAAAGAACGCGGCGAGGCCGATGAAGATTGTGGAAATATCTGGAACCGAGGGTTCGTCCGCGGCGAACGGCCGCGCGCGCGGCTTTCGGGAAGAGCTCGGCGACGATAGCGGTTTTCAAATAGTATATACGCGTTCAGGGGATTTCCTGCGTTCGAAGGGTTACGAAATAATGCGCTCGATACTGGAAAGCGGCGTCGCCTTCGATGCCGTGTTTTCGCATAACGACGGCATGACGCTCGGAATCCTTGAAGCGATGAAGGAAAAGGGGCTGAAGCCCGGAAGGGACAACATCATCGTCACCATAGACGCGGAACAGGCCGCGATCGACGCCCTCGTCGCCGGGGAAGTGAACTGCGTCATCGAATGCAATCCGAAAACGGGGCCGATCATCATGGATCTCGCCCGCAAGCTGGCGAAGGGCGAAAAAATACCTCCCCTCATCCATGTCGAAGAAGCGGTGTTCAAAGAGGGAGATCCCGGGCTCGAACTTCTTCCTCCGCGGGGTTACTGATGTTCGCTACATTCCGCCGCAGCCGCTTTCTTCCGATGACCAGCCTCTCGCGAATGCTCAAATATTCGTACACGATAATCATCGTGCTCATGCTCATTTTGCCGGTCACTACCATCCTGAGTTCCCTGGCTCAGAGCGCCCAGTACGACCTGATGATATCGAACGTGAGCAAGACGAACCGCATCAATCAAATCGTAAAGACCGATATTTCCAACGAGTTGTGGGACATCGTCGCGGGAAACAGGCGATTCGAGGAAGGCCGTCATTACCAGATCATCAACTCGATCAACCAGGGGTTGCAGGAAATACTGGAAACGACCTCGGTAACCGGAAACCGCCAGATGCTGGAGGTCGCCGGGCGCGCCATGAACACCTTGTCAAACTACGTAGGACGCATCGGGCTGCAAATCCAGTATCGCTATCCGGTCATCGAAAACGAAAAGCTTCTGGACGAAATCCGCGGCGTAGCGGCCCTGGTTTCCGATATTCTCGAAGAGTTCATCGTTCTCGAGATCGAATCGGCAGAGCGCACCAACGAACGCATCAAAACGATGGTCTGGGTGCTCGCGGTTTTTCAGACGGTTACCGTGCTGGGCGTCGCCGGCTTCGCCATTTTCGCGCTGCAGTCCGTGTCCGTCATGATCAACATGCCGATCAAGGAGCTTGAACTCTTTTCCACGAAGATCGCATCGGGCGATCTTGAGGCGCGGGCCGACATTCCCCGGATACAGGAACTCGAGAACCTCGCCGTCAATTTAAACACGATGGCGGTTAAAATACGCGAACTCATCGACATGAACATTCTCGAACAGCAAAATCTTCAGAAATCCGAAATGAAGGCCCTGCAGGCGCAGATCACGCCGCACTTTCTGTACAATACGCTCGACACCATCATCTGGCTCGCGGAAGGCAAGCAGTACGACCAGGTCATCGACATTACGCGCGCCTTCTCCAGTTTTTTCAGAATATCGCTTAGCCGCGGACGCGATTGGGTAACGGTCGCTGACGAAATAGCCCACGTGGAAAACTATCTGACGATTCAGAAAATTCGCTACCGTGATATTTTGGATTATTCGATCGAGTACGATCCGGCCATGGCCTCGTATCCGGTGTTGAAACTGGTGCTGCAGCCCCTGGTCGAAAACGCCCTGTACCACGGGATCAAGAATAAGCGCGGACGCGGCGTATTGCGGGTGCGGGCCTTCAGGGAAGCCGGCCAGCTCAGGTTTTCCGTCGAGGACAACGGAATCGGCATGACGGAGGAGCGCCTCGCCGAGGTGCGCAGAGGCCTCATGGCCGACAGAGAGGGAGAAGGAGTAGCCGATATGTACGGCCTCTATAATGTGAGCAAACGGCTTCAACTGTATTACGGAAAGGATGTGTTCCTGAAAATAAAGAGCGTCCATCGCGAGGGAACCGTGGTTTCGTTCGGAGTTCCCCAGGAGGCGCAGAATGTATAGCGTTTTTCTGGTGGAAGATGAAATAGTCGTTCGAGAGGGCATCCGCTCGAGCATCCCCTGGGATGAGACTGACTTTACCCTCGTCGGGGAAGCTCCCGACGGCGAAATGGCGCTTTCCATGCTCCAGGAGCTCAAACCGGACATCCTGTTGACCGATATTAAAATGCCCTTTCTGGACGGCCTCGCGCTTACCCGCATCGTCCGCAAAACGCAGCCGTGGATGAAGGTCGTCATTATTTCCGGCCACGACGAATTCCAATATGCCCGCGAGGCCATATCTTTGGGCGTGGAAGAATATCTTTTAAAACCGGTATCAGCCGCGGACATGCTTCGCTGCCTTGAAAAGGTCGCCTTGCGCATCGAGGCCGAAAAACGCGAGTCTGACGATATCGAACGGTTGCGTTTACAGGCGCGGACGAATGCCCAGGCTCTGCGCGAAAAGTGGCTTGCAGGCCTCGTCACCGGAGAAGCTTCGACCGAGAAGGCGATCGAAACCGCGCAATCCTACGGCATCGATCTGATAGCCCGCGGCTATGCGGCGATCGCCGCTGAAATACATCTGCCGCCGGAGGATTTTCCCCGGCTCGATCGGGTTCGCAGGGCGGTCGAGGGGTTCGCGTCTTCGAGGGCGGACGTGATTTCGTTTCCGCTCGGCGTGAACCAGTACGCGTTCATCATCAAGGAATCGGAACAGAACTCTCTTGAAGAGGATTCCTATTCCTTCGCTCAGGGTCTGAGCTTCGAGACGAATAGAAAGACCTCCTGCCGGCTGACTATCGGCATAGGCCTTCCTGCCGAACGCATAGCCGAAATTCCCCGATCATTCGCCGAGGCGAACGCGGCGCTCCGCCATCTTACGGCTTCCGGCCGGACGGAAATCGCGGGTTTCGCCGATATGGATTCGAGCGAACGGGCCGCGTCGCGTTCGGGAGCCGACCCCGTTGCAGACCGGCTGCGCACCCTGTCCCGAAGCGATATCGACTGCTTCGTGGAGCAGTACGCCGAGATGCTCGGGAAGAACGAGAGCCAGGCGAGCTATATCGGCTATTATCTTCTGTACGATCTGATAGTCGCGGCGGCGACGGTTGCCCGCGAACTCGGCGGAGACCCCGCGGCTCTTTTCCCCTCTCCGCGAAGCCACGAGCTGATCATCGGCATCGCCTCCGAGCGGGGAACCTTTCTTGCGGAGGTTCGCCGCATCCTTGAACGGATCATGTTGCTGCGCGACGAATCTCCGGCCGGCCGCCACCTGTCGATGATCCTGAAGGCGAAAAACTACATCGACGTTCATTTCGCGGATCCCGATATTTCGCTTCACTCGGTAGCCTCTGTGGTCAACGTAAGCCCGAACCATTTCAGCACGGTGTTTTCCCAGGAGGCCGGCGAAAGCTTTATCGAGTATCTCACCTGCGTGCGCATCGGACATGCAAAGAGACTGCTCGCGGAAACCCGGATGAAGAGCGTCGACATAGCCTACGAGAGCGGGTTCAACGACCCTCATTATTTCAGCTTCATGTTCAAGAAAAAAACCGGCGTTTCCCCGAGGGAGTTCCGGGCGGAAAAAAATCAACCTGAAGAATAAAAAAACGCACCTTTCAAAACGGCGCGGCGGAAAAAATTCCACCAAAGTCGAGTAATTTGTTCATGTACTTCCCCCCGGGGCGGATGTAGGATTCAGCTACATGAATCCCCAAGGAGGAGAAATATGAAAAAGATTGTTGCAGCGGCATTGGCCCTGGCGACGGTACTCGGCGGAACAGCTTTCGCCGGCGGAAAAGCGGACGCTCCGGCGGCCGGAAAGAAAGACCTGATCGTGGTCGGCTACGCCCAGGTCGGAGCCGAGTCGGATTGGCGCACCGCCAACACCGAATCCTTCAAGAGCACCTTCGTCGAAGCGAACGGCTATAAGCTGATTTTCGACGATGCCCAGCAGAAGCAGGAAAACCAGATCAAGGCGATCCGCAACTTCATCCAGCAGGACGTCGACTACATCGTCGTCGCTCCGGTCGTTGAAACCGGTTGGGAAACGGTTCTCGCAGAAGCGAAGGCCGCGGGAATCCCCGTCATTCTTTCAGACCGCATGATGAAGGTCTCCGATCCCAGCCTCTACACTTGCTGGGTAGGCGGAAACTTCCTTCAGGAAGGACGCGACGCTGCCAAGTGGCTCGATTCCTATGTCAAAAAATCAGGCCGCACCAATGAAGATCTGAACATCGTCATTCTGCAGGGAACTATCGGTTCTTCAGCCCAGGTCGGACGCACCCAGGGCGTTACCGAAGGACTCGCGAAGAATCCGAAATACAAGCTGCTCGCCAAGCAGACCGGCGAATTCACCCAGGCCAAGGGCCAGGAAGTAATGGAGTCTTTCCTTAAAGCCTATCCGAAGATCGACATCGTCATCGCCGAGAACGACAACATGGCGTTCGGCGCGATCGACGCCATCAAGGCCGTCGGAAAGAAGCCCGGAAAAGACATCATCATCATTTCTTTCGACGCTGTTAAAGAAGCCTTTAACCGCATGATCGCCGGCGAAATCAACGCAGACGTGGAATGCAATCCTCTCCACGGCCCGCGCGTCGCGGAAATCATCCAGACCCTCGAGAACGGCGGATCTGTCGAGAAGATCATGTACGTTGTGGAAGAAGTCTTCGATACCGAGAACGCGGCAGCCAAGCTCCCGACCCGCAAATATTGATCGAAGTTTGATCGAGGACGGGACGGCGCTCCCCCCGGAAGGGGCACGCTGTCCCGTTTTTTGTACAGGAACCGGCAAGGGGGAGGAGTTTCAATGAACAACGAGGTTTCGACGGGCGGATCTGTCGTCTTGTCGATGAAGAACATACATATGACGTTTCCCGGCGTGAAAGCGCTCAACGATGTCGCTTTTACTTTGAACAAGGGCGAGATTCACGCCCTGATGGGAGAGAACGGAGCCGGAAAGAGCACGCTGATAAAGGTTCTCACCGGCGTGTATTCTATGGATTCAGGGGAAATAGTCCTCGACGGCATAGACCGTCCGATCCACAACAGGTCTCCAGAAGACGCGCAGAAAAACGGAATCAGCACGGTCTATCAGGAAGTGAATCTGTGCCCGAATATTTCGGTAGCCGAAAATATTTATATCGGCCGCCATCCGAGAAACAGGATCGGCGGAATCGACTGGAAAGAAATGAACAGAAAGGCTCAGGCTGTATTGGCCGGGGTCGGACTGGAAAAAATAGACGTGACGAGATCTCTGGGAGAATACTCGGTGGCGGTGCAGCAGATGGTCGCCATCGCTCGCGCGATCGACATCAACTGCAAGGTTCTCATCCTGGACGAGCCGACGAGCTCTCTCGACGAGATCGAAGTGGCGAAGCTGTTCGAGATGATGAGGGAGCTTAAATCTCGGGGCGTCGGGATTATTTTCGTGACGCACTTTCTCGAGCAGGTGTACGAAGTGTGCGACGCGATCACGGTTCTGCGAAACGGAGAGCTCGTCGGGCGGTACGCGGTGAGCGAACTGCCGCGCGTTCAGCTTGTGGCGCGGATGCTCGGCCACGAGTTCGACGATCTCGCCGCGATACGCGTGCCCGACTACGACGAAAGCGCCGAACGGAACACTCCTGAGATCATCCGCGCCGTCGGATTGTCGCACACCGGAAGCATACAGCCGTTCGACATTAACATACACAAGGGCGAGGTTATCGGCCTTACCGGCCTGCTCGGCTCGGGACGCTCAGAGCTCGCCCGGGCGCTCTACGGGGCGGACAGCCCTGATCAAGGCGAACTCTGGTTCAACGGCAACGAGCTCAAGGCCCACGAACCCATCGACACCATGAAGGCCGGCATGGCCTTTCTTCCGGAAGACAGAAAGGAAGAAAGCATCATCGCGGATCTTTCTATCAGGGAAAATTTGATCATTGCGCTGCAGGCTAAAACCGGAGTGTTCAAGCTCCTGCCGATGGCGAAACAGATCGAGTTCGCGGATAAATACATCAAGGCGCTGAACATCAAGACGCCCTCTCCTGAAACCCTGATAAGCCAGCTTTCCGGCGGAAACCAGCAGAAGGTCATACTCGGAAGATGGCTCGTGACGAATCCCGACTTCCTCATACTCGACGAGCCGACGCGCGGAATCGACGTCGGCACGAAAACCGAAATTCAAAAGCTCATTCTCAAGCTTGCCGGCGAAGGCATGACCATCATGTTCATCAGCTCGGAAATCGACGAGATGCTGCGCACCGTGCACCGCCTCTGCGTTCTGCGCGACGGAATGAAGGTCGGCGAACTGGTGAACGAAAATCTGGATCGGCCGAAAGTCATGGCGGCGATCGCGGGAGGAAAAATACTATGAACCGCTCTCTTTTGCACTTTAAGGATATCCTGAGAAAACCGCTGTTCCTGCCGCTGTTCGCCCTCGTCCTGATGCTCGTCATAAACGTGATCATCACGCCGACGTTTTTCAATATCTCGATTCAGAACGGGGTTCTCTACGGATACATCGTCGACATCGTGAACCGCTCGAGCGAACTCGTAATCCTCGCAGTCGGCATGACCCTGGTCGTCGCCGCTTCGCGCGGAACCGATATTTCCGTCGGCGCGATAAGCGCCCTGTCGGCGGCGATCTGCGTGCGCCTTCTGGGTTCGAGCCCCGAAGCCTACGCCGTCCCGATTCCCGTCGCCGTAACGGCGGCGTTAGCAGCCGGCCTGTTGTGCGGCATGTTCAACGGCTTTCTGGTCGCGCGGCTCAAGATTCAACCGATGGTCGCGACGCTCATCCTCTTTACCGCCGGGCGGGGAATCGCCCAGCTCATCAGCGCCCGCGAGATAAACGGGAAGATGGTGCCGGGACAGATCCTGTACGTTCGCATCGAATCGTTCAAGCAATTCGGCGGATTCCTGGACGGGGTAGTGGTGCCCACTCCGGTGTTCATCGCCGCGGGCTTCGTGATCGTCACCTGGTTTATTCTGCACCGCACCGCGATGAGCCTCTACATCAAGACTGTAGGAATAAACCCGAAGGCGGGGCGACTCGTCGGACTCAACTCGGCCCTGATCATTTTCGGAACCTATGCCTTTCTGGGAATTTGTTCCGGTTTGGCCGGCTTCATCTCTTCGAGCCGCATCTATTCGAGCGACGCGAACAATATCGGACTGTACATGGAGCTGGACGCGATTCTCGCCGTGGCCCTGGGCGGAAACAGCCTGGGAGGCGGAAAGTTCAGCCTTGCCGGCTCCGTGATCGGAGCGCTCACGATTCAGGCGCTCACCACGAGCCTCTACGCGGTCGGCGTTACGGCAGACCAGCTTCCCGTGTACAAGGCGATCGTCGTCATCCTCATCGTAATAATCCAGTCCGCCGAATTCCGCAATTGGTGGAGAACGTATCAGCTTTCCCGGAAGCTTCCGGCGGGAGGAATAAAATGAATCTCGGCTCGTTAAAAAGACGCTTCGGCGGAAACACCTTTCTGCTCAGCGTTACTATAGCAATGTTCATGCTGATGTATCTGTTCGGTCTGGTCATTTACAGCGATCAGAATTTCGGAACGATGCAAACCTTCCTGAATATGCTCATCGACAACGCCGGCCTCATCATAGCGGCCGGGGGGATGACCCTCGTACTGGTAGCCGGCGGAATAGACATCTCCATCGGATCGGTCGTCGGCCTCGTGTGCATGATGCTCGCCTGGCTCATGGAAAAGCAGGGAGTGCCCGCGTGGACTTCGATCGCCCTGGTGCTCGCGTTCGGAACCTTCTTCGGATTTATCCAGGGATTTTTGATCGCGTACTTGAAGCTGCAGCCTTTCATCGTCACCCTCGCGGGAATGTTCTTCTGCCGCGGTCTTACCGCGATGATCAGCGTAGAGCAGATCGCGATCATGAATCCGACCTTCCTCGCGATGGCTCAGAAAAACATCTATCTTCCGTTCGGCGCGACGATGAATAAACGCGGAAAGCTTTTGTTCCCCTTCATACATCCGAACGTCGTCATCGCGATAGTAGCCTTGTTCGCGATTTGGTACGTCTGCAAGTACACCCGGTTCGGACGAGCCCTGTTTGCGGTCGGCGGAAATGAACAGTCCGCCCTGCTCATGGGAATAAACGTCCGGAGAACCAAGCTTCGCGCCTATGTGCTGAACGGCTTTCTGGCGTCGCTTGCCGGATTCGTATTTTGTCTGAATACCTCCGCCGGCTTCGTGGAGCAGGCGCGCGGCTTCGAGATGGAGGCGATCGCTTCGGCGGTCATCGGCGGAACGCTGCTCACCGGCGGAGTCGGCACCGTCGTCGGCACGTTCTTCGGAGTGCTCATCAAGGCTACAATAGAAACGTTCATCAGGTGCGACGGAACGCTGTCTTCCTGGTGGAACAAGATAGTGCTCTCGATTCTCCTGTGCTTCTTTATCGTCCTTCAAAGCCTCTTCGCGATCTGGAAGGCGAAAAAGAAGTCCTGATCTCCGGTCTCCCTGTGCGGCCGGAATGAATTCCGGTTTTTCCGGCCGCATCCTGTTCATTGTTTTTCTCCTTCAGGAGGGCTGTCCGCTCAGGGCAGCCCTCCTCCTTTTGCTGCCCGCGCGCGCCGTGGGCGTGCTGCGCTTGCGGGGTGCGGTTAGCTCGCGCATGAGCGTACTACGCTTACCGTCAGCGAAACCCCGCGCGCGCATAAGCGTGCTGCGCTTGCGGGGTGCGGTTAGCTCGCGCATGAGCGTGTTGCGCTAACCGCCCGCGAAACCCCGCGCGCCGTGAGCGTGCTGCGCTTGCGGGGTGCGGTTAGCTCGCGCATGAGCGTACTACGCTTATCGTCCGTGGAAACACGCGTTCAAGCGTAGGACGCTTACCGCCGGCGGAAACTCGCGCGCGCATGAGCGCGTTGCGCTTGCGGGGTGCGGTTAGTTCGCACATGAGCGTACTACGCTTACCGCCCGCGAAACCCCGCGCGCCGCGAGCGTGCTGCGCTTGCGGGGGTGCGGTTAGCTCGCGTATGAGCGTACTACGCTTACCGCCCGCGGAAACACGCGTTCAAGCGTAGGACGCTTACCGCCGGCGAAACCCCGCGCGCCGTGAGCGTGCTGCGCTTGCGGGGTGCGGTTAGCTCGCGCATGAGTGTAGGACGCTTACCGTCCGCGAAACCCCGCGCGCCGTGAGCGTGTTGCGCTTGCGGGGTGCGGTTAGCTCGCGCATGAGCGTACTAGGCTTACCGTCCGTGGAAACACGCGTTCAAGCGTAGGACGCTTACCGCCGGCAGGCTCCTTTCTCAGGGCTGGAAGACGAACCCGGTTTCCGGTATAGTGGATGCGAGCGGCCCGCATGCAATGCGGGATGTGCGCTTTTTTACACTGGAGTGGCCATGCTTAAGATTGTGTCTGCGGATTTTGTGAAGGGAGCGACTAAGGCGTCCCAATACCCGGGAGAAGGTTTGCCTGAATTCGCTTTTTTCGGAAGGTCGAACGTCGGGAAATCGTCCCTCATCAATATGCTCGTTAACAGAAAAACACTGGTGAAAACCGGCTCTCGGCCGGGAATGACCCGGGTCATCAATTTTTTCAGGATAAATCAGACCTTCATGCTCGCGGATCTTCCGGGCTACGGCTACGCTCAACGGTCCGCCAAAGAAAACGAGGATTTCGACAGAATGCTTGCCGAATACGCTTCGAACAGGAGCGATTTGAGAACTCTTTTTTTTCTGATGGATCTTCGCAGGGTCCCCGGCGAAACCGAAAAAAATACCATCGAGTATTTCGAGCGGCTCGGTCTGGAAGTCGTCATCGTCGGGACTAAGGCCGACAAACTCAGCAACAATGAAATCGCGAAATCCGTACGCGCCATCGCCGCTTACTGCAACCGGACTCCGGACATGGTGCCCGTATCTTCGGCGGACAAAAAAACCGGACGCGACGTCATTCTGAGAATGATAGAAGATCGCTGCCGCTCCTGAACCGGGTTCCCGCCTTATCGACCCAGTTGCGCGAAGCGCGAAACCCGGGTGGTATACATGATGCCGATTCCCGGCGTCGTCAGGCAGGGAAGCGCGAGAATCGCTTCCTGAATCGCCGCCGAATTGTCCGTATCGGCCAGAATGAGCACTTCTTCTTTTTCAGGCACGATGGCGACGCCGAAGAACTTTTCGTCTTCGGGCTTCCCCGTTCCGCGAGCATGGAGAATCGTGCCGCCTTTCGCGCCTGCCTTTCTCGCCCTATCCATAATATCTTCGGCGTAGCCGCGGTTAACGATCACTGTAATCAATTCATGTCCGTTGTCGGCTTCCATCTGCGTCCTCCCTGAAGGCTGGGCATAGAGAATGCCCTTCGATTTTTTTCCGTCTCCGTCGGCCTCGGCTTTCAGCGCGTCCCAAACGCGATCGAGATCGGCGGCGGAGACCAGCACGACCAGCATGTCTTTTTCATATTCTGCCAATTCGAGAAAGCGCAGCACGGGCGAGGAATGTTCCCCCCGTCCCACAAGTATGGTTCCTCCGCGCGCTCCTGCTTTTCTCGCTGCGGCGGCCAGCCTTTCTCCCCGGCCGTGGGGCACGACTGCGTGAAGCTCCCATTCGTAGTTCATCGAAGCGCCTCCTTGCTTTTTTGTCCGGCTGCAAGAACCCTGTCTTCGCTGCGCTGATAGAGAATGCCCAGCAATTGAATCGTGACCAGCGGAGTCGCCGCGATGAGGGCTATCACTCCGAATCCGTCGGTGCCGGGATTTCCTCCCGACGAGGACGCCGCTCCGATAGCAAGCGACAGTATGAAGGTGCTCGCCATCGGACCCGAAGCGACTCCTCCCGAATCGAAGGCTATAGCGGTGAAAAGCCGCGGCGTTACGAAGGTCAGTCCCAGGGCCGCTCCGTAAAACGGAAGGAGGAGCAGCCAGATGCTGAAACCCTCCAGTATCCTGAACATGGAAAGCCCCACAGCCGCCGCGACTCCCAAAGCGAGGGCCGTCAGCAATACCGGCTTGCGGATATTTCCAGCCGAGATTTCTTCTACCTGTTCGGTTAATACCCAGATCGCGGGCTCGGCGCAGACAACGATCGCTCCTAAGAGGCATCCGAGCGGGATGAGAATCCAAGAGGATTCCGAGGCTCCCAGAATCGAGCCTATCGCGCGGCCGGCCGGAACAAAGGCTGTTTCCGTTCCGGTGAAAAAGAATACGAGTCCGAGCCAGGCGTAAAAAAATCCGAATGCGATCTTCCTCGTCTGTTTGGGCGGCAGCTTCATGAAAAAAATCTGGAACAGCAGGATGATGCAGGCTATCGGGGCGAGGGCCAAAAAAACATGTGCGGCAGTTTTGGGAATGCGGTGCAGGAGTTCCGCGAAAAAACCGGGCGTTTCTACGGCGACTGATAGGGCCGTTTCCGCCGCCAAGGCCGCCTTTTGAGGAGCGCGTAACAAACCAAGCAGCGCTACGGCGAGTATCGGGCCGATAGACGCGATGCCGGTGAAGCCGAAGCTGTCTTCGAGCGCGCTCTTGTCTTCGCGAACGGCTGAAACTCCGATGCCCAGGGCGATGATGAACGGAACGGTCATGGGCCCGGTAGTGGCTCCTCCCGAGTCGAAAGCGACCGCAACGAACTCCGGCGTTATTCGAGACGCGGCCGCGAACACGGCAGCGTATCCTGCGATGATCAGAAATCGGAAGGATATATGGAAGACGACCCGCGCCAGAGCGAGCAGGAGAAAGACGGCGATGCCGAGCGAGATGGATAGGATCAGCGAATTCGCGGTGATGCCTTCCGAAATTTCCTGGACCTGGGAGCCGAGTATATGCAGGTCGGGTTCGGCTATCGTGATGAAAAAACCGATGACGAATCCGGATCCAAGAATAAGAAGAATCTTTCGAGACCGGGTGAGGGCTGCGCCCAGATAGGATCCCGCGGGAATTATTCCCAGTTCGGCTCCGGTCAGGAAAAAGGAAAGGCCGATGATGACGAGGCTCGAACCGAACAGGAACTCGCCGATGAGGGCCGTCTCGAGCGGAGCGATGGTGAAGGCGAGTATGCAGACTATCGCGCAGACGGGAAGAACCGCGAGCGCGGTTTCGCGAAGGGTTTTCAACAAATTCATTATTGCGCTTCACTGTAGCTTAAAAGATGGGCGAACGCAAGACTGAGGTTGTTTCGAGGGCGCTGAAACGCGGGGCTGTCTTGACATAATAAATGGTTTTCCGGCAATATTGATTATGGAAACACGTAATATTTTTCTGAACATTTCCCCCCTGGATCATCGTTATTCCCTCTCCGAATCTGCGGTCTTCGACCGGCTGTCCTCGCATATTTCGGAACAGGCATCGATCGTCTCCTGTGCGCGCGCGGAGATAGCCCTTGTAAAGGCTCATCTTTCGGTTCGCGGCGGCTTGACGGCCGAGATGGAAAAAAAGCTCGACGAAGTAGCGCTTACCATCGATCCGTCACGGGTATACGAAGAAGAAGAAAAAACCCGCCACAACATACGGGCTCTCGTGAATGTCCTCAAGGAGATGGTTCCCGAGGAAGTCGCCCCCCTCGTGCATCTCGGCGCGACGAGCGTAGACATCCTCGACACCGCCCTTTCCGTCCGCATGCGCGACTGCGTGCGCGACGCCGTTCTCCCCGAACTGCGCGCCCTTGAAACCAAACTCTGCGAAATCGCTTCCCGCGAAGCCGCTACCCCCCAGGTCGGACGAACCCACGGCCAGCACGCCGTTCCCATAACCTTCGGCTTCGCCATGGCCGAATACGCGAGCCGCCTCGGAAAATCGATACTCGAAATTGAAACGCGGGCAGAAGGCCTTGCCGGAAAGCTCGCAGGAGCGGTCGGCGCCTACAACGCGACGAGCATGATCGTACGCGATCCGGAAGATCTGGAAAAACGCTATCTCGGCTACCTCGGCCTCGTCCCTTCCGAGCATTCGACCCAGCTCGTCGAGCCGGAATACCTGCTCCGCCTTCTTCTCGAATGCAACGTAGCCTTCGGAATCATCGCGAATCTTGCGGACGATCTGCGGAATTTGCAGCGATCCGAGGTCGGCGAAGTATTCGAGTATTTCAGCTCCACCCAGGTCGGCTCCTCCACGATGCCCCAGAAACGCAACCCCTGGAATTCAGAACACGTCAAAAGCCTGTGGAAGGCCTTCGCTCCCCGCGTCATGACCTTCTTCATGGATCAGATCTCCGAGCACCAGCGGGATCTTTCGAACTCCGCGAGCCAGCGGTTCATGGCGGATTACATCGCAGGCTTCACTCTCGCCGTTTCCCGCATGAAAAGCGTGGTTTCCGGCCTTCAGGCGGACCGCGACGGCATGGCGCGCAATTTGGCGAACGCCGGCGGAAAGGTGAAAGGCGGAGTCCTTGCCGAGCCCGCCTACATTCTCCTCGCCGAAACCGGCGTCTCCGACGGCCATGAAGTGATCCGCAAAATCACCCTCGACGCGGAAACCAATTCCATTTCATTTTACGAAGCGCTTAAAAAGAACCCTGACGCCTTCGGCCGGATTTCAGGCCAGCTGCAAAAGCTGGGCATCGCCGATCCTGCGGGATTCTTCGAGAATCCGGAGCGCTACCGCGGACTGGCCGCGGAGAAAGCGGCTCGCATCGCAGAAAAATACGCCGCGCTGATGAAGAGCGCGGAAAAAAAGAACTAACAACCGGTCCCGTTCGGCGGCCGGGAAGCCGGCTGCCCCCGCGGACAGCCGGTTTTTGTATCCGGACGTAAGCCCGGAGAATAGAGAGCACATTATTTGGAGGTATCGATATGATTGAAATGAAGGAAACCCTTTCCTATGACGACGTTCTGCTGGTTCCCGGTTATTCGGAGGTTCTGCCCCGCGAAACCGATGTGAGCACCTTTCTTGTCCGCGACGTGCGGCTGAACGTTCCGGTTATCTCCGCCGCCATGGATACCGTCACCGAAGAAAAAATGGCCGTCGCCCTCGCCCTCGAGGGAGCCGCCGGCGTCATCCACCGGAATCTTCCTCCTCCCGTCCAGGCCGAGCAGGTTTCGAACGCGAAGCGCTACCTCAACTGGGTGATCGAGTCTCCCGTCACCGTGGAAGACGACCGGACCATCGGAGACGTGAAGCAGATCATGCATCGCTACAACGTATCCGGCCTTCCCGTCATCACCCGCGAAGGACGCCTTGTCGGAATCATCACCGGCCGCGACCTCCGCTTCTGCCGCGACGATTCCCTGTTCGTCCGCGACGTGATGACGAAGGACATCGTCGTTACCGAGGGCAAGCCCTCCACCGAAGACGCCCGCCAAAAGTTCGACAAGCACCGCATCGAAAAGCTTCCCGTCATCGACGGTGAAGGCCACCTTACCGGCTTGATCACCGTGAAGGACATGGAAAAGCAGGAGATGTTCCCCCACGCCTCCCGCGACGCGAAGGGCCGCCTGATCGTAGGAGCGGCGATCAGCAATAACGACTGGTCTGTCCGCATCCCCCTGCTTCTGGAATCCCATGTAGACTTCGTCGTCCTCGACACCGCCCACGGCGACTCCAAGGGCGTCATCGAAGCGGTGCGCGAAATCAAGAAGAAATATCCCGATCTTCCGGTCATCGGAGGCAACGTCGCGACGGCGGCCGGAACCCGGCACCTGATCGAAGCAGGAGCGGACGCCGTAAAAGTCGGCGTCGGACCGGGATCCATCTGCACCACCCGCATCGTCTCCGGCGTGGGAGCCGCGCAATTCTCGGCGGTCTGCGATTGCGCCGAGGAAGCGTCCAAATCGAATATTCCGGTCATCGCCGACGGCGGCATCAAATTCTCCGGCGACATCGCCAAGGCGCTCGGCGCCGGAGCGAACGCGGTCATGATCGGCAACCTTTTCGCCGGCCTCAAGGAAGCTCCCGGCCGCGAAATCATCTTCGACGGACGAATTTACAAAGAATATCGCGGCATGGGATCGCTCGGCGCCATCAAGGACGGTTCGGGAGACCGTTACGGTATCGCGAAGGACGAATCCCCCGTGCCGGAAGGCATCGAGGGCAGGGTTCCCTACAAGGGCGAGCTTAAGAGCTTCCTCCATCAGATGGTTTCCGGCCTCAGAAAGGGCATGGGTTATTGCGGCTGCAAAACTGTAGAGGAATTGAAGAATTATCGGAAATTTGTTAGGATCACCTCGTCGGGTCTTCGGGAAAGCCATGCGCACGATGTCACCATCACGCAAGAGGCTCCGAACTATTCACGGTTTTAAAAGCGGGTAGACATGAACGTAGTCGTTATCGGGGCCCAGTGGGGCGATGAGGGAAAGGGAAAGATTGTCGATTATTTGGCAGACGAATCCCAGTGTATCGTGCGTTTTTCCGGCGGAGCGAACGCCGGGCACACGATTGTGTCCGATGGAGTACAGTATGCTCTCCACCTGGTTCCCTCGGGAATCCTCCACCCCCAGAACACGGTGTATCTGGGCGCGGGCATGGTGATCGATCCGGACGCTCTGTTCGCCGAACTTGCGATGCTCACTGAAAAGGGCATTTCCTGGGAAGGCAGGGTGTTCATTTCCGACCGGGCTCACATTGTGCTGCCCCGATACCGCGCGCTCGATAAACAGCGCGACGCCGCGAGAAAGCGCCCCATCGGAACCACCGGCCGGGGCATCGGCACCACCTACGCCATGAAGAGCGAACGCGACGGAATCCGTCTCGCCGACCTTACCTGGAAGGAAAAAATGGCCGATCTGGAAGCGGAAGACCGCGAATTCCTCGCTCCCTTCATCGACCGCCTTCTCGTTATGAAAGTGAACCTTACAAGCGAACTGTGGAAGGCTCGCGGCAAGAAGGTCCTCTTCGAAGGCGCCCAGGGGGCTCTTCTCGATCTCGACCTGGGAACCTATCCCTACGTTTCCTCCGGCTTCTCCTCCTCGGCAGGAGCGGCGATCGGCGGCTGCGTCGGTCCCAGATCCATCGATAAGGTTCTCGGCGTTTTCAAGGCCTACTCGACCAGGGTCGGAAACGGCCCGATGCCCACCGAATTCGACGCTGAAAGCCAGAGCGAATTGTACAACTACGTGCGCGAAACAGGCCGGGAATACGGCGTGACCACCGGGCGCCCCCGCAGATGCGGATACCTCGACCTGGTCGCCCTCCGCTATGCTTGCCAGTCGAACTCGATCGACGATCTGGTTCTCACCCACCTCGACGTCTACGACACGCTTTCGGACATCGAAGCATGCGTTGCCTACGACATCAACGGAAAAATCACCGAGGATTTCCCGGCCTCTATCGAAGAACTGAACGCGGCCAAGCCGGTGCTCAAGCATTTCAAGGGCTGGAAAACCTGCCTCAAGGAATGCCGCTCCTACGACGCCCTTCCTTCGGAAGCGAAATCCTATGTGGATTTCATCGAAGAATACACTTCGACCAAGGTCGGCATCATATCCGTCGGCTACGACCGAAAGGACACCTTCATCAGAGATACCGTCTGGTAACAACCCTTCGCTCCGCTTCTCTTTTTCTTTGACGAAGCGGCGAACCTGAAGTACAATCGCTTAATAACTAAAAGACGCGTCCGGAACCCGGCCGCGTCTTTTTTTTGAAAACGCGCGGCTTTCGCCCTGCGGGAGTCCGATTCGCGCGTCAGCGATCCGTTTTTGCAACCTTCGCCGCCGATTCAGTGTCGAACCTTGTTATGGGCGCTTTACGCGCCGGCAGAAGAAACGATGTAAATCACACGCTACAGGAGACTATTCAGCGATGCAAACTATCGACGACCTTGGAACTTATACCTTTCCGGCCATGCTGGCCAACAGCCTTAAAAAATTCGCTGATCGTCCCGCGCTCGGATTCGTTTCCGGCGACTGCATCACCTACGCAGAATTCGGCGCAAGAGTTGAGGAAACCCGCGCCCTGCTCTACAGGCTCGGAGTGGAAAAAGGCGACCGCGTCGTCATTCTGAGCACCAGCGCGCCGAACTGGGGCGTCAGCTATTTCGCCATCGTCACAATGGGCGCGATCGCCGTGCCCCTTCTGCCGGACTTCAGCCAAAAAGAAATCGAAACCTGCATCAAGCACTCCGGCGCCTCGATCCTCATCGGTTCGGCCCGCCTTCTGGAGAAGGTTCCCGATCCCGCATCTCTCGGCATAAACCGCATCCTCAGAATCGAGGATTTCTCACTCTCTCTCGGAGCCGAAACCCGCACCGGAACGCCGGGGGAAATCCGCATCGAAGAAGAGGACACCGCGTCCATTATTTACACCTCAGGAACCACCGGCCGCTCCAAGGGCGTCGAGCTCAGCCATAAAAACCTCGTATTCACCGCGATCGGCGGACAATTCTTCCAGCGCATCAACAAAATCGACGTCGCCCTGTCCTTTCTGCCGCTCTCCCACGTCTACGAGTTCACTATCGGCTTCCTGATGTTCTTCCTCAACGGAGCCTGCGTCCGCTATCTGGAAAAAGCGCCGACCGTCAGCACCCTCCTGCCTGCCCTGAAAAAGGTCCGGCCGACCCTCATTTTGAGCGTGCCCATCATCATGGAAAAAATCTACAAAAATAAGATCGTTCCCACCTTCACTTCCAAACCAGCTGTCGCGAAGTTGTACGCCAAGCCGTTTTTTCGCAAAATTTTGCACCGGATCGCGGGAAAGTCCCTGAAAAAAACATTCGGCGGGCGGATCAAGTTCTTCGGCATCGGCGGCTCGAAAGTAGATCCTGTCGTCGAAACATTCCTGAAGGAAGCGAAGTTCCCCTACGCGATCGGCTACGGATTGACCGAAACCGCTCCGCTGTTAGCCGGCTCCGGCCCGAAGATCACCGTTCCCGGCTCAGTCGGTCCTGCAATGCCCGGAATCGAATTGAAGCTCCTCGATCCCGATCCCGAAACCGGAATCGGAGAAGTCGTCGTGAAGGGTCCGAACGTCATGAAGGGCTATTACAAGGATCCTGAAATGACCGCTTCCGTTTTCACCGACGACGGATGGTTCCGCACCGGAGACCTCGGCGTCATGGATAAAAAGGGCGTGCGGCTGTCGCTGAAGGGAAGATCCAAGAACATGATTCTCGGCTCGTCCGGGGAAAACATCTATCCCGAGGATATCGAGTTCGTGCTCAACCAGCATCCCTTCGTCGCGGACTCTCTCGTCGTGGAAGGAGACAACTCCTCCCTCGTCGCGATCGTCCAGCTCGACGAGGAGAAACTCGCCGCCGACATCGCGGCGAAGGCCGCCCAGGGAGTTATCTCTCAGGGCGATGCTTCCGCGAATTCCGGTTTTGTCGAACAGGCTCGACAGATGGGCGCCCAGATGGGAGAAGCCGTATCCGCCGCCGCGAACGACGCCGGCAGGGCTCTCGCGTATCGAAGAGAGCAGATTCTGAACGAGATCAAGTTCTTCGTGAACCAGAACGTCAACAAGATTTCCCGCATCGACCGGGTCGAGTTCATCGACAAGTTCGAAAAAACCGCGAGCCAGAAAATCAAGCGCTACCTTTACAACTTCAAAAAGAGCATGCACATCGGCTCGAAATCGTAAAACGCTTTCCGCGCCGGCGGGGGCTCGACCGTAAAGGCCGAGCTGCCAGTCGCCGCGTGCCGTATTCCAGCCGGCTCGTTTTTATTTTCGCGCGCCGCTCAGTTCAAGGCGAAGCGAACCGGGTACCTGAACCGCACGGCGACCGGCACCCCGTTCGCCGCCGCCGGTTTGCAAACAACCCCTTCCAGGGCGGCGACCGCCGCTTCCGCGAATCCGTTGCCGGGATCCTTTAAAATCTGCACTTTCCGTATCTTGCCCGTCTGATCTATGAACAGCTCCAGATACACGACGGCCTCGATTTTCTGCCTGAGCGCGATCGGGGGGTACACGATTTTTGCAAGCACCTCGCGCGAGGGCACTTCAGGGATTTGCGAAATCTTGTGCTGCGGCAGATAGTCGATTTCCGGCTGGGCATCCACGATGTCGTATGCCTTGTCGTCCGTTTCAATGACCGCCTTCGCCGTTTCCACTATTTCTTCCGAGGCTTCCGGCCTCTGGTAGAGCATGACCGTTTCTTCCTTCGGCGGGGGAGGGGGCCTGAATTCCTCCACATCGACGAGCTTGAGCACTGCGTATTCCGGCTCTTCCTCGGCAACGGCGGCGGGAATCGCGAACCGTATCAAAAGAAACGCGAGCGCGTGCAGCGTGACCGCCGCGGCGAGGAACACCGGCATGCGGTGTCGGATAATCCATTCCCTGTTCACAGTTCCTCCTTCACGACGAAACTGACGACGCGGTGCTGGAGTTTCTGCAATACCTTTACGACCGAATCGATGTGTCGGTACGGCGCGTTTTTATCCGCGATGACGTGCACCCGTATCCCCGGCGTTTCCGCAAGGGACTGCGCGATAATGTGTTCAAGCTGTTCGCCCGTGACCCGATTTCCTTCCACCGAGACTGCTCCGCCCGCTTCGATCCAGATTTCCAGATTATCCTTTTCCTGGGTTTTTTCCAGAAGCTTCGCTTCAGGATATTCGATCGGTTCTTCATAGCGCTGATTAATGAGCGAAATCAGCATGATGAAGATGAGCAGCAGGAATCCGATGTCCGACATCGAAGACATGGCGATGAGCGGCCTGCGGTTTCGTCTTTTCAGGTCTATCATCTGCGTTCTCCGTCCATTTTAAAGCTGAAATTTTCTATCCTGAGCTTCCGAACTTCATGGATCACCCGTACGACGTGCTCCCATGCGCAATCCTCGTCTATGATCAGGAGAAAGGTCATGTTCGGCCACTTCGCTTTTTTTTCGACAAGCAGGTTCTCGAGCTTTTCAACGCTCAGCGCGTTTCCGTCGATCGAAATCGTGCCGGCCGCGTCGATCCTGCATTTGACCAGATCGTCGGTTTGCACGATTCTCGGCCGCTCGGCGTCCGGGAGCGTCAGCAGGAATCCCTTGTTGATGTTGAATCCCGCGATGACGATGAAAAAGATGATCAGTATAAACGAAAGATCGTTCAGCGCTCCGGAAGAGCCGGGGTCGTCGATTTTTCGCCGTTCCGGAAGACGGATCATTCCCCTCTTCCTTCCCCGTCCGCATGCTCGAGGAGATCGCTGGTGAGATCGCTGATCGATTTCACGATATCGGCGGCGAAGGTGTCCACCCGCTGGATGAGCAGATTGTACGCCACAAGGGCGAGAATCGCGATGCACAGGCCGAATACGGTCGTGATCAGCGCCTCGTAGATTCCGTTAGCGACGAGCTGGGCGTTCACTTCGGTCGCGCTCGCGATCGACTTGAAGGCGCCGATCATGCCGGAGACCGTTCCCAGGAATCCCGTCAGAGGCGCGAGCGAGGCGAGGGCCGTCAGATAATTGAATCCGTTTTCAAGCCGGCGTATGCGTTCGCGCGCCTCGGCCTCCGCGGCTTTTTCCATTCGCGCTTCGCCGTGCTTCGCGTTCGACACGAGGGCCAGGAAGATAGAGGCGCAGGTGAGTTTGCGCGGCGCGTTCTGCAAAAGCGCGAGAGCCTCGCTTCTTTTTCCCTCGCGTATCAGCGAAGAAACTTCGTCTCTCAGCCTGGAAACGTTCAGGCTGTGGTACAGCAGGTACGCGATGCGCTCGATCACGAGCGCGATTGTCGCGACGGAAAAGGCGAGCAGCGGCCACATAAAGGCCCCTCCGAGGTTGAACAGGTGAATAAGGCTCCATTCTTCGGTCATTTTGTATCGCTCCTCATGATGAATATAAAGTAAAACAAATCCGCGGTTTCTTCCCAGTCGCGGAATAGGGTTCCGCTGTTCCGGATTTCCGCAAGCTCGGCGGGAATATATTCCGCGCTGTACGCCAGATCCCAGGAAATTCCTTCGGCCTTCGATCGGTTATCGGCCTGTTTCGGGCCCGGCCGCGATCCGTCCGGATAGCCGTAGACTTCGGGGAATAGAAGCGAGCCTGCGCCGCGGATGAAGGTTTTCCGGCTCTTCGCCCTTTCGCGCAATTCTTCCCGGGCGGAGAGAAATTCGACCGCGGCCTCGATGCGGTCGAGCCTTCTTTTAAACGCGCTCGCAGCTTCCGCTCCGACGATAACGGTATCGCGGTAGCGGATCGCGGCCGAATAGGGCTCGTCGAGCAGGACCGGCCCTTCGAATACCGCCGTCTCTCCTTTTTTTTCGCTCGGCACCAGGCGGGCTGTTCCGTCGGCGAACAGAACCGCTTCTGTCCAGCCGTCGTTCCAGTTGCTGAACCAGCGCACCTCGCGAACGGTAAAGACCCGGCCTTCTGTTTCTTCTTCCGATATTTCTCCGAGGATTCGCAACCGGTCTTTTTCGTAGCGGACCAAGGCGGCGCCTTCTTCGGTTTCTGTAAGCTTCCAGCCGTTGATTTCACGTTTCGACGCGTTTGACGCGCAGCCGCTTGCGGCGATAACCGCCGCCGCGACCAGCAGAGCGGCCGCCGCCGAAATGCTCCTGCTTGCTGCGGGCCTCTGCGTCTTGCCTTTTCTGTTCGTCTGCCTTGTGTGCATCATTTGCCGATCCTTCCTTAATAACTGAGTTTATAGCCGATCGAGGGAGTCGGTATCCCGATATTATAGTCGGCGGAATCGCTGTTTTCGATTTCCTTTCCGGTATACGGATCGAAGGAGGTGTTTCCTTTCGCCTTATAGAGATTCACGAATACGTCTTCGAGGGCGAAATAAATCTCGGTGCGAATTTTGCTGCCCGGTTTATACGAAGCGTAGGAAATCCGGAAATCCACCGGGCATGATATTCCGTTCCGCAAGCCTTCGTCGTAGGTTTCGCTCCGGGTGTAGCGCTCGATGATCGCTTCGTTGTATTCGATCCCCGTCGCGGTGATGTCGCCGGGTTTGGATCGGGGCGCGCCGGTCGCGAGGCTGGCCTTCGCCGTAAGGGTAAGGCCTGAAACCGGCTTCCAGTTGGCGATCAGGTTGAGCGAATGAAAACGATGGAAGGAGGGGTAGAACCATTCCTCCAGCGGTTCTCCGTAAGCGCTCGTATCGCCTTCTTCCTGGGGAGAAGCGGGATTGTAGTATTTCGTCACGACATACGACCAGCTGAGATACCCGTCGAAATGGCGGCCGTTTTTCTTTTGCAGCATGAGATCGAAGCCGGCGGAAAACCCCTTGCCGTCCGAATGGATGTCGTAGGTGAGCGTTTCGGGTTCTCCGGATTCGTTGTAGATGTACCTGTTCGTAAAATACAGCCGGTTAAAGTACTGTTTGTAGTATCCCTCGATTCTGAACGTCCAGTCGTCGGCCAGGTCCGCCTGGGCTCCTATAATCTGGAACCAGGACCGGTCAGGGCCGATTTTGAAGCTTTCTATCTCGAACTGTTCGTCCGCCGCGAGAGAGTCGAGCGGCACCATGGAGAAGAATCCCGTGCCGGCGGAGAAGGTGAGGGCTTCCAGCATTCCCTCGTCGCGGATCGGCGTCCACTCGGCGCTTGCCCGCGGATTCGCTACGGGCCAGGTATTGATGGCGAAGTTCTTGTTCCAGAGATAGAAGTGGTCCCCGCGAATTCCCGCCTCTCCGCGGAGCGTCGAGTTTTCGTTCCCGAACGACCACAGGGCGAAGGCTGAAGTGTTGAGCACCCGGTTTCCTTCGAGATTGAGGCTTGAGTTAACCGGATAGTACGTTTGGCCGGGAGCTTCGCCGATCACCGTCATGCCGTTTACGTCCTGATCCGAGGTGAAAAACTGGAACACTTCGTCTGCGCCGAAGGAGACGATATGCGATCCTGAAATCAGAATATCGGTTTCGAGTTTTCCCTGAAGCTGCTGAATAGTCTGTACCGAGTCGACTTTTAAGTCGATGCCGTCCATCGCGTATTCGGAGCTGCCCCGGATCAGGCCGTCGTCGTCCGCGTCGTAGGTTGTATCGAACGCATCCAGAAAAGAGCCGCTGTACGCGCGGGTTCCCGATATCGCGTTGTCGAAGGAAAAGTTCATCGTGTTGTTGTTATAGGCCGCAAGTGCTTTAATCGCCGTCCGGTCGCCGGGCATCCATCGCGCATGGGCGGCCGCGAAGCCCATCAGGTTGAGCCAGTCGAAGGAAGAAACCGTGCGGATTCCGTCGGTCGTTCCGTCGAAAAAGGTTCCGATTCCGTCGCTTCCGAAAAAAGCGTTGAAGGAAAAGGATAGCTCGGGCTCGGGCGTGAACCAGAGCTTCGCGTACATGTCGCGTATGAACGGCATCGTCGGAATGGTTTCGCCGAGCTTCGGTTCGCTTTTAAGTATTTCATCGTTCAGAAAGGCGAGCGTCTCCATATAGGTGATCTTTCCCCCGGTGAACAGCCCCGCTTTTTTACCCAGCGGGATTTGGGCGAAGGCTTCCAGTGACGTGGTCGAGTTGATCACGTCGAAACGGAAGGCTTCGCTTTTCGGGTTGATCGTCGTTACTTCCAGCAGTCCGGACATTGCCCGGCCGTAGCGCGCTGAAAAAATGCCGTGGGACATTTTCGCGCTCTCCACCATATTCGGATTGAAGATCGAAAACGCTCCGCCCCAGTGGAAGGGAGCGATGATGTAGACGCCGTCCAGAACGGTTCCCATCTGCGAGGGGTAGCCGCCGCGGATGGACGGCTGCGCGTTCCATCCTCCAGCGTAGGTGACTCCGGGAAGGGTCTTGATGGAGTTCATAACGTCCTCCACGAGGCCGATGTTCGCCGTCGTCTCCATGTCCTTTTTGTCCATCGCGACTGATACGCCCGACTCTTCATCCGCGACGCCGGGAGCCTTGCGTTCGACCACCAGCTCCTTTCCCTCGATGACGCCCGAGATATTCATTTCCACGAGGATTTCGGATGCTCCCGGCCGTACCGGCAATCGCGCGGTTTCATAGCCGGGAAACTGAGCCCCCAGCACGCCGCGGGCGAACTCGTCCGGAATTTCCAGAACGGCCGAACCGTCGGCGCCGGTTTCTCCCTTGATCGTCATGCCGCCGGGGAGGGTCGGACCGGAAAGGGAAATCTGCAGGATCACGCCTTCCAGAGGAAGCTCGAGCTCCCTGTCCTGTACGCGCACCTCGAGCCCGGCGGCTCCCAGAAGGGCTGCCGCCCAGGCGGCCAGGGCCGCTGATACGATTTTTTTCATGTTGTCCTCTTAATCTCAGGGAATCGACGGGAGCGTTAAAACCTCACGCCGAAGGACCAGCTGGTATACACCGCCAGATTGTCGTTCATTTCCTGGAGCGTTCCGGTTTTTCCGTAGGTGAACGCCTTATCGTTGTATCCAGGGATCAGGACGTCGGCGTTCCAGGACGCAAAGCAGCTCAGGTGGTCTGCGATATGCATGTTGCCGGTGATCCGCGCCGAAGGAATCTGCATTTGCGCCAGCTCCCAGCCGAATCTTTCCGCTTCCTCGTCGGTCTCGATCACAAGCTCTCCGTAGCTATCCCATTCTTTCGTGTCTATAACCTGCTTCGAGAATATTTCGACATCGACGCTCATGTTGCCGAATTCGAACAGGCGATGCCCGACTCCGAAGCCGAAAACGGTGAAGTCCCAGTCCCACTGCCGATCCCACCTGACCGGCGTTCCCAGGCAGAAGGTGGTGAAGAACTGCTTGGTTCCGCCCTGATACTGCGCCCATCCCATTCCGTTGGTGTCTCCGTAGACGGAGGCTGCCATGATGCCGTCCGCGATAAAGTTGAGCAGACCCAGCGCGACGCCCTGATTCTTCTTGGCTATGTTGACGATGCCGATCTGGGCGCCTTCGATTTCATTCGCTACGTTGATGAAGCCTGAAATCTGGACGCCGCGGGAAACTTCGCCGGCGGAGTTCAGAAAGCCCGCCGCCTGCAATCCGTTAAAGCCCTTGTCCGCGCTGTTGAGAAAGCCGGCGGCTTGTCCGCCGTCGATGAATCCTTCTCCGCTGTTCATGAAGCCGGCTGCCTGGAATCCCTTGAGGTCGCCGCTGATCGAATTAAGGAATCCGGCGAACTGGGGTCCGTGGAGGGATCCTTCGACGCTGTTGAGAAAACCGGACGCCTGCATGCCGTTCATGGTTTGATCCGAATCCGCCGTGCACATGAAGCCCGCGGCCTGCACTCCGTTGATGACGCCGGTGGCCGTCGCCATGAAGCCCGCCGCCTGAACTCCCTGCAGCGATCCGTCGTTCATCGCCATGAAGCCCGCCGCCTGCACGCCGTTGATATGCCGGTTGGCAAGCATGAAGGGGCTTACCGCGACGTTGACGTAGTCCCCGGGATTTTGGGGAAATTCTAATCCGGGGAACAGGGACACGCTGATCGGTTCCCATCTCGTTCCCGGACCGGGAAGTCCTGCTCCCGCCTGGTTTTCGGCCTGTTCCTGCCGGGATGCATGATCGGCTTCCTCGGCCCTCGCTCTGGCGTATTCGCGCACGGCGGCGAGATCGGCTTCGTTGTTCGGATCGAACTCGCCGTAGGGATCGTATTCTTCTTCCTCGCCTGAAAGCGGCTGCACCGTCATTCCCCGGGCTCTGCCCTGGCTGCGGATAACGGAGGAAAAGTGCGAGGGGTCGAGCGAGATTTTCTGTCCCCGCTCAAGGCGGATGGAACCCTGGCTCGCGGCGAGCGGAGTCACCAGAGAAACCTGGTAGTAGCCGGACGGAAGGGCGAGGGCTACTTCGGTGCCCTTCATCTTGTTTATCTCGGAAACCAGGATGCCCCCGCTGTTCCGGAAGAAATACGCTCCCTCCTGATCCGCCGGTATATGAATCATGGACTCGGCGTCCGAAATATCGGTCATGACGAGATCGCCTGAACCGACAAGGGTGATGTTATAGGAAGGATGCTGAGGGCCGATCGTGCTGGATTCGGTTTTCGCCAGCGTCTCGTTGAAGGCGTAATGGTAGAGTTCGTTGAGCGAAACCCTCCGGTCTCCCGAGCTGTCCGCCGCTCCCCGCAGGCCGCTTACCAGAGCGTGGGTAAAATAGGAGGCCTGGAGCTTGTCGGATTCCTGCGAAGCTTCGTATTCGGAACTGGACGAAAGATAGGCGTGTCCCTGGACAATGGTCGAATCGTCCATCAAAAAAGGCTTTTGCCGCGAACCGCCCTTGGTTCGGACGAAATTGCCCGAATAACAGGAATCCAGCATGACGACGTGCACATCGGAGGGCACCGTTCCAAGGGATGCTTTCAGCTCTCCGTATCCGTAGGTTTCGGTTCCCAGAAGAAGCGCCGCTTCGTCCGAATGTCCCGAATAATAGAATATGAACTCGCTGCGCCGCGCCTTTCCCTTGTTTCGCGAGATATCGGCGGCGATGGACTCGAAGGCGAGATCCACATCGGAGCGGGCGGGGTCTATCAGGAGTATGCTTTTCGCGGCGGGAACTCCGCCGATTTCGGAGAGGGTTTGCGCTACCTTCTCGGCGTCCGATCCCGCGTAGCGGAGCACTTCCCGTCCCGGGCCGCCGTTGTTGGAGGCTACGTACAGGGCGTACCGGTCGATGGGGGATTTCTCGGTCGTTTGGCAGAATCCCTCCTGCGCGGCCGTTAATAAGGCCGCGGCGGAAAGGGCGAGGGCAAGATACGGTGTTTTCATTCAGAAGTCCTTATTTGAAAAGGAGGATTTCGGTCATCCTCACTCCCGCCGGAAGATATCCGGAGAGGTCGGAGGTCGCGGCGAGAGCGAAGCGGCCCGCGTTTTGTATCGATGTTATGATGCTGGAAACGGAGAAGTTCCGCTTTCCCGAGATGAATATGAACCGCTCGTACGCCGGGGCCGAATCGAGCTGATAGGAAAAGTCCAGGGGGATTTCGCCGTTCGTCCGGAGCTGGCCCGCCATGAGGCCGTCGTCCGGGTAGTGCCGGGTGATGACTCCGTTGCCGTCGATCGAAATGATGGCGCCGAAGGCGTCTCCCGCGGCTACGTAGCTGAGCTGGAGCACGTCTCCCTCTGATACCTTCGTCCGCTGCCGCAGCAGTACGGCCTCGCTTCCTTCCTTACGGTAAACGAAGAGGATCGGGCCGTTTCCCTTTGCTCGGTCTGCAAGATGCAGAACTCCGTTATCGGCCATATTGCCTTCCAGCGATGCGCTTCCGGACGTTTGAACGACGCCGACCGCGAGGGCGACAACCAGGCAGGCTGCCGCTGCGAATCCCATCGTTTGAACGGCGCGGAACCGCGAACCTGCAGCGTTCGCCCTGCGTTCCGTATCGTGCGAAAGCCGGGCCCGTATTTCCGTTTCTATCAGGTCGGCCGGATAGCGGCGAAGAATATCAGCGGTTGAAGCATGGAGTTCCCTCAGTTCCGCGTCCATCGTTCCGGGATTCGCGCGTTCGCCCAATGCTATTTGTTCCGTATGAAGCGCATGTTGTTTCATTTCGACGCCCCCTGTTGTAAAGTCCCTGCGTCCCGCAAAGCCTTCTTTCTCAGCACGGCGAGCCGTTTGCGGACTCCCGAAACCGACATTCTCATTTCCTCCGCCGTTTCTTCCAGCGTTAAACCGTCTACATAGTGGAGAACAGCCATAGTTCGTGTATCATCCTTTGTATCCTCGAATATCTGATCGAGGAGGGCCGCCGTATCCACGATTTCTTCATGGCGGGCGGACTTCGAGTCCTCGATCTCGTGCAGCAGGTTTTCAATCTGCGGGCCTCTGCGCAATCTGTCGGACCGTATGCGGTTCATGCAGACGGAGGTCGCCACTGTGTAAAACAAGCTGGAACAGACGCCGGAAAGCCGTTCGCGCCGTTCGATGATGCGGACGAAGGTGTCCTGCATGCAGTCCAGCGCTCGTTCCTCGTCTTTCAGGAGGAAGCGGCACCTTCGCAGAACCATCGGGCCGTATTTGCCGTATAGTTCGCCGAAATCATCGATCGTGATCGTTCCCGTTGCGTTCATTTCTTTCTGTAGTTCCTGTGCACATAGGATATAACACATCGTCTTTCAAGGAGTGTTACCGGACTGGAGAGAAAATTTCCGTTTCCCGGGGGTCGAATAAGTGTATCACGTTCAGGCCTTCTCGACCGGGGCGAACGCGCAAAAAAAAGCCGTTCGACCGGGGGGCCGAACAGCTTTTTAGGCGCCATTTTTTATTCCCACCCGAAGGTGGCCGGCGGCTTGTTCGTAATATCGTAATAGATTGCGTCCACGAATCCGAGCGCCACGATCCTCTCGACGATGCGCTTGAGCAGATCCCTGTCCAGATGGGCGAAGCGCGCCGTCATCACGTCTTCCGAAACGACCGGACGCAGCACGATGGAGCATCGGTCCGGTCCCGAGGCGAGCGGGAGATTAATCGTCAAATGCTGAAAAATTGCGCTGTACCAGCCGGCCTTCTTCAGCTCGTCGAGCACGATTGCGTCGGCCTCCCTCGTCTGGTCGAGCCTCGGCTTGTCGCACCAAAGTTCTCGGAGCGCCGGTTCCGCGCCCGGGCGTTTCCACAATTCCACGACTGTTCGATTCACGTCGGCGCTGGCGTTCGTGATTTTGGAAGAAAGCTCTTCAAGCTCGTCCCAAGAGGGAAAGTCGCCGAAGATGTCGCCGAACGAAAGCACCGCCGGGAACCGGTAGGTTCTGAAATCGCCCTGGACGCCGACCGATCGGACGGGAAGAACGGAAATCCCGCTGAATCGTCCTTTGGTCAAAGCGCCCTCGATAGAAATCGCTTTGATTCGCTCTCCGGAGGCTTCGAACTCCGCCCTGTCGGCGAACACGCCGTCGCTGCACAGCACATTGATGGAAAGCCCGGGGCCCGGGAAGGGATGGCGGAATACCAGCTCGTCGGAAAGCCCGACCTGTTTGCCGATTATCCTGACCTCGTCCTTATAGAGATCCTTCAGCGGTTCGATGATCAAGCCCTTTTCGATCAGGGCCTGTATGCCGTCGACGCGGTTGTGATGCGTTTTAATCACATGGGAGTTTTTCGTGCCGCCGGACTCGATGATATCCGGATACAGCGTTCCCTGGCCCAGGAGCCAGTCGTCCTCGGCGAGCTTGAGCCGCGCCACGACCGAATCCCGGACCCGGATGAAGGTTTCTCCGATCGCCTTTCGCTTTTTCTGCGGATCGGCTTCCTTATATACCGCCTGCAGAAAGGCCTCGCTCGCGTCCTCCACGATGAAATTCGTAAAACCCGCTTCCTTGTAGCGCTTCTCGATAATCCTGCTTTCGTCCTTGCGCATAAAGCCGTTGTCGATATGAAGGCCCAGTACGCGCTCCTGGCCGAGCGCCGCGTTAAGGAGGGCGAACGCGACCGTAGAGTCCACTCCGCCGGAGAGGAAGAGCAGCACCTTGCGCTTTTTGCCGTCCCGCTCCCGGCCGTTCGTTCCGATGCCCCTTCCGTCGGCGGCATCGCGGATCTCCGTCATTATCGTTTCCAGAACCTGATCGCGGCTCCAGTTTTTCTCCATGCCGCAAATGCGGTTCGCGAAATTAGCGAGAATCCTGTCGCCTTCCGGGGTGTCCTTCACTTCCACATGGCACTGAAGGCTGAATCGCTTTCTCTTCAGGTCCTGCAGCGCCGCATAGGGGCAGTCCTTCGTCGAGGCGACCGTCTCGAATCCTGCGGGAAGGCTTAGAACCGCGTCCTGATGGCTCATCCACACCTGGGAGGGCAGGGCGATTCCCTCGAAAAGGGGAGACGCGGGAATAGCGTTTCCTGCGCCGGTCGAAGCTGTCAGATGCGCGATGCCGAATTCGCCGACCTCGGCCTTGCCGACCGACGCGCCGTATTCCTTCGCCATTAGTTGGTGGCCGTAGCACAATCCCAGAATAGGGATGTCGAGCTTCAATATGTCTGAATTAAATTCGGGAACATGCTCATCGTAGACGGAAGAGGGTCCGCCTGAAAACACGATTCCCTTCGCCGCCGCGAGAGAGGCGACTTCCGCCTGGGGCAGGGCGATTTCCGAATAAAAACCCATCAGGCGCAATCGCTTGGCGATGAGATGGGCGTACTGGCTGCCGAAGTCCAAAACTACTATTTTGTCGTGATCCATGTCGCAGTATATCAAATCTTGCGGGGGGAAGTCTCCCCCGCGCTCCAAAAGATCAAGCGCGGGCGGTACCGCGGAACGAAAGTTTGAACGTCTTGAGTGTTGCCGGTTCGCTATACCTACCGGTAGGTATAGAAAGCGCGCTTGACGTTTTTCCGCTCCCCCTTCTTTCCGCGCCGTCTATCCTGTATCGATTTTTTATCGCGGGCAACAGTCCGGGGTTGCTTCCGGTTCCGCCGCGCTTCCCGCCAGCCGGCGGACCATAACCGGGGATGCCGTTTTGCTGATCCGTTGTACGAACCTCCGGTTATCCGGATTTTCGCTTGCGAGCGCGCCTTCCAACAGAATCGGCTCCAGATCCAGATCAAGCGCGCCCCGGTACGTGGAAAGCACGCAGCACTCCGCGCAGTATCCGGCGAGAATAACGGTTTTAACCTTTTCAGCTTCGAGGACGTCTTTCAGTTCCGTCTTGTTGAAGGCGTTCCAATACCGCTTGCGGACGCGGGTTTCGCGGTCGAGCGGCTCAAGGCCGTCGATGAGGTCGAAGGCTTCTCCCGGATGATCGGGACTGTTCATCGAGCTGACGTCCTGAATCCAGATCACCGGCAGTTTCCGTTCCCGGAAAAAGGGGAGGATTCCCCGCAGGGTTTCCGCCGCCTTGTCCATTTCCTTCCTGCTCGTTCCCGACCAGGAAGCTTTCTGCATATCGATTATCAAAAGTGCTATTTTCATTCCGTGAATATCGAACGCCCCTTTGCGTTCCGTTTTGACAGTTCTGTTATTCTACCGTGACGCTCTTCGCGAGGTTCCTCGGCTTGTCGGGATCGAGTCCGCGCTGCAGCGAGGCGTAATAGGCGTACAGCTGGCTCGGGATCACCGAGAGAATCGGCGTCAGCGGATCGAGGGTGCGGGGAATGCGGAATATCTCGTCCGCGGTTCCGTCGAAGTAGGGTTCTCCCTCGTAGGTGATCACCAGGACGGTCGCTCCGCGCGCCTTCACTTCCTTGATGTTCGAATCCATCTTGTCGAACAGGGCGCTTTGCGTGCAGATAGCGACGACCAGGGTCGACTCGTCCACGAGGGCGATCGGTCCGTGTTTCAGCTCTCCTGCCGCGAAGGCCTCGGAGTGGGTATAGCTGATTTCCTTGAGTTTGAGGGCGCTTTCCAGACTGATCGCGTAATCGAAGAGGCGGCCCATGAAGAAGGCCTTGGTTTTGTTGAACTGCTGGCTGGCGAAGCGCTGAATCGCTTCCTTGTGGGCGAGCAGGGATTCGGCCTGGGCTGGTATCTGCTCGAGGGCGTCGATGTAGCCGGTGAGTTCGTCTTCGCTGATGGTTCCCCGGAGCGATCCGAACTGCATGGCGATCAGATACACGCACATGAGCTGCGTGGTGAATGCCTTGGTCGAGGCGACCGCGATCTCCGGGCCCGCCCAGGTGTACATCACGAGGTCGGCCTCTCGCGCGAGCGTGGAGCCGACTACGTTGGTGATCGCGATGATGCGGGCTCCGCCTTTTTTCGCCATGCGCATGGCTGCCAGGGTATCGGCGGTTTCTCCCGACTGGCTGATGATGATGAAGATGTCCTTCGGGTTGAAGATGGGCTTGCGGTAGCGGTATTCGCTCGCGATGTCTACGTCCGTCGGGATGCGCGCGAAGTGCTCGAAGGCGTACTTTCCTACGACTCCGGCGTGCCACGCGGTGCCGCAGGCGGTGATCACCACCCGGCTCGCCTCGGCCCAGGATGCGTCGAATCCGATTTCTTCAAGGTGTATCGTCTTGTTCGAGTATGTTTTCACGCGCGCGCGGAGGGTGTCGGTGAGGGCCTTCGGCTGCTCGTGGATCTCCTTGAGCATGAAGTGTTCGTATCCGCCCTTTTCCGCCGCCGCCACGTCCCATTCTACGTGCACCAGCTCCTTGTTCCGCGGATTGCCCTCTTCGTCGAAGAACTCCACCCGGTCGCGGTAGAGCACCGCCAGCTCCCGGTCGTCGAGATAGTATACGTCGCGGGTGTATTCCAGAATCGCCGGAACGTCGCTCGCGATGAGGTTTTCTCCGTCGCCGGCTCCGATGATGAGGGGCGAGTCTTTTCTCACGGCGATGATCCTGTCCGGGTCGCTTTCGCAAATCACCGCGAGGGCGTACGAGCCTTCAAGACGCTTCAGGGTTTCCTGGACGGCTTCAAGGAGGTTTCCGTTGTAATGGAAGTCTATCATGTGGGCTACTACTTCCGTATCCGTCTGGCTGCGGAATACGACTCCGTGGCCTTCGAGCCAGGAACGAAGCTTCGCGTGGTTTTCGATGATTCCGTTATGCACGACAGCTATTTTTCCTGATACGTCCGTATGGGGATGCGAATTGATGTCGCTCGGCTCTCCGTGGGTCGCCCAGCGGGTATGCCCGATTCCCATGGATCCCTGGATAATCTCCGTCGCTATTTTCTGTTCAAGAAATTTCAATGCGCCCTTGGCTTTTCGAACGATGAGGCTCTCGGTTCCAAGAACGGCTATTCCCGCAGAATCGTAACCGCGGTACTCAAGTTTTTTAAGGGCGTTAATCAACACCGGGGTGGCTTCTTCGTCACCGATATATCCGACAATTCCGCACATAGTTAACCTCTTTTGCAATCAAACAACAAAGCCCTTCAGAGATAACACGATTCACGGGTGCATGGAAATAGTTTTCCCCTGTTTTTTACGCAAAAAGTCCGTCATGGAAAAAAGGGCCCAGCGGGAAAGCTCTCCGTCCACTTCCAGGGTTTCCAGGAAGATATCCTCCGGGATTTTCAGGACCGTCGAATCCGTCTCGGCGCGTACGGTAGATATCCTGAGGGCTCCGGAGAGGCTTTCTATTTCGCCGAAGACGCTTCCTTCCCCGAGTCGTGAAATCTCGTTTTTCGTCTCCGTCAAAATCGAACCCTTCCAGATATAAAAGAGTCCCTGGCTTTCGTCGTTTTTCGAATAGACGGCGTCCCCGGCCCGGTATTCGCAGGCGTATTTGCGGAAAAAAAGCTCCGGGCGCCGGAAGATCCTCCGCTCGATTCTGCGGAACAGATTCGTTTCGTCAGCCGGAGGGAGCAGGCAGATCCGGGAAACCAGAAAGCTTTCGTAGAATTGCTTGGCGTACAGAAACTGCGCCCAGTACAGAAACAGCAAAAAGAAGGTATACACCTCCAGCACCAGCACGATCGCGTTGCTCAGGATGCCGTACACCAGATTGTATCGGGTCATATCGATGAACAGCGAATACAGGGTTTGCGTGATCCAGAACGAGGCGGTGCACGCCGCCGCCGCGAGAGCCGCGTCCTGGTGAGCCGGCCGCACGCGCGGAAGCAGATCGTACACCAGGAAGAGAAAGAGGAAAATCGCTCCCAGCGGAGTGTAGAGAAACAGACGCGACAGGAAATTCGCGGCCGCGGGGTTGATCAGTTCGCGCGAGAGGGCAGAACGGAAAAACGCGTTTGCGGTGGTGACCGATATCGCCGTGCTCACAATCAATACCACGAGCAGCACCTCTCCGGCGATGATCAGCAGGTTTTCCCGTATCGGCCGTCCCTTGCCCCGCTTCCTCCAGATCTGCGCGAGGCCCCGCTGCAGAGAGGCGAAGAACCGGCGGGCCATCCAGAAAATCGTCAGTCCCAGAATGATTTCCACCCAACTGGTCGTGCGCGCGTATAATATGGATGAAACCGTAGTCTCGTAATCGAAGACATGGAATTGGGGAAGTACTGAATCTACCAGCTGGAGCAGGGCTTCCGGGGAAGCGTGGAACACGCGCAAAAGGACAGCAAGCGTCATGAGCAGAATCGGCAGGGCCGAAAGTATGAAATTGCAGGCTCCTGCGGCCGCGTAGGTAAACAGATCGTTCTCGAGGAAGGCGCCTGAGGTAATCCAGATTTTTCTGAACAGCTCTCCGGGGTTTTTGAGCATCTTTTTCATGGCTACCGAGTATACTCTCTTTTGTCGATTCGTGTGTATTGCGCGCATTCTTTCGCGCGTAAGGACATCCAGCCCCTTGTCATTATGCATAAATATGTAATAAACTGGTATAAAATTGCAAGAGATAGTCTCCTCCGGCGCGTTGGAGGGTATCTCATAAGGAGACGCGATATGATGAAACTGCGTGGAGCATTCACCGCCCTGGTCACCCCGATGAAGGAAGACGGCTCAGTCGACTTCGAGGGATTCCGCGATCTGGTGCGGTTCCAGCTCAAAAGCGGTATTTCCGGAATCGTTCCCCTGGGAACCACGGGCGAAACCCCGACCCTGGACGAGAGCGAAGAAGAAACCTTGATCGACATTGCCATGGAGGAAGCCAAAGGAAAGGTTCCCGTCATCGTGGGCGCCGGGAGCAACAATACCCGGGATGCGGTCAAATACGTCAAACGCGCCAAACAGAAGGGAGCCGACTACGCTCTGGTCGTGACTCCCTACTACAATAAGCCCAACGACGAGGGAATTTTCCTGCATTTCGCCGCCTGCGCGGAAGTGGGTCTTCCCATTATCGTATACAACATCGCCGGACGGACCGGCAAGAATATTTCCACCGCTCTGCTCGCCCGCATCGCCGAACTTCCGAATATCGCGGGAGTCAATGAAGCTTCGGGCGACATCAACCAGATGATGGAAGTCATCGAAACCATCGCCCGAAAAAAGCCCGGCTTTAGCGTCCTTTCCGGCGACGACGCGCTGACTCTCCCCCTCGCGGCCCTCGGCGGCGACGGAGTCATTTCGGTCGTGTCCAACATCGCTCCGGCGGAAGTAACCGCCCTCGCGACGGCTGCGGTGAACGGAGACATGGAAAAAGCCCGAACGCTTCATTACAAGCTGCTTCCGGCCTTCAAGGCTGCCTTCGTGGAAACCAATCCGGTTCCCATCAAGGCGGTCATGAACATGAAGGGCCTGCCCGCGGGATCTCTCCGGCTGCCTCTGGCTCCGCTCGATCCGGCTAACGCTCCCAAGCTCCGCGCCGCCTTCCAGGCCGCCGGAATTCTTTGATAACGCGGCTTGTAAAGCCGAACCGAACAGCATCGTACAGGAGTTTTTTATCATGAGTCAAAAGATACCCGTAGGAATACTCGGCGCCACCGGCGCCGTCGGCCAGAATTATATCTATCTTCTGCAGAACCATCCCTGGTTCGAAGTCTCGTATATCGCGGCGAGCCCCCGTTCTGCCGGAAAAAGCTACCGCGAGGTAGTCGCGAGCAAGTGGCTGCTCGGCGCGAACATCCCCGAAGGAGTCGCGGACCTGATCATCGAAGACGCGAACGACGCCTCGAAGGCTCTCGGCCGCTGCCGCTTCGTATTCAGCGCCCTCGAGCTGGACAGCAAGGACGAAATCAAGGCCCTGGAAAATGCGTACGCGGCCCTCGGCATTCCGGTCGTCTCCAACGCCTCCGCCCATCGCTGGTCGGAGGACGTTCCCATGCTCATCCCCGAAATCAACGCCGACCACATTTCCGTCATCGACGCCCAGCGCAAAACCCACGGCTGGGACAAGGGCTTCGTCGCCGTCAAGCCGAACTGCTCCCTCCAGAGCTACATGACCCCCATCTGGGCCCTCATGCAGGCCGGCTACGAGGTGAAGCGCATGTTCGTCACCACCATGCAGGCCGTCTCCGGCGCCGGTTATCCGGGCGTGCCCAGCCTCGACATGATCGACAACGTGGTTCCCTACATCGGCGGCGAAGAGGAAAAGAGCGAGAAGGAACCCCTCAAGATTCTCGGCAAGGTCGAGAACGGAAAGATCGTCAACTTCGGCGGCCTCAAGGTTTCCGCCCACTGCAACCGCGTGCCGGTCATCAACGGACACACTGCCTGCATCAGCCTCGAATTCGGCGACAAGAAGCCGTCCCTTGCAGAGGTTGAAAAAATCTGGCGCGAATTCCGCGCCCTGCCCCAGGAGCTGGACCTTCCCTTCGCTCCCCGCCAGCCGATCATCGTGCGCTCAGAAGCGAATCGCCCGCAGCCAAGGCGCGACCGCGACGAGGACAAGGGCATGGCCGTTTCCGTCGGCCGTCTCCGCGAATGCCCCCTGTTCGACATCCGCTTCGTCGGTCTTTCGCACAACACCGTGCGCGGAGCCGCCGGCGGCGGAATCCTGAACGCCGAACTCCTCAAGGCGAAGGGGTACCTCGCATGAGCGAAAAATCCTTCCCGCTGACTCTGCAGGATCTCCGCGGGCTGACCGCGCAGTACCCGACTCCCTTCTATCTCTACGACGAGAAGGGAATCCGCGAGCACGCCAGGCGTTTTATGAACGCATTCAGCTCCCGCTTCCCCGGTTTCCGCGAGTACTTCGCGGTAAAAGCCTGCCCCAATCCCTTCATCATGAAGATTCTCGCGGCCGAGGGACTCGGCGCGGATTGCTCCAGCATGCCCGAACTCATTCTGGCTCAGAAGTCCGGCCTTACCGGCGATCAGGTGATGTTCACCTCGAACGAGACGCCCGAATCGGAATACGTCTACGCGAATCTGATGAACGCCATAATCAATCTGGACGATATCACCCATATCGACTATCTGGACAAGGCCTTGGGCGGTTTGCCCGAGCTTATCTGTTTCCGCTACAATCCCGGCCCCCTCCGCGACGGCAACGCCCTCATCGGCAAGCCCGAGGAAGCAAAGTACGGCCTCACCCGGCCCCAAATTCTCGAAGCGTACGCGGAAGCCGCCAAACGGGGAGCGAAGCGCTTCGGACTGCACACGATGGTGGCCTCCAACGAGCTCAATCCCGACTATTTCGTCGAGACAGCCCGCATGCTCTTCGAGCTCGCCGTCGAGATCAAGGAAAAAACCGGCGTTGCCGTCGAGTTCATCAACATGGGCGGCGGCATCGGCATTCCCTACCGGCCGGGGCAGAAGGCGATCGATTACGACTATGTCGCCGATAAAATGAAGGCCGCCTACGACGCCGTCATGAAGCCTGCAGGCCTTGATCCGGTCCGGATCTGCTTCGAGTGCGGCCGGCCCTTCACCGGACCCTACGGCTGGCTGGTGACGAAGGCGATCCACGAGAAGCACATCTACCGCGAGTACATCGGAGTCGACGCCAGCATGGCCGACCTCATGCGGCCCGGAATGTACGGCGCCTATCACCATGTTTCGGTCGTCGGCAAGGAAGACGCTCCCGCGTCTAAAACCTACGACGTGGTCGGATCCCTGTGCGAAAACTGCGACAAATTCGCAGTTCAGCGCGAGCTTCCGGAAATCGAGAAGGGCGACTTCGTCGTGATCCACGACGCCGGAGCCCACGGCCGGGCGATGGGGTTCAACTACAACGCGAAGCTCCGCGCCGGAGAACTTCTCCTGCGCGAAGACGGAAAGATCATCGAAATCCGCCGCAAGGAAATCATCGACGATTATTTCGCCACGCTTGATTTCAAGAAGCTTCCGGGCTTCAAGGCGTAAGAGAAAACCGCTGAAATACCGAACCGTCCTGCGCTTTCCGCGCGGGGCGGTTTTTTTTCGCCCTGCGAATGTAAAAGAAACAGATGTCCAGAAAAAAATACCGTATAGAAGGAATTCTGGACGTTTTTTATGATTTGGAGGGGCTATACTGTCATCCTCAACGCACCGGCGTCAGCGTAAATCCAGGACATGTCAGGATTTAGCGGATGCGGATCAACGAGAGGGGAAGGCTATGGCTCCCAATAAAAAAGTTCATGTGTTCGTATTCATCAGTATTCTTCTCTGCATCGGCCCGGCGGCGGCTTTGGAAATTGCTTTCCGGTTGACTCCGCAGGCGAGCATTCCCTTCGGCGGCGATCAGAAAGAGCTCTATTCCCTCGGCGCCTCCGGCAGCTTCAACGCGGACTTCATATTCGCCGGCTTGATCGGCCTCGGACCTGAAGCCGGGTGGGAGCTCACCCGCGTCGACGCCTCGTCCTCCCTTCCCCAGTTCGTCCGCTTCGGGCCGGCCCTTACGGTTTCCGCCTATCCGTTTTCCCGCGTATTCGCTCAAGCCGGCGTTTCAGGCGGAATCTACGAGTGGTTCTACGACGGCGAAACCTACGGCGATTTCTGGTATCGCGCCTGGGGCGAAGCGGGTTTCCGCTTTTCGCCTTCGATGAGCGTTTCCGCGGCGGCCGGCTGGTCGACCTACCTGTTCAACGCCTCCGTCAACGAGACCGGCGGCCCGATGTACAGCGGCCTTTCTGCCGGACTGAGCCTCCGCTACCTGCTCGACACCAGATCTTCCACAGGCGGAGTCGATGCCCTCCTGCATCAGGACGAACCGGTTTTTCCCCTTGTGTATTCGGTGTATCGCGATTCGAGCCTCGGATCGGTACGCATAACCAATCAGGAAACAGCCGAAATCAGGAACGTCCGGGTCAGCTTTCGCGCCGGCGATTATACCGCTTCCACCGTGTTTTGCGGCTCCATTCCCGTTCTCGCTAAACGAAAGAGCGGCGACATCCCCGTTACGGCCGATTTCTCCGAAGCCATTCAGCAATTCACCGAAAACGGAAAATTTCCCGCGGAAATGGTCGTTTCCTACACGGTTTTGGGAGAACAGCGGGAATCCGTGCGCCCCGTGGTCGTGGAGACTTATAATAGAAATATGGCAAGATGGACGGATAGCAGAATCCTTGCCTCATTCATTTCTCCGAACGCGCCGGAGGTTCTGGACCTGTCCAAATACGTCGTCGGGATGGCGCGCGACCGCCTGCGAACAGGGTTGAACCGGAACATGCAGTTCGCCATGTATCTGTTCGAAAGCCTCAGGATTTCAGGACTTGCCGTAAACGGCGGAGATACTCCCTATGAAGCCTTCCATCTCGATCCGGCGGCCCTCGACAGCATTCAATATCCCTTTCAAACCCTTTCGTACCGCTCGGGCGATCTGGACGACATCGGCATCCTCTTCGCCGCCCTTCTGGAGTCGGTGGGAATCAGAACCGCCTTCATTCCCCTGCCGGAAGATTTCGTCGTCGCCTTCGCTCTCGACATCGACGCCGCGGCGGCGGAAGGCCTGTTCTCCGGCTACGACCGTCTTTTGGATATCGACGGCAGCGTCTGGATTTCGCTTTCCTGCAAAACCCTGAAGGAAGGCTTCATCAACAGCTGGTATACGGCCGTTTCCGCCATCGGATCGGAAGCGGAAGCGGGGAGGGACGTCGACTTCGTCGATCTCCGCTCGGCCTGGCTTTCCTATCCCGCGGCGCGCATAACCGGCAGCGGCGTCAAATCGGACAAACCCGAGGAAGCGCTTATTTCATCGGCCGTGGAAACGAATCTCCGCCGCTATATCGGCGCGGAATTCGGACCGAAGATCCGCGAAATACAGGAAAAAATCCTTGCCGAAGGATCGACCCCGGCGCTCAACAATCAGCTGGGCCTCCTTTATGTCCGCGCCGGAATGTACGCGGAAGCTAAGAAATTCTACGCCCTGGCCGCCGACAAACAGTCGGTTCCGGCGATGGTTAATCTGGGAAACATAGCTCTTCTCGAAAAAGATCTGTCTTCCGCGGAACGGTGGTTCCGCCGGGCGCTGGATATTCAGGAGGATAATCGCGGCGCGTTGAGCGGCCTTGAACGGGTGCTCGCGGATCAGGTGAATTAGGAGATTTTCATGGGAGCGTGGAACGCGGTTTCAAAAAGCAGAATTGCCCTGACGGTTCGCCGTCTTTTCCGCCTGCAACAGGCGGCTCCTCTCGCCGTCATCGTCATGCTCGTTCATCAGCCGCAGCTTCCCGCGGAAAGCCCCTTCGCCTTCCGCGTCTCCGCCCAGTATTCCGCCCCCTCGGCGCCCCTCTTTTCGGCAGCGGGCCGGCGGTCTTCGGCGCTTTCGACGTTCAGCCGTCGACCTGGTCTGCCGTGTTTCTCCGCGCCGGCTACACCGGAATACCGCTCGACACCGGTGAAAGCATCGCCTTGACTGAGGGCACGCTGGGCGCGTCCCTCAGGCGCAGAATCGGAGAGCGGCTCTCGGTCCGGGGAGACCTCGAAGGCGGCGTGTACAGCGCCTCGGCGCCGACGGGAAGCATCTCGGGAATCGCCGCGGGGGCCGGAGCATCCGCGGCCTGGCGGCTTACCCCGTCTCTCGCCGCGTCCGTCAACCTTTCAGCCAGGCACTACATGTACTCCCCCGAACCCTTCATGAACTCGGTGTCCTTGGGGATGGGACTTTCGGTCGACATCGGCGAACTCGTTTCCCCCCGCGCCCGCGTTCTCGCCGAACCGGTGAAAACCGGCAACGTATTCCCCGTCTTTTACTCCTGGTACGACGACAATCCATTCGGCTCGGTGCGGATCACCAACCATGAAGATACGACGATCACCGGCGTCCGCGGCAGTTTTTACCTCGAGCAGTTCATGAGCGGCCCCAAACAATGCGCCGAAATCGAATCTCTTGCTCCGGGGCAGTCGGCGGAAATTCCGCTCACCGCCTTTTTCAACGAAGCCATGCTCAATCTGACCGAATCCATCGAAGCCGAAGGCCGCTTTCTTCTCTCCTACGAGGTGCTCGGTTCCAAGCGCCATACGGAAATCCAGGTGCGCCTTCCGGTTCAGCACCGCAACGCGATGTCCTGGGAGGACGACCGCAGGGCGGCCGCCTTCGTGTCGGCCAAGGACCCCGCGGCCCTCTGGTTTTCCCGCTACGTGTCGTCCGTCGTGCAGGAACGCTTCCGGCCGGGCTTAAGCCGCAACATGCAGTACGCGATCGGCATATTCGAATCTCTCAACCAGTACGGCCTGAATTACGTCATCGATCCGGCCAGCTCCTACGCCGACCTCTCGGGCTCGGGGTCCTCCCTCGACTTCCTGCAATATCCCTATCAAACCCTCATGTACCGCGGCGGCGACTGCGACGACATCTCCATCCTCTTCTGTTCTCTCCTGGAAGGAATCGGCGTCCGCGCCTCCTTCATCACCATACCCGGCCACATCTTCATCGGCTTCGATTCCGGCTTCACCGAGGCCGAAGCGCTCTCGGTCTTCGGAGACCTCTCCCAGTTCGCGGTCGTCGACGGCGAGGTCTGGGTTCCCCTGGAAATCACCCTCACCAAGGAAGGCTTCGCGAAGGCCTGGCGCATCGGCGCGAAAGAGTGGGGTGACGCCTTTTCCCGCGGAGAGGCCGCCCTCTATCCGGTCAGATCCGCCTGGACCCAGTATCGTCCGGTGAGCGTCCCCGGCGCCGCGAGCCGATTCTCCCTGCCGGAGGACTCGAAAACCGCCGCCGCCTTCGACGTATCCATCGACACCCTGGTCGAGCGCCTCATCCGCCCGCAGGTTCGCGGCTTCGAAGCTCAGCTCGTCAAAAAAGACGACCCCGCAGTTCGCAACTCTCTCGGCATCCTTTACGGCCGCTACGGCATGCTCTCCCGGGCGAAAGAACAATTCACCGCCGCCGCCGGCTCGGGATATTCGCGAGCCTGGGTCAACCTGGGAAACGTCGCCTTCATGGAGCAGAAATATTCGGAAGCCCTGGGCTATTACTCGTGGGCGCTTTCGCGGGACGAGTCCCTTCACGAAGCGCTGCTCGGCTCCGCGCGCTGCTACTACGAGATGGACGAATTCGGCTACTCCGACGCCCTCTACGCGGAACTTGGCACGCGCGACATGGCGCTCTACCGCGACTTCTCCTACCTCGGCTCCTTCTTCGATAAAACCGGACGCGCCTGGTCCTTCTCCGAACGTCTTGAAACCACCGTCTGGAGCGAATCTTCCGGGACGGAAAAAACCGGCGCCGCCCTTCCTCCTCCGCAGGTTCGCCCCCCTCTTCCTGTCCTTCAAAATTCCATGGAAGAAATCCTTGATCGCGGCGTCCCGGTCTCCGATGTCCGCGGCGATTCTCCCCTGGTTCCGGCCGACGGCAATCCCGGAAGCGGAACCCCTCTTCCTCCCGCTGTCCCGGCGGTTCCTGCAGTCCCGATCGTTCAAGCCTCTCTCGCTTCCTCCGCCGACCCTGAAAACAAAGAATCTCAAGATTCTTCTCCGGAGGGCGTCGGCGGCGACCCCGACACCGACGAATCAAGCCCCATCCCGCAGCCGCTCGCTGACGCCGCTTTATCCGCGGCTGTCGCCCCTCCCTCCGCCACTCCGGAAAGCGCCCCCGGTGTCGCAGCGGAAACGTTCGCTCCTCCGGCTGCCGAACCGATCGCGTCAACCGCTCTGAATGTCTCTGCCGAACCGGCGCCCGTCGCCGACGTTTCTCCGGAAACCGCCCCCGCAGTCGCAGCGGAAACGCTCGTTCATCCGGCTGCCGAACCGATCGCGTCAGCCGCTCGGACTGTCTCGGCTGAACCGGCACCCGTCGCCCGCGCCGCTCCGGAAGCGATCTCGGAGGCGCCGTCGGTTTCTTCCGAGTCTCCGGCGTCTGCCCCCGCGCCAGACCTTCCTTCCCGGGAGCCGATGATTGTCGCGTCCGCTCCTCCCGTTCGCCGCTCGCTTGCCTCAGAACTCAGCCTCTTTTCGGAGCCGCGCTCCGTTAGCGCGCCGCTGCTTCCGCCCGTAATCGCTCCGGTAATTCCCCCTGCTATTCCGGCGGTAGTTCCGCCTGTAATACCCCCTGTCGTTCCGCCGCCACTCCTGGCTCCTTCCCCTGTTCCGGTGAAACCTGCTGCGCCTGTGGAATCCGCGATAGTTGCGGAAGCTGCGACTGTTGCGGAAGCCGCAGCGCCTGAGGAAGCTGACACCGTTGTGGAAGCCGCCGCGCCTGTGGAAGCTGCTGCGCCTGTGGAAGCTGCCGCGCCTGTGGAAGCTGCCGCGCCTGTGGAAGCTGCTGCGCCTGTGGAAGCTGCTGCGCCTGTGGAAGCTGCTGCGCCTGTGGAAGCCGCCGCGCCAGTGGAAGCTGCCGCGCCTGTGGAAGCTGCCGCGCCTGTGGAAGCTGCCGCGCCTGTGGAAGCCGCCGCGCCTGTGGAAGCCGCCGCACCTGTGGAAGCTGCCGCGCCTGTGGAAGCTGCGACCGTTGCTGACAGCAGGATTGACGATGTACAGAAATCTTCCCGTGTGCCATTGGGAGCCGCCCTAGCAGGCGCTCTCGCCGGCCTCGGAGGAATTGTCGGATATGGATTCCGCCGGTTTCGGTTTAACCGGCATAAAAGGAAGTAGGCTATGAAACGATTACACGGATCATTTTTTTCGGCTTCTGTTTTGTTCGTCGCCGCGCTGTTCATGTTGAACGGATGCGATAACTTCATGTCCGGCGACAAGGATTTCAAGGCGAAAATAAAACAGGAAGTGACTGTTGCGAACGCTGCAAAAGTCGATATCCGTGTGATCGCGAACGCAGGCAGTACGACCACTACTCCCTCGGGCGTAACGACAGTCAAGGTCGGTGTTCCCTTCAATTTATATCTTACGAAGGTGGACGACAATTACGGCTTCGTCCGCTGGGCGGCATTTTATCGAAACGACCTCAATACCGAGCTGGCCGACGCCGTCGAGTTCGGCAATCCCTTAGCCCTTGAAACCACCGCGACTCTGAAAATAGAATCAGCCGATCTGCAGATAATGCCGGTATGCGAAAAGCGCCCCTCTGTTCTCAGCAAGCTTCCCGAGAGTTCCGTGCAAAGCGCCGTCGTTCGAAATTTCCCGGTAAAAGTATATTTTTCTAAAGCGATCGATCCCTCCTCGTTCATCTTTTCTACCGGCACAGACGGAACGCAGGTGAAACGCGACTCCGTAACCGGGCTTTTCAAGAATATCGGCATCCAGGGAACGGAAAGCGCTCTGGAAGCCGATTCGGAATTCGAATCGTATGAAAAATATTTCTATGATCCCGAGTTGAGCGCAAGCGGTAAAATTTTGACGATCCAGCCGCGCTCCGGCGCCGACGCGATTCCTCCCATGAAAAAAATCGCGGTAACCCTCGATAAGGCGATCTTCGATTCGTCCGGCCTTTCCATGGCGCAAGACTACAACTGGACGTATTACGTCGGAGCGAGCGAAGACAACGAGGCTCCGTTCTTTAACGCAATCAATGCCGGTTCCCAGGCCGCTGTATTCTTCGATTCCGCAGACGAGGCGAGCCACCGCATAGGTTCCGCGGGAACCGTGTATCTATCGGTCGACGCGGCCGACGCCATCGCGAGCGTAAGCCGCCTCTATGTAACCGAGACTCTTACCCATCTGGCCGACGGCACGATTCCTGAATCAAGCCAAACGGTCGAGAAATATTTCGATTACATAGACGACGACAACGACGGTTCTACGGCTCCTGTATTCGCGTATCAGCTGCAAACTACGACAGACGGCGTCGTCAGCCTGGCTCTTCAGGTTTCAGACAGCAACGGAAACAGAACCGCGCTCGCAGACGCTCCCGTCTATCGCTTCATTCGCGACACTGTCGCCCCGGACGCCGCGGCCAACAGCGCTCTGCTCAAACCCGAAGGACAATTAAATAATTACTACAACGGAGTGGCGAATAATCAGATACGCCTGCCCGGCTCGAATCAGATAACCGACTCCGGTTTTGCGGGCTCCGATTCTGTTTTGAGAACCCGTTCCGCGAACGTCGAATGGTCGTTCAGCTTCAACTCGTCTGCAGGATTCGACGAGTGGAGTTCGGCCTCGGGAACGATGTCTCTCGCTATTCCCGCCGCTGTCGCGGACGGATCAATTCCCCTCTATGTGAAGTTCAGGGACGATCTCGGCAACGCTTCGGAGGCGGCTGCCGTGAACGGTCTGCTCTTGGACAGGACTCCTCCTGTTCCTTCCGGCACAGGTCCTGTATCGATTCAGGGAACGACAGAAATCGGCGAGTATCGCATGCTCGGATCGCCGGAATTCAAGGCGATTCTCCAGGCCTCCGACTCGCTCAGCGGGATGTGGAAGTATCTCGTCGCCGAAGGCTCTGCCGCTCCCTCGTACGCAGATCCGCGCTGGACTGCATACTCGGACGGTGTCACCGCTTCGTGCACTGTGTCGAATACCGACGGCAGCCATGCACTGAACGCATGGTTTATGGACAAGGCCGGAAACATCACCGCTTCTCCTTCGTCGGACTCCGCCTTCCTCGATAATACCGATCCGACCGTTTCCTCGTTCTTCCTCCGCGCGGCCTCCGCTCCGTCTCAAAGCGGTACGGCCATGGCGAACCCCGGTTCGCAGTACTCGAATTCAGATGAATGGTATTTCGGATTTATCGCTTCGGACGGGCAAGGCTCCGGAGTAGGCTCGTTCAGTTATTCCATCGGAAGCGCAACGTCGGATTATTTCTCGGCTGGAAGCGGGGAAATACTCAGCGAAGCTCAAACCTCGGGCGCGCTTTCGGTTAGCATGGTCAAGAGAACCGATCTCGGAAACGGTTTGTATTTCGTCAGCGGAAAGCTCAAGATCGACGCAGTCAACGACAGCCGTTCGATAACCCTCCGCGTCCGCGACCGGGTTCGCCTGTCCTCTTCAAGCGCGGACGTGACGAACGGAAACCGCATCGTATTCGACAACCGCCCTCCCGTCGTCGGCAGCGTCGCAATAACGGCGCCTGTTGCCGGGTCGGGTTATTACAGCGACTCCTCGGGAACCTTGTGGTCCGCCTCAAATGCGGTAACGCTTTCGTTCTCGGCAACGGAAGCTCGAACGGCGGGTGAAGCAGTGAGCGGCCTGAAATCCTACGCGATCGCGAACGATGCCGGTTCGTCGGCTCTTTCAGAAAGCATTGCGGAATCGATATCGGCCGCGGCGGAAAATCTCTACGCCGCGTCTCCGGCGAAGGCCCTTTCTCTTTCCGGAACGGACGGCTTAAAAAAACTGATGATTTCAGCGGCGGATCATGCCGGCAACAGCGGTGGAAAATCTTTTTCCGTCGTGCTCGATGCAACGCCTCCCGACGCGACCGTCGTGTTAAAAAACGGGTCGATAACGATCGCCTCTAATTCGATCGCAGGTGTTTCGGGGAACGGAACAGACGCGTCCGGCTTTACGCTGGATCTTGCAGCTTCCGATCCTGCCCCCGGCGACGGGTCTGCAGGAGCCGGCGTGAAAGCAGGCGCGGCTCATGAATTCTCGCTCTATTATAGAACGAACTCGGGCGCGGAAAATCTCGTCGCGGGTTCGGAGAAAACAGTCGCCCTCGGTTCTTCCTCCGCAGCGGTCAGCCTGCCCGTGAACGGGATACTCGGCAGACCCTCGAGCGGCACCTACATAGCGCAGGTCGCTGTCTTCGATAACGTCGAAAATAAAAAAGCCGCACGAGCCGGGTATTACTTCGACCGGACTCCTCCCTCGTTCTCGGCAGCTCCTGCAGTGTTCAACGTGAGCGGAGCGGCTTCTTTGGTGTATCAAGCGGGCGATGGTACTCTTTTCGTGAATACGCCCCAGGTTATTTTCAGAACAGCCGCTACGGACCGGCCTTCCGTCGATCCCGAAGGCTCCGGCATTTCCTCCGGTCGGATACTCTGGACTCAAACAGACAGCTCGGGAACCGTGACAAGCGGTTCCACCGAAAGCGCCGCCGCCTCCGAGCCTGCCGCGGCAGACCCGGCACTTCGGTACCTGTGGAGCGGCAGCGGCGTCAACGGTTCTTCTTCGTCAGCCGTAGCGGCGAAACCCTTTACCCTGGCGAACGGCAGCAAGTATCAGATTAAAACAGCCTTCGCAGACGCAGCCGGCAACGAAGGCGATTCCGGAACCGCCGCATCCTTCACGGTTTCCCTCGATCAAACGAGTCCTGTTTTTTCGGCTTTGACTGCCGGATTAGGAACCGAAGTCGTTCATCATTCGAAACGGTACGGGAAAACCCCTTCCATGCAGTTTACTCCGTCCGACGGCTTGAACGGTTCCGGCGTGCGGGCATGGAAGGTCGATTCGTCGAATGCGGTGTATTCCCTTGCTTCTTCCGTTCTCGATGACGCTCTGACCGGCGATAATTGGAATCTATATGGTTCGGGTGCCGTGAACGGAACAGCGAAATTCAGCTCCATCCTGAGCCAGAATACAGCGGTCAAGGGCTACATCCATCTGATGGATTTTGCCGGAAATCATTCGACGCGAGACCTAGATTCAGCGGGAACGAATTCCTTCGTTTTGGATACGACGAGCCCGACGGTTTCCGCCGTAGTCGAGCGTATCGACGGAATGGGCTTCCCTGGAGCCGCTAACTTTACTACGACGCGCACTGTCAGGATCAAGCTTTCCATCACTGAAACCGGAGTCGGTGTAAAAACGCTGACGCTCGCGGGCCCGTATACGGTTACCGCTGTTACGCCGCCGTCGGGTGCTCAGGTTTCCTCGATCTCTGCAGACGGTAAAACGATTACCTTCACATCGACCGACAACCTCCCCGCCGGAACAGCATTTACCGTCGAACTGGCGGCGACTCTCGATGCGGGCGACGGGTTGAAGGCATTCTCCGTTGCCGCAGCCGACGCCCTGAGAAACAACGGGGGAGCGGCGGGAACAGGGTCTATCTATCTCGACGAAGCAAATCCTGTAATAACCGGATTCGACCTGGCGAGCGTCGATTTCACTTCCGGCGGAGGAACGCGCTTCGTCAATACGCGGAATAGAACTCTTGATCTTGCAGGAACGGACGGAACTTCCGGCTTGTATAAACGCAAACTTTCAGGGGATTTCGCGACGGTGGCTGATGCGTCATGGGGCACCGCTCCGGCTCCTTCCGCCGCGACGAGCAAAACTGAATCAGTTCCAATATCACTGACTGCAGGAGACGGCGAGAAATCCATCGACCTGGAAATCTCCGACTGGTCGGGACGCACAGCGTCCCAATCCTGGCCCGTTACTCTCGATACTACAGCGCCGACCTTCAATACGGCAGTACAGACGACCGCAGGCGTACCACTCTATAGCAAACCGTTCTCGACAATTGCCGCGACGGCTCTCGCGCTGAATGATTACTCGTATACCGGCGGCGCGACCCATCCCTCGTTCAAGCTGGTTCTTTCCGGCGCGAGCGACGGCAGCGGTTCAGAAATAGCTTCCACGGCATATGCCTTGTATCGAAAGAGCGCTTCGGGAACTGAAACAGCAATCGGCTCTTCCTCCTCGATCGTTCTCGATGAATCGGGAAACGGTTCTGCGACCATCGTTTTACCGGCATCCGCCGATACTACTTTTACTCTCAGCGGACAGTATTTCGCGGAAATTACCGTGCCCGACAATGTTGGTAACGTGGTGGTCCACCGCGTCGGCCATGTGTACGATCAGCGGAAGCCGGTAATAACGGCCGTCGAGTGCACCAACGCCGCCGGTACTTCCTATCGATACGAAGGCGGACGATATTGGCTCAGCAATACCGATGTTCTTTACATTCGCGCCCGTGCGACCGATCGTCCGTCGGAAGATCCCGACGGAAGCGGAATCGTGAAGGTTTATGAGTTTATTAAACTCGGCGGTACAGGCGATTATGTGCAATCAGATTCTCCGGTTTCAGAGGTTGCAAGCGGCGATATTTTCACGAAATCCTATGCTCCTGAAAATTCGACTAACGACACTCAGATGTATTTTACCTTTGAAGACGCGATGGGTAATGTTTCTGATGCCTCAAATGTATTAGTTTTCAGCCGCGATTCGACACCTCCTGCGATCAGCGGTCTCACTGCGACCTCCGCAACTTCCGATGTTAAGGCCGGCTTTACTCCTTCGCCTTCGGTGACGGCATCCTTCACGTTTACCGAAACGGCTTCAGGCTTGAGCGAGCTGACCTTTACCGGAGTGAATGTATCTTCCGCGACCTTTGTTTGGGATGGTACAACGTACGATGGAACAAAACTCGACAGGACCGCGACGAAGCTCTCGGTGAAAGACGGCCAGACCCTGCCGATCGGAATAAGTCAGACAGTAACTATCTCAGGAATGACTCTCACCGATACGGCAGCGGACGGAGCAAAGACAGTCACTGTTGCCCTGAGGGACTCTGCGAATAATTCCGACGCCGGTTCCGTAGGCAGCTCGAGCATAGGACTTGATACCACGCGTCCAAATGATCCTGTCATTACTCCCACGCTTCCCGCGAATGCGTATCTCTTCTCCGCAGGAAGGTATTATGTCCCGTCGGATACGAACTTTAATGTAGTCCTCGGAAACGCCGGCGATACGGGAACGAATCCATCCGGTTTCAGGAGCTACGGATATACGATCGACAGTGGTACCGAGACATGGACCGTCGACAATGCCGAAACGCCTACTGTGGAAGTGAGCGCGGTAGCGGAGAACGTTTGGAAAGTCTATAGCTTCTCTGAACGGGACTGGGTCGGGAACCGGAACGCGACGCCTGTCGTGCTTGAGCTCAACCTTGACAAGACGTCTCCTGGAAAGCCGACCTTGAGCGCTCATGCCGCGGGAACGGGTGAGTTTATCAATCCGAATACAGAAGGAACTGCCAACGAAACGTGGTTCACCGCTAACGACACGATTACGTTCGCACTCGGCGGCGGCTCGGATTCCGGATCTCTCTTGAAACATTTCAAGGCTGTCTGGAACAACGGCGGCACCCCGACCGATGTGACCGGAACGACAAGCGGCGTTACTCTTACGGCGACCGGAACGGCGACTGAGTATGCTTTCTACGCTGTGGATAATGTCGGGAATACATCGCTTGCGTGCGAGAAGAAGGTTACGCTGCGCAAGGATGACGATGTTCCCGCGCTCGGTGCAGGTCTTGTCTTTACTCCGGTGGCGAACACCTGGGTCGACGAGGATACGGCGACCAACACCGTGTACGTGAAATCCGGATCCCTCGGATTTACCGTAACAGACAGCGGGGTCGGCTCCGGGCTGTACGCATTTACTGCGACTTCGACCGCTCCGATTGATTGGGGATCGCTTGCGTGGACTCACAATACGCCGGTAACGGTGAACATATCGGATGTAATTTCCGCTTCAGCCGCGCAGGCCGTTTGGCTCCATGTGAAAGACGATACCGGCAGGGTTCTTCCCGGGGTTCGTCTTCAGAATACCGATTCTTCCGATGTTTGGCGGCTGGACGCGACTCCTCCGGTGGTGGACGCGACGCATGTTCTTTCCGGCACTCCTTCCGCCGGAAGCGCACACAGCGGAACGGCCTTGTTCACAGCTGGAGCTTTTCCGAAATTAACGTACAAGCTTGCCGACAGTTATGCGATTACCGGGTTGGCGGTTGCTGCGGGGGCCGCTGATATTTCGGGCTTCAGCACGACTTCCTCTCCGGGCGTTCGTCCTTCGGGAATCAGCGTCGATCTTTCGACAACCGATTCTACGAAGATCTACGTATTCGATAAGGTTGGAAACTATGCCGAAGTTGCGGTGCAGTATGTTCACGATGAAGCGAATCCGTCGATTACTACCGGTCCGACCTTCTCCGCGACTACCGGAACGCTAGCCGGCGGCGGCAGCGGCGCGACTCTCGCCTGCTACGGGCAGGGCTTTACAACGACTTTCGCCGCGAGCGACGCTCTTTCAGACGTTGTTTCCTACGCTGTCTCGACGGCCGCGGACGCGGCGAGCGTCGCAACCGCCAACTCCATTGATGGAGGTTCTGCAACGAACGGATGGAACGCCTGGAACGGCGCTTCCAGGACTGTAGACTTTACAAGCCTAGTTGAGACTACTCCTACGGCAGTATATCTCTACGTCAAGGACGGCGTCGGGAACATTTTGCAGAAACAACTCAGCTACGACGCGACCTATACTAAGTGGGCGAAAGACTCTAACGCGCCTTCTGTCACGACAGGGCCCGCGTTCACGCCTGCGGAGCATACCTGGATGTATGAAGCGTCAAACGTCGTATATATCAAGGACGGAACCTTTTCTTTTACGCCTTCGGACGGCGGAGCAGGCTCGGGACTCTGGCTCATCGCAACTTCAACCACGGCGCCCACAACGGCGAATTGGACTGCGGCTTCGAGTGCCGACCAGACCTGGACGAGCGGAACTGCCAAGACCGGTATCGCCATTCCTTCAAGCGTGACGACATCCGGCTCAACCTCTCTGTATATTCATTTGAAAGACGCCGTCGGATTAACCTCAAGTTCTGAAATCATCAATACCGGCACCGGCGACAAGTGGCAAAAGGATCTTTCCGCTCCCGTCGTAGACAGTACTCATAAGCTTTCGGGCACTCCCGCAACGGGAACGACGCATAGCGGAACGGCTCTATTCGCTACGGGCGCCCCTCCGACCCTGACGTATCGCCTCGCGGACCGCTATGATGTTTCCAGTCTTGCGGTCGCATCCGGAGCCTCTGATATCTCCGGCTTTAGCACGACGGCAACGCCCTCAGCGCTGCCGACCGGAACTTCCGTAATCCTTGTTACTGCCGATTCAACAAAGATCTACGTATTCGACAAGGTCGGAAATTATGCCGAAGTTGCCGTTACGTATACCCCTGACACGACGCCCCCGGCATTCGCGTCCTGGTCTTCCAGCGATACCACGGACGATTGGAAAATCACTTCGTCAATGGTGTCTTCAACAACGGATGTCGCCGTAGGTCAATACAAGAAATATACCGATACGGGTTGGACTTCGTTGAGCGCATACAACGAATTGACCGGACTCGCGTACGATACCCTGTATCGCATGTCCATAACGGATGCGGTGGGCAACGAGGCGCAGGTTTTTTTCAAGGCTTCGTATGTCGATTCGACCCACACCCTTACCCGGGTCAACCACCCGATGAACTGGTCGTGGAACAGTGGAGCCGGTATTGTTTCCGGCTTGAGTCTTGCCGGGGCGTCCTCGGGAACGAATACCGTTGTCGGCGGCGCCGCTACGGGAACTGTGGCAACCGGAACTTCCACGATAACCGGCGTAACGGCGGCCGGGAACTATACCCTCGTTCTTACCGACGCGAAGGCTAAAACGCTCACTCTTTCTTACACCTTGACGACAGGCCCTGCCGCCGTAGCGCTTTATACCGGCGCCGGAGCGGTGAACGAGAGCGTTATCGGGGCGCGTTTCGCGGCTGCAGAAAAGGAGAACGGAGCGTATCTCGCGCGGGCGTACAAAGAAGCTATTGCCGATGAAGGGAAGGCGGCCGCTCTTTGGACCGAGAAGCCGGCAGTCTTTACGCGCCGAGCTTCAACCGAGTCTACGAACGGATCAGCCGCTGAAGCTCAACTGCGTACGGCTCAAGACGTTCGAAGCGTGCAGCCGAACGCTCTATTCGTGCCGGTGATGCCTGAACGCGACGCGACGGATACTGTCGTGCGCAATGCGCAGAACAGCGGTATTTCAGCCCGCCATGCGGCTTCTCTCGCCCGGTTTAAGCAAAACTCTGAACAACGCGCAGCTTCCCGGGCGATTGTTAAAACCGGTTCCAATACGCTCATGCGAAACACTGTGTGGGATGCAGAGGACGGTGAAAACGGAGATTTCGTAAAAAAAACGTCCAATTTTACGGAATATCGAATTCTGGACGATAATCCTCTTCTCATGGGTGTATATTCGTACATGAAGAGGCGCGGGTTCGATCCCGCAGGATTGATGGATTTTACGCTGTGAACGCTGTTCGCAGAGGTTGTTTGATCTATACTTAAGCTAGATTCACTGGAGGTGAAGAATGAAAAAGTCGGCAATTCTCGTCCTTGCTCTGACCATACTGTTCGGCGCGTTTCTGACTGCCCAGGACGCCGCAGTCGGCGGATACACGGTTCAATCCGTAACCGGAAAAGTTGAACGCGAGGTTTCTCCCGGCAAATGGGAGCCGGTGCTTAAAGACTCGGTTCTCGCTCCTACCGCCGTCGTCAACGTAGGCTTGAACTCCTCTCTGGTCGTCGTGCAGGGAAACCGGAACGTCGCCATAAAGGCCATGCAGAAAGGCGCTCTTGAAAAACTGCTCGCGGATTCAGGATCAGCAAAAGGCGGCATAAAACTCGGCGCCAAGGTTAAGGAATCTTCGACCGGCACGGAGCTGGAAAAAGGACGTTCGAGCGTATCGACGGCGTCCACCCGCGCAAGCGACGCTACGAACGATATCGAGTGGGTTGAAGAATAACGAACCTGCGAATCATAGACGAACGCCCCCTGAAAGCGAATCGCGCTGGTGAGGGGGCGTTTTTTTTATCTGACGGCAAAAGCCTGCAATTAACCTGCAGCCTCGGGATGCCCGTTCCGGCGCCGGCGAGGCCTTGTCCTGCGATGTCTTATTTCTGGGTCAGGTTAAACACTCCGTCCCAGCTTTCTTCGGGGGGTCGGGCGATGAACTCGGCGCATCTCCTGGAGTAGAGCCGTGCGCATCCATCGTTTTCGTCGGCCGCGGCAAGGCGTTCGAAAAGAAGTGAAGCTTCCTGATACCGGCGGCCTTCGAACATATCCATCGCGGCTTCCCAGTTTTTAACTTCTTCCATCGCTTCATCCACGGCCTGGCTTGCGATGTCGCACAGTTCGAACAGCCGTATCGGGGTGTTTACCCCGACTACGCGCACGCTGTCGAGCCGCCTCAGCAGGAACTCGTCTCCGATCTGCCGGCGCGTATGTTCGCTGATAAGGACGCCCCGCGTATCGTACTGCTTGTTGACGCCTTCCAGCCGGGCCGCGAGATTGACCGCGTTGCCCATTATCGTGTAGTCCATCTTGTTCGCTGTTCCCATGTTGCCGACGACCATGTCTCCGGTATTGATTCCGATTCTGGTGAACAGCGGCTCCGGACTCAGGTTTTCGTCCCTGATGCGCCTGTTTAAAAGCCGTTCCGCCCGTTTCATCTGGATCGCCGTTTTGCAGGCAAGGGACGCGTGGTTCTCCATTTTTATGGGAGCGCCGAAGAACGCGATGATTGCGTCTCCTTCGTATTTGTCTATCGTTCCCCTGTTCGCCAAAATGATGTCGCTCATTTCGGTGAGATAGAGGTTGAGCAGGTTGACCAGTTCTGCCGGGTCCATCCGCTCGGAAATCCCCGAGAATCCCCTGATGTCGGTGAATATCGCGGTCATCTCCCTTTTTTCTCCGCCGAGGTTCAAACGAGAGGGGTCGTTTATTATTTCGTTGATTACTTCCGGAGAGAGATACCGCGAGAATGCGGAGCGGAGGAAGGATTTTTCCCTGACGGTATTGAAGAAATTCATGCCGGTGAGGATGACGAATGTTCCCGAGGTCGAGACCAGCGGTACGATGACCCCTAAATACACCCTGGCGAATCTCCATACGAGAAAGGGCACGAGGCAGGACAGGACGATCACTCCTGCTCCCGCGAGGAGAGACCGCTTCGAATCGTAGCGGCGGATCAGGTAGCCCATCAGCAAGGAAAGAAGCAGCGCGCTGAGCACTGATGCGATCCACGGCGCGTCGTCCAGAAAGTCTTCCGAGAGGATCATGTTCGCGAGCGTCGCGTGGATGCCGACGTTCGGGAAACGCTCCTGATAGGTGTTGAGGCCTTCATCGGTCGTGCTCGTCGCGGTGGTTCCGATGATGCAGAACGCGTCCTTGGCTACCTTCCTTGTTTCCTCCCGGTACGCGAGCAGCTCTGCGAACTGCGTACGCATGCCGGCGAAGAAGTCCGCCACATAGTCCCTCGTTTCCAGATCGGCTGTGTCGATGTCCGAGAGAATGGTCGTCTCGTATTCCGCCGAGAGCAGGCGTTCCACGGAGGAGAAAAAGTCCGCGCGCGAGGCAAGCCAGTCGTCCGCGGAGAGCTCGTTCCGGCCGGCTCCGGCTTCCATCAGTTCTTCCTTGAGGTAGTCGCATCGGGCGTAGAGCTCTGTCGGCGTGTCGGCCTCCGTCCAGTATCCCAGAAAACCGTATTCTTCCATCGACTTCAGATTTGTCAGAAGAGCGCGTTCTTTTTCAGTGTTCTTGATGAGCTGCCACACTGAAATGCCGTGGTAGTCCGCGTATTGCTTGCGCGGCCAGTTTACGATGACCGAGCCTTCTTCGTCGCGCGGTATGCTGATCGTTTTCGTCCGTTCGCCGACGCGGGCGTTTTTCAAAACAATTCGGTCGTTTGTAACTTCGATTTCCGGTTTTCCGAGCATGTCCAGGAGGGGCATGAACACCAGCTGCCCGTAATAGGTGCCTTCGTGCTTCATCACCAGATGGACGCGCCTTCTGTAGCCGTCCGGATCGGGATACGCGTTTACGAAGCCGGCACCGCGCGCCTTTTGCATCAGCACTGGAAGCGCGCTCTGGAAGCACAGCTGTTCAGGCGTTTTCGAGTCGTTTTCGGGATAGATGTTCGAAAGCGCGATGTGTTCCCTGAGCCAGGGAAGATTGTAGGCGTCCATGCTGAAGGCCTTGTCCGGACCTCCCAGTTCATCGGCCGAGTACATGGTGAGCGTGAGCCAGGAATTGCCGAAAAATCCGAGCGCCTTGGCGAGGTACTCATCGACATCCCGTGCCGCGTAGGATACCGAGGTCTCGATTCCCGAGCGCGCCTCGGCTGTAATGTCCAGCATTTGCCCCTTCCAATCGTCGGCATCGGACGGGTCGATTTTTCTTTCGCTGAAGGCGTTTACTAGCTGAGAGACGGCTTCGTCCACGGCAGAAAATTGCCATTCGATGTATTGCGGCAGCTCCTCTTGGATGTAGACCGGATCGACCTTGAGCGGGCTTCGGTCGAGGTAGCTTAAATCGAATACGATCGTGCGGGCTCCCATCTCCTTGAGGAAGACGAGCGCGTCCGCCATGATGTCCCGCGGCCAGGGGAAAAGGCCGACCTGCTCGATCGCGAGATCGTCCACGTTTAAAAGGAGGATCGATTGGTCTTCCTTGAGGGGGGGGAGGGCGCGGTGGAACCGGTCCTGAATTTTTCTGTCCAGGGATGAAAACAACAGTAGGGAGCTGACCAGGACTATACCGACGGGAACCGCGAAGGGCAGGTACTTTTTCATGGTGCCGTCAGTATACACCCTTTTCAGGAAAACACGCGGATTGCCGTCTCCTTGAATTTTGCGCCGCGGTCGAATTCGTTGAGGAAGAGTCCGAAGCTGGTCGCTCCGGGTGAAAACACGACCCGGTCGCCTGCCCGGGCGGTTTTCTTCGCCGCTTCGAGAAGGGCGCCGAGATCGGGATAGGGGCCGTTGAATGCGACTCCCTGTTCGCGCAGAAGGGGTATCAGTTTATCCGTTCCCGTTCCCGCCAGCAAAAAGACGGCCTTCGCCCGGTGCGCTTCCCGGGCGAGGGGAGCGAAGTCGAGATTCTTGTCGGTGCCGCCCGAGAGGAGGACGACCGGTTCGCTGAACGAGGAGAGGGCCGCCGCGACGGCTTCCGGTATGGTCGCTGCCGAATCGTTGTAGAGTTTTACTCCCCCCATTCGTGGAAAAACTCCAGGCGGTGATGAATGCCCGGGAACCGGGACAGGGCTTCGGCTGTCTTCGCCGGATCGCGTCCGAACAGCACCATCGCCTGTGCGGCATTTAGAAGATTTTGGCGCATGTGGCTTCCGGGAACGGAGAGTTCCGCGGGAAGAATTTCTACCGGCGTTCCGCACGGTTCGCTCCTCATGAGGCCTCTGCCGTCCGGGTCGAGCCATGCCCCGCAAAGATATTCATCCAGCGGTTCTCCTGAATACCAGCGAACGCGCGGGCCGTTTTGTTTTTCTGCTATTTCCTCTGCGAATACGGGACCCCACTGGTCGTCCCGGTTGCACAGAAGGTTCGACGATGAATCCATGTCCGCGTATATGAGCTTTTTGTCCGCGACGTAGGGCTCCATTCCGCCGTACCAGTTTTGATGATCGGGCATGATGGGCGTGAGTATCGCGATGCGGGGCTTGAGGAGTCCTCGTCCCCGCAGGTCCGCGAGCTGCCAGCTTGAAAGCTCCAGTACGACAGGAACGTCCGGTCCCGTCTCGTCGAGGAAGGTGAGCGGGCTGACGGTGATGTTTCCCCCGAGCAGGGCCTTCGGTCCTGTTTCATTGAGGCCGAAGTGAAGCGCGCTGACGGTCGAGGACTTTCCCTTGCTTCCCGTTACCGCAAGTATGGGCGATGCGCTGAAGCGGAGAAAAACCGATATGTCCGTTTCTATGCATTTCGCCGCCGCGAGGTACTCGTTTCCCTGCATTTTAACGCCGGGGTTTTTCACTACGATGTCCGCGTTTTGGAAATCGGAAAGCTCGTGCGTGCCGAGTACGAAGCGGATGCTCGGGAAGTCGCCGAGAGCCGCGACGCTCGGAGCGAGTTCTTCCGCGGTTTTTTTGTCCGTAACCGTCACCAGGGCTCCGCTTGCGGCGAAAAAACGCGCGGTCGCCAAACCTCCGCCGTTAAGGCCGAGCCCCATGACGGTGACCTTGAGACCTGCGAGATCAGAGCGGGTTTTGAAAGGGGGCGGGTTAAAAAACAATTTGATACTCCTTGTTGTCCTGTTCGTTGAGGTAGGGGCGTACGCTGAGATTTTTCCATTCTTGCGAAAGCTCTTCGGGAACATCTTTTTTTAAACCGACGAACAGCGGCGCGAGTTCCGAAAAGGAATAGGTATTGAGGTACGACAGAATGTCCTCGAGCGCCGGTTCGATGAAGCTTCTCGCCGCGTGGAGCGCTCCCGGATTCCGGCGGCCGGCCGCGTTCATGCTCACGCAGTGCCGCTTGCAGGTGAGCGGATAATACGGGTGGTTCCTGATCCCCGGGGGGAGGATCAGCTTGCTGAAAAACTTGTTGATGTCCGAGTCCATCCAGATCCCGTGGATCATGTATCCCTGGCCGGCTTCTCCCTTCCAGGTAGCCGGAATCGAAGCTTCTATGTCGAATGCCCCTTCCGGGCCGCCGGCGAGTGGAAACCAGTCGCATTCGAAGTAGAGCCGCCGGCTCAGGTATTGATGCGTCCGGTCGTTCGAGCCCTGCGCGAGGATGTTCATTTCCAGGGGACGGGCGGCGAGATCGAGGCGGCACACGTAGAGATATCGGGCGCCATTCCATTCGTCGATCCTGAAAAACGAAGGCGTCAGTATCGAAACGGGATCGAAATACCAGGTTGTGCCGGCGAAAAGAGAGGGTATTGCTCGTACGCATTGGCGCAGCACCTTTGCGAGATTTTCTTCATATAAAACGGGGGGACGATGCGAGCGGATGTCGTGATGCACCGGAAAGGAGGGGACTTCTATGGAGTCGTCGAGCCGGAGAAACTGATCCTCTCCCTGATTGTACCAGAGCGTTCGTATGACGCCGGTTTCTCCTGTTCCGGATGCGCCTGCGTCCGGAGCCGGAAGGCGGGGAGGGAGGGTTTCATTCACCGAATCGGAGGTATATTGTACATCGATCCTGCTTGTGTTCCGATTCATAGGCCTTTATACTATACCATAACTATGCGAAATGAAAGACTTTTGCTCTGCGCGCTCTTCCTGATTCTCTTCCCTGCCGTCGCCGTGTTGTCCCAGGCGCGCGGAGGAGCTGTTTCCGCTCCCGATGGAAGCGGCGCCGTCTTCGGATCCATCGTATGGGCAGAAGGTTCGACTTTTACGCTGCTTCGCGGGTCTTCCCGGCGCGTGTATTCGGTCGACGATCTGGAAGCGATCGGCACCCGATTGATTTCAGGCGACATCCTGCAGACCGGACCTTCCACCTTTCTTGAATTGTCCGTGCGGGAGCCCAGGGCCTCGATTCAAATAGCGGAAAACACTTCCTTTCTCTGTTCCTCCGACTCGGCCGGCCGCTCCTCTTCCGGAGAGCTTCATTACGGCCGTATTCGCGCGAAGGTAGCAACATTGTCGGGCAATTCGTCCTTCAGGCTGTCTACCCCGACCCTGGTCGCGGGCGTCCGCGGCACTGATTTCGGCTGCGATCTTCTGGTCGATCAGGACGCCTCTTCCGCCGCGGGCGTGCGCATGACGCACCGCGTATTTTGCTTTTCCGGGGCTGTTCTGGTGTCGGAAATAACGGACGAGGGTTCCGGCGTTGCCGCCGAGCCTGTCGAGCTTTCCGGCGGCGACATGGTCGAGCGGGTGATAGAAACCGGCTCCTCTTCCGAAGCGCCGGTTCCCTTGTCGTCTCAGCCGGTATCCGGCGAAGTCGAGCAATTCTGGGGCAAGCGGCCGGTGCTCGGCCTCGATCCCGCTCTTCCCGCTTCTGATGAACCGATTGCCGAGGCGCTTCCTCCGCCCCGCGAGCCGCGGACCTGGAAGGAAGGTTCCTGGACGGTTCTCGAGATCATACGTCCCGAGTGGAGAAAAGAAGAGCTTCTCATGCGAAACAGGCAGATTCCCTCGTGGGCAGTCGCGGGCCTTATGACGCTCGGATCGACCGCCTGCGTAACCGGCGCCTGGTACGACGCGTCTGTGGATTCCGCGTCTTCGATACCCGAGCGCTCTCTTTCAGCCGGCCTCGTGATGATCGGAACCGGTTCCCTGCTCGGTCTCATTTCTTCGCTCGTTCCGTAGCCTGAGCGCTAGGGAAGGTCGAAGCGTCCTTCGAACAGATACCCGCCCGAGCCGACGACGTACAGCTCGTTGGCTTTCGCATCCCACTGAACACCGAGCCTCCTCGAGTTTCCTCTGTCCGGAGAGAGTATTTCCTCGGAACCGGAGTCGACCCCCCGGCCCGTGAACAGCACGAGCGCTTCCATTCCCGTCATGCCCGCGCAGGCGGCCGCGGTCAAGCTTGCCGCGGCGGCGGCGCACGCGCCGGATTCGGGAAGGGGATGAGTTTTTATCGACAGCGTTTCGGCGGTGACCGCCTGGGCGATTATGGTTTGAACTCGCCGGTCCGGGAAGGCTTTTTGAACGAGGCGGACGCAGGTTTCCCAGGAAAGCTCAGCTCCGCTTCGGGGAAAGGCGATAACCGTATCTTCCCTCGCGTGGACGGCCGCCATGCCGGTTCCGATTCCGTCGATTTCCAGGGTTTCAAGAGGCCGGGGAGTTTCAGGGTCGATGACGATTCCTCCGGGCATCGAAAAGGGCGCGCCGAGAGCGAGACGGAATTCATGGGCTCCCAGCACATCCAGCAGAACTTCGCCCCTCGGCAGCATGAAGCGCAGGGCCTGCGAGTTGGGGTGTCCCTTCGCCCTGGCGAAGGCTCTTCCCGAGTCGTAGGCATAGCGCGCGGCGCACAAGAGCGCGTCGTCCGGGCGATGCATGTCCTCTCCCTTCTGGTTTATCACCCGCACGCTGTTGTCAGGCCACAGAAATATGACGCCGGAGGCGCCGACTCCGTAGCGGCGGTCGCAGAGCGCCCTTCCTGCTTTTCTGAGAAAGAGGGGGTCTTTGAGCGACGGCGAGAGAGAGGAGTCTGCCTTCGAGGCTGCGCCGTCTTCGGCGTGGGCGCCGGTTCCGCAGCCTGAGCATCCGCGCGAATCCGCCCTGGCGGCGTCGGATTCCGCCTTTTTCCGGCGTTCGAGCAGGTCTTGTTCCACCTGCCCGGCGTCGATAAGCACGAATCCGTTGCCCGCGATATGCAGCTTATAGAAGGGAAGCGTCATGCGCGGCTGGTCCTGAGATTTCTCCGGGCATCGAAACGGGCTTTTGCCAAATGAACGAGCTTCATCACCAGATCTGGGTAGGGGAGGCCGGAAGCCTCGCACATTTTAGCGAACATCGATATCGAGGTGAAGCCGGGAATAGTATTGATTTCGTTGAGATAGAGGGCGTCGTTGCGTTTGTCGATGAAGAAGTCCACGCGGGAAAGGCCTGAGAGGTCGAGCGTCTTGTACGCTTCCACCGCGATCTGGCGTACTTTCTTGGTCGTCTGATCGCTCAGGTCCGCGGGGATTTTAAGCGATGCGCCGTCGGGATCGTTGTACTTCGCGTCGTAATCGTAGAACTCGTGGGTAGGGATGATTTCTCCCGGAGTGTAGGCTACCGGAGCTTCGTTTCCGGTGACCGAGCATTCGATTTCCCGGGCGGGGATGAAGGGTTCGATGATGATTTTGTCGTCCCAGGCGAAGGCTTCTCCCGCGCGCTTTTCAAGTTCTTCTGCGTTGGAGGCGCGCGCGGCGCCCACCGAGCTGCCCGCGCAGGCGGGTTTGACGAACATCGGCCAGCCGAGTTCCTTGTCCGCCTTCTGGACAAGGAGGCGCCGTTCGGCCTCGTTTACCCAGTGCGCATATTTGACCGCGATGAAGGGGACTACCGGCAACCCTGCCGCCTGCCACAGTATCTTCGTTTTTTCCTTGTCCATCGCGACGGCGCTCGCCATGACTCCGCCGCCTACATAGGGGAGGTCCGCCATTTCGCAGAGGCCCTGGACTGTTCCGTCCTCTCCGAAGGTTCCGTGGAGTACGGGAAACACGACGTCGACGGGGATTGCCTTGCCCGCGCATCTGAGGGCTCCGGCGCCGCCTGCTCCCGGCACGACCGACACGAGGGTTTCCGGGCTTTCTTCTACCGTCAGGAGGGCCGAGTGGTCCGAGCGCACTTTCTGAAGCGCTTCGCCGCTTTGGAGGTGCCAGGCGCCGTTCTTGGTTATGCCGATGAGAACGACTCCGTTGGCTTCCGCGGGGATGTGCCGCGCGATGGCCGAGGCCGAGCGGAGCGAAACTTCGTGTTCGCCGGATTTTCCGCCGTAGAGTACCGCAATATTCATTTTTTTCCTCCGTAGCCCATTTCGGCCAGAGCCGTCCGGGCTTCTCCTATCTCGTCGTACGGATCGGTGCGATCCTTGTAAATAATCGAGTTTTCGTGCCCCTTGCCGAGCAGGAGCACCAGATCGCCCGGCTGCGCCAGGGAGTAAGCTTTGCGGATCGCTTGGGGCCGGTTCGGAATGATGTAGAGTTCCTCGTTCCGCTTTTTCTCGGGGCACCCTGCCGCGATCATTTCGAGGAGCTCTACCGGGTCTTCTCCGCGCGGATCTTCGTCCGCGAGGATGATGACGTCGGAATAGTCGGCGGCGATGCGGCCCTGTTCAGGCCTTTTCAGCGTGTCGCGTTCGCCTCCCGAGCCGAACAGGGAGATGATCCTTCCTCCGATGCGCTTGCGCAGGGAGGGGAATACGGCTTGAAAGGACGAGGGAGTGTGGGCGTAATCGACGATGACCTCGAAGGGCTGGCCCTGATCGACGACTGTCATGCGGCCGGCGACCGGCTTGAGAAGCGGGAGGAGGGGAACCAGTTCCGCCACCGGTTTTTTCAGGAGTCCCGAGACCGCGATGACGGTAGCCATGACGTTGCGGACGTTGAAGGCTCCCGGAAGGTTGATGCGAACCGGATAGGAACGGTCTCCGGATTCGTTCAATTTGAAGAACACCCCGGCGGCATCGGCTTCGATGGATTCCGCGGAGAGTCCTCCCTGCTTGGTGGAGGCCCAGGTGGAAAAGCCGTACACGGACTTTTTCGTCGCGGCGCGGAAATAGGAGGCAGCAGGATCTTCGTCGTTCACCACTCCGAAGGAGGGAATCTGTTTTCCGCCTTTCAGATGGTCATGCAGGTCGAGGGCGCGGAAGAGATTCGCCTTGTCGCTTTTGTATTGTTCGTGCGTCCCGTGGAATTCGAGGTGCTCATGGGTTACGTTCGTCATCACTCCCACGTCGAAAAGCACGTCTCCCAGGCGGTTCGTCCGGGGCGAAAGGCCGTGGGACGAGGATTCGATGACCGCGTAGGCGCAGCCTGACTCCCGCATTCGGGCGAGCTTTTCATGGATGGTGACCGCTTCCGGCGTCGTCTGGTGTTCGGGATTGGGGAGAACCTCCCCGCCGAGGGAATAATCCACCGTGGAGATGAAGCCGGCTTTCTCGCCGCAGAGCCGGAGCAGCTGGAAGATGAGGGACACCGTGGTGCTTTTTCCCTCGGTGCCGGTTACTCCGACGACGGCCATGTCCCGCGACGGATGGTCGTGGAAGGCCGCCGAGAGCGGCGACATGGCGAAACGCGGATCTTCCACCCTGACGTAGACCACGCCGGGCTCGGCGTATCCGCTTTCGGCGGGGAGCGTTCCCGCGTGCACGACAGCCTTCGCTCCTGAGGCGACCGCCTGGGGAATGAATCGCGCACCGTCGGCATGGAGGCCGGGAAGGGCGAAAAAGAGGGCGCCCGGAAGAACTTTCCGGGAGTCGTATGCAAGGGAGGAAATTTTCGGGTCGGCGTTGCCGGAGACGGAAATGACGGGGATCGCGTTGAGGAAGCTGGATAGTCTTTTACTCATACTGACGCAGATTGTATCAACCCCATCTTGTGTTTGCAACACCTTCCCGGTAGTATCGGAGCATGTTTGAGATACGAGTAGAGGCCGATTTCGCGGCCGCCCATTTTTTGTCCGATTACCATGGAAAGTGCGAGCGCCTGCACGGTCATAATTATCTGGTTCACGCCCACGCGCGCGGGGAAACCCTCGATTCAGGCGGCATGCTGGTGGACTTCGGCGTGCTGAAAAAAGCGCTGCGGGACGTATGCGCGGCCCTGGACCACAGCAACCTTAACGATATGGCTGCCTTCGACCGCAACCCGAGCGCCGAACGGATCGCCGCCTACATTTTCATCGAGCTCAAGTCCATGCTTCCCGAAGTTCCTCTTTACGCGGTCGACGTCTGGGAAACCCCGACAAGCCGAGCTCGCTACATAGGGTGAGGGCTTTCACTGAGATTCAGCTGCGAGCTCAGCTCGCTATATCGGGTGAGTGCTTTCGGTTGTGAACCGGAGGCAGGAGGCGGGGAGGGGAGACGCGCCCTTGCAAGGACTTTCTTCGCGGGGGCTCCGCGCATGGCCCGTGAGCCGGCCTGAGGCCGGCGCGCCGAAGGTCCTTTTGTCTGCCTCGATTTTTTTGTTATCCGAAATGTTTTTGTAACTCGGCGCTTTTTTTTGTGTTTTGTTAAACGGCACAGTTTTGGAATTCAATATAAAAACCGGAGGAAACATGATCGAAGTTCAGCAGGTTTCCCGGCGGTTCGGAACCTTTACGGCGGTCGACGGCATCAGCTTTTCTATTCAGAAGGGCGAGATCGTCGGGCTTTTGGGGCCGAACGGCGCAGGAAAAACGACAACGATGCGGATGATCACCGGCTACCTTGAGCCGACCGCGGGCGTTATTTTGATCGACGGGGAAAACATCCTTTCGAACAGCGAAAAAGCGAAGCGGAAAATCGGGTACATGCCCGAGTCGGCGCCCCTGTATTCCGACATGATCACCGCGGATTACCTCGAATACGTGGCGGCCGTCCAGGGCGTGGACGCTTCCGAGCGCGTTCCCCAGCTCGCACGGATGTGCGGCCTTGCCGAGGTGATGCATAAAAACATCAGCGACCTTTCGCGCGGCTACCGCCAGCGGGTCGGCCTTGCGCACGCCCTGATGCAGGATCCTGAAATCCTGATTCTCGACGAGCCGACGTCCGGCCTCGATCCCAACCAGATCATCGAAGTGCGCAAGCTCATCCGCGAGATCGGGAAAACCCGGACCGTCATTATTTCCACTCATATTTTGGGCGAGGTCGAGATGCTCTGCGACCGCGTCATCATTATTTCCCGGGGAAAGATCGCGGCGGACAGCCCGACCGGCGAACTGAAAACGCGGTTCGGCCGCAGCTCCGCGGTGCGCGTGTCGGCGGCGGGATGCTCTTCCGCCGAGCTCGCCGCGGCCCTGGGTTCGCTTGAGGGAGCCGCCGGGGCGTCCGCCGTCGACGGCTTCGCCGGAGACGGAGGGCAAGCGGCCGCGGGAGAGGACACTCCGGACGGGAAGCTCGCTTCCGCTGTGGTGTCGGTCGAGGGAGACGGGGACCTTCGCGGCGCGGTTTCGCGCCTGGTCCACGGCAAGGGCTGGACGCTCTACGAGCTCGGCCTTGAGCGCAATTCGCTCGAAGACGTATTTAGAACTCTCACCTCTGGAGGAGACCTTTCATGAAGCGTTCATCACCGGTTTGGACCGTTCTCCTGAAGCGGGAACTGGGCGCCCTGTATCAGAGCCCGGTCGCGTGGATCGTGACGGTGCTTTTTTTAGCCTTTTCCGGATTTCTGTTTTTTCCGACCTTTTTCCTGGTAAACCGGGCGGAGATGCGGAACTTCTTTTCCCTCTTGCCGATTCTCTTTTCTTTTTTTCTTCCGGCGCTGACGATGCGCCTGTTAGCCGAGGAGTCCCGGAGCGGCAGCCTTGAAACCCTGCTCACGCTGCCGGTTACCGGCGCCCATGTGACGGCGGCCAAGTTTCTTTCCGTCGTGGTCTTCGTCGCGGGGATGCTCGCGCCCTCCCTGGCCTATGTGTTTTCCATCGGCATGATCGGCAATCCCGATCCGGGCCCGATTGCCGGCGGATACCTGGGCGCCCTCTTTCTTGCCGCCGCGTACGCCTCCATCGGACTGTACGCGTCGTCCGTAACGAAGAACCAGATTCTTGCCTTCTTCGTCGCGTTTTCCCTCTGCATTATGTTGACGCTCGCGCATCAGTTCGCGATCTTCCTTCCGCCCTTTTTGGTCGCTCCGGTGGAATTCCTCGGCTCCTCCTCCCATTTCGAGGCGGTGAGCCGGGGCATACTCGACACCCGCGATCTTCTGTACTTCGCATCTCTCACCGCGCTGTTCCTCGCGATGACGGTGCGCAACCTCGACGACAGGAGGACAGCCTGATGCATTCCTTTAAGAAATTCGGCGCCTGGCTCATGGGCCCGAAAAGCGATTTTCTGTTGCTCGTGTTGGTCATCGCGCTCGCGAACCTCGTCGGCGCGCGGGCTTTCTTCCGCCTCGATCTGACCTCTCAAGGGTCGTATTCTCTTTCGCAGGCGAGCCGGGAGCTGGTGTCTTCGCTTGAAGAGCCGGTGTCCGTGCGCGTGTATTTCACGAAGAATCTGCCGTCTCCGTACAACAGCGTTGAAAGCTATCTCGACGATTTATTGTCCGAATACCGCGGACACGCGAAAAAGGGCCGCTTCGCCTATCAGTTCCTGGACATGGAGGAGGCGGAGAACCGCCAGCAGGCGCAGGCCTGGGGGCTCCAGAACGTTCAGGTGCAGGAGGTCAAGGATACCGAGGTCGGGCTCAAATCCGCATGGATGGGCCTTGTCCTCGTCTACGGCGACGGGGCCGAGGTGCTCGACTCCCTGACGACGACCGAGGGACTCGAGTACCGGCTCACCACCACGCTCGGACGGATGATCGCCATGAACGACACCCTCGCCGGCCTCGACGGAAAGATTCAGCTCACCCTCTACGCTTCCTCTTCTCTCGGCAAATTCGGCATCGGCGGCTTCAAGGAGCTTCCGGGCGAAGTGTCCTCCGCCCTCGACCGGGTGAATAAGCGCAACCGCAACCGGATCGTGTTTTCTTCCGTGGATCCCGCCCCGCTCGACATGGACGCCCTCGTCGGCAAGTACGGTCTGCAAAAGATAAGCTGGGCCGCAGGCAGGGACGGAACGCCCGAGGGTTCGGGTCTGCTCGGCCTCACGCTGGAAAAGGGCGACCGCTTTATTTCGATTCCCCTTGAATTAACGCGCGGTCTGTTCGGCGGCTACGGCATCCGCGGCCTCGAGACGCTCGAAGATTCCATTTCAGGAGCCCTGCAGAGCCTCCTTTCCCGATCGGTGGAAACGGCCTATCTGACCGGCCACGGCGAAAAGAGCCTCTGGGACGCGCGCTCGGGCGCCGCCCGGCTTCAGTCTCTGGTGCAGGACCGCTACAGTTTGACCGAGTATGAAAAGGTTCAGGACGTGCCTGCGGCGGTGTCTTCCATTATGATCAACGGACCGCGCTCCGCCTTCTCCGAAGACGAGCTCTATGCCCTCGACCAGTTCCTCATGCGGGGCGGAAATCTCTTCCTCCTCCTTGATCCGATCGCGGAAATCCTGCCCGACCAGCAAATGCAGATGTACGGCGCCCAGCCGACCTATGAGTCGATCGATACCGGACTGCAGAAGCTTTTAACTGCTTGGGGAGTCGAGTTCAGCTCGTCCTACGTGATGGACAAGGCCTGCTACGTCGCGCGGCAGCAGGGAGCGGGCGACGTGCCGCTCTACTATGTGCCCCAGCTTCCGAAAGAGGGTCTTAACCCGAAGCATCCGGTTTCCAAAAATCTCGCCTACGTGCTTTTCCTGCAAACCGGCGCCCTTTCGGCTCCCTCTCTCTCTCAGGGTTTGAGCTTTACCCCGCTTGCCTCGTCCTCCCGCGAATCCTGGATTCCCGAGAAGATCACGAGTTTGAATCCGTATTCCATCATGCCGCCTTCCGAGGACGCGATGGAATCGAAGACCCTCGCCGCCTTGATCGAGGGAACCTTCCCGAGCGCGTTCGCGTCTCCTCCTACCACTGAAATTCCGGCCGAGGAGGGCGAAGCCGACGCCGGGAAAAAACAGGCGGCGTCCCCGGTCCAATCGGCAGATCTCTCGGCTACCAGACATCTTTCTTCGTCGGCCCAGAGCGGACGCGTGGCAATTTTCGGATCTTCCGCCATTACCACGCCCTCCGTCATGGACGAGAAAGGCAGCCAGCCGGTGGCGATTCTCGTGCGCAACGCGATCGACTGGCTGAACGGAAACAGCGACCTTATCCCGATGCGGACCAAGGGCCTGTCCCTAAATACCCTCGATAAAACCACCAAGGCTCAGCGGGACGCCGTCCGCGCGGTGAACCTGTACGGACTCCCCGCGGCGGTCATTCTGATAGGATTCGCTGTGTGGCGCCTGCGGGTCGCTCGCAGGAAGCGCATCAAGGATCAATACATGCCCGCCCGCACTCATAACACGGAGGTTGCCGAATGATGAAAATAGCGCCGCGGAAGGCGGTTTTGCTCGGGGCCCTCGGGGTCCTTTTGACAGTGTACGCGTTCCAGCTTGTTCTCGACGGCCGCGATTCCCCGAAAAGCCTGATTGCCGAGGGCATCGATTTCATCGCGGTCGAGAAAACGGACGGGACCGCCTGGTCCCTTTCCCTGACCGGCGATGTGTGGACGGCGGGCTCTCTGGACGGATCCACCGACCGCGTCCCCGCCGATCAGGCCAAGGCGAAATCCCTTGCGGAATCTCTTGGATCGATCAGGGTGTTGAGCGTGGTTTCCGCCGGAGGCGACGGAGAAAGATTCGGTTTTGCCGACGACGCCGCATTTCGCGTTACCGCGAAGGCGAAGGGCAAGACAGTTCGCGCCCTTGTTCTGGGCAAGACTGCATCGATTCCGAGCCAATCCTACCTCCGCGCGGACGGAAATTCCGAGATTCTCCTGGTGTCGGGCGACTTTCCGACCCGGTTCGGGGAGACTTTGGAAGATATGAAACAGAAAGAAACCGCGCCCCCGCCTTCAGTCGAAGGAGCTGCCGACCAGCCCCTCGAAGGCGCCGCACTCCAGTAAGCGTATTCCGCTGGCGGTAAGCAAACACTCTGGCGGTAAGCGAACACGCTGGCGGTAAGCGAGCACGCCGGCGGTATGCGAGCACTCTGGCGGCATGCAAGCATGCTGGCGGTATGCGAACACTCTGGCGGTATGCGAACACTCTGGCGGTAAGCAAACACGCCGGCGGTAAGCGAACACGCTGGCGGCACGCAAGCACGCTGGCGGTATGCGAGCACGCTGGCGGCACGCGAGCACTCTGGCGGTATGCGAGCACGCTGGCGGTATGCGAGCACGCCGGCGGTATGCGCGACCCGCTTGCGGTAAGCGACCGGCTGGCGGTAAGCGAGCACTCTGACGTGCTCGCCCCGCTATCTTCTGACGGGAATGCCGCGGGCGGCGAGGTCGGCTTTGATCGAGCCGATCGTATAGTCGCCGGAGTGGACCATCGAGGCGATCAGCGCCGCGTCGGCCTTGCCCGGACCGAGGACCTCGGCCATATGCGCCGGCTTTCCGGCTCCGCCTGAGGCGACGACGGGAATGCCGACGTTTTCGCTGATCATTTTGGTGATTGTCAGTTCGTAGCCGTCTCGGGTGCCGTCGGCGTCGATCGAGTTGAGCACGATTTCCCCGGCTCCGAGCCGTTCGGCGCGGATAGCCCACTCAAGGGCGTCGAGGTCCGTCGCGACGCGTCCGCCGTTCACGTAGATGCGGTAGCCGGAAGGCATCCCCGGATCTTTTTTCGCGTCCATGCCGAGAACGATGCACTGGTTTCCGAAAATGGCCGCTCCTTCTGTAAGAAGTTTCGGGTTCCTGACGGCGGGAGAATTAAGGCTCACCTTTTCCGCTCCCGCGAGAATGGTGTTTCTGATATCCTCGACCGTCGAGATTCCGCCTCCCACGCAAAAGGGAATATGGATGGTTTCGGCGACCCGCCTGATGAGATCCAGCGTCGGACCCCTGTCTCGAGCCGACGCCATGATGTCGTAGAACACCAGTTCGTCGACGCCCTGCCGGTAGTATTCCTCAGCCATGACCACCGGATCTCCGATGTCCACGTTGTCCAGGAACTTCACGCCCTTGGTGGTTCTGCCGTCTTTCACGTCGAGACAGACGATGATTCGTTTTTTCAGCATGCCGGGCCTCCCCAAGTTTTTCCGCAGAAATTCGAAAGCAGCCTGAGTCCCGCGAGGGACGATTTTTCCGGATGGAACTGCACTGCTTCCAGATTTCCCCGCTTGATTGCGCAGGGAACGGGGAATCCGTAATCAGCCGTCGCGGAGATCGCCTTCGGATCGGCCGGATCGATGTAATAGGAGTGGACGAAATAGAAGTCGCGGCCTTCCGGCACGCCGTCGAAAAGGGGAGAACCGCCGTTTGCATAGGCAATGTCGTTCCATCCCATGTGCGGAACTTTCAGCCCGATTCCCCGGAAGTTTTCGGGGAATCTCCGGATGCGGCCGGGAATCAGGCCGAGGCAGGCCGTGTCGCCTTCTTCCGAATGGTCGAAAATAATCTGCGAACCGAGACACACTCCCAGTAGCGGCTTGTCGGCGGCCGCCCAGTCTTTAAGGAAGGCGTCGAACCCGGTCTTCCTCAATTCCTGCATGGCGAATTTCGCTTCTCCGACGCCGGGGAATATGAGGCGGTCCGAACCTTCAAGGTCTTTCGGGTTCTTGGAAATGCGGTATTCGACTCCGAGAGAGAGCAGAGCCAGCTCCACGCTTCTGATATTTCCTGCGTTATAGTCCACGATTCCAGTCATGAGCCCATCCTATCGTTCAGGGGGAATGGAGGTCAAGCGCAAGCGGATCTCTGCCGATACTGCGAATACAATGACACTGATGGAACTATTGATTTTGCTGAAACAGGTGATTCTGTCCCCCGAAGTGCTCGGCGTGACCATCGTGATCGCCCTCTATATCAACATCGTGAGCTGGATCGTCCGCTACCGGAAAAGACCTCCCCGTCCTCGTCCGGTGAAGGCCTCCGCCGAACCGAAGAAAGAAGACAAGAAAAAAAATTCCGATGAGGACGACGAAGAAGAAGTCGACGATGGCGAGGATTGACCGCTCCGATGCGGTCCTTCCACGGCCAGTATTGATAAGTAGTAAGCGTTCCTTCTTTTTCGAATTCCGTAAGAGCGGATATAAAATATCCCCGCGCCCAGTATTCGATGCCGTCCTTCAGTCTTGAAGCCCGGTTCGCTTCGTTTTCGAGCATTCCCGCGGCCTCCGTCGCCGAATACGCCTTTCCGTTTTTCCTGATAAAATCCAATACGATTTGCCCGTCTTCGCTTTCCTTCCCGGGCGGAGCGGCCGTACCGCCGCACACATCGCAGCCCGAACAGGCAAGGGTTTCGCCGCCTTTGCCGTCCCCGCCCGCGCGCGGATCGCCCAGCGCCTTGAGGAGAACCAGCCGCCGGCATTCCGCTCCCGAGGCCGCTTTTTCAAGAACCTTCGCTCGCTCTTTCGCCGCTCCGTCCTTCATCCGCCGGATTCTCGCCGAATCCGATGGACTCCACAACAGCACCGCGCGAGCCTGGCCTCCGTCCCTTCCCCCGCGGCCGGCTTCCTGGATATAGGCCTCCGCAGTCGGGGGCGGATCGCGGTGTATCACCGTGCGCACGTTTTTCTTGTCGACGCCCATTCCCCAAGCGCAGGTCGTGCAGAGCACCGCCCGGTCATGGCCGTGGAACCACGCTTCTACTTCGATCTTTTCCTCCTTTTGGAGGCCCGCGTGGTAAAACCGGATGTCCTGGTCTCCGAGCACGCTCCGGAGGAGGCGGGCCGTGCGCTCCGTTCCGCCGCGGGTCGCGCAAAACACGACGAGGGGCCGCGCCGATCGATGCACTGTTCTCGCCAGCGCGGCCTCCTTCATTCTGCAACTCACCGCCTCGTAGCGGATGTTCGGACGGTCTGCCTCGCCGCGCACCAGATGGGCCCGCCCGCCGAACAGCACCTCCGCGATCCTCTCCAGCACCGGCGGCGAGGCCGTGGCGGTGAAGGCTGAAACCGCCGGAGCGCCGAGCCTGTCTATGATGCGGCCCAACTCCAGGTACGAGGGCCGGAAGGTGTCTCCCCACTCGGAGACGCAGTGCGCCTCGTCTATCGCGATATGAGCCGGCTTCATCGCCGCGATCCGCGACAATACCTTTTCTCCGGCGAGCACCTCCGGATTCGCGATGACCAGCCGGGCCGGCGGTTTTCCGTCGCGTCCCTCCAGGCGGCGATACTGCGCCTCCCGCTCCTCCGCGCTCTGCTCTCCCCTGAACAGCGCGGGCTCGAGTCCTCCCTCGTCCATGCGGCGTTTCTGGTCTCCCATTAACGCGAGCAGGGGATAGATTACGAGGGTCGGGCCTGCAGCGAAGAGGGCGGGAATCTGGAAGCACAGGGATTTGCCGGCCCCCGTGGGAAGGAGGATGATCTGGCGGCCGCGGAGGCAGCCGTCTTCGTCGAAAAGCTCTTCCTCGGCATCGGGGGAAACGTTTCCGGGGCGGGAGCAGGAACGGGCGTGTTCGCCGGCCGCAAGGGCGTCGAGTATGTTGGCTATCACGAGCCGTTGCCAGGGATAGAGGTAGGAAATGTGAAAGGTATTCCGGGCAGCCAGAACAACCGGATCTTCAATATGGACAGGTTCCATGCGGAACACTTACGCCCATATCGAAGATCCTGCCCTGTTTTTATTTAGAGAATCGCGTCCAGCTGATCGACGATGGCGGCGAAGGACTTGCAGGCGGCTTCGATCGGAGCCGGGCTTTGCATGTCGACTCCCGCGACTTTCAGCGCGTCGATCGGGTAGCGCGAGCCTCCGGATTTCAGGAAGGCGAAGTAGTCGTCCCGTTCGCGGTCTCCTCCCGAGGACACCCGTTCCGCGAGGGCGAGCGACGCGGATATGCCGGTGGCGTACTTGTACACGTAGTAGGCGTTGTAGAAGTGGGGGATGCGCAAGCCCTCGAGATCGCTTTCGTTTTCGAAGGCCATTTCCGGTCCGAAATAGGTTTCCAGAAGGCTGCGGTATTCGGATCTCAGCAGTTCGACCGTCAGCGGCGTTCCCTCTTCCACGAGCGCGTGGGCGCGGTGTTCGTATTCGGCGAACATGGTTTGGCGGTAGAGGGTTGCGAGAATGTCGCTCGCGCGGGTTGAAAGGAGGTATGCCTTCATGCGTTCGTCCTTGGCCGTGCTCATGAGGCGGCGGAAGAGGAGGTCTTCGTTGAAGGTGGAGGCGACTTCCGCTTCGAAGATCGTGTAGTTGTAGGACATGAAGGGGTTGCTGCGAGCCGAGTAGTGGCTGTGCATGGAGTGTCCGCCTTCGTGGGCGAGCGTGAACACGTCCCTGAGCACCTCTTCCTTGTAATTCATGAGGATGTAGGGGTAGCCGTCGTAGCCGCCGGAGGAAAAGGCGCCCGAGCGTTTCCCCTTGTTTTCGTACCGGTCCACCCATCCGCCGAGGAGGCCCTTTTTCAGGGTGTCCGTATATTCGGCGCCGAGGGGGGCGAGGGCGTCCGTTATCAGTTCGACCGCCTGACCGTACGGGGTCGTCGATTTGATTTCTCCGACGAGGGGTACGTATACGTCGTAGTGGCGCAGCTGGTCTACTTTCAGCGCGCGCTTGCGCACCGCGTAGTACTTGTGGAGCGGGGCGAGGTTGGATCTCACCGTCTTGACGAGATTGTCGTAGACGGCTTCGTCGACATGGTCGGGAAAGAGCTCCATTTTGCGGGCTGAGGAGTAGCCCCTGATGCGCGCTGTCGCCACGTCCTGATTCACGCTGCCGGTGTAGAGGGTCGCGAGGGTGTTCTTGTGGGCGTCGTAGGCTCCGTAGAATTTTTCGTAGGCCTGCTTCCGCACGGCCCGGTCGGGATTCTCCAGGAATTTCGACCAGGTCGTCTGGCTCAGCGGTTCTTCTCCCTTCTCGGTCTTGACGGTTCCGAAATCGATGTCGACGTTCGTCAGAATGGAGAAGGCGTTCCGGGGAGCCTGATGGGCTTCGAGCTGGAGAGCGAGAATCCGCTCTTCTTTTTCGGAAAGAATGAAGGGCTTGAGGCGGAGGAGTTTTTCGATCCATACGGCGAAGGGCGCAAAGGACGATTTGAGCGGTTCCGGAGCGTCCGGCGAAATCCATGAACGGACCGTGTCTTCGCCGAGGGCCTGGAGGGCGGGCACTACCCAGCTGAGCGCGGCTTCGAAGGCGCTCGCCGCCATGAGGTAGCGTCCCGTGCGGTCGAGGTTCGCGCTGTCGCTTTCGTCCGCGCTTTTTTTGAGGAAGGCGTAGTTTCCGAGCCGCTCCGCGAGCCGCTGCGCCTCTTCCCAGAGCGAGAGCGCCGCGGCCCAGTCGGCCGGGCTGCCGCCTGAATGCGCGGCTGAGCCCTCCGCGGGGCAAAGCTTTTCGCGGTAGGCGTTGACGGCGTCTGTATATGAAGCGAATCGGTCGAGCGCCGTATTCCACTCGGCATCGCCCGGGAACAAGGACGAAAGATCCCACTGATCCTGAGCCGGCACGTCTTTGCGTGCGGGTATGGTTGTCTGTTTCATTCAGAAAAGATACAATTAAAACAATGACTGAGCAACTGTCGCCTTTCAGAATCAAACAGGGCCGGCGAATCTTCGATTCATACAGCGCAGTGAACTCTTTTTCCTTCGCCCTGGTGACGGGCAATACGATCACGCTGTACGCCATGGCGATCGGCGCGAGCGGAACCGTCGTCGGTTTGCTCGGCGCCTTCATGTATCTGTCGTTCTTCGCCATCCCGCTCGGCAAGGCGGCCCTCCGCCGGGGCACCCTCGTGCGGACCTTCGCGAACAGCTGGATGCTCCGCAACTGGTCTCTCGTTCCCCTCCTGTTCATTCCGTACCTCGCGGCCCGCGGGCAAAACCGGGCCGCGATTTTCATTCTCCTGCTGTGCGTCTTCCTGTTCAATCTGTTCCGGGGCGTCGGCCTCATTGCGAATAATCCCGTCATCGGAGTGCTGGCCCCCGGGAAGGATAGGGGCGAGTACATCGTGCGCCTCTCGCTCATCAATAACGGAACCGCCCTTATCGCCACGATCGGCCTCGCGGCTCTTTTGTGGATGGATTCGGGAGTGCATACCTATAATCTGGTAACCCTCGTCGGCATCATTACCGGCATCATCGCCTCATCCCTGTTATACCGGCTTCCCGATCCGGGCAAGCCCAGGGATTTGCCGGGAAGTGCGAGCTCTTCATTCGCTTCTCGCGTAAAGGAATCCTTCTCTCAGCCGAATTTCAGGCGATTCCTCCTGAGCTATCTGATCATGGGACTCGGCATCGGCATGGCGCGCCCCTTCATCATCGTGTACTGCAAAACCGTCTACGGCCAGACGGACAGCCTCGTTACCGTCTTCACGCTCTGTTCGAGCGTCGGCGCCCTCGCTATGGGCTTGGTGATGCGCCTGGCGATAGACCGGCTCGGCTCCAAGCCCATGTACATCATTTTCTCCACAGTGAGCCTCTTGAGCCTTATTCCCGCCCTTATCGCCCCGGGAATCGGCTTCGGCTTGTTCTCCCTCGTTTTCCTCTGCCTCTTCGCCGCGGCTACGAACATGGGCTTCGCGGGCCAGGAAAACGCCGCTCAAACCTACTTTTTCGCCATGGTGCCCAAAGAATCCATCATGGATCTCAGCATGCTCTATTATTTCATACTCGGAGGAACCGGAGCCCTCGGCTCTGCCTTCGGCGGCGCCTTTCTCGACCTCCTCACCGGAGCGGGGCTTCCCTGGCTCTGGGCCTTCCGAGTCTTCTTCCTCGCAAGCGTGCTGCTCATCTGGCTCGGCTCCCTTGTCCAGCGAAAGCTGCAGGACATGGGAAGCTATCCGGTCAAGGACACCCTCGCGATTCTGTTTTCTCCCCGGGACATGCGCGCCCTCACCCTGCTCAGGCGCCTCGACGCGAACGAGGATCCCGACGAGGAAACGGAAATAATCGCCGAGCTCGGCGAGGTGAAATCCCGGGTTTCGGTATCCGGCCTTCTCGACCATCTTTCGTCCCCGCGCTTCGCCGTCCGCTATGAAGCGCTCCAGTCCGTCTCCTCCCTCGACCGCCTCGATTCGCGCATCCGCGACGCCCTGCTCAGGGAGCTCGAGGAGGGCGCCTTTTCGACGGCGGCCCTCGCTGCCCGGTTTCTGGGTAAATTCGGCGTTTCACAGGCGGTTCCCAAACTTCGCGAAGCCCTGAAAAGCCCCGACTATCGGTTGGTCGGCGAAGCGATGCTCGCCCTCGCGCGGCTCAAGGACGGAAAGGGACAGTTCATGGTCAGCGATATGCTCCTTACGACCGCCAATCCCTTTTTATTGATCCGGGGCGTTCAGGCAATGGAGGAATACGGCACCGCGGCCTCGGTTCCCATCCTCCTCGACCTGCTCCGGAACGAAGCTCTGCCCGCACACATAACCGACGAAACGATTTTAATTCTTTCCCAGCTCATGGGCGTACCCAAGCGCTTCTTTTATTTGTTTGAACAATATATCGGCGACCATCCGGCCGCTCCCCGAATTCTGGAGGAAGTCTACGACGAGTATTCCTCGCGCTTCCACCGGACCGACGGAAGGCTGCAGCGGATCGTGAGCGATTTCATCCGCGATGTGAATCAGGATTCGGCCTTTGTCCGCTGGGTGCTCGATTACGGAAGCGGCCGCACCGGCGTGTATTCGGCTCTTTTGGTGAGCGTTGCCCTCGACGCGGGCCTCAACCGGCAGGAGTCGTTCAGGTTTTTTCTCTGTTATTGGGCTCTCTCTGTTTTCGCCAATCCGGCCCTGATTGAAAAGTAACTCCTCTTGAGGTATTGTGTGGTGATGATTTTTTCTCTAAACAGACGCTTTTCTGCAAACATCCTGAGGATTTTTCTCCTTCTCTCTCTCTTGGCAGTGTCTTCCTGCGGCGGAAAAATCGGCTACGGCGTTCTCGCCTGGTCGGTTCCCGATCATGATTTGCACGCGGGAGACGTAGTTCCCGTTTTCGTCCAGTCGAATATCGGCAAAGTCTATGTAATCGGTTCGAAAGACTCGAAGGACCGCCTCGAAGTGCCTCTGTGGCAGATACAGCTCTATAAGTCGCGTTCCGCCGCCCGAAAAGCCGCTCAACGTGACGCCGAATACCGGTACACCTACGCCCTGGTCAAGATCGACGGGCTTCCGATACGCAGCGCCCCCGAGAACACGGCGCGCCAGGTATACCGCCTCCGCGCGGGCCAGCAGATAAAACTGGTACGCAAGGGAGAGGGCGCCCCCGTCATGTCGGGAAACTCGGCTCTTCCGGGCGATTGGTACGAAGTGATGACGGACGACGGATCTCTGGGCTGGTGCTATTCCTATAATCTGACGATAATCGACGAACGGGAATACACCGGCGAACAGATCGTTCAGACCGACTCGGGACCCGATCCGGTGCTGGAGAACCTTCTTTCCCGCGCCTGGTACCCTGATTCCTGGAGAACGATGATCGAAAGCTCTCGCATCGATCTTGATAAAATCAGTCCCCAATGGGGTTTTTTCCCCGGCCGGGATTCCCTGGTGGCCAGGATCGAAGACGAAACCGGCGTCAGGACCTTCCCGTATTCCTCGGTTGTACGGGGAGACGACGGAGACTACCGCTTCGAAGGCTCGACGCTGTCTGTTCAGGTTCGCCGCCGCAATTCCATTTTAGTCCAGTTTACCGACGAGAACGGCATGCCCCAGGCTCATTATTTCGCCGCCCTGGATTCCTCTCCGGAGTCTCTCGTCAGCGAAGAGCGGGCCCGCCGGGACTCGGTTCTCGAATCTATCCGCTCGCTGAGCCGCGCCTTCAGTTCAGGCAATTACGGAGTGCTGCAGTTCCCCGAAACCGGACGCTTCCTCTGGAGCGGATACCAGCTGCTAAGCCCGCAGATAATCCCGGCAGGTTCCGGAGCGGGCGGCAGCGTCGAAAACAGGGTGTTTATTCCCGCTTCCTGGTCCGGCGATTTCGACGGCGTGCTCTCCTTCAAGTTCGACGGCTCGGATTCCTGGATTCACTTCCTGTATCAGCTTTCCTCCGAGGGCTTGAAGCTTGAACATGTCCTTTCCGTGAAGGACGCTCTCGTGCAGTCCCGGAATCTTACTCCCACGGTTCTCTTTTTCAGTCCCGCAAACGAGGTTTATTAATGGCTTTTGTACAGTTTTCCCGGGTTTCTCTGGCCTTCGGGAATCGCGATATACTCGACAGCGTCTCTTTGAATCTCGCCGCGGGCACGCGCGCGGCCCTTGCCGGCGCCAACGGTTCGGGAAAATCGACCCTGATGAAGGTGCTCGCCGGAACCATCGCTCCCGACGGCGGAGAACGGGCGATCCAGAAGGGCACCCGCGTGTCCTATCTTCCCCAATCCGGTATTGTGCATACGGGCCGGCCCTTGATCGAAGAAGTCGAAACGGCTTTTTCCCGCGGCCGCGAGCTGCTCGAGCGGATGGAAGCCCTGGGCGAGGAGCTTGCCCGCACCGGTTCTCTCGGGGGCGACGAAACACGCATCGCTCGCCTGGTCGAGGAGCACCACGAAGCCCAGCAGGCCCTCGAGGAATCGGGCTGGCACCGCCGCCACACCCTTGCCGAGCAAACGCTTCTTGGTTTGGGCTTTTCGCTCGAGGATCTCGGCCGAAACGTCTCCGAGTTTTCGGGCGGCTGGCAGATGCGCGTCGCGCTTGCGAAGATCCTGCTTGAAAAGCCCGATATTCTTCTTCTCGACGAACCGACCAACTATCTCGATCTTGAGGCCCGCAACTGGCTGGAGTCCTGGCTTTCGGATTTCTCTGGCGGCTTTCTCATCGTCAGCCATGACCGGTATTTTCTGGACGTCACCATCAACGAGGTGTACGAGCTTTTCGGCGGCGCGCTGAAGCGTTATGCCGGCACCTATACCCGCTACGAACAGATCCGGGCCCAGGAGCTCGAATCCCTTATGAAAAAATACGAGGAGCAGCAGGAAGAAATCGCCCGCACTGAGGATTTCATCCGCCGCTTCCGCTATAACGCGTCGAAGGCCGCCATGGTGCAGGACCGGATCAAGAGGCTCGAAAAAATCGAGCGGATCGAAATCCCGGAGAGCCTCAAGAAAATGCGCTTCCGTTTTCCTCCAGCCCCGCATTCGGGCCGGTTGGTCCTTACCGCCAAGGGCTTGCGCAGAAGCTACGGCGACCGGCTGATTATCGACAATCTCGACTTCGTGCTGGAAAAAGACGAACGCCTCGTCGTTGTCGGACGCAACGGTGCCGGTAAATCGACCTTGCTGCGCATACTCGCCGGCCAGGATCAGGCGACCGGCGGGACCGTAACCCTCGGATCTGGCGTAGCCGCCGGCTATTTCTCCCAGGACAACGCGGAAACCCTTACCGGTCCGGAAAAGATTCTCGATCTTCTGGAGTCCGAAGCCCCTCTAGAGCTCATTCCCCGCCTCCGCGACATGCTTGCGTCCTTTCTTTTCCGGGGCGACGATATCTACAAGCCGGTGAACGTGCTTTCCGGAGGAGAGAAAAGCCGTCTCGCCCTGTTGCGCCTTCTCCTGAAGCCTCTGAATCTTCTCATCCTGGACGAACCGACGAACCACCTGGACTTGCATTCCAAGGACGTCCTCCTTGAAGCGCTCAAGGAATTCGGCGGCACCGTGATCTTTGTTTCGCACGACCGCGGCTTCATTCAGGGTTTGGCTACCCGGGTTCTCGAACTCACCGCCGGAGACCCAGCTTCGGATGCCGGAACGAGAATTCCGTCGCGCGTGCGTAACTTTCCGGGCGATTACGGATATTATCTATCGCAGCTCGAACGGGAAGCCGAGGCTGCCGGCTCGTTTTCCGGCGAAGGCTCGCCCTCCGGAAAGAAATCGCCCTCCGCTTCTTCCGTTTCGGTTTCGGTTCAGTCTTCTTCCGGGGCCCGTTCCTATGAAGAGGAAAAGCGCTATAAGGCTGAACGGCGAAAACTCGAGAAGGAAGAGCAGCGTCTTCTTTCGGAGATAGAGGCTGCTGAATCTGAAAAAACGACTCGGGAGGCCGAATTGTGCGATCCCGCGGTCTATTCCGACGGCGAAAAAAGTAAATTTGTGCAAAGCGAAATAGAGAGACTGGAAGCCCTGGCAGCGGATTTATCCGCCCAGTGGGAAGAAGTCCTGCTTCAATTGGAGGAAAAATCATGAAGGTATTGGTAATTGGCGGCGCCGGATACATCGGCAGCCACGTAGTTAAAGCGCTTCTTTCGGCGGGCCATGCGGTAACCGTTTTCGACAATCTTTCGTCGGGCCAGCTCGGGAACCTCTTTCCGGGCGCCGGTTTCATCGCCGGAGATATACGCCATCCTGACGACATCAACGGGGCCTTCGCGAAGGGCTTCGACGCCTGCGTCCACCTCGCCGCGTTCAAGGCCGTCGGAGAATCAATGTCCGAGCCTGAAAAATATTCGGTGAACAACATCACCGGAACCCTCAACATCCTGAACGCGATGAGCGCCAACGGATGCAAAAACATCGTGTTCTCCTCCTCTGCCGCAACATTCGGCCAGCCCGAGTATGTGCCGATGGACGAGAAGCACCCTACGAATCCCGAAAGCTACTACGGCTTTACCAAGCTGGAAATCGAACGCTTTCTCAAATGGTACGACGTCATCCGCGGCATCAAGTTCGCTGCCCTTCGCTATTTCAACGCGGCAGGCTACGACCCTTCGGGAGAAATCACCGGCCTCGAGCGGAATCCCCAGAATCTTCTTCCCATCATCATGGAAGTCGCCGCCGGCTGGCGCAAGGAACTCCAGATTTTCGGGCAGGATTACGACACCCGCGACGGCACCTGCATCCGCGATTACGTTCATGTCTCCGATCTCGCGGTAGCCCACGTCAAGGCGCTTGAGTATATTAGTTCCAGGAAAGAGAGTTTGACGGTCAACCTGGGAAGCGAAACAGGAGTCAGCGTGACCGAGATGGTGGAAGCCGCCAGGAAAATCACCGGCAAGGAGATTCCCGCCAAGTACGTCGGCCGCCGTCCCGGAGACGCCTCGGCCCTGTACGCGACATCGGCCCTTGCGAAAGAAAAGATCGAGTGGAATCCCCGATACTCTGATGTGGACACCCTCATCAGCTCCACCTGGGCCGTGTACAAAAACGCGAAAGCTCCGAAGGTTTGAATCGTAAGAACGTCTTGTAAGGATGAAACATGAATGAACTTGATACCCTGAAGGGCTTTATCGCCTCGCAGGTTCGGGAGATGGTCTCCCTTGAAACGCTGTTGACTTCTGTTCCCGCCCTGGCTCCCGAGTCCGGCGGAGATGGAGAGCTGGCAAAGTGCGAAGCCCTCGCCCTCGCGCTCCGCGAAATGGGCTTTTCCTCGTTCGAACGCTACGACGCGCCCGATTCCCGCGTTCCCTCCGGCACACGGCCAAATCTTGTCGTCACCATACCGGGAAAGGATCCCTCGAGGACTCTGTGGTTCATGACCCACCTCGACGTCGTGCCTCCGGGAGACCTGTCGAAATGGAACACCGATCCCTGGACAGTGAAGGAAGAAAACGGAAAAATTTACGGCAGGGGGGTGGAGGATAACCAGCAGGGTCTGGTGTCTTCCATTTTCGCCGCCCTCGCGTTTCTCCGCACCGGCATCGTTCCGTCGCATACGGTGAAACTCTTGTTCGTGGCCGATGAGGAAGTCGGATCCGCCTACGGCATCCAGTACCTCCTGCGCGAGCACAACCTCTTCCGCCCCCAGGACATCATCGTGATACCCGACGGCGGAGACGAACAGGGCGCGACCATCGAAGTCGCCGAGAAAAACCTTCTGTGGCTGAAATTTTCCACGAAGGGAAAGCAAACCCACGGTTCCCGCCCGGATCAGGGCGCGAACGCGCATCTTGCTGCCTGCGATCTGGCGCTCCGGTTGAACGCTCTTGAGCAGGAGTTCGACCGCCGCGATCCCCTGTTCGAGCCCGACCGGTCAACTTTCCAGCCGACGAAAAAAGAAGCGAATGTGCCGAACATAAATACGATTCCCGGAGACGACGTGTTCTGCATGGACTGCCGCATTCTTCCCTGCTACCCCCTGTCTCAGGTGCGAACAAGGATAACGGAGCTTGTCCGCCTTGTCGAACAAAAACACGGCGTGTCTATTTCCTGGATCGAGGAACAGGCCGTCGAATCGCGTTCGACACCGGTAGATGCTCCCGTCGTGAAAGCGCTCTCCGCGGCGATCGAGACGATCTACGGGGTGAAAGCACGGCCCATCGGCATCGGCGGCGGAACCGTGGGCGCCTATTTGCGGAACGCCGGGTACGACGCCGTGGTGTGGAGCAGAATGGATGAAACAGCCCATCAGCCGAATGAATATTGTCTTTTGGATAATCTTGTCGGCGACTCGTCAGTCATGTGCGCGCTCATGCTCAAGGGCCTTCCTTCCTGATTCAGAGCTGTGCATTTTTGTATACAGGGGCCGAATTATCGGCCCTTTTTTATTGTTTTTTACCTTTTTCTGTGTTATGCATCGCGTTTATCTGCCTGAATTTACAATGCTGTAACACTTTATCATACAGTTTCTCGCCATTATTGTGCACGAAAGGATACAGTATTGCATCCTTTACCTTTATCTCTCTGGATGAAAACCGTTACTATATATAGAAATGTACATCTTGTTTTACTCCTGATGAACTTGGCATGATTCTTGCTTATTAGGTGTCGGGGGCATTATGTGCGATCAAGATTCAATAAATGAGTACCTTAAAGAAATCAGAAAGTATCCGTTGCTTAGTTTTGATGAAGAGCTTGAATTATCGAAGAAGATACAGGCTGGAGACATTTGCGCTAGAAAAAAACTGATCGAGTCCAATCTGCGTCTGGTTGTAACCGTGGCCAGAAAATACGCCGCACCTGATATGCCGTTGCTCGACATTATTCAGGAAGGTAATCTCGGGCTGATCACCGCGGCCCAGAAATACGAATTCGGCTACAATGTCAGATTCTCTACCTACGCCTGCTGGTGGATTCAACAGTCCATCACCCGCGCGATCGCGAATAAAAAGAGGCTCATCCGCCTGCCGTTCCGCAAGGAGGAGCTCGCGAACCGGATCCGCCGCGCGTCGTCCGAGCTGTTCCAGAAGCTCTCCCGCCTGCCGAACGCACAGGAGCTTGCCGACCATCTTAATCTTTCCCTGCGCGACGTGTGCGAGATCATGCGGTGCTCCGGCGCGGTGACCAGCCTCGATGTGCAGCTCGATTCAGAGGATTCAGCCTCCCTCAAGGATCTGATTCCGGACACCACCTATAATCCTGAAGAAGAATTTATGAAAAAGTACACGCAGGATTCGCTGGTGAATATTTTATCGGATCTCAAGGATACCGAACGCGACATCATGATGAAGCGGTATAATCTGCAGAACGAAGGAAAACCGCAGACTCTGAAGACAATCGGCGGCCAGTACGGCGTTTCAGCGGAAACCATCAGGCAAATCGAACTCAGGGCGCTTCGAAAGCTTAAAACCCGATCCTCCGAACTGCGGGAGCTCGTATACGGTTGACAGCGGAGCTTCCGGTCTTTATCTTTGAGACCGATGGCTCCGACAAAGAAAACAACCCGTAAAAAGAAAACCGCACGCAAAAAAAGAAAATGACCGCCGCGGAATTCAGGTTCAACCTGATTCTCCTTGCGGCGGTTTTTGTTATATCCGCCGTCCTTTTGGCCGTACGCCATTTTCCGGAAAACCCGTCAGCCTCTTCCGCACAGCCGGCGTCGTCGGCTCCGGCTGTCTCCCGTCCGTCATCTCCCGGGGCTTCGCCGCCGGAAGCTCCTCCGTCCGCCGCTCGCGAGTCGCCGGCTTCTTCGCCCCTGGTCGAAGCGCCATCCGCTTCTTCCCCGGTCGCAGCGCCGGCGGTCGAGCGCACCGCGCCGGCACAAAAGCCTGAATCGCCGCCGCCCGTCAAAGAACCCGCCGGCGCAAGGGGCGTTCCGCCGGCTGTCAAGGCTCCGCAGCCTCGGAAACCGGTTCCTCCGCAAAAAACGGAACCGCTAAAGGTCGCGGCGCCTGCGGCTCCCCCGGTTGAAAAACCGCTGCCTCCGAAGAGAAAGGGAACTCTCCTTTTCGTTTTCGACGACGCGGGACATAATCTTGCCCAGCTTGAACCCTTCCTCCGGCTTCCCTTTCCGTGCACTATTGCCGTTCTTCCGGGATTACAGTATTCTCGGGAAGCGGCGAAACGGATCAGAGCCTCGGGAAAGGAAATTATTCTTCATCAGCCTATGCAAGCCCTGAATCTCAAGATGGATCCGGGTCCGGGCGCGATCAGGCAGGGCATGAGCGCCGACGAGATCCGCGCTGTGGTGCGGGAAAATCTTGACGAGGTGTGGCCGGTAGCGGGCATGAACAATCATGAAGGATCGATGATCACCGCCGACCGCGAAGCCATGAAGACCGTATTGGAGATCGCGCGGGAGCGGGGTATTTATTTCCTCGACTCCCGGACTAATTCCGCGACGGCCGCTCCGGCCGCGGCTCGGGATTTGAATATGACCATTTGGGAGCGTGCAGTGTTTCTTGACAATAGCCAGGATCGGATCGAGATAATGGAAGCCGTGCGCAACGGCATGCACATAGCGGAAAAAAAAGGAACGGCCATCATGATAGGCCATATCTGGTCCAATGATCTGGCGAATATACTCGTTGAAATGTACCCCGAACTAGCGGCTCAAGGGTTTTCTCTTTCCACAATAGCCCGCATAGCCGTGGAGGGAGATTTCGAGGAATGAAAATCCTTGGGATCGAAACTTCCTGCGATGAAACCGCCGCCTCTGTCGTAGAGGACGGCAGAACGATCATATCCAATGTCGTGGCAACCCAAATTCCCTTTCATGCCGAATGGATGGGCGTGGTTCCCGAGATCGCGAGCCGCAAGCATACTGAATGGATTCTGCCCGTCGTACGCGAGGCTCTTGATAAAGCCTCATTAAAGCCCGGCGAAATCGACGGAATCGCCGCGACCGGCCGGCCGGGACTCATGGGCTCCCTGCTGGTGGGACTGACCTTCGGAAAAACCCTCTCCTGGTCCCTCGGAAAGCCGTTCATCGCGGTCAACCACATGCTCGCCCATCTCTATGCCGCTCATCTTGCGGCCGATGTCTCCTATCCTTATCTCGGCCTGCTGGTTTCAGGCGGACACACGATCATCTGCAAAGTCGCCGGCTACGACCAGATCGAAGTTCTCGGGACTTCAATAGACGACGCCGCGGGAGAAGCCTTCGACAAGGTCGCTAAATTCTACAACCTTGGATATCCGGGCGGCGCCGTCATCGACCGCCTCGCCGAAAAAGGGGATCCGCGCGCGGCCGCCTTCCCGATGCCCTCCCTTCACAAGGGCGAACATCGATACGATGTCTCGTATTCCGGGCTCAAGACGGCGGCGATAAACCAGATCGACCAGTTTTGGAATCCCTCGTATCCACGAACCGATGAAAACCTCGCCGCGGCCTTTCAGGAAGCGGCTGTAAAAATACTGCTGTCCCGGTTATTCCGCGCCGTCGAAGACACTGGTCTGACAACCGTCGTCGCGGGAGGAGGGGTGGCGGCCAATTCCCGTCTCCGCAAGCTTTTAGCCGAACGAACGGACATAGAGTGCGTATTCCCTCCCTTGTCTCTTTGCGGGGACAACGCCGCCATGGTCGCCGGGCTGGGCTATCAGTATCTTTCCCGGGGCATCGTCAGTTCGTTTTCCGAAACGGCGAGCGCCCGCGTGGAAGGCTTCCGAAAAAACGGCCGCAGATAGGAGTCTCTCCCTCTCGTTGACGCGATCGGCGTTCCTGTACTACTATTCTCGGCATGAACAGCACTTTTTCGCTCGACGATGCGATCCGCAAAATACCCGATTTCCCCAAACCCGGAATTCTGTTTTACGATATTACCGGCATTCTGGTGAATCCCGAAGCGTTCCGGTTCTGCATCGACCGCATGGTTGAAATCTATAAGGATCGTAAAATCGACGCGATCGCCGCGATCGAATCGCGCGGTTTCATTTTCGCGGCGCCCTTCGCCGAACGCATGGGAATTCCGCTGATTCTCATCCGAAAAAAGGGAAAGCTCCCCGGAAAGACTTGGGCATGCAAATACGCGCTTGAGTACGGAACCGCAGAGATCGAGGTCCATCAGACTGACGTGAAATCGGGAGAACGGATTCTCGTCATGGACGATTTGATCGCCACCGGCGGAACTCTCAACGCCGCCAAGAACGTTTTGGAGCAGGGCGGAGCCGAGGTTGCGGGATTTTTCGGCGTGGTCGGACTACCGTTTCTGAATTATCAGAAGGTTCTCGGCGACGCGGAAGTCACAACTTTAATCGAATATCAGGGCGAATAACCTGTTGACAAAGAAGGGCGGAAATGATAGTTTCATTCTCGCCTTGCATTCCCCGGTTGTGTAATGGTAGCACTACAGATTCTGGTTCTGTTTGTGGGGGTTCGAATCCTCCCTGGGGAAATCGCTTTCACGGTCCTTTCGCCAGTCGAAAGTTCCTTATGGTCCCTTCGTCTATCGGTTAGGACAAAAGATTCTCAATCTTTAAAGACGGGTTCGATTCCCGTAGGGACCGGCAGCGCCGCTAACAAGCGGCGCTTTTTTATTGTCCGTTGCCGTCTCCGCTATACCTACCGGTAGGTATAGAAAACGTTTTCTCTTTCATATTCTGCCTGTTCAACAACCATTCATTTCTAATTGTCAAATCCGCTTACATGGCTTACAGTAGTGAGGTAACGTTAACGCATTTGCGTGAAGCGTTAATGATCAAAGGGGATCTGTATGACCATACGACGAACCTTGTTATCGCAAACCGTATTTGTAGTTATTGCCGTAGTGCTGGTAACCGTTATTTTCATCGCGACTCTTCGCAGCATGGAACGCATAGACCGCGAACGGTCCATTCTTTCGGATTTGGCCCGCGCTTGCGTTGATTTTACCGCCGCCACCAATTCTCTCGACAGCAATACGATGGCCGGAGCCCGCGAACGATTCGTTCTGGCTTCTGAAGTTTTGGACCGGGCGTTCGATCGGGTTGACGGAATAACTGAATTGAATTCAGCGGGCGGCGAACTCGCTTCAGCCGTGCAAATAGTAAAAAATCTTCGACCTCTCGCCGATGCGGCTTCTTCCGAAGTTTTGGAAATATACGATCTGTTGGCGATGGATGTAAAACGCTATTTTTTTGAAATTCAGTCGGTCCCTCTGATTCGTTTTTATACGAACGAGTATACCCGACAAAAATATGATTTAAGCGACGTGTATGGACGGCTCGATGTATTCTTCACCAAGATCGCAGGGGCTTCCGCAACCATGACTTCTTTGACGACTACCATAGCGGAGCAGGAATCCCTGATAACCGATCTTGTCGAGCAACGAAAGACTCTCGGGGTGGGGATTTCGGTTTTGATATCGATTCTGTTGTCGCTTTTTCTCGCTGCGTATACCCTGTTAACCGGAAAATCCATCGGCTCGCGGGTATCGTTGATCGAAGATGCGTTGATTCCCATGGGCAACGGAGATTTAACCGCAGCCGTCCCGGAATCGGGTTCGGATGAAATATCTGCCATTGCCGGGTCTGTAAACAGATTGAGGGATAATCTCTCATTGCTCATACGCGATACAAAAATCAAAGTGGCTGCGCTTCGCGGGACGGGTCTTGAGCTGTCGGCGGAAATGGAAGAAACCTCGGCGTCCATACTCCGCATCAATGAACGAATTTCCGATAACAAGCTGCATCTCGAGGCACAGGAGATAGCGGTAAAAAACACTGCGGAATCGGTTGTTTTATTAGATCGACAGACTAAGCAGCTTGATGCGGAAGTCAATCGGCAGGCCGGAGTCATCGAGCATTCTGCGTCTTCCGTAGAGGAATTGCTGGCAAATATTTCCTCTCTTGCCGCCACCACTGAAAAGGTCAGCTCCGCCGCGGGCGATTTGGTTCTCATCGCCGATTCCGGCAGGGAACGGATAGACTCGGTAAGCGAGGCCGTGCGGTCGGTAAACGAATCTTCCGACAATCTTCTTGCGGCCGCCAAGGTCATAAGCATGATCGCCGCGCGGACGAATCTGCTCGCGATGAACGCGGCGATAGAAGCGGCTCATGCCGGAAGCGCAGGCCTGGGATTCGCGGTCGTCGCCGATGAAATCCGGAGTCTCGCAAATCAGTCGTCCGAGCAGGCCAAAAGGGTATCGGCGGATCTGCGCGAGGCGAAGGATCGTCTTCAAGTCGTTTCCGGTCTTTCCGAGGAAGCGAACTCTTCGTTCCATGGAATTCTTGCCCACGTGAGGGAGGTCAGCGAGCTGATAGACGGAGTCGGCATCGCCCTTGAAGAACAAAATGCCGGAAGCACCTCTCTATTAACGGGAATCAGCGATCTGAGAGCCATTGGTTCTCGCGTGCGCATCGCCGCCGAGGAGATGAGGGGAGCGAACTCGCTGATCCAGACTTCTGTCTCGCGGTTGAGCGAAACTACGTCATTGGTAAACGATAATAACGCTGAGATATTAACAGGCACGGGAGAGATCAATAAGGCGGTCGCCAGCATTCTTGATTTGACGGAGTCGAACAGGTCCTTCATCAACGATCTTGAAGCGGATACCTCCCGTTTCATCGTGGTCTGACAGATACTGAAATGTGCTGGTCTTTTACAGCGATATGGGGCATACTTGGAAGGGTATGAACGGAACTTTTGACACCTTCGAACGCCTGGTCATCTCCCTTGAATCCGCTGAACGGAAAGACATGCTGCGCAAGCTCGCGGAATTGTCCGAGTTGTCCGAGGCGGAATCGAATCTCTCAGCCGAATCAAAGCGTCTTCCCGGACAAGATCGCATATCGCCGGAAGCGCAGCTTTTGGAGCAGCCCGTCTGGGTTCGTTTCTGGTATACAATGCGCGCTTTTCTTTCGTCCTCCTCGCCGACCCGGGCGTACGCCGACCATTTGGTCAGGGTTCTCGGCAGGGATCTTTCCCGCGTATGCGGGGATATGATCGAGCCGCGGACGCGCACCTATTCATCCGGATTTCAGGTCAAGCTGGGCGAGCTTCGCCGGTCTCAGGCTTTTTTCCGCTCCCTTCTCACCGCGTACGAAAACGATAAGGGCGGTTTTTATCTCATACTCGGATCCCTGTTGATGAAGGACTGCGACGCCGAGCTGGTCAAGGCTTCTGATCCCTTCGCCGTGCCGTTTCAGGAGGATCCGGGCAGGGACCTGCGCGTATCGATCACACGCTCGATGGAAAAGGCCTTCATGTCCATCTCCGAACAGGAACGCTTGCGCATGTACCAGTCTGCACAGGCCATAGAATGGCTTAAGACATTCTGCGATCTGGCCTTCGACCGGATGATCGCCCGCTTCGGTTTCGTCGGTTCCGGAAAGGACGGCTGTTTGGTCGATTCCATCGCAGAGGACGTCAGGGCTCTCGCGAACATCCTCGCGGGCGGAAAGCGGGTTCCCGTGCTTTTGCTCGAAAGCCTTTTTCTGTTTTCCATCCAACCCCGCCTCGGGGAAGATAAATTCGACATCGACCGGGAATGCCGCTCTTTCGTAGACTCGGCGACCGCCCACCTCACCACGATCCGGCGCTTTAAATCCACGGTGCCGGTAGCCGGCTTCGTCAGATTCACGTTGAGGGACGTCGCGTGGAGCCCGTCTCCGGTTGAAGGCGGGGAAGATTGGTTTGGATATTACAAGCTCGCGTGGAAAAAACGGTTCGACGGCCGCTGGACGGAATGGAGCCGGCTTCATCGCAAGGCGATGATGGAAAAGCGGATTCTGACCATGCTCGATCTGCCTGAGCTGCCTTCGCTCCTGTACCATCCCTGGGAAGGGATGTGGCTTCCTTTGTCGCTGTCCCGCGAGCTCACAATCGCCTTTTTGAAGGGCGTTTTCAGAAAACTCTACCCCGCTGTGATAATGAAGCCGCTCAAGGTTCTCCTGATCGAGGGCGATTTCTATCGACGCGAGAATCTGGTGGAGTATACCGACGCCTTCAGCACCCTGGAACATCAACAGCAGGTTCTCGACACCTTCGAGACCCGCCTCTCGCCCAAGGGAGACATCGGCGAAGGCTTCGAGCTCATCCAGCGCGAAAAGATCGCGACGGTCAAGGGCAAGGCCCGGCTGGAAAATCTCATGCTTTCCATCGAGTCCGAGGCCGAAATGATAGCCGGCCGGGTCATATCGGCCTTCCGAAGCATGGACGCGATTCTCGGCGGCGTTCTCAACGTCGTCAGGGGCGGTCCCTACGAAACGCTGATTAATCTCGCTTCGATACAGGGCAAGCAAAACGATAAATTCAGAAAGGACCTTGCCGGCGTTCGCCAGCTCATGCGCGACATCATCGAGATCCTGGAAGAAATCCAGCGTATTGAAAAGGAATAGGCGATGGAAGCCGTCGAGTTTTTTTCCTTCCCCGGCCTGAATGCCGACGCGGAGGCTCCCAAATGCGCCATCAGCCTCGCTCCCTCGGGCTCTCAAAAAGCGGTTCGCGACACGGATAACCGCTCTCTGTTTTTTTCATCCCTCGGCATCGATCCGTCCAGGGTATCTTCCGCGAGCCAAACTCATTCGCGAATCGTCCTGGTTTCCCGCGATGCATCCGATCTTTCGCATTTTCCCGAGGGCGACGGCGTCCTCACGCGGAACCCTTCGCTCGTTCCCTGCGTCACCGTCGCCGACTGCATGCCGGTGTATCTCTACGATCCGGTCTCAGGCTTTTTCGGGGTGCTTCACTCAGGATGGAAGGGCACGGGAATCATCGGCGAAGCCCTTGCGCTTGCTTCCGTTCAGTGGGGCTCGAAGCCGTCCGATGTCCGGGCGATTCTCGGTCCTCATATCAGGTCGTGCTGCTATACCGTCGATCAGGAGCGCGCCGATTGGTTCAGAACCTCCTTCGGCGAAACGGTCTGCGTACTGGACGAACAGCGCGCGCGCGATAAGAGCCCCTGGCCGTGGCGGCTGTCTCTCGCTGAGGCGAATCGCCTGCACTCTCTCGAGCGGGGCATTCTTCCCGAGCATCTGCTCGACGCAGGGTCTTGCACCTCCTGCAATGAGCGCTACGGCTCGTCCCGCCGCCAGGGCGCAGGAAACTTCGTCCAGATGGCAGCCTTTGCCGGTTTTTTCTAAGTCCGAAGCGTAGCCGACGCCCTTTTAACCGATGATCCTCATTGAAACGGCCTCTCTTTTTGTGTACTATACACCTCTATTTCGAGGAGATGTTACATGGCAGATATGCGGACAGAATGGAGGGCGCTGGTAGCCGGCGCTCTTGAAACCTTGCGGCTCGCAAAGGCTCCGGATTCGCCGGAGATCAAGGCGGAAAGCCTTTCGTCCGAGATTCCGCCAGACCCCGCCATGGGCGATATGGGGTTCCCTCTTTTTTCATTCGCGAAAACCTTCCGCATGGCGCCTCCCGCAATCGCCGCGGAAGCGGCTGCCCTGCTTTCTTCCGATCCGGCCGTCCAGGCCCTCGGAACCGCGAAGGCGGTCGGACCGTATCTGAACGTATTTCTGGCAAAGGGTGCCGCCGCCGGCAAAACCCTCGAAGCGATCATTTCCGCCGGTTCTTCCTGGGGCCGACCCGAAACGCAGAAGGGCAAGCGGATCATGATCGAGTTCTCAAGCCCGAACACCAATAAGCCTCTCCATCTCGGCCACCTCCGCAACGACGCACTGGGCGAAAGCGTTTCGCGCATTCTCGCGTTCTGCGGCGCCGAGGTGTATAAAGTAAACATCATCAACAACCGCGGCATCCATATCTGCAAATCCATGCTGGCGTACCAGAAGTTTTTCGCAGGGGAAACGCCCGAATCCCGCGGGGTAAAATCCGACCGATTCGTCGGAGACTGCTACGTCGCGTACAATACTTACGCGAAGGAGCATCCCGAACAGGCCGAACAGGAGGCTCAGGAGCTGCTGCGCTCCTGGGAAGCCGGAGACGCCGAAACCCTGAAATTATGGAAAACGATGAACAGCTGGGCTGAGCGGGGAATCGCGCAAACCTACGAGCGGACGGGAATTTCCTTCGACAAGCTCTATTACGAAAGCGAAACATACCTGAAAGGCCGCGATGAAATTCTCGAGGGCCTGGAGAAGGGCATTTTCTATAAAGAAGAAGACGGTTCAGTTTGGGTCGATCTTTCTCCCATCAACCTCGATAAAAAAGTTCTGCTTCGCAAGGACGGAACCGCCCTGTATATGACGCAGGACATCGGGACCGCGATATACCGCCACGGCGACTGGGATTTCAACCAGCTGGTCTACGTGGTGGGCAGCGAACAGCAGTACCACTTCAAGGTTCTGTTCTACGTCCTGAAGCTCCTCGGCTACGAGTGGGCCCGCGATCTCTATCACCTTTCCTACGGCATGGTGAATCTTCCTGAAGGCAAGATGAAGAGCCGCGAAGGCACCGTTGTCGACGGCGACGATCTCATCAACAGTCTCCGCGACGGCGCCCTCGAGGAAATCGCCTCGAAGGGCAGGGAAGAGGCCGTCGGCGATGCGGCCGAGGTTGCCGAGAAAATCGCCCTCGCCGCGCTTCATTATTTCCTCTTGCAGGTGAGCCCTACAAAGGACATGATTTTCAACCCGAAGGAATCGCTCTCCTTCCAGGGGAACACTGGTCCCTACCTTCAGTATATGGGCGCCCGCATCTCTTCGATCCTGCGCAAGGTGGAGGAAGGCGGCGCTCCCGGGCCGGACGGCGTTTTAACTCAAGGACCGCTTGCAGGCGGTTCCGTCAAGCCCGATCTTCTCGTACACGACGCCGAGTGGGAACTGTTGAAAGCGCTGGAGGATTTCCCGAAACAGGCTGCCCGGGCGGCTGAAAACCACGATCCGAGCGCGGTTACCGCTTCTCTCTACGATATCTGCAAGTGCTTCAGCCGTTTTTACCATGATTGCCCGATAATCACCGCCGGCAGCGCGGATCTGGGCAGAACCCGGCTTGAACTGGTGAGGGCGACGCTGATCGTGTTGAAGAACGCGATGCACCTGGTTCTGGTGCCGTTCCTGGAGACGATGTAGAATTGTTCCGCGGGGTTGACGTTGTCGGCCTTTTCGTTATATAAATGCGGATACGTGTTGTAAAGTGCCTTCGGTGTACACCCGTTAATACGCCGGAGAAACGAATATTTTTTGTATAGAGGTTCAAGATGTACGCACTTGTCGAGTATAAGGGTAAACAGTACAAAGCCGAGAAAGGCGCCCAGATCCAGGTTGACCTGATCGACGCCGAAAAAGGCGCCAAGATCGATATTGACACTGTCCTGATGGTTTCCGCCGACGGTAAGACGACGGTCGGCGCTCCCTACGTATCCGGAGCTAAGGTTCAGGTAGTAGTCGGAGACAGCTTCAAGGATAAAAAGGTTATCGTGTACAAGTATAAGTCGAAGAAAGACTATCACCGGACGATCGGACATCGCCAGCGGTACACCATGATAACCGTAGAGAATATTATCGGGGCGTAAGCCTTGATAGCCGTGGGTGTGGTCCTTGGAGCGTCGGGAAATCTGGTTTCCGCCTCCGCCCGGGGACACGCAGGTCAGGGAGCGAAAGGCGCGGACATTGTGTGCGCCTCGGTCACTGTTCTGCTGAGAACCACCCTGGCAATGCTCGCTTCCCGATCCGGTTTGGAGACGGAAGCGGAAACGGCTGGACGCGGGTCGCTCGCATTCCGCGTAACAGCCTGGAGGGAAGAGGATCTTCCTTTTCTGCAATATGCGGCCGCTTTTTTACGCGAAGGGATTTCTTCTATCGAGAAAGAATACCCGAAGGCGGTCGTAATGCGGGTGGAAACCGGATCGGACTATTGAAAGACTTGTTGGAGGGTTGATATGGGACGCAAAAAAGGTGGTAGCGGTGCCAAAAACGGCCGCGATTCGAATCCGAAATATCTCGGAGTAAAAGTGTTCGGCGGTCAGATCGTTACTTCCGGCTCAATCTTGGTTCGTCAGAGAGGAACTAAAATCCATCCTGGCAACAATGTTGGCTGCGGAAGAGACGATACCCTGTTCGCAACCGTTGACGGTGTGGTAAAATACCATTCCCGCAAGGGAAGAAACCTTGCTTCTGTCGAGCCGGTTCAGGCTTGATCGGAACGAAGTGAAAGCCGGCGGTCGACGCCGGCTTTTTTTTTCGGCTTTTCAGGCTATGAATCAGCTTCGAACCGCCGAAGGAGTGTACGCATATGGTGAAATTTGCTGATGAAGCGCTTATCGAAGTGTCTTCCGGAAAGGGCGGAAACGGCTGCATAGCCTTCCGCCGCGAGAAATATATTCCTCATGGAGGACCTTCCGGCGGAGACGGCGGCAGGGGCGGAGATTTGATCTTCGAAGTCCGCCGAAACCTGAGAACTCTGGTTCATCTGCGCCACAGACAGAAATTCAAGGGAAAGACCGGCGGCGACGGCCAGGGAAAGAAGTGCCACGGCAAAGACGGCGAAGACTGCGTCATCTTCCTGCCTCCCGGAACTCTCATACGCGACGCTGAAACAGGCGAGCTAATCCACGACTTCGGTCTCGAAGATTCCGGCCGCTTCGTCTTCCTGAAAGGCGGAAACGGCGGCTGGGGCAACGTCCATTTCAAGGGCTCCACGAATCAGGCTCCCCGAACGGCTCTCCCCGGACAGCCCGGCGAATCGCGTCTTGTGAAGGTCGAGCTGAACATCATCGCCGATATCGGTTTCGTCGGATTCCCGAACGCGGGAAAATCGTCTCTTCTCGACTTTTTTACAAACGCGCGGCCCAAGATAGCTCCTTATCCGTTCACGACCAAGATTCCGAATCTCGGCGTCCTCAGGGTCGACGAAGAACAGGACATCATACTTGCCGATATTCCCGGAATCATTGAAGGAGCTTCCGACGGTCTCGGTCTCGGTTTCCGCTTTCTCAAGCATATTTCGCGCTCGGCGGGCCTCGCCTTCCTTATCGATCTTGATTCCGAGGACTATCTCGATTCGTACGAAAAACTCACCGCGGAACTTGAAAACTTTTCGGAAGAACTTGTTTCCAAGGATCGGGTCATCATTGCCAACAAGCTCGACGTACCGGAAGGCAGGGAGCGTTTCGCGGCTTTGGTAGAACGGTATCCCGATTTCAAGATATTCGGCATATCGGTGCATAACCGGTGGGGTTTGGACGAGGTTAGGGAAGAGTTCATCCGCATGGTGAACGGAAAGGCCGAAGAACTCGCGGCTGAGGCCGAAAAAGCAGCCATGGAATATGCGGGAATTCCCCATTTTATGACTGTCGAACCGGACGAACCCGAGAATCCGACGGAATCGCCGACAGAATCCGAAGACTCTGATAGTTTCGGCGCTACCGTCAGCTTGAATAGAAAACGGAGAGGAAAGCGCAAGTGACCCTTGCTGTCCTCGGCGGTTCTTTCAATCCTGTCCATAACGGCCATCTCTCGCTGGCGCGAACGGTACACTCGCTGTTAGGCTACGAGCGGGTGTTCCTGATACCAGCCGCTTCGCCTCCGCACAAGGCTCTGTCTTCAGGCGCTACCCCGGAACAGCGCCTTGAGATGCTGCGACTTGCCGTCGCCGGCGAAGCCTGGCTCGAGGTCGACGATTGCGAAATTCAAAGGGGCGGAACCTCCTGGACGATCGAAACCTTGCGCGAGCTGACCCTCAGGTATTCGTCTTCATTGGAAGGGAAAATCGGTTTAGTCATCGGCCGGGATCTCGCCTCCGGTTTTTCGCAGTGGCGCGAGGCCGATCTCATTCCCCATTTTGCGGACATCATACTCGCGGGCCGTCCCGGCGGAGATCAGAATTCCGCTCCGGAGTTTCCGCATCGCTTGCTCGCCAACGATCTGGTAGACGCGTCCTCTTCGGACATCCGCTCCCGGATTCGTGAAAAGGCTTCCTGGGAATCTCTTGTCCCGGAAGCGGTATACCGGTATATTTTAGACAATGCTCTCTATCAAAACAGCTGACCCTTCAACCTTGATTTCCCGCATCGATTCGTATGCTTCCTCGGTTCTCGCGCCGTTGCGCTACGAACATTCCCTGAGGGTTGCGGAAATGTCCCGGGATTTATGCCTGAGGTTCGGTCTTCCTCCCGAGTCGGGTTTTCTCGCCGGATTGGCGCACGACATGTGCAAGTCCGGCAAGGAGCAGTGGCTGTTGGAAATTGCTTCCTCGGACAACTTGCCGCTGTCGGCCATCGAAGCAGACAAGCCCTCGCTTCTGCACGGTCGGGCCGCCGCCGTATTGCTTGAAAGGGATTTCGGAGTCGCGGACCGGTCGATATTGGAAGCGGTGAGGCATCATACCTTCGGCCATCCTGAGCTGGACGCGCTGGGCATGATCGTCTTCGTCGCGGATAAAATCGAACCCGGCAGGAGCGGCGTGTCTCCCGACTTTCGGGACATCATACTCCGTTCGGATTTATTAGGCATGGTCCGGCTGGTTCTTGAAGACAATATCCGCTATCTTACCCTGAGGGGAAAGAACGTTTCCCCGACCACGCTCGCAATGTTCGCGAATCTGCAGGGGAGGGCTTCCTAATGAAAGGTTTTCGGGTGGACAGGAGCATCGTGTTTCTGTTGGCGATTTTGACGATCCTCATCGGCGCAGTGGCGATACTCGTTTTTTCCATGAAGGTTGATCCGCTAAAGGATTCCCTGGCCAACGACAAGCTCCTGAAAGTGCTCATCGTGCTCGAGGACGGGGGAATTCCCGTTTCATCGAACATAGTGGCGTACTATCCCGGAAGCAAGCGGGCAGCCATGTTCGACATACCCGGCGAAACCGGCTTGATCATCCGCAGCCTCGGCAGGGTCGACCGGATCGATTCTCTGTACGCAGAACGAGGAATCGAGGATTTCCGCCGGGAGATCGAAACTTTGACCGGCATATCCGTTCCGTTCCGCATTTCGATGACTGTGGACGGCTTCTCCCGGATGACGGATCTGTTGGGCGGTCTGGAGGTCTTCATACCGACTCCTGTGGATCTGACGGAGGGCGACGCGCGCGTCCTGCTCCCTTCCGGCGGCGTCACCCTGGACGGTGATAAGCTGCGCACCTATATAAGCTACAGCGATCCACTCGATCAGGAGGGAGAGCGGGCCGCGAGAAAGCAGCGCGCGATTCTCGCTTTTTTCAGAGCCCTGTCAGATCAATCTTCGCTTGTGTTCTCAAAGTCGGTGTTTCCCGTCGTAAGATCCTGCGTGGACGCGAACGTGCCCGATTCGTCTTTATCCCTTCTGCTGAAAGAGCTATCGCAGATAGACGCGGAACGTCTGGTTCCCCAGCGAGTTACCGGATCGCTGCGAAACGTCGACGGAAAAGACATGCTCTTTCCGTTCTACGACGGGCAATTGCTCAAGGATATCGTCAAGCAGACCCTCGGCGGCCTTGCATCCGACGGAAGCGCGGCGCAGGAGCGGGTGTATTCTCTTGAAATCCTCAACGGTACGCGCAGCCAGGGATTGGCTAAAAACACCTCGGAGTTGTATCAGAGCTTCGGCTACGACGTAATACGAGTCGGCAACGCCGAAGAGTCCGAGTTGGATAAAACAGTAATTATTGATAGAATAGGTAACGCGACGGTGGCTTCTTCGATAGCTCAAGTCATTCAATGCGATAATATGCAAACCGCGAGCGTGGATGCTTCGAATCCTGAGGATTACGGAACTGAAGCGATTGTAGATTTTACCATCATCCTGGGCCGGGATTTCAATGGCCGTTACGTACGATAGGAGTAATATGGAAAAGACAGTGTCCCTGCGCGATGCAGCCGTACAGCTGGGTAAGCTGGTACAGGATCACAAGGGCGTAGATGTCGTCGTTCTCGACGTTACCGGCCGCAATTCATGGGCTGATTATTTCGTGATCGCTACCGTCACCAGCGGCGCCCATTCCCGGGGCTTGCAAAAGAACATTTACGAGCAGCTTAAGGCTCTCGATCTGGAAATTCATCCGGCGCGCCGCAAGCTTCCCGACGGCGACGAGTGGACTTTGATTGATCTCGGTCCGGTCATTGTTCATCTGATGACGCCTATGGCGCGCGGCTTTTACGATCTGGAAAAGCTGTGGTTCGGCGCGCCGAATCTGCTTGCCGAATAAGACCTCTCTGATGCGCGCCGGTTCGGTCCGCATCAAGCTGCGCTCATAAAGAAAAAAGCCTGTCCCGCATCGGCGGACAGGCCTTTTTTTTGCAGATAGAACGGCTTTACTCGTCGAAATCGTCGTACTCGAGGTCGTCGTCCTCGTAGTCGAAATCGTCGTCCTCGTCCCCGAAGTCATCGTCTTCGCCGAAGTCGTCGAAATCGCTGTCGTCGTCGCTTTCATCGTCAAACGATTCCTCGTCGCCGAAGTCGTCGAAGTCGTCTTGAGCGTCGTCTTCGAAGTCGTCGTCTTCGTAGTCGTCGTACGCATCTTCGAAAACGTACGTTTTTCTTGTGGAATCCCGTTCTAGATCAATGTTGGTAAGCATTCGTTTTCTTCCCGTCCGTTTACAGTGATTATGCCGGGAGGGCATTTATGCGGTTCCCTTGAAACATAATTGAGACCATTCATGTATGTCAACTATGCAAACGTTTTTTTTCCATTTCTCGCAATTTCTTTCAAAAAAAAGTTGAAATTTGACAAAGTCCGGGGGTGTTGTATAATCGCGGACTGTGAGTATACAGCAAATCGACATATTCGCTCCGGCGAAACTGAATCTTCATCTGCGGGTTCTTGCCCCGAGGGCCGACGGTTTTCATGGAATTGAAAGCATCTTTCAATCAATTTCGCTTTCAGACAAGCTTCGCGTCTCTCTGACGGACGTACAGGGTTCCTGCGATTTTGCTTGCCGGGGAATGGAACTGCCTCCCGACAACACCGTAACCCGGGCAGTCCGTTATTTCCGGGAGGCGACCGGTTTCACCGCCGGAGTCCGGGTTGATCTGGAAAAACGAATTCCTTCGGGAGCCGGCCTCGGCGGCGGTTCCTCCGACGCCGCTTCGGTATTGATCGCCCTCGACTCGCTTGCCGGAACCGGTTTGAGTCAGGCCTCTCTCGCGGAAATCGGTTCCCGGGTAGGAAGCGACGTTCCCTTCTTCATCTACGGAGGCGCGGCAGTGGTTACCGGACGCGGCGAGCTGATCAGCCCTATCAGATCCAGAACCGATTTGTTCGGCGTGTTGATCTGGCCGGGAGTTCACAGCTCTACTCCGGAGGGCTATCGTCTGGTGGACGAGTGGAGTTCTGCCGGCAGGGCAGAACTGTCTTCGGTTCCTCCTCTCTCCGAGCTTCCCTCCCGCTACGCGGGGAGTCCTGCGTCATGGGGTTTTTTAAATAGTTTTACCGCGCCTCTGGAGGAACGCTACCCGGTCATTCGCGAAGCCCGGGAGCTTCTTCTTTCCGCCGGTGCTGCCGTTGCCGACATGAGCGGGTCGGGATCATCGGTGTACGGGCTTTTTAACGACGCCCGGGTGGCTCGCGATGCATGGACGACGGCCTCCTGCCGTTTCGAAAAAAGCTTTCAATTTCTTTTGCTTGCGTCCGGCCGAATGCAGTAGTACAATGGTAAACGGGTATTTTCCCGCGCCTGGTGCTTCTACTGCAAAGGAGTTAAAAGTATGGACATAACCGATATTCGTATCCGAAAGGTCGCAACGGAAGGCAAACTCAAAGCGTACGTTACCGTTACATTCGATAATTGCTTCGTGATTCACAACGTTAAAATCATCGAAGGGAAAACGGGGATGTTCATCGCCATGCCCAGCCGCAAGATCCGGACCGGAGAATATAAGGATGTCGCGCATCCCATTTGCCCCGATTTCAGAACCCGGCTTCAGGATAAGGTGTTAGCGGAATTCGAAGCAGGGAATATCGAGGAAACCGTAGCCGCCGACCCGGCCGACTTGTAATAATTATGCTTTCCTGATATATTTGCCGCTGTTGAGTGTGTTAGTCTGGCCGTCGGGATTCCGCCGTGTTCGACTGCAGTGGGACGTCGGCAAGTGGTAAGCCAACGGTTTTTGGTACCGTCATTCCGAAGGTTCGAATCCTTCCGTCCCAGTAAGACCGCCCGTTTTTTGAGGCGGTCTTTCTATTTATCATGCGAGGCTCAGATCCTGATGCGCTGCATCGGGGAAGGGGCACGCAATGAAAGGAGTTCATCATGAACGAAAAGAAATTGTCCGCGCGAACCCGCACCAAAATGGGAAAGGGACCCGCCAAGGCTCTGAGGCAGGAAGGAAGGCTTCCCGCCGTCATGTATAACGGCGAAGGCAAGTCCACCATGGTGGATATCGATGCTTTGGAATTCTCCAAGCTTTTCGCCACCATTACCGAGAGTACCATCATCGATGTAAGCCTCGACGGCGCCAAGGATGTCCTGGCCTTCGTCAAGGATGTCCAGTACGATATCATCAAGGATCAGGTCAAGCACGTCGATCTCTACGTAGTCGAAGCCGGCAAGATTCTCCGCACCAAGATCCAGGTCAAGCTTTCCGGCGCTCCCGTCGGCGTCCGCCAGGGCGGCGTTCTCGAACACGGAACGAAGGAAATCGAAGTCGAATGTCTTCCGAGAAACCTTCCCGAGAAGGCTATCGTCGATGTTTCAAACCTCGAGCTGAATCATTCCCTCCATGTGAAGGACATTGTTCTTCCCGAAGGCGTGAAGATCCTTTCCGACAAGGAAAAAACCATCGCCACCATCCGCATGGCGAAGTAAGATCGCATGAGGGAAGCGCCCTAAAGCGCTTTCAATTGCAGGGAGTCCCCTTTCGGGGACTCTTTTTTTTTGCTATTCTGTAAAGAATGAGCAAGAGCGGGCATATGCAGGGCGTACAGGAAAAAGCAGTCGAGGAATCTCTATCGCGGTTTCTGCAATATACGGGTTTGCCGTCGTTAGCGGGCGTTCTCTTCATCGTGGCGATATCCGGCGGAGCCGATTCGGTTTTTTTGCTGATGATCCTCCATTCGTTGCGGAGCCGCTTCGGGTATCTTCTGGAAGCCGTCACCGTCGATCATCGGCTGCGTCCGGAAAGCGAAAGCGGCGGCGACCTCCGCTTTGTCGTGGAGCTTTGCGCGTCCCTCAGTCCCCCCGTTCCCTGTCGAACTGAAATTCTCGCTGAGGGAGCGGTTTTCTCCTGCGCTGCCTTGCGCGGCAAGGGCATCGAGGACGCCGCCCGGCATCTGCGGTACGAGGCTTTCCAGCGGTGCCTGGAATCCCGCCCGCAATCATGGGTTCTCACCGCCCATACAGCCTCGGACCAGCTGGAAACGGTCCTCATGAGATTTCTGCAGGGCGGCTCGCGCGCCGGCATACAGACCATCCGCGGCCGCTTTTTTCGTCCCCTGCTGCATCTAGAGCGTTCCGACATCGAGTCCTGGCTGAGGCGCGAAAACATCCGGTGGCGGGAAGACTCCACGAACGCGGACATTTCCTACAGGCGGAATCACATACGTTCTCGGCTGATGCCCTTTCTCGACTCCGAGTTTCCCGGATGGCGCACCGGCGTGCAAACGGGCCTCCTTCATGCCGAGCTGGACGAATCCTTTTTTTCCGCGACAGAATATCCTGAGTGGAAAATTGAAGTATCAGGACTTACGTGTTCCCCCGATCGTTTTTATGCCCTTCATCCGGCCCGGCGTCTGCGTTTCCTGAAAGCGGGCCTCGCTTTGCTGCAAACCTCTCACCGGGTTCCTGCGAAACTCTTGATGTCCATCGCCGCTTCTCCCCGCCCCGAAGCGCATTCTTCAGTACGGATTTCAGGATCCAGCCTGCGTTTCATATCCGATCGGAGCGGGGTTTTCTTCGGTTCCGATATTGTACACAATACCAAAAGAGGCTATCCTGTGCTGGTATCCGGTCCGTGCGAATGCGAGCTGCCGCACGGCCTAGTCGCGATCGTTCCTGAAGGATCGGGTGCGAGAATCGGCTCTCTCGACTGTGTTTTCCCCCTTCCGCTGACCATCCGTTCCCGCAAGCCGGGAGATGTCGTCGTAAGGGCCGACGGAAAGCGGAAAGTTTTGAAAAAGATATATACTGACTGGGCCGTCCCGATGCACTTGCGGGATTCGATTCCGGTCATCGAAGCGGGCGGCGCCGTCCGCGCTGTCTGGGGATCTCCGTACGGCTTCCCCGACTTGATAACAACTCACTGAGGAAATCATGGCACTAAAAGATTCTGATAATCGCGGCGGCGGAAGCGAATCCCCCGCCGGCGGACGCTTCGCTCTGATTATTTTCATCGTCGCCGTCGCCTCCTTTCTTCTGTTCCTCTTTACCGGCATCGGCCGCGAGACCGGCCGCGAAATATCGTACTCCGAGTTTATTTCCCGCGTGCAGAAGGATCAGGTCGAATCCGTCAAAATAGTCGACGGGTCGCGGATACAGGGAGTGCTGCGCGAAGTCCGCAACAGCGAAGGACTCTTCGTCACCTCTATTCCCTACGACGATCCGGCTCTCCTCAGCTTGCTCGAAGAGCACAAGGTACGCGTTGCCGGCGGAAAAACGCCGGTATCGCTCTGGTTCTACGCGCTCCAGCTCGGACCGTCGATTCTCCTCATCGTATTTCTCGTCATGATGATGCGCCAGAATCAGGGTCAGGGAAACAAGGCCTTTCAATTCGGAAAAAGCCGGGCTCATCGGTACGAGGGTTCCAAGAAGATCGCCTTCGCCGACGTTGCCGGCCAGGAAGAAGCGAAGCATGAACTGCAGGAAGTGGTGCAGTTTCTCCGCGATCCCCAGAAATTCGTGAAGATGGGCGCCCGCATACCCAAGGGCGTTCTTCTGGTCGGCATGCCGGGAACCGGAAAAACCATGCTTGCGCGCGCAGTCGCCGGCGAGGCGGGCGTCGCGTATTTCAATATTTCCGGAAGCGATTTCGTCGAAATGTTCGTCGGAGTCGGCGCGAGCCGCGTGCGCGATCTGTTCGAACAGGGACGCAAGAACGCGCCCTGCATCATTTTCATCGACGAGCTCGACGCCGTAGGCCGCACGCGTGGGGCCGGATACGGCGGCGGCCACGACGAGCGCGAACAAACCCTTAATCAAATGCTGGTCGAGATGGACGGCTTCGAAACCAAGGACGGCGTCATTATTCTCGCGGCGACGAACCGCCCCGACGTGCTTGATCCGGCTCTTTTGCGTCCCGGCCGCTTCGACCGCCAGGTCGTGGTCGCGATGCCCGACATCCGCGAACGCGAGGCGATCCTGCGCATACACGCTTCGAAAATACCGCTGTCCCCCGAAGTCGACCTTCAACGCTTCGCGCGGGCGACACCCGGAATGAGCGGAGCCGATCTTGCGAACCTGGTGAACGAAGCCGCTTTGTTCGCCGCCCGCAAGGATAAGGAAACAGTCGATTCAGCGGATTTCGAGGAAGCTCGCGACAAGCTTCTGATGGGCGTGGCGCGCCGCTCGATGGTGATGCCCGAGCGCGACCGGCGCATGACCGCTGTCCATGAATCCGGACACGCCCTGCTGCATTATCACCTCGAATTCGCCGATCCCCTGCATAAGGTTACGATTATTCCCCGAGGCCAGGCCCTCGGCGTCGCCATCTCCCTTCCGGAAAACGATTCCTATTCGCGCGCGAAGGGATGGATTCTCGACCGCATCGCGATCTGCTACGGCGGCTACGTCGCCGAAACCCTCGTGTACGGGGAAACTACGACCGGAACCCGCTCAGATCTTCAGCAGGCGACCGAGCTTGCCCGCCGCATGGTGTGCGAATACGGCATGTCTTCCGCCCTCGGAGCCGTCGCCTGGGGCCAGGAGGAGGAACCGATTTTCATCGGAAAGGAAATAGCCCGGCATCGGGAATTTTCCGAGGACACCGCCAAGCAGATCGACTCGGAAGTGAGAAAAATACTGGATGAAACCCGGAAACGGGCCGAAGATATATTATCCGGTCATCGGGACCAGCTAGACGCGCTTTCCGAGGAGCTCCTTCGGAAAGAAACTCTCGACGACGCGGAAATTCGCGCGATGCTCGGCTTCGGTCCTGCATCCGGAGGGGTTGCCGGCAAGTGACGACAAAAGGCGCAGCTGAATGCTTCTGCAATAGAGGGCGTTTTTTTTCCGCCGCCGTTTTCCTCGCAGCCTGTGTTGCGGGGTTGCACTCTCAGTCTCCTGCCGAACCGTCCGCTCAGCCGGTTATCGCCGCGGTTCGTACGGATTTTCCCTCGCGCCCGTTGTCTCCGACCGCGGTCAACTTTCTTGAAAAAGCCGTCGAGGCCCTATCCCGTTCCGATTACGCTTCCGCTTCTCTTCACGCGGCGATGGGCTCGTCGTACGAGCGCGCGCTCGCCGATTTTCCCTACATAGAAGCGCTTTCCCTCATCGCCATGGATTCTCCCCGCGCCGATGTCATCGCGCGTCTGGAAGCCGCTCTCTCCGAGGGCATGGTCTGGCGAGCCTACGATCCGGTTGAAGCCCGAACGCTTTGCGCCCGGTTCTACGCGGAAACCCTCCGCTACTCCGACGCCTTTTCGCTCTTGTCTCTCGTCTCCGATCGGTCATCCGCGGACGCCGATTACGTGAAAGCCTTCGCCCTCTACGGCTCGGGGAGAATCCCGGAAGCCCGCGAGTCTGTATCCGCCGCCCTGGAGCGCTGGCCCTTCGACTCGCGCTTTCCCGCTCTTTTTATGACGCGGGAACGCGTTCTTTCGCCGACTCCCGATGCGGCTGCCCTGGCCTCGAAAATCGTGGACCGCCTCTATCTTTGGGAAAATCAGAATCGCGAGCTGTATCTGCTTGCGGTTCCATTTCTGCATGATCCGGAGGCGCGCGAGCGGTACATCAGAATCTATCGGGGAATGGGAAGGACCGACCGCCTCGAACATGATCCGAATCCCCTCTCCGCGGTCGACGCGCTTGAATACGGACTCATTTCCTCCGAGGAGGCTCTCGACGAATTGTCGTCCTTGAGCTCTTCCGGAATTCCCCTTGATTTGCTCGAGCGGTATGCGCGCCTGCAGGGATCTCCCTCCGCCGTCGCCCGCTTCAAGACGATGATGAAGGGTTATGATGGAACGATTCTTCAGGACGTCAACGGAGACGGCATAATCGATGCGCGGATCTCCTACCGTCTGGGTCTTCCCCAAACGATCAGCGTCGATCAAAACCAGGACGGCGCGGCAGATTACGAGCTTGAGTGCGACGGAGGTTTGCCAGTTCGCGCCTCGTTCGCGGGAGGAAGGGGAGATGCTGTCTGGGATAGATATCCCCGCCTACGTTCGGTAGCCGTTTCCGGCAGGGAATATATGCTCAAGCCTCTTTCCCTTTCCTGGGCGCCCGTCCGTTCGTACTCGCCGTCCTTCGTCGATTCGCTCTTTCCGTTCGTCATCTACCGTCCGGAATCCTCGTCGTCAGTGCCGACTGAAACAGCCCTTGTCGCGCATTCAGCCTTTTTTACGCAAACCGATCCGTCCCGTCCCGGCGGTATAACCCGCGTTTCGCTGCAGAACGGCGTGCCCCTTACTTCGGAATCCCGCGAGGGAAGCCTCGTGTATTCATGGACCGCCTATGAAAAGGGCTATCCCGTCCGCACTATGACCGACCGCGACGGCGACGGCTATTTCGAGACTCATGCGTTCTCCGATCCCGCGACCGGAATATCGCGGATCGAGATCGATTCGAACGCGAACAGGGTGATGGAATATCGCGAGGAAGCCGATTCTGCGGGAAATACGTCGATATTCTGGGACTCGGACGAGGACGGATTATCGGAAATTTCCTGGAAGAAAAAAACAGACGGAAGCGAAACCCTTGCCTTCGTTCATCCTGAAAACGGCGATCCCGTCGTTGTCAGCCTCGCCGACGGAAAGCCCCGTTCTGTACGCAGGGGCGAAAGAATAGTTCCGGTGCTCCGCGATCCCGCCGCGGATCTGTGGTGGCTCGGTTCCATTCCTTCCGATGCGCGGAATCTTTCGGGCTCTATTATGAAATCCCTTAACCCTGCCGGCTCTTCAGTTGTTACTACGATTGTCCTGAAGGACGGCCGCGTATGCGTCGTGCTCCGTTCAGGCGGGAATACCTATGTGGAGATCTCCGATGAATAAGCATTTTCCGGCGCGGATGCGCTCCGGCGTATTGATAGCTGCCGTTTCCGTCCTTCTGCAATCATGCCTCTCGACGCCCGAAAAACCGTATTATGTAAGCTATGCCGACGACAGGGCGATTCAGTACGAGATCGAGAAGACGAGAAAGGTTCTCTCCGATCATCCGGTCGAGGCTCTCGCCCGCGCCCGCGCCCTTGTCGATAATTCCTCCGGCTATTCCGACGTCGAGTCGCTGTATTCCGAAGCATCTCGCAAGGTCCGCTCCGAACTCGATCTTGCTGTGGAGTCGGGCCGCTGGAGCGACGCAATCCGCTATTACCGCTCGCTTGCCGCTTTGGGAATGAAGAGCGACGCGTGGACCGAAAGCCAGCTTATTAATGGAAGAAACCAGTCCTGGAAAAACGAGGGAAACCGCACCTTGTCCGAGCTCGACGCTCCTCTTGCGTCTACTCCAGAGGACGACGCGCCTTCATCTGAAGTCGTGTCCCGCATGATCAAGGGCACCGTAACCGTATGGGTCGATCAGGGCTTGAAAATCGAGAGCGGGGTAGGGTACGCGAACCGCGTCATCGGATCGGCCTTCTATATCGATCAGCGGGGATATTTGATTACCAATTACCATGTAATTTCCAGCGAGGTCGATCCCTCCTATGAGGGATATTCCAGGCTGTACGTTAAAACCCCGCAGGATCCCGATCTTCGCATACCCGCTCGGGTAATCGGATGGGACCCGGTTCTCGACCTCGCATTGTTGAAGGTCGAGATCGAGCCTCCCGCCATATTCAGCCTCGGCTCGTCCGCGGGACTGAAGACGGGCCATCGCATATACGCAATCGGCTCGCCTGCCGGCCTCGAGCAGACGCTCACCTCCGGCATCGTTTCGGCCCTGAATCGCCGGCTCCTGTCTCTGGGAAGCGTGCTTCAGATAGACGCGCCGATAAATCAGGGCAATTCCGGAGGGCCCATCGTCGACGAAGCCGGCCTCGTGCAGGCAGTCGTATTCGCCGGAATAGAAACCTATGAAGGTCTTAATTTCGCCATTCCCGTCGAATACCTGCGGGTGATCCTCCCGGTTCTCTACGAGGGCGGCAAAGTCTCGCATTCATGGTTCGGAGTCTACGGAAAGAGCATCGCGCTTCCGGGGACATCCGCGCCCGGCGGGGTTAGCGTCGTGTATTCGGTTCCGGGTTCACCGGCGGAAATCGCCGGCATCCCGCAGGGAGCGGTCGTCACCGCCTTGAACGGACAACCGGTCAAAAACCTGGAGGAGCTCCAGTACGCGCTTATCCGCGAACGCCCGGGCACTATCGTTCGGGTTACCGGCATTCCGGCGCTCACCGGCGAACTTGAACAGGAATACCGCGATTGGTTCGTCATGGTGGATAAACGCCCCGAACGGCCGGGCTCGCTCATATTCGAGCGCGATATCGAAAACCGGGCTCTTCTGCCGATAATGGGGCTGGACCTTGAGCGCGTCGGAAACTCGAAAAAGTACATGGTTCGTTCCGTTGTGCGCGGAAGCGTCGCCGACGAATCGGGCTTTTCCGAGCAGGACGTCGTTGAAATTCGCAATCTGGACGTTCAGCATAAAGACGGATACGTCGCTCTCCAGCTGTACACCAAACGGCGGAAAAGCGGCTATCTGGACGCCTTCATCGGCCTTTCCGCGTCTCTGGACAGTCCATCTTATTTCTAATATCATGCGAATATGACTGATCCCCAGCTTATTCGCAACTTTTGCATCGTAGCCCACATTGATCATGGAAAATCGACCCTCGCGGATCGCCTTATTGAAAAAGCGAAGGTCGTAGACGAACGGTTTTATCATGCCCAGATGACCGATAATATGGACATCGAGCGGGAGCGGGGCATCACGATAAAAAGCCAGGCGGTGACGATTCCGTATGTCGCCGCGGACGGGAAACGCTACCTTCTTAATTTCGTCGATACTCCGGGCCATGTGGACTTTACCTACGAGGTTTCGCGGGCTATCGCGTCCTGCGAGGGCGCTCTTCTTCTCGTCGACGCCGCTCAGGGAGTCGAGTCCCAAACCCTGTCCAACATGTATCTCGCCCTCGAACACAATCTGGAAATACTGCCCGTTATAAATAAAATCGATCTTCCCGCCGCCGACATTCCGGGAACCCTGAAACAGATCGAACACGATCTCGGCCTTGATCCGGATCTCGCCGTTCCTGTGTCGGCGAAACAGGGAACCGGAATCGACGAGCTGTTTGAAGCCATCGTCGCGAAAATACCCGCGCCTACAGGCAGCGCGGAAGATCCGCTGAGCGCCCTTATTTTCGACAGCCACTACGATCCCTACCGCGGCGTAATCATCCACATCCGCGTATTCACCGGAACGATCCGCCCGGGAGAGACTATTCTGTTCATGAACTCGAAAACAGAATACAAGGTCGAGGAAACCGGAATTTTCATTCTCAAGCTCGTTCCTTCCAAGGAGCTCGCGGCTGGGGACGTAGGATACATCATCGCCGGAATCAAGACGATCGAGGACGTGCGAGTCGGAGACACAATAACAGACGCCGACGATCCGATTGCCGGCCCTCTGCCCGGCTTCAAGGAAGTCAAGCCGGTTGTCTTTTCGTCGATTTATCCCATGGATACGAACGAATACGACGAGCTTCGCGAAGCGCTTGAAAAACTCAAGCTCAACGACGCGAGCCTCACCTGGGAGAAGGATTCTTCGATAGCTCTCGGCCACGGATTCCGCTGCGGATTTCTGGGCCTTCTCCATCTCGAAGTCGTTCAGGAACGCCTTGAACGGGAGTTCGATCAGGCCGTCATTTTCACAGCGCCCTCCGTTGCCTATAAGATTCATTTGCGAACCGGCGAGGAAATGATGTGCGACAATCCGGCTTCCTATCCCGACGAGGGAAAAATCGAGAGCTCTGAAGAACCGTATATCCGCGCCTCCATTATTACGCCGAGCCAGTATCTCGGCAATATCATGAGCCTCTGCGTCGAAAAACGGGGCATTCAGACGAACATGCAGTATCTCGATCAAAAGCGCGTGGAAATCGTCTATGAAATGCCGTTGGCGGAAGTTCTCTTCGATTTCTACGACCGGCTGAAAAGCGTGAGCAGGGGCTATGCTTCCTTCGATTACGACGTGATCGGCTTTAAACCGACTGATCTGTGCAAGATAGACATTCTGATTAACAGCAAGCCGGTAGACGCCCTGTCCCAGCTTTCTTTCAGGGGGAACGCCTACGACAAGGCCCGCCATGTCTGCGAACAGCTGCGGGAGGAAATCACCCGCCAGCAGTTCAAGATCGCGATCCAGGGCGCGATCGGCAGCCAGGTTATCGCAAGGGAAACGGTTAACGCGTTGCGCAAGGATGTTCTTGCGAAGTGCTACGGCGGCGATATCTCACGAAAGAGAAAGCTGCTCGAGAAGCAGAAAGAAGGAAAGAAGCGGATGAAGATGGTCGGCGACGTAGAGCTGCCTCAGTCCGCCTTCCTCGCTGTATTGAAAACCAAAGACAACTGACCGAATCAAGATTACCGCGGTACGCCCTTTCAAAGTTCCGAAAGGGCGGTATCGATCGACTTCAAAAAGTATTCGATCTCCACGCGGACCCGGTTTAAAAATGCTTTTTCAAGCGAAGGACCCCGATGTCCGTCGGGAAAATGCGTCCACAAATAGTCGCAGCTTCGGAGAATCTCCAGAACTCTGAGACTCTGTTCTTCCGGCGTCGAATCGTTTGTTTCGCCGGACTCTCCCGTCAAAATGCCGCGCAAGTTTTCCAGTGTCTTTTTTTCCGTGCGGAGAAAAGAATCTGCTCGGGATGACGATGCTCCTGTCTGTTGCGTGCGGGTCGCTAGCCCTGCTTTCTTTTCTGCGCTCGGATCCATCCATTCCGCTATCGCTCGGCCGAGCCGGATTCCCGGGACTCCGAGCGGCAGCCCCTCTTCTCCCAGATCGAGGAAACTACCGGTTTTCATCATTTCTCTTGCGGATTGCGCGTATCCGGAAAGCGCGGGATCGGTATACGCCGCGCCCTGCTTTCCCGCCGCCCTGCGCACTCCCGTTTTCAGTTCAGAAGGATCGCCTTGAAGGGGTCTGAAGCGGGACTGTTCCCTCCGTTCGCGCGCGGGAGCAGGGGCTTCCCGGCTGTGCGTATACCCGGCTTTCCATGAAAAATCCAGGCCGCAGAATAATACAGGTTTGTTCGGATGCGCTAGAGAGCGAGCCGCCTGCAGGGCGGTCAAGCCGACTGAGCCGAGAGGCATGAACCGCGGAAGCAACGGGAACTCTTGTTTCAACCGCTTGAGAAACGCCATGTCGGCGTATTCGGTGAGGCAGAAAGCAGCCGGTCCAGACGGTATCGAGAGGGCCCCCGGGCGGGCCGTCAGATCCCCCAAAACCGGGATTCCTGAACGCGCGGCTGCGTACAGAGATTCTTCGATCCAGAATTGGGATTCCAGAACCAGTATAAGATCCGGTTTCAAGCCCGAATAGATGAGGGATGGTACGGCGGCGTCGACTGCCAGAATGAAAAGATCCGCTCGATGCGCGAGGAGTTCCGGCAGGAGCCGGTCGAGAGACGGTCCCGCTCCGCAGACGCATATCGGTTTTTTCATTGCGTCGGGAAAGAGATCCTGAAGAGATCTGCTTCTCAGGAGCGCTGGCATGTTTCTGAAGATATTCCGTCCGTAGCCGCGGCCGAGCCTCATCAGCGTGAAACGATTTTTCCACCAGCGCGATAGATGCTCGTCTATCGCGGCGTGAGCTTCCCGGTAAAAATTCGGATTAAGAGCGGCTCCGCCCGAAAGATCGAGACGAAGGCAGCGGCGGAAGGGAAATCCCTGAATGGCTTCTATTATATGCAGCGCCTGCGCGGGCGAATCGAGGCGAAAGCAGCGGAATCGGGGATTGTCTTTTATCGAGGCGGGCAGCATCGAAGCAGTTACGGACATGAGTTCTTCCGATTCTTCGAGGGCGAGGATCGAGCAGGAGGCTGGCATGGCATCGAGGAGTTCGCGCATGCCGTACCCTAAAAGGGGAGAGGGGCACAATACGAGCGTTTCCGGGCGAATTGTAGCTTGCAGGGCGGTTCGGACGGGAAGGGCCGCCGGATCTCGGGAAGAATAGAGAAACCTTCCCTTCCAGGAAACAGAAAGGCCTTTCCCGGTATCAACCAGGAGAGGCCCTTCGTTGCGGGATTCGTGAGAATCAGCCACTCTATCAGTTCAGGAAATACTCGAGGTAGGTCGTCATGAAATCGTCCTTGAAGCGCTTGTCGGCAAGGACCATGTTCGAAAGAGTTTCCTGCGCCCAGTTCGTGGCATAGTAGTTGTAGAAAAGGGGCACCATTTCAAGCATCTGGGAATCGGTCGCTTTTTCTTCAAGAAGCTTGAGGACGACGGTGTAGCTTCCCAGCGCGACCGGTTCTGAAACCGCGCCTGAGGCCAGCGAGAACGCCGTCTTGTAGAAAAGTTCGTCGCTTACAGCGGCTGAAAGCTCGGGGTTGGAATCCGACGGAATGCCCGACATGATTTCGAGATTTCCGATGTTGATGGTGAAAGAGGGCGTTGTTTTCTTCTCTATGCCGAAGGATGAGGCAGCCGCGTCGAAACCGGATGTCCGGGCCTGCGCCGCGAACGAGGAAGCCCGGGCGACGAAGTAGTCTTCGATGCGTCCTTTTTCATTGATTTTCATCCATGAGTTGACTGCGGAAAGAAGCGCCTTGTCGGAGAAGTCTGGCTGGACGGGATCGGCATCGCAGCGGACGATAGCGAAATCGGAGCCGGCCTTTATCACTTCGCTGGTTTGTCCGGCTGCGAGAGCGAGAACTTTTTCAAGATCTGCCGCGTCGGTAAAAAGCTGATTAATGTCTGCGCGATAGGATTTAAGGAGCTTGCCGGTTGCGTCGGTGCCTGCCTTCGTGGACCAGGTCGCGACGGCGTCTTCGAACGTCGATTCGCCTGATGCGACCGCTGCTGCTGCTTTCTTGACTACGGCTTCCTGATCGGAAGTGATAACGGAAAAGCTGTGCTTTACGAAGAGGGCGCTGTTCTCGCGTCCCCAAGCTGCGGCTTCTGCTTCCGGATAGTCGGCGGTGTTGAACGCTACATATTCGAAGCTTCGTTCAGGACCGGCCATGGACTTGATAAGATCTGTTTCCTTAGTCGAGGTTTTCAAACCGTATACGAGGGTGTTTTCCCCGTCGTAGGGAACCGCGGTTCCCAGCGTGTCCTGGAGATATCGCTGGGCGGTGAGCTCCTCGGTTACGACGGCACGGTAGCCGGCTCTCGTTGTTTCGGGAGTTTCGTTGAATTTCTTTGCTGAATACCGGCCGCTTTCGTCGAGATAATAGGAAACAAGGTTTTTGTCGACGATCGAGCGGGGAAGTCTATAGTTAACTTCCTCCAGACTGTCGAGCACCGCCATGCGGACAGCAGCAGACCTGAAAGCGGACTGCATGATCTGATAGTACGTAAATTGATTGATTTCCTGGCCCTGGCTTTCGACCTGGTCGGAAATGGCTTGAATTTGCCGCACGAGGTAGGTGTCCTGCGCGTATTCAATGGGTTTGCCGTCCCACTCGCCGAAAGAAATCGTCTTTCCTGCGGAAGAGCCGCCAAGAGCCGGTATGAAGACAAATGCAACTACGGAAAGAGCGAGAATGAGCACCGCTCCTATAGAGATCAAATTTTTTTTAAGGGCTGACATAGAACTTCCTTCTTGACGTCTGATATATAGGTAGCAACTAGATTATCACGGCTGGTACCCTCTGTCAATTAAAGGAAATTTAACGCGCGCGTTTTTTTGTTAAAAGCTATTGACACTTTTTCCGCCTTTTTATATAGTGAGTCTCATCACGGGGGCGTAGCGAAGCTGGTTATCGCGCCGGCCTGTCAAGCCGGAGATCGCGGGTTCAATCCCCGTCGCTCCCGCTAAAGCCTGTCAGTCTCTGACGGGCTTTTTTTTTCTAACGCCGCAGCAGGATCCGTCAAAGCGGCTTACTAATGGGATCCTGTTTACATATACGCCGGTCCTTCCCGGACCGGTTCTACGGGCAGTAGCGCAGGGGTAGCGCGCTTGGTTCGGGACCAAGAGGTCGGGGGTTCAATTCCCCCTTGCCCGACTTAAAAAGTCCTTATGTTGTAAGGATTTGCAAGTCAGTTCTCTGGCTATGGAGTGGAAAGTTTAAGACTTTGCACCTGGGTTTGCACCAAAAAAAATCGCAAACCTTTTTTTCATGGCCCTTCTAAAGTCGGAAAGTCCGGTTCACTATCTCTTTGTGAGCGGATAATTCACCCTGCGTTTCGGTGACTTGTCGTTACGCGATGCCAGGGGAGAATTATGCCCTCAACCTTTATCGTCCTAAAGCGACGGAACACGAAAGGGAAGCAGTACTATCAGGTACGCTTCAAAGACGAATCGGGAAACACGATCAAATCGAAAAGTTATCCCGAAGCCAAAACTAAACTGCAAGCTATGAGGCTTGCAGAAGCGGATTTACATCACGGTATCATACCGTCTTCATCGGATCCACTTGCACTCCAATATTGTTCCGAGTTCTGGTCTGAGAATTCACCGTACTTTAAATCCCGGAAGCTGAAAGGAAAGGCCCTTTCGGAATCTTACCGGTATACGGGTGTGTACGGTCTCAAGCATTTCGAAGAATTTCTCCGTGACAAACGCATGAGTGAAATCTCGCCTATCGAACTTGATGCCTTCGCTGATAAGCTCGCCGAAACCGGTTTAAAAGGGCGAAGTATCAATCTTGGATTAGCTGCTATTAAACGGCCGATGGCTGTTTTCTGCAAAAAAAAAGGAATCCCTGATCCCCTTCTATCCGTTGAAAGTCACGAAGAAACACCCAAAGAACGCGGAGTCATTACCGTTGACGAGCTCTCTCGTGTAGTCTCTTATAATGATGACTATCGAGCGAAAGCGATTTTCCTGCTTGGTGCGCTTGGCGGATTACGGCGCGGCGAAGTGAGAGGTCTTCATGTTGATGATATTGATTTTGAGAAGGGCATAATTCATGTTCGACACAATTTCGTAAACACAAAAGAAGGCTTGAAAGCACCAAAATGTGATAGCATTCGCTCGGTTCCTGTGCCCTCCATACTAATCGAAACTCTTAAAACTGTCGTTTCTCTCTATCCAACAGGTATTTATGCCGTACCGAATCTTGTGGATTCTGAGAAGCCTTGTGATGTTGTCACAATAAATCGTGCCTTTACACGAATTCTGAAGTTTCTGGGCATAACTGAAGATGAACGGAAAAATCGGAACCTTGTCTATCACGGACTCCGTCATACCTTTGTGACTCTCGCGCAGAGTACCGGATTACCGGATTTTATCGTAGCCCGTCTAAGCGGTCATAAGACCCTGGATATGGTTCGACGATATACGAACGCGGAAGGATATGTAGATTTTGCCGATACGAAGGCTCGGATGGAAAAGGCTGTTTCCCAGGGGAAAGAGGCATAAAACGAGCTGTTTGGGTTCTGCACGGAGACATTTTGAGGGTCTCAAGTGTAGAAAAAATTTGTCGTGAAAACGACAGATTTGTCGCCTTATTAAATGAGTTATACGAGGAATAACATGAATATTACGACTTATAGACAGAATGAACATGAGTATATTACTGCACACAATAATCGAATTGTGTTCTTAAAGAAGAGAGTCGAACAACTAGGTGGAGTCGAAAAACTCTATAAACATTTGGTCAAAGTATGTGGAATTGGTGACTCTTTTACGACTTTCAAAAAACAATACGAACGAACCAAGGACTCTAACGGATTATTTAATCGTCTAGAATTGATGGACATAATTCTTAGGTATTTAGATATTCCCGCAAGCGATATCTTTGGTGGTATTCAAGAAAAGCGTTTAACCGAAGATAGGCTATCCCGTATAATACAGAATGCTTTTGAGGTTAATGAATATAAGAAGAAGAAAAAAGAAGTTCGGATAGTTTCGATTATGCAACCTTTTTTCTGTAAATTTCGTTCAAAGCAGGTCGATCGTTTGACTCCGGCAAGTACCGTTTATCATTCTGCCATTGGTCATTTTGCTCGATCAGCATGGCAGCCGCGAGACGAAGTAAACTGGCCGCATTCGGGAAAACGCCTACTACTTTCGTTCGCCTGTTGATCTCCTTCATCTGGCGCTCTGCCAGATTCGATGTTCGCATTTTCCTCCTGTGATTCTCCGGGATGTTGAATACACTCAATCCTTCCCGTATATTCTCATCGGCCCAAGCCGCTAAATGCGGATGGGTTTTTTGATATTTTTCAACGAGCTGTTGCAAATATCGTTCCGCGTTCTCGCGGTCAGGTGCATTGAACACCTTCCGAATATCAGCGGCTATCAGCGGGATGTCATCTTTTTTCGTGACGTAGGAGTGGGCATTCTGCTGCAGATGAAACTGGCAGCGTTGCCACAGAATTCCAGGGAAGACAGCATCGATTGCAGCGCGCAGTCCTGAGTGGTCATCACTGGTGATCATTCGCAGGCCGTGCATCCCTCGTCGTACGAGACCCTCGAGAAAGGAACGCCAGTTTACCTCTGCCTCACTGTTCGCGACTTCGGCGTCAAGAATATACCGATTCCCGCTGTAATCAACGCCAATAGCCACTAGAAGCGCCTGCTTGACCACCTGGGAACCGACGCGAACCGATTCATAGGTCGCATCAAGTACCAAGTATTGAATCTGTCCGACAGGCTGCGCCTTCCAAGACGTAATCTCTTCATCGAGTTCCTTTGCCAGCCTGCTGACCTGGGACGAGCTGACTTCGGTGCCACAAAGAACTTCGACGATATCCGAGACCCTGCGGGTACTTACTCCTTTGACATACATTTCGGCGATGGCGAGCTTGAGAGCACGCTCACTGCGCATGCCTTTCTCGATGCAGCTGGGATAAAACTCCATCCCGCGAACTTGTGGTACTTTCAAGAGGACTTTCCCGGTCGCAAGATTGAGCGTCTTGTCTTTAAATCCATTGGCATGCCCAGTACGCTCTTCCGTGCGTTCATATGGTTCGGCGTTGAGAGCCTTTGCTCGCTCGATCTTCATGGCCTCATTGACGACCACTTCGATAACACGAGAAAATTTATTGTCCCCATTCGCTGCCAGCATCTGGATCACTTGCTCCAAAAGTGTATACTCTGATTCGTAGGCCATCGGGTTCTCCTTATGGTTGGTTTGGTCACTTACCATTTGAGCCCGATCGGCCTGCTTTTTTCAACCCAATTTACAGAAAGAATTGTACACTAACGAGCCTTTGCTCGCTCGATCTTCATGGCCTCATTGACGACCACTTCGATAACACGAGAAAATTTATTGTCCCCATTCGCTGCCAGCATCTGGATCACTTGCTCCAAAAGTGTATACTCTGATTCGTAGGCCATCGGGTTCTCCTTATGGTTGGTTTGGTCACTTACCATTTGAGCCCGATCGGCCTGCTTTTTTCAACCCAATTTACAGAAAGAATTGTACACTAACAAAAATCCAGTATGATCCAGTTTCTGACACTGTAATTTGGACAGCCAGCCTAAAGGGCTTCTACAAAGGAAAGTCAGAAACCTTCAAAGGTTTTGAGTTTGTTGACCAGCTGGTAGCCCATTTACCGCCGAGGCGGGTTCAATTAGTCCGTCGTTATGGAGTATATGCTGGAAAAGTCCGTAAGCAGTGGCAACAGCGACCCAATATTTACCAATTGGCACCAGAGGGTTGGCAAAAAGACCACCCAAGCCAGTCCCAAATTGTTCAAGCAAAACCGCCAGAGAATGAGGAAGCGGTACAAGTCCCTGATGCATGGTCTAAACTACGCAAACAAAGTTGGGCAAGGTTGTTACAAAAAGTCTACGAAGTTGACCCGTTTGTTTGCCCAAGATGCCACGGGTCAATGTCGGTTGTGGCAATAATCGAGGATCCCAAGGAGCTTACCAAGATTATTGAATGGGTAAGTCAGCAAGAACGAGATCAGCCAGTGACTGTCTGTGCTCGTTCTCCCCCGCATCTGGAATTGGTTTCGGTATAATACCCAAACGAAGTTTATGCAGAACAGGATAACACCTCAAAAACGGAGTTCATACGGCTTCACGGGGGAGTTATATCTTTGAGCTTTGTCACATTGGCGTGAATCAGGGCTTGACGGCAGAAATAGACTGGAATTATACTTCGCAGTGTCGGCGTTGCCGAAAATTTTTGATTGGTTCAGTTGTTCGGGCTGGAAAATAGTTGTAGTTCGGGGGAAAAAACCGAATTTTGACTCAAAACCGCAAAAATCCCGAAATGATAGTTCCTACCAGTAATCTACTATCAAATAAGGTAGAATAACAGAATGTGTAACAAACTAACATAACTAAATATCTATTATTCCGTTTATGGAGCAATTTAAAAAGGAGTTTTTTTATGAATTTAATTTTAACCATTCTCTCTGCTTTAGGGTCTTTTATAGTAACCAATATCGATGACATTTTTGTCTTGATGTTGCTGTTCTCTCAGGCAAGTTCACAAGCTAAAGCAAGTAATGGACGAACGGTGAAGGGAAATCGTATTTATCCTAAAGATATAGTCATTGGTCAATATCTTGGTTTTGCACTTTTAGTTTTAATCAGTCTTTTAGCTACATTTGGAGTAACACTCATTCCTGATCAATGGGTGGGTTTATTAGGACTAATCCCGATCTATTTAGGAGTTAAACTGTTTATAAAGGGTGAAGATGAAGATGAAGGTGCTATTCTTTCTAGTTTAAATAAATTTAATAAGTTCTATTTAAGTGTAGCATTTATCACATTTGCCAATGGTGGAGACAATATTGGAATTTATGTTCCATTCTTTTCTACTTTAAATAACAACCAACTGGTCATTACAGTTGTTACTTTCTTTATAATGGTTGCGGTTTGGTGTTTAATCGGCTATCGTCTAGCAAGATTTAGATATGTTTCTGAAACACTTGAGAAATACGGCCGATGGGTTATTCCAATTGTGTTTATAGGATTAGGATTTTATATCATGGCAGAAAATAATATATTTTCTAACCTGTGGTCTGACTTCGTAAATTTAAATTCCTAATTAACCGTAATAGTTCAAAAATTTTATTGTTATATCCCCTTTCCTTTTAAAGTAATGAGTATAAATCTTTATAGAAAATAAACTTTGAGGTGACGACTTTGTATTGGATCATTATTCTCACACTAAGTATTGATCAGTTTGTTAAATATTTAGTTAGAAATTTTATGGACTACGGGCAATCCATTCCCATTATCAATGGTTTTTTCCAATTAACATCTCATCGAAATGCAGGTGCTGCTTGGGAAATTTCCAATCCTATTCGCTCGATTCCACCCGCACTGGCATGTTTTAGTACTGGAAGGTGGGTTTACCAAGTACGACCGCTTTATATATTTGCCAATCGGAGCCGACGAAGGGATGCTCAAGGTCTGGCAAGCAGCAATTTTGGCTTTGTTTCTACGAAAGGAACTGATAAATCAGGCTCGTGTGAACATGCTAAAAGACTGGAAACATTCTGGGTTTAGTATTGAGAGCGAAACCAGACTATTCAGCAAAGCTGATCGTGAAGCCCTCGGGCAGTATGTCGTTCGCGGCGCTACCTGTGCAGAAAAAATCCAGTATGATCCAGTTTCTGACACTGTAATTTGGACAGCCAGCCTAAAGGGCTTCTACAAAGGAAAGTCAGAAACCTTCAAAGGTTTTGAGTTTGTTGACCAGCTGGTAGCCCATTTACCGCCGAGGCGGGTTCAATTAGTCCGTCGTTATGGAGTATATGCTGGAAAAGTCCGTAAGCAGTGGCAACAGCGACCCAATATTTACCAATTGGCACCAGAGGGTTGGCAAAAAGACCACCCAAGCCAGTCCCAAATTGTTCAAGCAAAACCGCCAGAGAATGAGGAAGCGGTACAAGTCCCTGATGCATGGTCTAAACTACGCAAACAAAGTTGGGCAAGGTTGTTACAAAAAGTCTACGAAGTTGACCCGTTTGTTTGCCCAAGATGCCACGGGTCAATGTCGGTTGTGGCAATAATCGAGGATCCCAAGGAGCTTACCAAGATTATTGAATGGGTAAGTCAGCAAGAACGAGATCAGCCAGTGACTGTCTGTGCTCGTTCTCCCCCGCATCTGGAATTGGTTTCGGTATAATACCCAAACGAAGTTTATGCAGAACAGGATAACACCTCAAAAACGGAGTTCATACGGCTTCACGGGGGAGTTATATCTTTGAGCTTTGTCACATTGGCGTGAATCAGGGCTTGACGGCAGAAATAGACTGGAATTATACTTCGCAGTGTCGGCGTTGCCGAAAATTTTTGATTGGTTCAGTTGTTCGGGCTGGAAAATAGTTGTAGTTCGGGGGAAAAAACCGAATTTTGACTCAAAACCGCAAAAATCCCGAAATGATAGTTCCTACCAGTCAGACTGCGGCAACAAAAAAGACGCTGGAAGGGAAACTCTCGTTTGTGAATGATGAACCCGCTATTAAATCCGGAACCACCGTATATATACTAGATTTTCCGAATTTTTATTACTACGCCTATAATAATGATATTAGAGCCGGTTCGACCCTTAAACTTGAAGGCTATGAGTTTTCATCAACGAACGCCAACGGTCAGCCATACTTCTCGGTGACCAAGGCAACGATTAAGGGAAAAACGTATGAGTTCTCGGGATTCGACCGTGGTATGATGGGCGGTTATCAAGGCGGCATGATGAATGGAAATCGCGGCGGCATGATGGGCGGAGGAAAGAACCGATAGGCTCATGAACCGCAAGATTCTTCCAAATTGAAATAAGGGGATGGATATGTCGATTGCTTGTATCCATCACACTCATTGATTAGAAGCCAAGATAACGGCAAACTATTGTAGAGATTCGGCAGACACAACCAGTGTAATGAATTGATACTCCTCCTATGTAGATCAAACTCCGGGAACCCTTGGGCAGTTCATCGTTCGTTCCTCTTCTTGGGAGGCATTTCTGCCTCCCTTATAAATGCAATTATTCTAGTGTTTCATGCCCCTACATCATTCCGCTTTATTCCCGATCCTTGACGCGCAACAGTCGCAAGCTATTCAATGTTACGACTATCGATGCACCCATATCTGCAAGAATTGCCAGCCAAAGGGTCAGCCATCCAGGGAGGACGGCGACCACAGCCAGAAGCTTAATTACCAAAGAGAAGGAAATGTTCTGGCGAATGATGGCGAGTGACTTCCTGCTCAACTTGATGGTAAACGGCAGCTTGACCAAGTCATCCGACATCAGCACGATGTCGGCGGTCTCCATTGCAGCATCGGTACCTGTTCCTCCCATAGCAATACCCACCGTGGATAAGGCGAGGGCCGGCGCGTCGTTGATTCCATCCCCGATCATGGCAACTTTGCCATATTTCCCGATCAGCTCCTGCATCGCAGTGACCTTGTCCTGAGGCAAGAGCTCGGCCCGATACTCATGGACGCCGACCTGGGCGGCCATCGCCTTGGCGGTGGCGCCGTTGTCGCCCGTCAGCATAATCGTGTGCCGGACACCGGCCCGCTTGAGGTCTTCTATGGCCGTGGCACTGGAAGCGCGGACTTCATCAGCCATAGCGATAAGCCCGTAATACCTCGACTCGTTTCCGATGACCATGACCGTCTTTCCCTCGCCCTGCAGACGATCCACTTCTTGCGCGACCCTCGCGGACAATGTTATCCCGAGATCGGCGAAGAGGCGCGGGTTTCCGATAAAGACAGCCTCGCCTGAAATTGTGCCTTTCGCACCGCGGCCAGCTATGGCGGTGAAATCGGTGACGGGATCGATCTTGTGTCCATGCGCCACGGCAAACTTGACGATGGCAGCAGCCAAGGGGTGTTCAGAGCGGGCCTCAAGATTGGAGGCCATCTGCAGAAGTTCATAGTCGGACTGTCCCGCCAAAGGTACCACGTCCGTTACCGCCGGCTCGCCTTTAGTCAGCGTTCCGGTCTTGTCAAACGCGATGGCGCTGAGAGAGCCGGCTTCCTCGAGGTGGATTCCGCCTTTGATGAGAACTCCGTGTTTTGCGGCATTGGAAATGGCGCTTACGATAGCAACCGGCGTGGATACCACCAAGGCGCAGGGACACGCGACAACCAGGAGCGCGAGCCCGCGATAGATCCACGGCGCCCAAGCCACTCCCATAAAGAGAGGAGGGATGAAGACGATTCCGACGGCGAGTGCCATTACGATGGGTGTGTAAATCGCGGCAAACTTGTCGACGAACGCTTGTGTCGGTGCGCGCTTTCCCTGGGCCTCCTCGACCATGTGGATTATCTTCGCGATGGTCGTGTCCTGAACCAGCTTGGTTACCCTGACCTCGAGCGAACCTTGGGCATTGAGTGAACCCGCGTAGACATCGGCACCAGGGCCCTTCTCTACAGGAATGGATTCTCCGGTGATCGCGGCTTGATTGATCGAGGATTCGCCCTTGAGGATGATTCCGTCCATGGCGATCTTCTCGCCTGGACTCACAATCATCACGTCCCCAACAAGTATCTCCTCGACCGGGATAGATGCCTCACCGTCGCTTCTCCGAACTATCGCCATCTTGGGAGCGATGTCCATGAGCTGGCGGATAGAACGCCGTGCTTTGTCCATTGTCCATTCCTCGAGCATCTCGGAGATCGCATAAAGGAAGGCAACTACGGCACCTTCCTCGTACTGGCCTATGGCGACGGCGCCGATGACGGCGGTGCTCATCAAAACGCTCATATTGAAGTTGAGGCGGGGAAGGGCGCGCGACGCTTTCTTAAAATTGGACCAGCCGCCAAGCAAGATGGCGATGAGGTAGAGTGGAAGAAACGCAAAGATTGGGCCGCCGAGCTTCTCTGCCGCATAACCGCCGATCAAGGCTATGCCGGAAAGGATTGCCCGGCGCTTGTCCCAGTCTATTTCCTTGACTTGCGGCTTAGATTTCGTTCCCTGCGTGACGGATTTGATGGTATAGTTCTCCTCGCTGCCTAGCCTGCGAATAGCCGCAAGATCGACGCTGCCGGAAACCGTCAGCCTGCCGGTCATAGTATTGAGGTTTGCCGACGCCACCCCCGGAAGCTCATTCACCGCCTTCTCGAATTTCCCCGCGCAGTCGAGGCAGGAGATGCCGTCAACCTGCAGAAGGGTTTCAGTCTCTGGCGGCGCCTCAGTGATTGGAGTGATCTTGTAGTCCTCTTCACGTCCCAGCTTGCGAATCGCCTCCAGGTCGCACGAACCTTCCACGGTAAGCTTCCCCGCCATGGTATTAAGCATCGCCGCTTTCACTCCCGGTAGGCCGGCTACTGATTTCTCGAATTTCTGCGCGCAATCAAGGCAGGTAATGCCTTCAACATGGAAGACCTTCCGTCTTGATTCCTGTCTGTCCTCCCGAATAACTTCATCTCCGCTTCTCATGTGATTACTCCTTTTCAGCATTAATATGCCGCATCACCTTCTCATGTATTGACTTGGTCTCTTCGTCATGGAGCGAGTAGTAGACCACCTTCCCGTCCTTCCGGAACGTTACAATGCCCGCCTGCTTCAGAGTCCTGAGGTGTTGGGATACGGCCGGCTGGTTCATGTTCAATACGGCCGTCAGGTCGCAGACGCACATTTCGGTACTCGAAAGTGCGTTTACGATCTTGATACGTGCAGGATCACTCAACGCCTTAAAAAAGTCCCCTGCTTTTTGAAGCAACTTCTCGTCTGGCATGTCTCGACGCGCCTTGATAACGCGATCTTCATGGATTATGAGGATTTTACATTCGTCCTCGGTTTCAAAATCCATTGTTTCTCTCCTCTTTGTCATATTCTCATATTCGTATACAAGAATATGTTAATCTTTAGAAGGTAATTAGTCAATGACTAATCAACTGCCTCAAAAGGTTTGTCCAGTCTCAGAACCGTCATGTGGGAACAGTATTTGTAATCATTTTTCCTCACTACAGATATAATGATAGCGGTGAAGCATTGTGGCTCATCAATCCATATTTGTGCTGGAGGGATAATTCCGTTTGGTTCTATTTTGCGTCGAGAAAATACGGTTTTTTTTAACCAATTTCTCATCATTCGCACATTGACGCTCATTTCTTGGGGCCGTATCTTCAATTATATAGACAATCGTCAATATGAAGGAGTCGACAATGCGAATACTGATAATCGGCGCGGTCGCGGCGGGAACCTCTGCTGCCGCAAAGGCAAAGAGAAACAGCGAAGAAGCGGAAATTATCGTGTACGAATGAGACCGGTTCATCTCGTACTCGGGTTGCGGTATGCCATATTTCCTTGGTGGAGAAGTCGCCCGTATCGAAGACCTCACCCCGCGAGACAGCGCTTTTTTCATGACAAAATACCGCGTCGACGTTCGCATCAGGCACGAAGTCCTTTGGAGAGGTGTCCAAGCTAATATTCTCGCTATTGTCTGAATTTTTCTCCCTTGCTGCAGGGCGACCACTGCTATGTGCATCTGTCGTCAGCTACCAGTCCTTTGGGGAATTCGCTCGATTCCACCCGCACTGGCATGTTTTAGTACTGGAAGGTGGGTTTACCAAGTACGACCGCTTTATATATTTGCCAATCGGAGCCGACGAAGGGATGCTCAAGGTCTGGCAAGCAGCAATTTTGGCTTTGTTTCTACGAAAGGAACTGATAAATCAGGCTCGTGTGAACATGCTAAAAGACTGGAAACATTCTGGGTTTAGTATTGAGAGCGAAACCAGACTATTCAGCAAAGCTGATCGTGAAGCCCTCGGGCAGTATGTCGTTCGCGGCGCTACCTGTGCAGAAAAAATCCAGTATGATCCAGTTTCTGACACTGTAATTTGGACAGCCAGCCTAAAGGGCTTCTACAAAGGAAAGTCAGAAACCTTCAAAGGTTTTGAGTTTGTTGACCAGCTGGTAGCCCATTTACCGCCGAGGCGGGTTCAATTAGTCCGTCGTTATGGAGTATATGCTGGAAAAGTCCGTAAGCAGTGGCAACAGCGACCCAATATTTACCAATTGGCACCAGAGGGTTGGCAAAAAGACCACCCAAGCCAGTCCCAAATTGTTCAAGCAAAACCGCCAGAGAATGAGGAAGCGGTACAAGTCCCTGATGCATGGTCTAAACTACGCAAACAAAGTTGGGCAAGGTTGTTACAAAAAGTCTACGAAGTTGACCCGTTTGTTTGCCCAAGATGCCACGGGTCAATGTCGGTTGTGGCAATAATCGAGGATCCCAAGGAGCTTACCAAGATTATTGAATGGGTAAGTCAGCAAGAACGAGATCAGCCAGTGACTGTCTGTGCTCGTTCTCCCCCGCATCTGGAATTGGTTTCGGTATAATACCCAAACGAAGTTTATGCAGAACAGGATAACACCTCAAAAACGGAGTTCATACGGCTTCACGGGGGAGTTATATCTTTGAGCTTTGTCACATTGGCGTGAATCAGGGCTTGACGGCAGAAATAGACTGGAATTATACTTCGCAGTGTCGGCGTTGCCGAAAATTTTCTTATAACGTCGAGTGACGAAAGCGACAGAAACGTTGTTTTGAGAATAAAGTTTACAGGCATAGAAACGAGTGTGAAGTTCATGAGGCAAAAACCGTTGAGTGTAAGTTATAATAGACATGCGAGTGGTGTCCTTTCTATAAAGTGTGGTAACTCTATTTTACAGGATTCCATTCGCTATTCTATTTTTTAGTTTGAAAGTCTCACATCAATTGTAACTCTACACATAAAATCCGAATACCCGTAAACATTCAATTGTTATTTGAAACCAAATGGTTAATAATTATCTCATTGAAGTATAGAGGCGCTCAACAGTCTTTCAAGTTCACGGAATGTATGATTTTACAAGGAGGCCAATAATGAATAAAAAAGATAACAATCTTAAAGATGGAAATATGGACCACAGTAAGATGGATCACAGTAAGATGGATCACAGTAAGATGGATCACAGTAAGATGGATCACAGCAATATGGATCACAGCAATATGGATCACAGCAATATGGATCACAGCAATATGGATCACGGCAAGATGGACCACAGTAAGATGGATCACAGCAATATGGATCACAGCAATATGGATCACAGCAATATGGATCAAGGCAAGATGGACCATAGTGCGATGGATCACAGTGAAATGGATCATGGCGCAATGGGAGGGCATGCCCACCACCATCACGGTAGCTTTAAGGAGATTTTCTTGAAGTCACTCCCATTAGGAATTGCAATCTTGCTCATTACTCCTTTGATGGATATTCAGTTGCCTTTCCAAATCATCTTTCCTTATGCAGACGTTGTAGCAGCTGTATTGGCAACAATTCTATACATTTATGGCGGAAAACCATTCTACATGGGTGCGAAAGATGAGTTTAATTCAAAAGCTCCAGGCATGATGTCCTTGATTACTTTGGGAATAACGGTTTCTTATGCCTATAGTGTTTACGCAGTGGCCGCTCGATATGTGACCGGAGAACATGTCATGGACTTCTTCTTTGAGTTTGCAACGTTACTTTTAATCATGTTATTAGGACACTGGATTGAAATGAAGGCATTGGGTGAAGCAGGGGATGCGCAAAAAGCTCTAGCAGAATTATTGCCAAAAGACGCTCATGTTGTTTTAGAAGATGATTCGATTGAAACTCGTCCTGTGTCTGAACTTCAGGTTGGAGATGTTATCCGTGTTCAAGCAGGAGAAAATGTTCCAGCTGATGGTATCATTATTCGCGGAGAATCCCGTGTAAACGAGGCCCTCTTAACAGGTGAATCTAAGCCAATCGAAAAGAATGTTAAAGATCAAGTCATTGGTGGATCAACAAATGGTAGTGGTGTCCTATATGTAGAAGTAACAGAAACAGGGGATAAGTCCTTTATCTCACAAGTACAAACATTAATTAGCCAAGCACAAAGCCAACCATCTCGAGCAGAGAATGTGGCTCACAAAGTAGCTAGCTGGTTGTTCTACATTGCCGTTGTAGTAGCTTTAATCGCTCTAGTAGCCTGGATGATCATTGCAGATTTACCTACAGCCGTTATCTTTACTGTGACTACGTTAGTTATTGCCTGCCCACATGCTTTGGGTCTTGCTATTCCCTTGGTAGTATCACGTAGTACTAGTTTGGGTGCAAGCCGAGGATTACTGGTTAAAAATAGAGAAGCTTTGGAATTAACTACTAAAGCGGATGTTATGGTATTGGATAAAACAGGTACTTTAACAACTGGTGAATTTAAAGTGTTGGACGTCACTGTTTTGAGTGATAAATATTCTGAAGAAGAAATCACAGGCTTGTTGGCGGGTATAGAGGCGGGCTCCAGTCACCCGATTGCCCAATCGATTGTGAACCACGCTGAAGCAAAAGGCATTAAGTCAGTTTCCTTTGACTCCATTGAAATCGTTTCGGGAGCAGGAATAGAAGGGGAGGCGAACGGCCACCACTATCAATTAATCAGCCAAAAGGCATACGGAAAAGCATTGCGTATGGATATTCCGAAAGGCGCTACTTTAAGTATCCTTGTAGAAAATAATGAAGCAATCGGCGCTGTCGCATTGGGAGATGAACTGAAAGAAACCAGCAGAAACTTGATCGAGGTGCTGAAAAAATACGGAATTGAACCACTCATGGCTACTGGTGATAACGAGGAAGCTGCACAAGGAGTTGCAGAAGTTCTAGGTATTCAATACCAAGCCAATCAATCTCCGGAAGATAAGTACAAGCTGGTCGAGTCCATGAAAAACCAAAACAAGACGGTTATCATGGTGGGAGACGGGGTCAATGACGCACCTTCCCTTGCCTTGGCAGACGTAGGTATTGCAATCGGAGCTGGAACGCAAGTAGCTTTGGATTCTGCGGATATTATCCTTACTCAGTCTGATCCAGGGGATATTGAATCCTTTATCGAGTTAGCAAACAAGACGACACGTAAAATGAAACAAAACTTGGTATGGGGAGCAGGCTACAATTTTATCGCGATTCCAATTGCTGCTGGCCTCCTTGCTCCTATCGGCATTACCTTGGGTCCGGCCTTCGGCGCCGTCCTCATGTCCTTATCGACCGTTATTGTTGCGATCAATGCAATGCTTTTGAGATTAGACCCGAAATAAAACGAAGCAGGAACAAAAAAACACTGGCTGGTGTGCTGTACAAGGATATACGTACACCCACGGATTTCCGAGAAAAAACAGGACTCCATCATTTTAATCTGGACCTGATTTCAAGGACAATATCGGATAGTAATTCTTAACACAATTTTACCCGCAGCTCTTTTTATTGAGTTGCGGGTTTTCAATTTGTAAACATTCAATTGTTATTTGAAACCAAATGGTTTACAACATTTCTAAAGGAAACGGCGAATGGGCTTTGGCATTTCAAATACCGAGGCGTTGCAGAGAAAAACTGGAAGCAATTGCTTGGTTGGATGTCGCGATCACGCTTGTCTCCAATGATCAAAGTTGGAAGAATGGTCCGTCGTCATCTATGGGGTATTCTCAATGCGATAACAATGCAAGCAACTAATGCCATAGCCGAATCGACAAATGCAACCATTCAAAAGATAAAATCCAGAGCCTGCGGTTTTCGTTCACGAGCACGTTTTCGCTTGGCCATATTATTCCATAGAGGGGGCCTTTCTATGCTGCCCAATGGGGCAATTCAAGCATGACCCACACAAAACCCGGAAGCCCCGTTTTTTCAGCAATGCTGAATAGTGGACCTGCAAAATATAATTTCAAATGATTCTTTTCTCCTTGCGCGAAGCGTCCAGCTAACATTCGGTTGAGCTGCGAGCGGGCTTGTCCCGCGAGTCCGCTCAAACCGTTTGTTAGGTGGCGTCAGTCCACATTTTCCGCTTTTTTCTTCCAAATTGCCAGTAAATGATCGTTTTTCTGCGTATGTATATATATGGGAACCTACATTCCCCATCGGGAAGGGATAATCCAGACCATAGTCCGCAATTCTCTAACCCGTTACCAAGCCTACGCCAGTCCATCGCAAACTATCCTTGACCGCCTAGAGCATTTTACTGATTGTGCGGACTGGTCCAAAGGTGTTGCACGAATTCGCTGCGAGGATTGTGGCCATTCGTACTTCAGACCTTTTTCGTGCAAGGTTTTCCACCTTTGTCCCTCGTGCGACCAAAAACGAACCTTACTCTATGCTGAATACCTATCCGAGGATTTGCTTCTTGATCTACCGCATCGACAATTTGTTTTTACGATTCCCAAGATTCTCAGACCATACTTTAAATCCGATAAACGATTGTTTGGAGAGGTGTCCAAGCTAATATTCTCGCTATTGTCTGAATTTTTCTCCCTTGCTGCAGGGCGACCACTGCTATGTGCATCTGTCGTCAGCTACCAGTCCTTTGGGGAATTCGCTCGATTCCACCCGCACTGGCATGTTTTAGTACTGGAAGGTGGGTTTACCAAGTACGACCGCTTTATATATTTGCCAATCGGAGCCGACGAAGGGATGCTCAAGGTCTGGCAAGCAGCAATTTTGGCTTTGTTTCTACGAAAGGAACTGATAAATCAGGCTCGTGTGAACATGCTAAAAGACTGGAAACATTCTGGGTTTAGTATTGAGAGCGAAACCAGACTATTCAGCAAAGCTGATCGTGAAGCCCTCGGGCAGTATGTCGTTCGCGGCGCTACCTGTGCAGAAAAAATCCAGTATGATCCAGTTTCTGACACTGTAATTTGGACAGCCAGCCTAAAGGGCTTCTACAAAGGAAAGTCAGAAACCTTCAAAGGTTTTGAGTTTGTTGACCAGCTGGTAGCCCATTTACCGCCGAGGCGGGTTCAATTAGTCCGTCGTTATGGAGTATATGCTGGAAAAGTCCGTAAGCAGTGGCAACAGCGACCCAATATTTACCAATTGGCACCAGAGGGTTGGCAAAAAGACCACCCAAGCCAGTCCCAAATTGTTCAAGCAAAACCGCCAGAGAATGAGGAAGCGGTACAAGTCCCTGATGCATGGTCTAAACTACGCAAACAAAGTTGGGCAAGGTTGTTACAAAAAGTCTACGAAGTTGACCCGTTTGTTTGCCCAAGATGCCACGGGTCAATGTCGGTTGTGGCAATAATCGAGGATCCCAAGGAGCTTACCAAGATTATTGAATGGGTAAGTCAGCAAGAACGAGATCAGCCAGTGACTGTCTGTGCTCGTTCTCCCCCGCATCTGGAATTGGTTTCGGTATAATACCCAAACGAAGTTTATGCAGAACAGGATAACACCTCAAAAACGGAGTTCATACGGCTTCACGGGGGAGTTATATCTTTGAGCTTTGTCACATTGGCGTGAATCAGGGCTTGACGGCAGAAATAGACTGGAATTATACTTCGCAGTGTCGGCGTTGCCGAAAATTTTTGATTGGTTCAGTTGTTCGGGCTGGAAAATAGTTGTAGTTCGGGGGAAAAAACCGAATTTTGACTCAAAACCGCAAAAATCCCGAAATGATAGTTCCTACCAGTTATTATCTGCTATATTTGTCAAACACTCGATAATATGAGTGTTTGACTATCCCAAACTGATTATCACATGCTCTATAAAGCGCGGTGCTTCGGATTATGCTGGAGCTACGAGTTATTAAGATCGCCGGAAACAAAAAAGGCTGCCAAAACATGGCAGCCGGGACGATGAGGCAATCAGAACGCTCAGAGAGAAGTTCTGGTTCTCTCATACTCCTCTTGCGTGATTTCACCTTTGGCGAATCTCAAACGCAACTCTGTCATGGCGCTGTCGTTAGTCATTTTATCAGACCCGCGGCCCTTGAAAAGAACGACCAACGCGATAACCACGATTGCGATGAAAATCGCCATGACAATGAAGCCTCCGATTCCATGCAAACCCATAAAGCCGGAACAAATATTACCGAACATCTTCTATCCTTTTCTCGTTACGAGAATGATCTTCGTGTTCACCATGTGATTGATGATCTCTGTGCATCATCAGCATCATGCCAACCATCATCAAGGGGCAGAGAAAAAAAGCATACCGCTGAATGAATCCGCCGATGCTGCCGTTCAGGCCGCCAATAAAAGGAACGAGCGCCAGAAGCAAAATCGGCAACCCACAGCAAAGTACCGTCATCAAAACATGATTGATTCCCGATGATTTCTTCTCAACATGCTTTCCATCGTCATGATTTCCATGATCGTGATTTCCACCGCAGCAGTTCATATTCATCTCCTTTAGGCCGTTTGGCCTTCCGTTGTTCGATATAAATCTACTACAGCAGTGTGAACCTCATATGAATTGAACGTAGGGAGTTGGTGAATCAGCGAAAAGAAAAAACAGACTCGAAGTCACGATGGCAGGATTGAAAAACCCTTATTAACTCGGGATCAAATTGCGTTCCCGACCCATCCAGGATTATTTTTACGCTTTCGTCATGGGAAAGTCCGGTCTTATAGTAGCGTTCCGATCTGAGTGCGTCATAGACGTCGGCGATAGCCATGATTCGCGCTGACAAGGGAATCGAGCCGCCTGACAATGAGTCCGGGTATCCTTTTCCGTCCCAGCGCTCATGGTGGTGCCGAGTCAATTCGATTGCAAGGTCAAGATTCGATTGAAACAACAATCTGTTTCGTGCCATCTTGAGTATTTCTGATCCCATCGCACTGTGCCGTTTCATTTCTTCAAATTCAAGCTCTGTTAATTTTCCGGGTTTTCGCAAGATAGCATCCGCGACCCCGACCTTTCCAATATCGTGCAATGGAGCTACGCTGGCGAGGGTCAGTATGTATTCTTTTGTTATGTATGGTTTGAATTGTTTCGTTTTGCGAAGATTTTCCGCCAAAATAGCCACATATTTGCTGCACCTCTCCAGATGCCCTCCGGTTTCCTGGTCACGCAGGCTCGATAGGCTGGACATTGCGAAAATGATGCTGTCCTGGCTTTGTTCAACCCGCTGTGTCGCTTTTCGGAGTTGACGGTACGACCGGAAATAAAACATGAAAAGAAGCGCGTAAATAGTCAAACCCGTGATGAAAATATAGAGAATGATTTTTCTCTCGGCGACTTTCAGATCAACGGATAAATCCGTGTCTGATTCATGGAAAGCGATAACACCGCTGACAACGCCATGGGTATCCATGACCGGCAAGAAGATGGCGATCTCGGAATTATGAGGTTCCTTATCAGAGATTTTCAAATACTGGAAATCAGATTCGCCCGACAACGCCCGTCTGAATCCACTCCTTGTCGCTGACGAAAGCAAAAACTCACCATCTCCAAAAAGGAGCGTTCCTTTACTGTTCCAGATCGCGATATGGCGAGCATGTACCAATTGCCCACTTGCTTCCAGCCTCGATATGAGCTCGGTAAAATCTTTTTGCGATCCCTGCTCGATTAGTTTATTAACGTCGAAAGACAGCGTTCGGGAATAGAAATCGCCATGCATGCGAATAATGTGACCGCGAACAAAATTCGTCAGAATCGAGCCAAGAATCATCGAGGTAACGATTATCACGAAAAGCATGAAGACAGAATACTGTAAAAGAATATTTACCCTGCCAATAAAGCGTCTTCGCATTCCTGTCATGATATTTTGAACCCGCTGGTAACATTCGAGACCTCAAGAATATTCTCATGGTTTTCTCTCGTCAGCTCTGCGGCAGCCAACACCGAATTATTTATTTCCGAGGCACCAATGGAAATTTCTTCCATTCCTCGCTTGAACTCCTCGCTGGCGGAAACCAATGAGTCCATTTCGCTCACTACTTTAGCAGAAGCGGTCCGCATTTCTTCCGACGCTGAATCAACTTCAGCGGTTGCGCCTTTGATATCAGCGAGAGATTCCAATGTCGAGGTAGATCCTTCTTTCTGCTCCACCATCGCTCTCTGAAGCTCTTCTTGCAATGTATAGAGAATAGTGATTCGTTCTCGAACATCATTAAAGGTCACTTCGGCCTTTTCCGATGCCGATACGACACTCGTGATAGAATCCTGTATGGCCTTCAAATTGTTCTCGATGCCTTTTGACTGTTCCGCTGAACTTTCGGCGAGGCTCCTGATTTCATCAGCAACGACGGCAAATCCTTTTCCGAAGTCACCCGCATGCGCGGCTTCTATTGCTGCATTCATTGCCAATAGATTAGTTTTCGACGCAATGGAAGCGATTACCTCGTTTGCTTCGCTCAAAGACGCGGACTGAACCGCAATTTGTTGGGCGATCTGGTTTACATCGGTAATGACAGAGGTGCCGCTTTCCGATGCCTGCACAAGACTGGCATATTGCTTTCCCGCGTCAACGGCATTCGTGGCCATCATCCCGATATTGGCAATCATCTGCTCGACTGCGGCGGATGATTGCGAAACGCACAATGCTTGCCGTTTGACGAGTTCCTTCAGACGCTCGATTTTTCCCAGGATAAGCGTCGTCGCTTCCGACGACGCAATAACACTCTGCGTTTGCCGCGTGGCTCCTTGCTGCATTTCCTGTACGTTTGAAGTAATTTCCGTAATGGCCGATGAAACTGACGACATGTTTTGGTCGAGCGCCTCACCGGTTCTTGCGAGCCGCTCTGTCGCGGTTATGACGCTCCCTATCATCGACGCCAGTGATGAGCAAAAAACATTAAAATGAGAAGCGAGCATTCCTATTTCGTCGGTTCGATCGACCGTTATTTTTTTCGTGAGATCGCCACCTCCCGAAGATATGTCTTTGAGCGCGACCATGGTAAAATTGAGCGGCCGCATCATTTGAGTGATGACGAACATAATAATCGCTATCACGATTCCAAGCGAGGCAAGTCCAATCACTATCGTCAATGATATAAGTCGATATACCTTTGCCATGATTTCGCTGTACGGGACGACAATGAGATAGCTCCACGGAAATTCCGTGATGCCGGTATTGACGGGGGCGAAATATTTAAATGCCTTGACGCCATGCTCATCGCCTTTTGCTATAAGGGAAAAAGGAGCTCCATCCGCTATCGTCTTTTTGACTTGATCCCCGGTGTCATCCTCCAGTTCCTGCGCAATCTCTCCGATGGGAACCTTTTTCGTTCCCATGACGACCCGTGCATCGTTTGTCAAAAGCTCACCATATCCATTCACAAACACCTTGGTCTTTCCCATCCGTTCGTGCAGGAATGAAAGGCTGAAATCCGCGCCTACCACGCCCAGTATTTTCCCGTTTTGATCGGTTATGGGCACGATGATGCTACTGGCAAGTTGCTTCATTTCCGTGTCACCAGACATACCTTCCATATCATTTGTAGCTTTTTCGATGGCATAGGGTTCGGCAATAATGGGTTTTCCCGATTCCAAAACATATTTTGCGTCTTTCGGAAGTTCTTCCGACATATCCGTCTTTTTAATGATGGAACCTTTCATATTATGCCAACTGAAGCTGGTTGATTCGGTACGGGAAAGGCTTCCGGAAAGAAAAAAGGCCCAGGTATTTATGATCCGTGGTTCGTAAATTAAAGTGGTTTTCAGCATTTCATCAATGAGCGACATGGAGGAGGAAGCTGGAAACATATCATACATCGCGAGAATTCGCGATAACTCGGTTACCGATGACTGGACGAACGTTAATTCAGTGGACGCAACGGCCGCTTGCGTCAGGGCTAATCCTTTTGCTTCACTGTACGCGGCCTCTTCTGACGACGATTTTATCATAGAAGCGATTATGGATATCGTGACCGCGTACGAAATCAAGACGATTCCGGCAACGAGAAGCGCAATTTTTACACCTAATTTCTTTCCTCTCATAAATGCTCCTTGAAACTGGGTTGGGTGATCCCTTGTCATTTCCTACTACTACAGTATAATTTCATTGAAAATTGTACTGCGGATTATTTTATACGACAATACGAATAAGTGTATAAATACGAATCCACGCATAAAAAGCGCATGCCATTCATCGGGCATTCATATACTTAGTATAGGCTAAAATCACGGAGGAAATATGAAAAAGACCGTTCTCGTAGCCGATGATGAGACCAAAATCGTCGATCTTATTGCAAATTATCTCAAGGCAGACGGTTTTACCGTAATCAGCGCACTGAACGGAAAGGACGCGCTTGAGGACATCATTACGAAAAAGCCGGATTGCGTGCTGCTCGATATCAACATGCCGGAACTCGACGGTCTTTCGGTCGCGAAGGAAGTCAGGAAAACATCCGACGTTCCAATCATTTTCCTTACCGCCCGAACCGACGAGATCGATCGCATAGTCGGGTTCGAAATCGGCGCAGACGATTATGTCTCGAAGCCGTTCAGTCCCCGGGAATTGGTCGCGCGGGTTAAAGCAGTGCTGAGACGACGCGAAGGCAAAACGGAATCGGCGATAAAGACTGTCGTCTACGGCGCCATATCGGTCGACCTCGAGAAACGAATCTGCTCCGTCGCCGGAAAGCCAATCGAAATGACCACGGCGCAATTGGATATACTTGTATTCATGATGCGCTCTCCCGGTAGGGTCTGGAACCGACTAGAACTCTTGCAGGCATCGTCGGGCGCGACCTTTGAGGGTTACGAGCGCACGATCGATGCGCACATCAAGAATATCCGGAAAGCGCTGGACGATAACAGCGACAATCCCCGGTTCATCGAAACCGTGCGCGGGGCTGGATACCGATTCATGGAAAAAACCGAATGAAACTCAAATTTCGCTTAACCTTGTCTTTCCTTGCGGTTGCGGCCTTGGGCGCTCTCTTGTCTTTTTATCTCGTGCGGAATTCGAGCGAGACTTTATTCCGCTCGTTTGTCTTCTCGGGCGATTCCGCGAAGGCGAAAGTATACGCCAGGCTGCTTGGGGAATATTATCAGGCTGAAGGCACATGGACCGAGGCGCAGCTATTCCTCGAGGATTTCCCCCGACTTTTTTCCGACATAGCCAATACGAAAATGCATGGTTCACGCGATCAGGGCGGAATCCTCGCGTATACGTCGACGCCGTTCATGGATCTCCTATCCGACAGGATCGTTATTGTCGACGCGCGCGGCGTTATAGTCGCCGACACGGCGAAACAATTGATCGGCACGGTACATCCCTGGACGCATATCTCGCATGGTATCCCGATTGTCGTCGATACGAAAAGCGAAGGAACCGTGCTCGTCGGATCAATGATCGATTCCTCTTTGACCGGCGTCTCCGAGCGGTTTCTTTCAGATATTACCCGCTCGCTCGCGTTCTCTACGAGTATCGCCGCATTTCTCGCGCTACTGCTCGGAATTCTTTTTGCCGCCCGGATCACGAAACCGCTTGCAAACCTCGCGCAGGCCACGCGGATCGTCATGAACGGAAAGGTATATATCCCCCTTGCGGAAAATGGCGATAGCGAGATAGCGGAGCTCTCCCGTTCATTCAACGAAATGACCGCCGAAATCAGGCGACTCGATGCGGCAAAAAAGCAGGTTATTGCCGATTCCGCGCATGAACTACGGACCCCTGTCACGCTCATTCGCGGAATGATAGAGGGTATGATTGATGGCGTGTACCCGCTCGATGTCTCGACTCTGAAATCCGTTCATGAAGAAACGATCAGGCTTTCGCGTCTCATCGATACCTTGCGGGAGCTTGAAGTCATCGAGTCGGGCGAATTGAAGCTCGAAAGGGACACCGTCAATCTTCACGAGATGACGTCGAAAGCCATGACGCTATTCGCACCGAGCGCGGCGCAAAAATCAATCTCTCTCGTTCTGAAGAAGTGCGACACGAGAGCGTACGAAGTTTGGGGCGATCAATTCCGGCTGGACGAGGTTCTCTATAATATTATTTCGAACGCCATGAAATATACGCCAGCGGGCGGAACCATACGCATTGAGGAATTGAATGAAGACGATAAAAACGTCGGTTTCAGCGTGGGAGATTCCGGTCCAGGTATCGCCGTCAGCGAGCGGTCCCGCGTATTCGAGCGTTTTTACCGGATCGATAAATCGCGATCGACGGAATCAGGAGGGCGAGGGTTAGGGCTCGCGATAGCGTCCGAGATCGTCAAAGCGCATGGAGGATCAATAGAAATTGACGCCTCCGATTTAGGAGGCGCCCTTTTTACCGTGTCGCTTCCGCGACTATGAATGACCAGCGGCTTATTTCTTCCATCGTGCGAAGTAGGGGGTTACGCTTTCAAGATATGACTTTGAAATTCCTATGGTATCACCAAGGTCTGTCTTGTCGGAACTCAGGATCGGAACAGGATTGCAGCCGCCCTTGATCTTCTCGATTTGATCGGCCTTGAATCTGTTTCCGCAATTCTGGCACACGAACACGTCGCCCTCCTGCTTGTAAAAACCTCGACCCGAGTTATAGCAGACCTGACAGGTATTAAGGGCTGTTCGGATCGTTCCGTCAGATGCCCTGATCGCAATAAGCTCCATCTTTGTGCCGTTAGCGGTATACGGAATGAACGCGGCCACATTCGTAACCTTTTTCTTGTCGATTACGACACCCCAATCGGCTGCTTTCTTCGTGCTTGTTTCCGCAAACGCAGTTTGCACCGAAAACGCCAGCGCAAAAGCGCTGAACAACACGCCGATACATCGTGCATTATTCTTGTTTGACATATATGACTCCTGTCACTATGTTTATCACACGACTATGAACGCACCGTGAACGCTTCATGCTTTTTACGTGTAGCAGGGAAATGCCGCAAGAAACTGGTGCTCGAACGCACACAATGAGCGTATGGCGTTCACAATGGATTCACACAGGGGCCGTATACTCTGAGACATATGAAGCGCGGAATGCGCTGGAGGTCATGCGATGAAGAGTAAACGCATAATGCTGCATGTCGATGGAATGACGTGCGGAGCCTGCGAGTCACGGATCACAAAGACGCTACGTGCGTTATCCGGTGTCCTTTCCGCCGAGGCTCGCGTTCAGAGCGGACAGGTAATCGTCGAGTATGACGAGGATCAAATCGATTTATCGAGAATTGAAAACGCCATCGAGAATATAGGATATCCGATTCGCCGGAAAAACAAGGCAGCAACGGCTATTGCCCTAGGAATCGGGCTTTTGCTCGTTGCCGCGTATTTGATTGCGAGCGTAAGCGGCGTTTTTTCCACGATACCGCAAATAACCGCAAATGTCGGATACGCGATGCTTTTCGTCATCGGATTGCTCACGTCCATCCACTGCGTCGCAATGTGCGGCGGAATCGCGCTCTCGCAGAGCGTCGGAATGCAAGGTCCGGAAGCGGCGGCCAATTCCGTATCGATGGGCGAGCGTTTTCGCCGATTGCGCCCCGGTCTCTTCTATAATCTCGGGCGCATCGTGTCATACACTTCCATAGGCGCTGTCGTTGGCGCTTTGGGAGCCACATTTAATTTTTCATCCGCGTCAAAGGGAATTATCGCGGCTCTCGCGGGCGCATTTATGATACTCCTCGGCCTGAAAATGCTCGGGGTTGTCCGCGGATTCCCCCAAATCGGGAAAGTCGTACCTGCCCCGCTTCGCAAGGCGGCGGGCGCGATCTCGCGCCGCCTGCGGCGAGGCGGACCGTTTGCCGTCGGAATACTGAATGGCCTCATGCCGTGCGGGCCGCTCCAGACTATGCAGCTCTATGCGCTAGGAACGGGCAGCGTTCTCGCCGGCGCGATTTCGATGTTTGTTTTCTCGCTGGGCACGGTTCCCCTGATGCTCCTCTTCGGCCTGACCGCGACGCTTCTGCCTCGAAAGTTCGTGCCGATTATGGTAAAGGCGAGCGCCGTCCTCGTCATGTTCCTTGGCGCCGTAACCTTCGCCCGGGCCGCAACGCTGGCGGGAATTTCATTGCCGGCCATCACGGTTTCCTCGCCCGCTGTCCTTGAACCGACGGGTAATGTCGCGAGGGCAAGGCTTATCAAGGCGGATGTATCCGATGGGAAACAGACGGTGCTTACCGAGTTCAGGAACGGTCAGTACGTCCCGTTTGCCGCTCAATCCGGCTTGCCGCTTACCTGGACGATTCGGATTTCAGCCGAGGACCTTAATGGATGCAATAATGAAATCGTGATTCCGGCGTACGATGTGAGAAAAAAGCTCGTTCCGGGGGATAACGTCATCGAGTTTACGCCGACAAAGGCGGGAAGGGTCGCGTACAGCTGCTGGATGGGCATGATTCGAAGCTCCATCACGGTGACCGACGCGCTCGGCAACGAGCCGTCCGCAACCCTTCCGGAAGAACCCCTGGCGTTGCCGGGGGGAAGCGGCTGCTGCGCGCTGCCGCAGTAAGCTAAACGAAAAAGAAGAAAGGGAGATACATCAAGATGCAAACGACAAAATTACGGATAAACGGAATGACTTGCGCCGCGTGCGCGCAGGCTTCCGAGCGGGCCGTCAAGAAACTGCCCGGCATAGCCGATGCCTCGGTGAATTTCTCGACCGAGAAACTCTCGGTGACCTACGATGAGGGGGCCGTAGACGTGAATGCCATAAAGGCTGCTGTCTCAAAAGCGGGTTACGAGGCAGTCGATGACGTTGTCGACAAACAGGTCGTCATACCGGTCGGCGGCATGACCTGCGCTTCCTGTTCCGCCGCGATAGAGCGTGCGCTCAAGAAAGTTTCGGGAGTGAAAAACGTCAGCGTCAATCTCGCGACCGAAAGGGCTTCAATTACCTATGATCCCGATGCGGTACGGCTATCCGAGATTAAGCAGGCGATCACGAATGCCGGTTACCGGCCGCTGGCGATCGAATCGGGCGCTTCCGTAGACGCGCACAAGGAAGAGAAGGAGCGCGAAATAAAGACGCTCAAGGCGAAGTTTGCGGTTTCCGCAGCCTTTGCCGTCCCGCTATTCTACGTCGCCATGGGCGCGATGCTCGGCTGGCCGCTTCCCTCCTTCATGAACGCGATGAACTATCCGCTGCGCTACGCATTGATCGAAATCGCCCTCGTGATACCCGTATTGGCCGCCGGCTATCGGTTCTATCTCGTCGGATTCCGGGCTATTATCCACCGCGCGCCGAACATGGATTCGCTCATCGCGATGGGAACCTCTGCCGCGGTGATCTATAGCCTTTACGGAGCGGTCAGTATAGCCAACGGAAACTTCAAAATGGTCGAGAGCCTCTATTTCGAGACAGCCGGCATTATCATAACCCTCATACTGCTGGGGAAGACGCTCGAGGCCATTTCCAAGGGAAAGACGTCGGAATCCATCAAAAAGCTCATGGGGCTTCAGCCTAAAACCGCGACTGTCATTCAGAACGGCGCTGAAATAGAAATTCCGATTGAGGAAGTCGAGGTCGGCGATGCGGTGATGGTTCGCCCCGGGGAAAAGATACCCGTTGACGGCGATATCGTTTCCGGGCGCACCTCGATTGACGAGTCAATGATTACCGGCGAAAGCATGCCCGTTGAAAAAGGACCGGGAGACAGGGTGATAGGCGCCTCGATCAACAAGAACGGCTCAATCACGTTCCGCGTGTCAAAAGTGGGAGCCGATACGGTTCTCTCGCGCATCATCAAGCTGGTGGAGGATGCCCAGGGATCGAAGGCGCCGATTGCCGCGATGGCCGACATCGTCTCAGGCTATTTCGTCCCGATCGTTTTCGTAATCGCGATTGCGTCGGCGGGACTGTGGCTGTTCTTCGGGGCCAGCGTAGTGTTCGCCCTGACCGTGTTCGTCGCGATTCTTACCATTGCGTGTCCCTGCGCGCTCGGACTTGCCACCCCAACCGCCATCATGGTCGGCACCGGTAAGGGGGCTGAGTATGGAGTGCTCATCAAGTCGGGCGAGGCCCTGGAGACCGCGCACACTATAAAAACGATCGTATTCGACAAGACCGGAACGATCACCAAGGGCCAGCCAGAAATGACGGATATCCATACCGAGAACGGTTTTGAGGAGACGGAGATTCTCGCCCTGGCGGCTGCTGCTGAACGCGGCTCCGAGCATCCGCTCGGAGAGTCGATCGTGAAGGCAGCCGATGCGCGGACTGATAAAAGATATCAGGCGGCGGCATTCGAGGCGATTCCCGGTCATGGAATAAAGGCGACGGTGGAAGGAAAGGAAATCCTGCTCGGCAACGTCAAGCATATGGATGTAAACCGGATCACGGTTAATGCCTCCATGGCAGACGCCTACGCCGAGGAGGGCAAGACGCCGATGCATATCGCGATCAACGGTTCTTACGCCGGAATTATCGCCGTTGCCGATGTCGTCAAAGAATCAAGCGCAAGGGCTATCAAGGCACTGCGCGATATGGGCATCGAAACCATCATGATTACCGGCGATTCCCGAAAGACAGCTGAGGCAATCGCAAGGCAGGTCGGCATCGACCGCGTCCTCGCCGAGGTATTGCCGCAGGACAAGGCTGCCGAAGTCGCCAAGATACAGAAAGAGGGAAAGCGGGTCGCGATGGTCGGCGACGGCATCAACGACGCTCCCGCGCTCGCGCAGGCAGACGTCGGCATCGCGATTGGTTCCGGAACAGACGTCGCCATGGAAAGCGCGTCCATCGTCCTCATGAGGAGCGACCTCATGGACGTTCCGACGGCTATCAAGCTTTCGAAGAGCGTCATCCGGAATATCAAGCAGAATCTTTTCTGGGCATTCGCGTACAACGTGCTTGGCATTCCGATAGCGGCTGGTCTTCTCCACATATTCGGTGGACCGCTTCTCAATCCAATTTTTGCCGCGATCGCGATGTCGCTCAGCTCCGTTTCCGTACTGACGAATGCGCTACGGCTTAAGAGATTCAAGCCCGCGTTTGCTGTTGTTCCGGCAAGCGCGCAAAAAAAGGATGAAACAAAACCGGCATCTGCCAAAAAAATGCTGATGATCGAGGGAATGAGCTGCGGTCATTGCACTATGAAAGTTGAGTCTGCCCTCAGTGATGTCCCTGGAGTTGAAAGCGTCGACGTCAATCTTTCGAGACAAAGCGCTTTGGTTCAGGGTTCGAATCTCAATGATGTCGTGCTTACTCATGTGGTGACAACGGCTGGATATCGGGTTTCCCGGATTATTGGCTGATTGCTGTGTTGTATTGTGACGCTAGCCGATCTTCAGGTTTTTTCTATAGAGGAGGTATGATAAAACCGTAGAGCAGGAGCAGGTATATTGGATTATTCTGTTGTGCGCGTGCCGACAGAGGAAGGTTAATAATTTCGTTTTATTTAATGGTCCTTTGAGACCGAAAGGAGTTCAATATGAAAATTGCCAAAGTCATTATGTTGATCGGCTCGGCATTATTTGCCGCCGTCGCTCTCGCCGGTTGTAATTCAACCGATGTTGTCGCCAAGGTCGCGAACACATCCTTCGCAGCCGTCATTGCGGCCTCTGACCAGCGCGTCGCATGGTCTGAGGAGGATTATGCCTGGAGTCTCGCTTCCCCGAACGGCGATCAGGTTCTGTTCTCGTCGGATTTTTCGCGGAACAACGCCTCGGGTGCGGATCTTGACAAACCCGACGCTGAGTTTGTCTTTGACGCCGCGCCGTTTATCGCCGCGGGCCTTGATATCGCCAAGCTGCCCGCCGTTGACGGAATTAAATATGAGATTGAGGACGGCGAGTTCATGATTCATTTCGAACTTGGCTCGGACAAGGCTGCTCCTGACGCGAAGAAGTCTCTCGGCGCCACTTTCGCGGAAATCGTGAAATTCCAGCGGACCCGGGTCGGCTATCATGAAAAGCTCGATCACTATGGAGTTAAACTCGGAAACGGAAACATGTTCGAGTGGGCTAAGGATCTGTCAACAAATGATAAGGATATCGTGTTTGTCCTGAATCCGGAGCCCTTTATTGCCGCCGGCCTTGATCCCTCAAAAATCGAAGGCTGGGTTTTCGCAAAGGTCGAGACCAAAGATGATGCAGGAAAGACCATTCAGGTGGACAAACTCCTGAAACCCTTCAACTTGAAGTAAAGTTCGAAACATCTATACGTGTCACGCTTTTGGTACGACAATCGTCGTCTCGGGGCGTGACAAATTCATTCCAAACCTTTCATGAATGTTTTGCTATTCATCCTTAAATCATATACTTGAGGTATATCCGTTCTACGGAGAAGGAGTTTGTATGAAAAAGGGAATTCTGGTTATATTCCTTTCATTGGGCCTCGGGATAGGCATATTCGCTCAAATGGGAATGGCTGAACCTCGCTCTCTGGACACGATCGTTGGTGATATCGAAAAGCAACAAAATGTAACGACTTTAGACCAAGTCACCGTTGATAAGGTTGATCCGGGCGTATTGGAAGAACTGGGCGATGCCGTGATGGGAGAAATAATCGGCAATAGCGATATGCATGACAGGATGGACAAGATGCTCGGTGGCGATGGTTCGGCGCAGCTCAATGCATTCCATACCGATCTGGGACAGCAATACCTCCTGAAAGGTGGACTCAACGGCGTTACGATGGGCGGTATGTGGGGTATGGGTCGATTTGGCATGATGTGGGGTGCACCCGGATTACAGACTGCGGCAACAAAAAAGACGCTGGAAGGGAAACTCTCGTTTGTGAATGATGAACCCGCTATTAAATCCGGAACCACCGTATATATACTAGATTTTCCGAATTTTTATTACTACGCCTATAATAATGATATTAGAGCCGGTTCGACCCTTAAACTTGAAGGCTATGAGTTTTCATCAACGAACGCCAACGGTCAGCCATACTTCTCGGTGACCAAGGCAACGATTAAGGGAAAAACGTATGAGTTCTCGGGATTCGACCGTGGTATGATGGGCGGTTATCAAGGCGGCATGATGAATGGAAATCGCGGCGGCATGATGGGCGGAGGAAAGAAATAATAGGCTCATCAACCGTAAGATTCTTCCAAATTGAAATAAGGGGATGGATATGTCGATTGCTTGTATCCATCACCCCGAGCATGTCAACCGACCCGGTTCAGATCGGCACGCTGAGCTGTATATGACCGCGAATGGATTATCCAAGAAATCTACCGCTGATTGGTTTGAGGTAAAATGGGCGATGCCGATTTGTGATTGGCTTTAAATCAGTTCGCCATCTATTTTGAGCGATCGGGTTCCATTAAATTAGAAATGCCATTTCACTGCTGTCCAAGATAATTTCATAGACAAAACTCAAATTGCATACAACTGACATCTGGAGCGTGAACAGAAACTGGCGGCGACGACCCGGCAAACCAAAGGTTCAAATCAATACGTTGGAATAATGAAACAGAGATTTCCGAAATAAAATGTGTGAAGCATTTCGTTATACTGCCTGTCGATTTTTTGAGCATTATATACAAAAGGTAAACGATCATAGCAATCCAAATCTGCGTTTTTACCGCATTCTCAGAGGTTCCATAAAAACGTTTTATTTTCAGGTTTTGCTTAATAGTTTTGAAAAAGAGTTCTATGTGCCAACGCTTTCGGTATATTTCAGCAACCTTTTCCGCGCTGCAGCTTATCATGTTCGTAAGTAAAATAATTGCGCTTCCAGTCTCATTATCAACGGTCCGAATACGCCTGAGTTCATTTGGGCATTTGCTTTTTGCAACCTGGCCGGTAAACTGAATGATATGGTTGCTCGATATCTTTGTGGTATGCGTTTTTCTTCGTTTAATTACTTTGTAAGAGGCATTATCTTTAAGTCTGGTAACGAAATAGACACCGTTATCACAAAAATCAGAAAACTGAGCGTAGTTATTGTATCCCTTATCAAAGGTAACAATATCGCCTTTCTTAAGATTCATTTTTCCAAGCGTATTGTTCTCATGCTCTTCTGCATTAGTAATGAACAAATATTCCGGAACTGATTCGCCAACGTCATATTTCACATGGATCTTAACACCGCTTTTTGTCGATCTGAATTTCGCCCATGGGAAATCATTCAGAGAAAATCCGATTGTGGTTGCATCTACGGCATACAGTTTCTTTTCCGTCAACTTACGTGCGCCGCGCTCAAGCGTTGAAAATAATTGATAATACAAGGACTCGAAAAACTCGGAGCCGTGATTTTTATTTGCGTATGAAATCGTTGATCGTTTTATTTCTTTGTTCAGGCCGAGATGGTAAAAAGATTTTTTTTGGCAATTCATTGCATTTTGAATACTACGCAGGCCGTTTTGTCTAGTTATTTGCGCAAAGGCCATGACAACGAATTGATCCCATGTATTGAAATCTTTTCGGAATTTGTCTGATTCCATCGTTTTGCACAGTTTATCAAATTCAGGTCTCTTAACTTGTGATAGAAGCTGTCCAAAAAGTGTGTTATAGTTATTCATACCCGATTTCCTTTTGTGGTAAAGGTTTGTGTGGTAACAAAACTGTATCACGGAAATCGGGTTTTTAAAATAGTTCTATTTATCTTGGACAGCAGTGGAAAATTGTCTAAGATTGAGCATATATTCCTTTGCTTTTTATTAACCGGGTGTAAAATTGTAGCAACCGAGGGTAAAAAATGAAAATCCGATATATAAGTATTAGTAACTTTCGAGGGGTCAATCATTTTGAATGGGGGTTACCAGCTGATTCAGTATTTTGTTTGGTCGGTAAAGGGGATTCATCAAAATCGACAATATTAGAGGCTATACGATACTGTTTGTATCCTAATTGGAATCTTTCTATTTTTGATTCAGACTTCTTCAATAATGATGTAACTAAAGAACTTTGTATTGAATTAACAATTGGTGAAATCATTCCGGAGTTCATTTCAGATTTGAAGTACGGACTTATGCTTCGTGGTTGGAATAAAAAAGAAAAAAAGGTATTCGATGAACCAGATGATTCCCTTGAAATTGTTCTCACCATCAGGCTATCTGTAAGTAATGCCTTGGAACCTAAATGGATTGTAGTTAATTCTCGTAATCCAGATGGTATTGAATTTAAGACGAGTGATCGTATTAAGGCTTGCGTTGGAATTATTGGAGCTTTTTCGGAGAGGCAATTGTCATGGTCATCAGGTTCAGCAATTGCTCGAATAACGGAAGCAGATAATATTGATGAATCTCTCGTTTCGGCTGCACGTGAAGCGAAACAAACCTTTGATATGAATCGATCTGTTCTTACTGGTTTTGACCATGCTGCAAAAAAAGCAGAAGTCGCTGCACGACATTTTGGTGTACATGTATCAGAAACATATAAGGCACAATTAGATATAAGCTCAATTAATCTGAAAGTCGGAGGAATTGCGTTACATGACAAGGACATCCCTTTGCGATTGCTGGGATTGGGTTCTCGCAGACTAGTGCTATGTGGTATTCAACAACAAAATCTCGAAAACGGGCATATAACTCTTATTGATGAAATTGAATATGGGTTAGAACCAAATAGAATATCTCGTCTGATTAAGTGTATCCGAAATGATAAATCAGGGCAGTACTTCATAACAACTCATTCTCCAATTGTACTCCGCGAGTTAACAATTGATGAACTATATATTGTCCACAATTATAATGGCGAAGTTACGATACAATCTGCTAACGATAACCAACTACGCGAACTTGAAATTCAAGGAAAGATTCGAGCAAATGCAGAAGCTTTTCTAAGTAAAAAAGTAATTGTGTGCGAAGGCGCCACGGAAGTTGGTTTTCTGCGAGGCTTTGATGATTATTTGGTAACTAAAGCTTTTGATCCATTTGCTTATTTCGGTGTAGCATTGGTAGATGCTAATGGTGGAGGGAAAGTAAAAAAAACGGCACAAGTGTTCAAACAATTAGGATATGAAGTCGCGGTGTTTGCGGATTCGGATGCTCAAGACCAGTTATCCGATTATGACTGTGCAGAACTAAAAGCTTTATCAATTTCAACTTTTGTTTGGGCTGGGAATGTCTCCATTGAGGAACGTATAATGTTAGACATACCATGGAATTATGTCCTTTCCTGCCTTGATTTTGCTATTAATGGTCTTGGTATACCTGCACGCGAACAGCTTTTATCTGTGTTTCCCGGAACCCTGGACAAGCAGCACTCAGAGTGGCCAGAATCACAGGACTTGCGAAAACTAATTGGGGAAGTGGCAAATAAAAAAAAGTGGTTCAAGAATATTACTAATGCATCGATATTATTTTTAACAATATCAGAATTATTTGATTCTCAGGATTATTCTTCATGCGATTTGTATGACAAAATGAAACAACTCAAAACATGGATTCTAAACGATGAGTGAATTGGCGAAAACGCTTGCAGACTGTCGAACAAATGGATACGTTATCGCGCCTGCTGGCTATGGCAAGACTCACCTAATTGCAATGGCGGTTAAACTAGCAAAAGAACGGCAACTTGTTTTGACGCATACCTATGCAGGAGTATATTCCTTGCGTAATAAAATGGCAATGCTTAACGTTGATCATTCCTTATATGAAATAGATACGATTGCGAGTTGGTCATTACGATTTTGCCTTGCATACCCCAAATCCAGTCAATGGGATATCCTCAATCCTTCGTCTTCAACAGAGTGGAACAAACTTTATGATTCTACTGAATATTTGCTTCGCAAAATATTCATTCAACAGATAATTCAAGAATCTTATAATGGTGTGTATGTTGATGAATATCAGGACTGCTCAAAACAACAGCATTCTGTTTTATTATTTCTCGCAAATCTTCTACCGTGTAGGGTTCTTGGTGATCCATTGCAAGGAATCTTTAGTTTTGCAGACGAATCGGTTGACTGGGAAAGTGATATATACCCAAACTTTCGTTGTTTAGGAAAACTGGATAAACCATGGCGATGGGAGAATGCACATTCGACTGAATTTGCTGAATGGTTAATAACAGCTAGGAAAAATCTTGAAGCTCATAGAAAAATTGATCTCTCTCGGGGATTACCACCGCAAGTTAAAGTGATGCCTATTTCGATGTCATCATATTCAGATCCCCAAAAAAATCGGCTGTTTTATGGAGCGTTACAGAAAACGGGTTCTTATATTGTTATTTATTCTGGTGATCAACGATCAAAGAATTCCGGGCACAATCTTGCTAGATCATTAGGCGGTGTATTCTCGTCAATAGAGGAAGTCGAGTGCAATGAACTAAAGAAAATATTTCAAAAACTTGATACAACTATCTCAAATCAAGCTAAAGTCTTGCAAATTATTGATTTTTCAAAGAAATGCTTTACAGGTATTGATAAGGTTCTTGCGGCCGGAACCATCCGAGGAGAGATCGCCACGATCACAAAAAAAAGTAAATCTCCAGAACTTACACAATATGTAAACAACTTTATAAATTCCTCCTGTAGTACCACACTGCGGGATTTTTTTAAATTACTTAAAAACACACCAGATTGCAAAGTATACCGACGTGATTTATTCAATCGCTTCATGTGTGTTTTAGATCTTATGTCAGCAAAATCAATAAGGACATTCGTAGAAGCTAATGAATCATATCAAGCAATCTTTCGTCGATCTGGGCGTCCTTTAAAATTTCCACGATTAATCGGAACCACACTACTAGTAAAAGGGCTCGAATATGATCATGCAATTTATATCGACACAGGAATTGCAGATGAAAAAAACTTATATGTTGCTCTAACAAGAGCTTCTAAGTCGTTGACTATAATAACAACAAAAACTGCTATACCGTAATTTTCGATCATATCCAAAAAAAACTTATGCTGGTAGCCAGACAAACAGCAAACAATAATTTAGTTTACATTATCAAAATACTGTTTTATCAATTCAAGATGATGCATTATCGCAAGTTTCTTTACTGTTCCCAAGCCTGGATATTCCTGCCCCTCGTATAATTCACGGAAAATGCGAATAGCATAAGTATTACAGGTTTCGAGTTCATCAAACTCGACTAGCTTGAACAAAGCCTCTGCAAACTTTCCAGCGGTGTCGTAAATATCACCATTCGTATCTGAAACGAAGTGATGAACGCGTAAGTTCTTCTCCATGTCAAAATAGACCATGTGAATCGCAACAGCATACGGTGCAAATCCATTCTCGGTATAATCATCGCCAATAATGGAAAAATCCGAGTAACCAGAATATCCATCTTCTCTAAAAGAAAGATGATCGTGAGTAAAGAACTCATCTGTTATCTCAGAATACAAACTATTTTTTACTCGCTTTTTAAAATGATCTCCAAGTGATATTTTGTTTGCGCTGATATTTTTGCGGAAGGTACTCTCATCTGGGATTACGAATGCGGTTATTCGGGGGCTATTCTGAAGTGATTTTAAGAAAGGCAACGTGTCTATATCATTACTAATTAATAGTGTGTCCTTAGTTTCTTTTTCGACAAAAGGCCCAAGCAAGTTGGCAGATTTAGGTTCAACAAGAAACGCCGGAATAATATTCGCATCGTTTGATTGTTTCTCATATTTTTCTTTATACGGCGCTTTTCGACTAATTTCTGATGAAAACGACCCTGCCATTGGATTCTGAATAACTATGACCTCTTTCTTTTTTTCAACAAAGCTTTCTAGTGTAGAAATTAGCGTCGATGAGGCTTTAACGGGTTCGATGATCGGTATGATATTTGTACCGAGTAAATCATGTTCCAACATCTCTCTAAGTGCAATTAACTCATATTGTCGCCCACGGAGATACGGATAATACATAGTCTTCTCCTTTAGAAATAGGAATGAAGGAACCTCTCAATTTTTTCGAAATCGGTTACTTTTAATTTCGAAAAATAAACCAAAGACTTCAATTCGTCAGGTATCATAAAATACTTCTCTTCAGTAATTGTGCTACGTTTCTTTAGCTCACTGAGAAATAAACGATACGCTTTGTTAATGTCTATCTGACAGAAAAGTTGTTTGTAGGCAGTAAAATATTCAAATTGTGAGACATCCGGAAGCGATTTGAATTCTTGCATAATAATATTCGAGTATTCTTGTTTGCGCAGAATCTTGAACATTGTGACGTGGTCAAGTTGAGATTGTTCTTCTACAGATGGCTTCACGGTAACCAGGGTCGAGTCTGATTGAAGAACAACGATGCCTGTATGAGTTCCAGATAATATTGATAAAAGCTTTTCAACGTTTTCTTGGCAAGTCACGACACTGACATGGTCAAAGGCCTTGTAGTAATTGCTGATTTGCGAATCCAGTCGATCAAAATTATCCAATTCTGTTTTGATCTCGTATACATGAGCCAGCCCATTAATTAGAACTAGATCGACTTTAGATCGGCCAACAGGTATTTCAGTCAAAGCGATGGTGTTCCTAAGATTATGATGCGGATCATGCAATAATAGGTTATTCAGTAACGAGTTTTTATAGAAATATTCATTGCGATGGTCTTCATTCAGGACGCGATATATTTCACTGATTATTTGCCTGTTTTTTTTCCCCTGTGGGTCATCGACATATCGACGAACTGCTATAGCGTAAGGATTTTCTTCTTTGCCCGCTAAAATTGCGGATAAAGTGTTTCGGGAAAAAACACGATTTAATACAGATGTGTTGTTATTTCCCATATAAACCCCTCTTAAAGAGCATTATACTACAGATTCGGTCTCAATTATGGAAGATTTTTATGCGTTTTTTATTACAAAATCCTTCATTACAACCTGATTTTCGTCTTAAAACTAGGGTTTGCTTTAGCCATTTTCTTCAAATTTCTTGTAAACACCCCTTTTTCAAGATACAATAGACTAAATCGTAGCAAAATCACCCATGGAGCCCTTTTCATGCCCACTTTGAACTGGATCGGTAAAGATAAAGTCATAAATCACCATCTGGACGTGCCGTTTCGCACGCTTGTGCCTTCATATTCCTTCGGCGACGCGGAAGCCACGAAAGATAATCTTATAATCCACGGGGACAACCTCGAAGCATTGAAAGCCCTTCTTCCACAGTACGAAGGCAAGGTAAAGCTCATCTATATCGATCCTCCCTACAACACCGGCAACGAAGGCTGGGTTTATAATGACAACGTCAACGATCCCAAGATCAAGAAATGGCTCGGCGAAGTCGTCGGTAAAGAAGGTGAAGACCTTTCCCGTCATGACAAGTGGCTTTGCATGATGTACCCGAGACTCAAACTGTTGCAAAAATTGCTTCGAGAAGATGGAGCAATAAGTATAAGTATAGATGACGTGGAACATGCACATTTGAAATTGATCTGTGATGAAATCTTTGGAATCAATAATTTCTTGGCAAATATTGTCTGGCAATCAAAGGATACTCCAGGCAATAATTCCTCCGGTATTGCAGAAACCCATAATCATATTCTTTTATACAGAAAAAGCGAGTTATGTGAACTTACTCTTTTGACACGAGATGAAAAACAACTAAGCACATATATCAATCCGGATAATGACCCAAGAGGGAATTGGCTACCAACCCCATTAACACGAGTTGAGTATCGTGAACGAGACTTCTATACAATAAAAAACAAAGTTGGTGATTCTGTCTATCCGCCGCAAGGAAGTAGTTGGCGGCGACCTCCTGACGAAATGAAACGACTTGAGAATGAAAACAGAATATGGTGGGGTAAAAGTGGAGATGCAAAATTTCCGATGGAAAAGAAGTTTCTATCAGAAGTGAAACAAGGTGTTGTTAACCAAACGTGGTGGCCCTACAACTTTGGTGGTAGTACGCGAAATGCAAGTGCAGAATTAAAGTTACTTTTTGGAGGTAATAAAGCTTTCGAAACACCTAAGCCAATTCAACTCGCAACAAGAATAATTCAATTACTTGATGATCCCGACTCCATCATCCTTGATTCCTTCTCCGGTTCTGGCACTACGGCCCATGCCGTGCTCAAGCTCAATCAGGAAGACGGCGGGCATCGTAAGTTCATCATGATCGAGATGGAAGATTATGCCGAAACTATCACGGCGGAGCGTGTTCGCCGCGTTATCAATGGGTATGGAGCAGAAGGCAAGGAAGTTCCCGGGACCGGTGGTGGGTTCTCGTATCTCACGCTTGGCCCTGCAGTATTCACCGCAGAAGGCGCACTCAATCCTGAAGTAGAAGACGAAGCACTCAGGCAATATATCTGGTATGCCGAAACGAAGTCTGCATTGCCCGCGAAAAAGCTCAAGAATAAATTCCATCTCGGATCTGCTTTTGGCGTTTCGTATTATTTCTACTACATCAAGGGTCAAGAAACCGTTCTTGACTTCGACTTTCTGAAAACCGTCAGGGATAAGGATGAGCAGTATGTCATCTATGCCGACTCATGCACCATAGATTCCGAATATCTGAAATCGCGGAATATTACGTTCAAGAAAATCCCGCGTGACATATCGAGGTATTAAAAAATGGAACTTAAAAAATATCAGAAAACAGTCCTTGCCGATCTTGACGATTTCCTCGTCCACCTGAATAAGTCGCCTTCAATGACGAACGCATTTAATGACTACTGGCGAGACCGACAAATCCGCGTCGGAACGGGAACCCGATCTCTGAAGGCCTTCCGCGAGATCATCAAAGGCGTTCCGTCAGTCTGCCTCAAAGTCCCGACCGCAGGAGGGAAAACCCTTCTGGGCGTTCACGGGATCCATCGATATTTTCAGGCGCGTCCAGCGTCGCCAAAAGTCGTAGTGTGGCTCGTTCCGTCGCTAACCATCCTTGACCAGACAATCAAGAACTTCCGTAATCCCGAACATCCCTACCGGATGAAGCTCGACGCGCTTTTTCAGGGGCGAGTGCAAATCCTTTCAAAGGACGAGGCGCTTTCAGGAACGGGCTTTTCGCCTGAGGCCGTCCGCTCGCTGCTTTCGGTAATCGTGTTGAGTTTCGACTCTTTCCGCGCACAGAACAAAGAAGGTAGAAAGGTATATCAGGAAAACGGAAACCTGAGTACCTTTGCCAATCTGTATACGATCAACAAGGCTATCGCCAACGCCGATCCAACATCTCTCGCTCAAGTTCTGAACACGCTGACGCCAATGATCGTCGTCGACGAGAGCCACAATGCAGGCTCGGCACTGAGCATCGATATGCTGGAAAATCTCAATCCGGGCTTTATCCTCGAACTCACCGCGACCCCGCGCGACACGAGCAATATCATAAGCTACGTTGACGCGCTCGCTCTAAAGAAAGAGCAGATGGTCAAACTCCCCGTCGTCGTCTATAACAATCATGACTCGACGGAAGTCATCGCAAACGCTATCGCCCTGCGCGAAAACCTTCAGCGGCTCGCCGATGAGGAAGAAGCGAGCGGCGGCTCGTATATCAGGCCGATCGTTCTGTTCCAGGCGGAACCAAAATCAAAAGACGATACTCTCACCTTCTCGAAACTCAAGGACAAGCTCGTTGACTTCGGTATTCCGAAGGAATCGATTGCCATCAAAACAGCGGACGTGAACGAGCTCAAGAATATCACACTTGAAGATCGCGCCTGCCCGATCAAGTATATTATTACGGTCAACGCCCTCAAAGAAGGCTGGGACTGTCCCTTCGCCTACATCCTCGCGACGGTCGCAAATCGGACAAGCCCGGTCGATGTCGAGCAGATTCTCGGCCGCATTCTCCGGCAGCCGTATGTCCGCTCGCACAAGAAAGCGATGCTCAACATGTCCTATGTACTCACATCGTCTTCAGCCTTTCTTGATACCCTCGACAACATCGTTTCCGGCCTCAATCATGCCGGTTTTTCCAAGAACGATTACCGTATCAAGGATGGCCAAACCATTGAGCAGACACAGGAAACGCCTCCTCCTGCGAAAGCTACTCGCGAACTGGCAATGGCAGACGTGATCGATTCGATTACTCCACCTACTCCAAATACCGCAGAACAAAACGCCGCACAGGTTGTGGCGGATATAGAGAATATCGCTCTAGAATCCGAAGCCGCGATGAATGAAGTAATAGAACAGTCAAAAGAGAATCCCTCGCTCGCGGTTCCCTTTGATCTACAGGGAGCATATGATATGTACGAAATAAAACCGCAATATCGCGAAAAAGCTGCATCTATCAGTATCCCGCAATTCTTTGAAGACATAGACGCAGGCCTTTTCAACGATGGGGACGAAAGCAGAAAAATCATCACCAAATCGTCCTTTCTCAAGGACTTCAAGCTTTCCCGCCAGGCGGTAAACCTGTCGATGGACGGCACTTCGGCGGAAGCCTATAGCGTCGATCTCGCATCCTACGAACTCGGAGAATCTACGCCTGAGTATACGCGCTTAGCAACAAAGGAACTTGAGGCGTTCGCAAAGTTCCTGAACACGCTTTCCCCCAAGGATCAACAGCGCGAACTTTTTGCAAAAATCTATCCACAATTATCGCGTTTCGATCATGTCTCGGACGCAGAACTCAAAGAATACGTACTCAAGGTATTCTCGGCTCTCAACCCCGATCAGCTCGAAACCGTCAAACAGAATCCATACATCTTCGCATCAAAGCTGAAACTTCAGATCGATCAACTTTCCGCCGCTTACGGGCAAACGCAATTTGACCGCGCGATTTCCGCAAATCGTATTTACGCTTATGAAAGCTGGACGTTCCCAAAGACTATCGGACCGCTTGATACCAAAGCAGGTCTCCCGAAGAGCCTGTATCTCGAAGAGGATAAGCCGAATAATTTCGAACTTCGTGTTATCAATGAAGTCGCAAATCTTGACAACATCCTTTTCTGGCATCGCAACATCGAGCGGAAGGGATTTTGGCTGAATGGATGGATTAATCATTTTCCCGATTTTATCATCGTCACTACTCGGGGGAATATTATTCTCATGGAAACCAAAGGCGATGATCGAGACAACTCAGATTCCGAACAAAAGCTTAAACTAGGCAAAGCATGGCAAGCGGCAGCCGGTCGAAACTATAAATATTTTATGGTTTTTGATCAAAAACTTATAGATGGTGCTCTCAAGATGGATGATTTTATGGGTGTTATTAAAGAGCTGTAGTTTTTTACTGGAAATGAAGTATTGATATACCCCATGGCATTATGCCATGGGGTAACTAAGGCTTCTTGAGATTTCAGGTTCTGGTGTTTATTCTTCGATACTGATTAATGAAAGGGTGTAATTTTTATCAGTAAATATAATTTTGAAACCATACCCTTGGTACTCAAGTTCATCTTTTAAGGTCATCCATGTACCTAAGAACGGATTGGGATCATTGCTATTAGCCTCGCGATGAAAAGTATGATCCTTCTTTCCTGAAGGATTATAGTGTTCTAGTGTGTTATTGCTAATTCTATATCTTTCTCTTGTTGTCATATCTTGAGGTGGGTTTAACTTTTTTAGACCATCACCAGAATCATATGAATCAGCATAAATACTAGTTATTCTATCATCTTGATATGTATAGGTTCCGGTAGCAATGATTTTCTCTTTGATCTTTGATGAACCACAGGAGATTACGAGCATAGACATAAGTACAAGGAGAAATCCTTGAAGAACGGGGTGATTGATCCGTTTATTAATCATCATGTTCATACTCAATAAGTTACTCAATTCCGACGAGTAGCTGAATGATTCCTGATGCAATCAAGATACCCAGGAATCCGCCTATAACTTGAGGCCCAATTGCCCAAAACACCTTTTCTTTGAGTAGACTCATGAATCCTGAGGTTATGACAAAGTCGGGATGTAATGCATCTCGAAGTTTCTCACCGATTAAAAATCCAATAAAACCAAGTATGGGACATAGCATGAGTGACAGAATAACAAAAATTATTGCTTGTCCGCCAGAAATCTCGGCTGTTCCACTAAAAGCACTAATGATCGTGAGTATTGAAAAAATCGAAGAAAAAGCTACCGCTCCGATGTTGTTTTTTAGCATATCGGTGAGCATTGCAGTGGTGGTTTCTGTTTCATTGTTGCTGATTTCATCTTTTGCATCGTTTGTCGGTTCCATTATTAGCTCCTTGGAAATTTTATAGTATGTAATTATCAGTTAGTCTTGTGTGTTGTGTCAACACAAAAAGAAAGTAAAGATACATACATGAGTTCCACGATTGAGGATCAAGAAGTGAGATTTGCTAAACGACTTCGTGAGGAAAGGGAGCGAGCAAAGATCTCCCAACTCGATCTAGCCATGAAGGCAAAGTTATCTCAGAATATGGTCAATTTTATCGAAACTGGTAAACGAAAACCAAATCTACACACGATATTGAAGCTTTCCGTTGCTCTTAATATCAGTCCTGCTGTGCTCTTTGATGATCCAATAGAAGAACGGGAAGAAGCAAAGAAAACTGTCCTGTCGATCATTTCAAGATACTTCTGACTGAACACTTGGTTACCTTCATTTTACACCTCTTCTTGCACCTAATTTTCGAAAATCACCTCTTTGCACCTAATTTTGCACCTGAAAAACTTGACTGAAAAACTAAAGGGCACTAAAGTATACTAAGCGGTGGAAGAATAAGTCTTTACACCGTAATAATTTAGCGAAGGCAGCGAGCGACAAGCTAAGCGATGCTAAAGGGTGACAACTTGGAATGCTTGGTTCGGGACCAAGAGGTCGGGGGTTCAATTCCCCCTTGCCCGACTTAAAAAAGACCGATCGGCATCGCCGGTCGGTCTTTTTTTATTCCCCGGGCCAGGGGGAATTGATCGCGAGCCGCCGCCGAGCGAAGGCGAGGAAGAGCCGCCAGGGACGGCGGCGGAAGGCGGCGAGGGCGGCCTGGAGAGAGGCGACAGGAAGTCGGCGAACGGAAGGCAATTCCCCCTTGCCCGACTTACAAAAGACCGATCGGCATCGCCGGTCGGTCTTTTTTTATTCCCAGGGCCAGGGGGAATTGATCGTGAGCCGCCGCCGAGCGAAGGCGAGGAAGAGCCGCCAGGGACGGCGGCGGAAGGCGGCGAGGGCGGCCTGGAGAGAGGCGACAGGAAGTCGGCGAACGGAAGGCAATTCCCCCTTGCCCGACTTACAAAAGACCGATCGGCATCGCCGGTCGGTCTTTTTTTATTCCTTCGCGTACAGTTCCTTGATCACCGTCTCTATGGGAATATCCTCTACGACGAGATCGCGAAGCCCGAAGGTTTCGGAAACGAGGCGGATGAGGGAGGGGAGATCCATGACCGAGGTGTCGCACTCGAGTACTACGTCGGATTCGGAGAGGCGGGAGAGAAGCGAGACTCCGGATGGTAGCGCGGAAACGCCATCCTCGGTTGAAACGAAGCACGGGGCGGCGCAGGATGCCGTAATGATTTTCTTCGCGCCGAAGTGCTGCCGGAGAGCGGATATGCCGTCGTCGAAGACGATGCTTCCGTGATTGATCACGATAACTCTCTGCGCGAGACGCTCGACGTCGTCGAGATCGTGGGTGGTGAGAATGAAGGTGACTCCGTCCCGATTCATCTCCTGGATGAAGGCGCGGATTTTATCCTTGGCGATCACATCGAGGCCGATGGTCGGCTCGTCGAGGAACACAATGCGGGGTTCGTGAAGCATTGCCATGATGAACTCGCATTTCATGCGCTCTCCCAGGGAGAGATTCCTCGTCGGCTGCTTCATTTGATCGCGCACGGAAAGCATATCGACGAGCCTGTCCATCGTCCGCCTGAACCTGGCGTCGGGTATGCGGTAGATCGCCTGGTTCATCATGAAGGAATCCGCCGGCGGTATATCCCAGACCAGCTGGGATTTCTGGCCGAAAACCGCGCCGATTCCCGCGACGTATTTTTTTCTGTCCTTCCACGGGCATACGCCCATGACCGAGACGCTGCCGGCAGTCGGATAGAGGACTCCGGTGAGTATTTTGAGCATCGTGGATTTTCCGGCTCCGTTCGGTCCTAAAAATCCGACCAGCTCGCCCGAATCGATCGAGAGGTCGATTCCCTTGAGGGCATGAACATCGGTTTTCTCCCTCCGTACGAGGCTTTTTAGCACCTCGGAAAACGTGCTTCCCCGGTTCCATGTCGTATATGTCTTTGTAAGACCCTGAATATCGATCTGCATGAGAGTTCAGCCTCCTCCGCCCGCGTAACGGCGGATCATTGATTTCCAGAAAAACAGTCCCAATGCGAAAAAAGCGAGAGACGAGGGAACGGCGAAAAACATCTGCGCGCTGAATCTGCCGAGGAGAGCTTCCGCGGGAAACAGCGCGATAGCCGAGAGGGGAAGGCCCGCCGCGAGCGCCCACTCCAGGGGTTTCGAATAGATCGAGCCGGGGTAGCGGGAAAAAACCAGCACCGCCTCAAGAAGCTCAAACACCCGGCTGTTGCCTATCCAGACGAATAAACTCCCTGCCATGAATAACGCGAACGAAAAAAGGACGAGTACCGAAAGCGGCATGAAAAAGACGAAGGCGAGCCAGCCCGCGGCGGACGGCTTGGGCAGATTTCCGATAGTGAGCGCTACGAGCAGCAAGCCGCCGAGCAAACGGCTGAGTCCTTCGATATCGATTCCCCTGAGCATGGTCAGCAGCAGCGGAGATCGGGGCTTGAGCAGGGTTATCTCGAAGCTTCCCTGTACCGCCTGATCGAAGACCACCCACACCATGCCGAAGAACAGCGGAAACGCGATGCCTCTCGAGAGCAGGAATATCGCCTGGATGAGCATCGCTTCTTCCATCGTCCAGCCGGGAAACGAGGTTCCCGAGCGGTACACGAGCAGGGTTACCAGCGGCGTCACCAGTTCCAGGAGAAACGAAACGGCGAAGCTCAGAAAAAAGTCGCCCCGGTACGCCGCCCGTTCGGCGAAGGAGGTTCTGATCGAACGGATAAAGAGCATGAGCGTCCAGTTTTTCATGCTCCGGCTCCGGTAAAGCGTTTGATCCCCAGCCTCCATAACGCCTCCGTGACTCCGAACATCGCCAGAGCCATGATCGCCTGCAGGCCGACGATTTCATGAATTTCCAGGCGTATGCCGGCGAGATCGTACGAGCCCAGGAATACGCGTACCGGAACATAGCTGGTGAACTGGAACGGCAGGAAGAAGAGAATTTTTTGTGCCGCCTCGGGAAAGAAGGAAAGCGGGATGAACACACCGGCGAGGAGATCGCGCAGGAGCCTGATAAGGGCGCGTATGCCGTCCGTGCGCGTGAGCCAGAAGGCGAGGAGGCCGGCGGAATAGTTGATGAGAAACATGATTACAAACGCGAGAGCGATCGACAGCGCCGCCCAGAACGGACGGGCGGGAACGAGAGGAATCCTGAATACGAAAAAAAAGATGAGCCATACCGGAATGAACTCGAAGACGAAGCCGAGCATCCGGTGTCCGGCTTTTTGCGAGAAGGCGAAAAACCGGTGCGACATCGGCCTGAGAATATAGGTGAGGAAGCGGCCGGTGCGTACAAGCATTTGCAGGTTCCAGTCTGCGAAGTCCATCGTGAGGTAGTAGATTACCGAGGACGCTCCGTAGTAAAGGAGCATTCCCTCGAGCGTTAAGCCGCCGAGCGTTTCCTTCCCCGCGAACACGGATTTCCAGATAAAGACCTGGGCGAGAAAGTACGCCGGCCCGATCGCGAGCGAGAGGAGCATGTGCGAACGGTAGGCGGCCCATTCCTTCCAGGTTACGAAGGCGACCGCCCGTAGGGTTTTAAAACCGGAGACTATGGACGGCATCGCCTTGCTTACAGGATTCCCGAGAACGCGATCGTCCTCGGATTCACCATGACGGCCGGATTCCAGTCTTCGTGAGTATTGGTGAAAGCCGCGAAGATGAACTTTTCTGCCGGATCGACGAAGAGCGAGCACCATCCCCATCCCTCGTGATTGAAGCATTCAGGCGAAACGGTCGGGCCGTCGCAATAAAACGCCCAACCCAAGCCCTGCCTGAAGTTGACGCAGTTCTTTCCCCAGTGGAAGGACGGCACTCCGTCGAGCTGGTTTCGCGTCATGGTTTCCACGGTTTTCCGGCCGAGAATGCGGTTTCCGTCCAAGGTTCCCCCGTTGAGGAAACACTGGGCGAAGCGCATAAGGTCGGACAGGGTCGAAAAGGCGCCGAAACCGCCGAGCGAGTAATATCGCTTTCCCGGCGCGCCGGAAAGGTCGTCCTTCTCCCATTTTTCGGTGGTCGTGATCTCGCCGATGAGTTCGGCCGGAGGCGTGAAGAAGCTTCTCGTCATGCCGAGCGGTTTGAATATTTCCTGTTCGATATAATCGCCCACGCTCATGCCAGCCGCCCGCGCGACGACCTCGCCCAGTATCGAATAGCCGAGCGTGCTGTAATTCCACTGCGAGCCCGGCTTCGCCTGCATGGGGCCGGCGAGCAGCCTCTTTATCCAGTCTTTTTTGTTTATGAACTCGTAATGGTCGATCGGATACGGCTCGAGGAAATACCCGCCGTCTGCCGGCAGCCCCGAAGTGTGCGTAAGAAGATGCCAGAGCGTGATATTCCCGTGAAGGGGCGTGTCGAATTCCTTGATAAGGGTTTTTACCGGCTGCTCGAGCCAGAGCTTGCCGTCCTCGACCAGCTTCATCGCCGCCGCCGCCGTGAACACCTTCGTGATGGACGCCATCCGTTTGATCGCGTCGGGCTTAACCGCCGGCGAAGGATCCGAGTACTCATGGGCTCCGGCCGCGCGGTGGCAGAATACGCCTCCGTTTCTGGCCATCAGGAAGCCTGCGGCCCGGATCTTCCCCGCGTCGATCAGATTTCCGTAATAGTCAGCGAGGACGGCGATCCTCTTTTCGTCATACCCGGCCTTCTCCGCCGATACGTCTATTTTTCCTTCCATCCATTGCGCCATATCCGTTCTCCTTTTTTTTTGATCGAAAAACCATGAACTTTAGTTTATTACCGGAACGCGCGCTTGTCAGCCGTTTTTTTTCTACTGTATCGGATCCTGTGATCAAGGTATTCCGGAGTCAGATCGAGGCAGAAGGTCGCAGCAGGGGCGAAAAAAAACCGCGCAGCCGGCGCGTATGAACGACCTTGCCGGGTCGGGGAATATCATACTCTCTTTGTACTGAATTTACGTTATATCCATAATCTCCATTATCTGGTACATTGTATGTACTGACCTGTAAACCAGCTTTGACAAGCGGGGATGAGGCCTATATACTTTTTACTATGAGAGATGCCCATATGAGTGGATTCAGGACGCGGCTCGCGGTTAAGATCGCGGTGCGCATAGCGGCCGCGGTTATTGCTATGTATACGACTACGGCTCTGTATATCAATTACTACACGGAAAAGAACAGTTCCGCCGCGGCGGAGCTCTATATGCGGGCGCTTGCCTCGGGAAAGGCCGCAAACTTCGCGGCTGAGATGAATCTGGTTATTTCGACGGCGCGCGATCTTTCATCGACTCTTGCGAATCTTGAAACCATCGCTCCGGAGGACAGGAGAGCGTACGCGGAAAGCTATGCCCTCGTTAAGCTCAAGTCCAATCCCCGTTTTTACGCTGTCTGGACTCTCTGGGAGCCGGGCCTTTTCGACGGCCTCGACGCGAAGTACGCGGGACAGAGCGGACAGGACCCCAGCGGGCGCTTCAATCTCCGCTGGACGATGGATCCCTCGAATTCTGTCGACACGAACAGCAATCTCGCCCAGTTCAAGGACACCGGCGCCGACAAGGTCGTGGATCTCGAGATTATTCCGACCAGGGAAATTCTGACCGGCTACGATTCCGGGTATTCAGGCGGGTATTACCAGACCGCGAAGAAAACCGGGCTTGAACAGATACTTGAACCCTTCGTCGGAACAATCGGCGGAGAGCCGGCCGTGATGACGTCCTTCGTCGTACCGATAAAGAACCGCTACGGCAGGGTTCTCGGCGCCGCCGGGGTTGATATTCCGGTGTCCAAGTTCATCAGCGTTTTTTCCAATGAAATTCTGTATAAAACCGGCTATTTGCGTCTTCTCTCCGCGACGGGAACCGTTGTGTACGATCCCGATCCTGAGAAGGTGGGGAAGGTAGCCCGGGAATTCGAGGCCGAGTATTCTTCGAGCTTGATCGAAGCGTTCAATATGGGCGATACCGTTAGCGGACCGTATCCCGCCTCCGACGACGCGCAACCCTTCATGAAAACCTTCGTTCCCCTGCGCATGGGTACGGCCCAGGAACCCTGGATAATCGCCGCCTCCATTCCCCGTTCTGAAGTTCTTGATGGCTCCCGGTCCCTCACCCGGCGGCTCGTGGTCGCTTTTATCATCGGCGCTGCGCTGTTGGTCGCCCTCGTGAGCTATCTTTCGAGCGCCTTTGTCGCGCCGATCAAGCGAACCGCCGCGGCTCTCGAGGATATTTCCAGCGGCGAGGCCGATCTTACCCAGCGGCTTCCGGTCGCGGGCGAGGACGAAATAGGCAAGCTCTCCAGGGATTTTAATACCTTTATATCGATGCTTCAGGAGATAATAGCCTCGATACGGACGTCCGGCATGCGGCTGGGAGAGCTGGGAGGAGAGCTTTCGGCGAACATGGAAGAAACGTCCGCGGCGGTTTTTCAGATCAACGCGAATATCGAGAGCGTGAAACAACAGGTACTGAGCCAGGCCGCAGGTGTGAACGAAACCTCCGCGACGGTTCAGGAAATCACGAAAAATATCGACGCTCTTTCGAGCGGCCTCGACGCGCAGACAGAAAGCATCACCGACAGTTCCGCGAGCGTCGAGCAGATGATCGCGAACGTCGAGTCGGTTCGGCGGAATCTGGAAAAAAACAACGAGCGCTTCTTTGAGCTCAAGGATGTTTCTGAGACAGGGTATTCCCGCATTTCGGATGTAATCGGTTTGGTTAAGGCGATAGAAGGCCAGTCGGCGAGCCTCGCCGAGGCGAATACGATCGTTACTTCGATCGCAGCGCGAACGAATCTTTTGGCGATGAACGCCGCCATCGAAGCGGCTCACGCGGGGGAGGCCGGCGCCGGCTTCGCGGTCGTGGCGGACGAAATCCGGGTTCTCGCGGAGAACGCGGCCGCGCAGTCAAAGACGATTTCCCGCGAATTGAAGAGCCTCAAGGTTTCCATAGACAAGGTGGTCGTATCCTCCGAGGACGCGGGAAAGGCCTTCAACGGCGTGCGCGAATCGGTGTCCACGGTTTCCGAACAGCAGAGGCATATCCACGCATCGATGGAAGAGCAAAGCCAGGGCAATTCGCGCGTGCTTGAGAGCCTCAGCCGCATGCGGGACGAAAGCGGCATTGTAAACGACCGGGCGAGCCAGATACTCGAAGGAAGCCGCGCTATTCTGCAGGAAATGAACCAGCTGGTCGAAATTACTCAGCGCATCCGCGAAAGCATGGACGAGATGAGCCTCGGCACCGGCGAGATCAACAAGGCGATCGCCCAGGTGGTAACGCTCGCGTCAGAAAACCGTTCGGCAATACAGTCCGTAACGGGCGAAATCGGCAGATTCAAGACGAGCTGAAAAACTGTGTTTGACAGAATCGGTCCTCCCAAGGCAAAATAGAGCAAAGTCTTGGAGGATGTATGATAAAAAGTGTGTTGAACTGTATTCCCGCCCTTCTGCTCGCAGTCGGAGCCGCCGGCTGCCTCAGCGTTCCTTCCGTATCGAGGGGGCCGGAGCCGGGAACCGTCGGCTTCTACGGCATGGCTCCCGTTCAATCCAGAGTCGCGACGGAAGATACGGTCGCGCGCAGGATGAGCACTCCCGGCGACAGGCTCTATGTATACCGCGTGAACGGAACGATGGTTTCCATCGGCGAGGGCAAAACGAGTCCGGGCGCGAAGGTTGTTCCGCTGGACGAGGCCGCCGCCGGGACGATAATCACTCCCGAATCGGCGAAGCGCCTCGCCGCCTGGCTCGAAAAGGCGATTGCCGCCTACGACAACAAGAACAAGAAAGAAAGCCAGTACATGGATTTCCGCGTTCTCGCGAACGGCGAGGTTTCCTCCTCGTCCTCGAAAGACGGCGTTCCCGCGGTTCCCGAAGAGTACATCCAGATGCGCTTCCAGTACGTGTACAACGAGGGTGTCGAAGCGGACGGCGAGGTAGTCAATTATTACCTCGGGGGCGGCAAACGGCCGAACCGTCTGACGTATAACGAAATCAAAATTCTTCTTTCCAGCCTGCAGAAGCCCTGATGGAAACGCGATGCGCCTGGGTTCCCCCGAACAATGAAGCCTACGTGCTGTACCACGACAGGGACTGGGGAGTGCCCGTACACGACGACCGGCTGCTCTTCGAGATGCTGATTCTCGAGGGCGCGCAGGCCGGGCTTTCCTGGGATACGATTTTGAAAAAGCGGGATAATTACCGCCGCGCGTTTTTTGATTTCGACATTGAACGGTGCTCGAAGATCGACGCTTCCGACGAGGAGGCGCTTCTTGCGAATCCGGGGATAGTGAGAAACCGGCTCAAAATCGGTTCGGTGAAAACCAACGCGCTCGCGGTGCTGAAGATCCGCGAAGAGTTCGGCTCCTTCGACGCGTATCTCTGGCGCTTTGCGGATTGCGCGCCGCTTCAGCCCGCCTATCGGACTATCCAGGAGATACCGACGACCTCCGAACTTTCCGACGCGATATCCGCGGACTTGAAAAAACGCGGCATGAAGTTCGTCGGGTCGACGATCATGCAGGCCTACGCCCAGGCCGTCGGCCTGATAAACGCGCACACGACAGACTGTTTCCGGTACCGCCCTCTTTCTTCCCCGTGACGATCGCGAGCCTCCTTTGATCTTTCGGTTGAGGGGGCTCCGAACTTTTTGCTCTCTCCCGCCGGTGCCCGTCCTGCCTCTTTTTTTTCATGTTTTAGAGATCTTGACTCACGGCGGGCGAACAGGCTATGTTTTGCGCAATTCAGGTTGCCGTTTCGAGAGCGGTGCGGCGCCGACTACAATGACGTAGGATCACTTTCTTTGGAGGTTCCTATGGACGCAGTCGGCGGCTTGTCGCAAGTCGAAACCCTGATCATGGGACTGGATACTCTGTGGGTGCTGTTGTCGGCATTCCTCGTTTTCTTTATGAATCTCGGCTTCGCCATGGTCGAGACCGGCCTGTGCCGCAGCAAAAACGCGGTCAACATTCTTTCCAAAAACTTTATCGTGTTCGCGATCGCCTCCCTCTCCTTCTGGTTCATCGGGTGGGGATTGATGTTCGGCGACGGCAACGCCTTCGTCGGTTTGACGAATCTGTTCTTCGCCAACGGCGGCGTGGACGAGGGTTTCGGCGCGATTTCGTGGGCCCGGGTTCCCTTTTGGGCGAAATTCTTTTTCCAGCTCGTGTTCGCGGGAACCGCGGCGACCATCGTGTCCGGGGCCGTCGCCGAACGGATCAAATTCACTTCCTTCATCGTGTTCGCGTTTATTCTGGTCGCGGTCATGTACCCGGTGACCGGGCATTGGATATGGGGCGGCGGATGGCTGCAGAACCTCGGCTTTTTCGATTTCGCCGGTTCGACGGTAGTGCATTCGGTCGGCGGTTGGGCGGCGCTCGCGGGCGTAATGGTTCTCGGACCCCGCCACGGCAAGTACCGGGCCGACGGTTCGACGGTTCCGATACTCGGACACAATATGTCTATGGTGACGCTCGGCGGTCTTGTGCTGTGGTTCGGCTGGTTCGGCTTCAACCCCGGATCGACTATGGCTGTGGGCGACGGTTCCGCCATCGCGCACATCGCGGTGACGACCAACACTTCCGCTGCTGTCGCGATTCTTTCCTCCACGATCGCTTCCTGGTTCCTGCTGGGACGCCCCGACCTTTCGATGATCATCAACGGAGCTCTCGCCGGCCTCGTGGGAATCACGGCCGGCTGCGCCTTCGTCGATGTCGGCGGAGCGGCGATGATCGGCCTCGTTTCCGGCGTGCTCGTCGTGTTCAGCGTTCTCTTTTTCGATAAGCGCAAGCTCGACGATCCGGTCGGAGCGCTTTCCGTGCATTTGATGAACGGCATGTGGGGCACCCTTGCAGTCGGTCTGTTTGCGATTGACGGGATTACCGGAACCGCCACGGGGAACGGCCTCTTGAACGGAGGCGGATTCGGCTTGCTGGCGAAACAGTCGATCGGCGTCGTTTCAGTCGCCGGTTTCTCTTTCGCGGTCGCGTTGGCCGTGTGGCTCGTCCTGAAATACACCGTCGGCATCCGCGTTACGCGCGAAGAAGAGTTGACCGGACTCGACCGTTCGGAACACGCATCCGAAGCCTATGCCGGCTTCCAGATTATCGATTGACAGGGAGGAGACAGCGATGAAACTGATAGTTGCCCTTATCCAGCCGCAGAAGCTGGACGATGTGAAGAAGGCGCTCGTGGAAGCGAAAGTCACCAAGATGACCGTTACTCCGGCCCAGGGCTGCGGCAAGCAGGCGGGGTTCACCGAAGAGTACCGCGGAGCCATAACCGAGATAAACTTGCTTAAGAAGATCAGGCTTGATATCGCCGTGAACGACGAGTTCGTCGACGTGACCGTGGACGCCATAATCAAGGGCGCCCGCAGCGGCCGCATCGGAGACGGCAAGATCTGGGTGATGCCCCTTGAGCAATGCATACGCATCCGCACCGGCGAACGCGGCAGCGAAGCGATCGGCTAAGCGTATTTCGCGATCGATCGTGGCGCGCTTACCGGTGAGTGAAAGGTAGTGCGCGCGGGTGAGCGGGATGCGCTTACCGGCGAGTGAAAGGTAGTGCGCGCGCGGGTGAGCGTGATGCGCTTACCCGCGAGTGAAAGGTCGTGCGCGCGGGTGAGCGTGGCACGTTTACGGCGAGTGAAAGGTAGCGCGCGCGGGTGAGCGTGGCGCGCTTGCGGCGGGTGAAAGGTAGTGCGCGCGATTGAGCGTGATACGCTTACCGGCGAGTGAAAGGTAGTGCGCGCAGGTGAGCGGGGCACGTTTGCGGCGGGTGAAAGGTAGTGCGCGCGATTGAGCGTGGCGCGCTTATCGATTAGTGAAAGGTAGGGTGCGCGGGTGAGCGTGGCGCGCTTGCGGCGAGTGAAAGGTAGTGCGCGCGGGTGAGCGTGGCACGCTTGCGATGAGTGAAAGGTAGCGCGCGCGATTGAGCGTGATGCGCTTACACTCGAGTGAAAGGTCGTGCGCGCGATAGAGCGTGATGCGCTTATCGATGAGTGAAAGGTAGTGCGCGCGATCGAGCGGGATGCGCTTGCGGCGGGTGAAAGGTAGTGCGCGCGGGTGAGCGTGATGCGCTTACCGGCGAGTGAAAGGTAGCGCGCGCGGGTGAGCGTGATGCGCTTACCGGCGAGTGAAAGGTAGTGCGCGCGGGTGAGCGTGGTACGCATGCGCTGAGTGAAAGGTAGTGCGCGCGCGTGAGCGTGGCACGCTTGCGGTGAGTGAAAGGTAGTGCGCGCGATTGAGCGTGGAGCGCTTACTCGGGGGTGAAGGGTAGTGCGCGTGATTGAGCGTGATGCGCTTGCGGCGAGTGAAAGGTAGTGCGCGCGATTGAGCGTGGTACGCTTGTAGTGAGTGAAAGGTATGGTGCGCGGAAAGCGTGGCGCGCTTACACTCGAGTGAAAGGTAGTGCGCGCGATTAAGCGTGATGCGCTTACCGGCGAGTGAAAGGTAGTGCGCGCGCGGAAAGCGTGGTGCGCTTACACTCGAGTGAAAGGTAGTGCGCGCGCGGAAAGCGTGGCGCGCTTGCGGCGAGTGAAAGGTAGTGCGCGCGATTGAGCGTGATGCGCTTACCGGCGAGTGAAAGGTGGTGCGCGCGGGTGAGCGTGGCACGCTTACGGTGAGTGAAAGGTAGTGCGCGCGCGGGTGAGCGTGGCGCGCTTTCCGGCGAGTGAAAGGTAGGGTGCGCGGGTGAGCGTGGCGCGCTTGCGGCGAGTGAAAGGTAGTGCGCGTATCCCTTCCTGCCCTTGACAAAGAGCGTATTTATGCAGTATTTATGAATAAATATTCAGGATGATCTGGTATACCGGATTGTCCTGCGCGAGCCGGTAGGGCCGAATCTCCAGAGGAGAGTCGATGACCGGTTTGCAGTGTATGTCCCGCCTTGAGCATTGTTCGTGCGAACTCAGCCTCCTCTATGAAATCAGCGCAATCCTTTCCCAGTCCCTGGATATAGAAACCGTTCTCAATTCGGTAATGGAGACGATGGGCCGGCATGTCGGCATCCAGCGGGGCATCATCACCATTTTGAACCGGAGCCGCGGAGACATCACGATCGGAGAAGCCTGGGGCTACGGCATGGGAGAGATCGAGAAAGGCCATTATCAGCCGGGGGAAGGAATCATCGGGCGGGTCATCGAGACGGGGAACCCGGTGGCCATTCCGCGGATAGCGGACGAGCCGGACTTTCTGGACAGGACGGGCGCGCGGAGAAATCAGGATACCAGAAGCATTTCCTTCGTGTGCGTGCCGATCAAGGCCGGAACCGAGGCAATCGGAGCCATCGGCATAGACATTCCCTATAATCCGGACAATACCCTCGACGGAATCATGAAGCTCATGATGATCATCGCGGCGTCGATTAGCCAGGCCGTCAGGCTCAGGCAGGCGCGCGAGGAGGAGATGGTCAAGCTGCGCGAAGAGAACGAGCGGCTTCAGGCGGCGCTCCAGACGCAGTACAGGCCTTCCAGCGTGATCGGGAATTCAAAGATTATGCGCCTCTTGTATCAACAGATCGACCAGGTCAGTTCGACCGGGGCGACCGTTTTGCTCCTGGGAGAAAGCGGGGTAGGGAAGGAGCGCATTGCCCACGCGATTCATTATAATTCTCCCCGTGCGGAGGCCCCTTTTATAAAGCTCAATTGCGCGGCGATTCCCGAAAGCTTGATCGAGAGCGAGCTTTTCGGCCATGAAAAAGGAGCATTTACGAACGCAGTGAACGCGCGCAAAGGCCGGTTCGAACTTGCGGACGGGGGCACTATTTTTCTGGACGAGATCGGCGAGATGCCGATGGCCGTACAGGCGACCTTTCTGCGCGTCCTGCAGGAGCGCGAATTCGAACGCGTCGGCGGATGCCGCACCATTCGGGTGAATGTTCGGATCATCGCCGCTACCAACCGGAACCTTGAGAAGCTTATCGCCGAAGGACGCTTCCGCGAAGATCTCTTCTATAGAATAAACGTGTTTCCGCTGGTTATTCCGCCGTTGCGCGAACGGAAGACGGATATCTTGCTGCTCGCGAATCATTTTATCGAACGGTTCTCCAAAGAGCATGGAAAGAAGATACGTTCCATTTCCGCTCCGGCCACGCATCTGTTGATGTCGTACGATTGGCCGGGCAATGTGCGCGAGCTGGAGAACTGCATCGAGCGCGCCGTCATCCTATCCACCGACGGAAATCTTCACAGCTACCATCTGCCGGCCGGATTGCAAAAGACTCGCCGCGATCCGAATACCCGAACCGGCGGACTTCAGGAAACGATGGAATCGGTCGAGCGGGAAATACTTCGCGAGGAATTGAAGCGAACGGGCGGAAACGTGTCTCGCGCGGCGGCTAATCTGGGAATCACCGAGCGCATGATGGGATTGCGCGTCGTCAAATACGGATTGAAAGACAAGGGGGCGGAAGATGTCGATGATTGACGCTTTTAGATGCATTGCGAGGTGCCGTTCCGACGCGGCTTTCCGCGGCGAGGCGTATAACGCGGACGGAGCCGACGGATTCCGTTTCTGGCTTGCCGTCTCGGGCTATCGGTTTCTGGATCATGAGCTCGCAGACGCGTTTTCCAGCTTGAAGCTCCGCGCCGTCGACGCCGAAGAGGCCGAGGAACTCGACGAATTGAAGGGATGGTTCCAGGCGATGGACGGCTCATGCGGCCGGGCGGCGAGCGCAAGCTCATGCGCCGCCTGCTCCGCGTCCTGCGGGCCTTCCTGTTCTGCCCGGGCGTAGCGGCAGTGGTATTCAGAACGGCGACGCCGGAAGACTCTGGCGAGGTTCTCGCGTGGGTGCGCCGCCTCGCGAAATACGAAAGGCTCGGCGCTCTCTGCGTTTCAACCGAGGCGGATCTTTTTTCCGCCCTGCATCCGAACGGCGTCGTCCATGCGGCCTTTGCAGACGACTTGGAAAACGCGGACGCATCCGGCGACGGAGCAACGATGGGCTTTGTTCTCTGGTATTTCGGGTATTCGACGTTCGCGGGGAGGCGAAAGCTTTTCGTGGAGGATCTTTTTGTCCATCATGCGCATCGGTCGAAGGGCGTCGGCCGTTTTCTCCTGGGGACGCTCGCGAAAATCGCCGCTGAAGAAGATTGCGCAAGCGTTGAGTGGGCGGTGTTAGACGAGAACATTCCGGCTCAAGCTTTTTATCGTTCTCTCGGCGGCTCTCCCGTCCGTGATTGGAGCCTCTGGTCTGCCGACCCCGCTTCCGTCATGAGCCTTGCGCTGAACGCAGGGCCCTGGTCGAATTAGCCGCGTCGAGGAAACAGCGTCGAACAGTGTCCATGGCGTCCTCGCCCGTTCTCTCGAAGGCGAGCGTTTCTTCCGGCCGGCAGGGATGCCTGAATTCAAGAAATACCCTCGCCTTGAGCGGCCCCTGGATGATCGAATAATCAGAGAGCTCCGGCAGATCCGCTCCCGAGTTTTCGATATCGCGCCGCATAGCATCGATTGTTTGTTTCAGAGCGGGAATCGGTTTCTGTGCGCAGGTACGGGCGTCTTCCGCGACTTCCGCGGCAAGAACCGGCAGATCGTAGAGGCCGGCATGCCGCAGTTCGCCGAGGATTTCGGCGAGTCCGCATTCGGCCCCTTCTTTTTTTATCCGGCGGAGAATCTGAGTCGCCGCGTCAGAAGAGCCGTCGGGATCTTGAGAAAGATCGATCGCGGCATATTCTTTTAGAAACGCGGCGAGTCCCGCTTTTCCGGAGTACTGAGAGATTGCCGTGCGGCTGCCGGAAAATCCGAGCAGCTCGCTTTGGAAGGCCCGGTAGGTGTTAGCGTCTTTTTGGATTCCGCTTTGATGTATTCCCGAAGCGTGGGCTGAAGCGGTCGATCCCCAGACAGCCCTGAACGGCGGTATGCCGAGGCCCGAGATTTTTCCCGCCAGGGCGCTGGCCTCCGCGAGCATCGAGAGATTCAGGTTCGTCTCGATGGGAAAGGCGGAGGCGTTCGCGCAGATGACGGCGGCGATTTCCTCCAAAGCGGCGTTGCCCGCCCGCTCTCCGATTCCCCGCAGGCTCGTTTCGATTTGCCCGCATCCCGCCTCTATCGCCGAAAGAGTATTGGCCGTCGCGAGTCCCAGATCGTTATGGCAGTGTACGGAAAGAACAGCTTCCCCTCGTGCGAACCCCGGAACCCGTTCGAGCAGACGAGCGATCAGCTTTTGCATTTTTCGGGGCGTAGATATTCCGACCGTATCTGCGATGTTTACGATTCCCGCTCCTGCCCGTATCGCGCAGCTGCAGTAGTCGGCGAGAAATTCGGGGTCTGCCCTCGTCGCGTCCTCGGCTCCCATTTCTATCGCGTTCGCATGGCCGAGCGCGAAAGCTATCGCGTCCTCCGCCTTTTTCAGCATGTCCCGCCGGGAGGCTTTGAACTTGGCCTGCATATGCAGATCGCTGACCGGAAGCGAGAGGTGGATGATTCCGTTTTCGGCTCCGCCGAGGGCCCTGCCGCACCGGACGATGTCCTCCGGAAGCGAGCGGCACATGACCGCTACGGCAGGTTTCGCGCCGGACCGGCTGTCCAGATGCGAAACGGCTTGCGAGCACGCCTCAAATTCGCGGCGGGATGCGGCGGGAAAGCCTGCTTCGATGATGTCTACGCGGAGGAGGGAGAGAGCCTGCACGAGGGCGAGTTTTTCCGCGAGGGTAAAACCCGCTCCCGCAGCCTGGGCGCCGTCCCTGAGCGTGGTGTCAAGAACGGCGATCCGGCGGCCGTTCATGCGTCTTCTGGTTGCACGCCCGCCATCGCGGCGAGCGAATCGAGGGCTTCTATGAAGCGTGGCACGTCTTCCGTTCGCGGACTCGTAATTTGGAAATCGTCCATGGAGCAGATTCGCTGAAGCGAATCCATGTACCGCAGCGTCGCCTCCACATCGCCGGGGATAATCATGAAGGAGGCCGCTTCTTCAAGCAGATCGGTCATGGTGTGGTTGCGGGGCAGGGTTCCTCGCTTCATAAAGATAGACATGAAATACTTTTCGATACCCATCGCCGCGATATTTTGGATAATCGCGGGGGTGAATACATCCGGCCGGCGAACGCCTCCTTGCGCTGTCCGGTGATACCTACGGCCTTCCTCAAGAAAGGCTCTCCAGTCTGCAAGTTCACTAGCCATACCGGTATAGTATGAGCGAATTCTGTAAAAGTCAATATTTATGCAGAAAAAAACGTGTTTATTGCATATTATTGCAAAAACGCCTTGATCAAAGAGCCATTTCTTCAGTAGTATACTGCTGTCAGATGAGAATCTGATCCGGCAAGGCCGCGGAGTTTCGATAGAGATTCTCCGCGGCCTTCAGTTTTTTAAACCTCTCTCGAAGGAGCAACCGTGAAAAAAAGGATAGCCGCCTTAGCATTGTTTTCAGCCTTGTCGTGTAGTATTCCACTTTTTGCTGGAGGCAAGACCGAAACGTCCTTGACGGTCGCGGCAGGAGCAGGCCTTACGGACGCCTTGAACGCGTGCGCGGCTCTCTATGCCGATGTCGAGCCTTCAGTACGGATTACGCCTGTGTTCGGCGCTTCCGGCTCTCTTCAGGCGCAGATTTCCCAGGGAGCGCCTATCGATGTGTTTATTTCGGCTTCTCCCCGGTTTATGGACGCGCTCGAAAAACAGGGTCTCCTGTCGCCGGGAACCAGGAGGAATCTCCTCGCGAACTCCATCGTGCTCGTCGTCCCGAAGGATTCAAAAGGCATCGATTCTTTCGAAGATGTGCCGGCCCTTAACCATGCGTTCATCGCGCTCGGGGAGCCTTCGAGCGTGCCGGTCGGCCAGTACGCGGAAGAAGTTCTGCGGTTTTACGGTATTTTGGAGGACGCGAAAAAAAAGGCCGTCTACGGCAAGGATGTGCGTCAGGTTTTGTCCTATGTCGAAAACGGGGATGCGGCAGCCGGCATCGTGTATTTGACGGATGCTCTCTCAAGCGTCAAGGTACGGGTGGCCGCCGCCGCTCCTCCCGTTTCGCATGCTCCTGTTCTGTTTCCTGCGGCCGCCATGCAGGGAGGACCCCGCGAGAAGGAAGCGAGAGCCTTCCTTGATTGGTTATCGTCGCCGGAGGCGCAAGCGGTCTTCGCCTCGTTCGGATTCAAGGAGCCCTGATGGATTGGTCACCGCTGTTCGTATCCCTGCAGACGTCAACGACGGCGACGGCGATCGCCTTCGTTTTCGGAGTCCTTTTAGCGGGAGTCAGCCTGAGGGCTAAAGGGTTCGCCAGGGCGGCGATCGATGCATCGTGCACGCTTCCGATGGTGCTCCCTCCGACGGTTCTCGGCTATGCGCTGCTTCTCGCGTTCGGAAAAAACGGTCCGCTGGGCAAGCTCTTTTTAGCGCTCGGCGTGCGCGTCGTTTTTTCCTGGGGAGCGACCGTGCTCGCGGCGGTTGTAGTCGCCCTGCCGCTGGTGTATAGAACTGCGCGAGCCGCCTTCATGCAGATCGATCCCTCCCTCGTTCCCGCCGCGCGCACGCTGGGAATGACCGAACGCTCGATTTTCCTTCGCGTATTGATTCCCTCCGCGCTTCCGGGCCTGCTCGCGGGAACTGCGCTCGCCTTCGCGCGCGCCCTGGGAGAATTCGGCGCGACGCTCATGCTCGCGGGAAATATTCCCGGAAAAACGCAAACTATTCCCGTCGCGATATATTTTGCCGCGGAATCGGGCCGGAACAATCTGGCCCTGCGGTGGGTCGCCGTAGTCGCGTGCATATCGCTGGCCTCGGTCGCCGCTCTCAACGCGTGCGAGAGGAGAATGAAATGAGCGTAACGGCGCGGTTTACCAAGAAATTATCGAATATGACGCTGGACATTTCCTTCGAAGCCGGCGGCGGAAAAATCGCGCTGATCGGAGAATCCGGTTCCGGCAAAAGCATGACGCTCAAATGCATCGCCGGCATCGAAACGCCCGACGAAGGCATTATTGAAATCGACGGCGAGACGGTGTTCGATTCGAGCCGGAAAATTAATCTTCCGCCGCGCCTCCGCGGCTGCGGATATCTCTTTCAAAGCTACGCCCTGTTTCCCCGTTTGTCGGCGCGCAAGAACATCGAGCTCGCTCTTTCCTGTTCTCCGGCAGAAATGCGGAACATCTCCGACGATCTTTTGCGCAGGTTCGGCCTCTGGGATGTGCGCGACCGCAAGCCTTCCTTCATGTCCGGCGGCCAGCAGCAGCGGCTCGCGCTCGCCCGCATGCTCGCTCCGTCTCCCCGGGTTCTGTTTCTCGACGAGCCGTTCTCGGCTTTGGACAGGGTGGTTAAGGAACGGGTGGAAGAAGAGCTCCGGGAATCGCTTTCGGCGTTTCCCGGCACCGTCGTTCTGGTAACCCACGACAAGGACGAAGCCTACCGCTTTTGCGATGCGATGATCGTTGTCCACGCGGGCACGGTGGCGGAGCAGGGCGGCAGGGACGCGTTGTTCGGCGGATGCGCGACCGCCCAGTGCGCGCGGCTCACCGGTTGTTCCAATATCAGCCGGGCCGTTCGCGCGGGCGAAAAAAGGATAGCGGTTCCCGACTGGGGTTTGCTTTTAGAGACTTCTAGTCCCGTTCCCGACGGAGATTTTTTCGCCGGAGTGAGGCCCCACGCGATTCGCGAACGAACGAGGGGAGACCTTTCAAACTGCCAGGTGTTCGAGCGGCTTTCGCGCGTGGAAAGCCCGCACTCCGTTTCCGAGCGTCTGGTCTCCTGCACGCCGCCGGGCTTCGCGGGTGGCGACCGCGGAACGCGGATTCCGCTGATCCGCGAATACGGCGTTTCTGCGCGGCCGAAGGCCGGGGAAGCGGACGGCACGCAAACGGTGTTGCATATTCCGCCTGAAAGCGTGCTCATCCTGAAATAAGCGAAAAAAGATTTCGACCCTTCCCGATAGTTCGAACGCGGGGGCTCCGCGCGTTTCGACTCCGCTCGATCGATGCCATGCCTGCCTCGGTCTTATGAAAAAAGATGTCCCGGCTTCGGGAGAGCGACCGCAGCCGGGACGATTTTTTTTACATGGGAGATACGGAGGTTGATGAAAAAAAGCAGTCTGATTCGGAAACTCCGGTCAGGCTATGACGTATTCGTCCGCGGGCGCGCCGCTTTCGATCGAATCGATGACCGCGTCGATCGCTTCTTCGCTGTCGATGCGGCCGTACCACCAGTTTTCGGGATATACGACGAGGGCGGGTCCGCGGTCGCATACTTTCAGGCATCCGGTGGAGGAGACGAGCACGTCGGCCATGCCGCGGTCGGCGAGTTCTCCTTCGAGGTACTGCATGAGCTGCATCGAGCCTGCCTTGGCGCAGACTCCCTGGGGCGTGCCGTTCATCCGGAACGATCCGCATACGAAAATGTGGTGCGATGGTTTTTGCATTGTCTACTCCTATTGCTTTTTACGCGCAGCCGGTTCCGGTTCCCGAGCAGAGCGCTCCGGAGCCGCAGGAGCCCGCCGCGCGCTCGAGGACTTTGGGGATCGGCTCTCCCCTGAACAGAGGTTCGGCGGCGTCGCGCACGAGGCATTCCGCCGCGGTTACCGCGATGCCCCGCTTTGCGAGAATTGTCAGGGGCGCGTTTCCGCAGCCGCTGGCGAGCAGGGCGAAGCAGTCGGGAATCGTTTTCGCGAGCGCTTCCCACCGTTCGTCTCCGCCGCCGGGAACCGGCGTCGGGCGGCGTTCGATGAGAACCGGTTTTCCGTTTTCATTTTTGAATATCCATAACTGAAGCGCTTCGCCGACATGGCAGTTTACGAACAGTCCTTCCCGCGAGGCGACGGCGATGAAGGGCCACTCGTCCGTGGGCCCTATCCGGGCGGCTTTTTTTAGAAGCGCTTGTATTTCTTCCGTGTTCGCCTCCCCGAGCTTGCCGACGGCGTCCGCCCGGCACCGCGCGCAGTGGGACATCTGGCGCAGGTGTTTTCCCGCGGCGAAGCGGAGCGCCTGCATTTCGCCGGCGTCCGGAACCGGCCGGTCCGCGAAGGCCGTTTCCTCGACGTGCATGAGGGGAATGCAGTTTTGAACGTCGGCTCCGAGAGCGGCGGCGTAGCGGGCGACTTCCTCGGCGTGTCCGTCGTTGATGCCCGGGATTATTACCGTGTTGATTTTCACGGTCACGCCCCGCGCCTTCAATGCCGTAATCGCCGCGGTCTGGCGTTCGAGCAGAAGCTTCGCGCCTTCGACCCCGCGCAGGACGCGCGAACCGAAGCGGATCCACGAGTAGATTTTCGCGCCGATTTCAGGGTAAACCGCGTTGAGGGTCACCGTGACGTGGCTGACGTTGAGAGAGGCTATTTCGTCGACGTATTCGAGGAGGCCGAGTCCGTTCGTCGCGAGGCAGAGAATTTTCTCCGGAAAGGCTTCGCCGACTTTTTTCATCGTCGCTATCGTTTCCTCAGCGTTCGCGAATGGATCTCCCGGTCCGGCTATGCCGACGACCGCGAGGTTTTCCACTCGGTCGTCTACCTCCTTCAGATACCCGAGCGCCTGATCGGGCGAGAGTATCGTGCTGGCGACGCCGGGCCGCGATTCGTTCACGCAGTCGAATTTCCGGTTGCAGAAATTGCACTGGATGTTGCATTTCGGCGCGACCGGGAGGTGTATGCGTCCCGTCGTATGGCGCGCTTCCGCGCTGAAGCAGGGGTGTTTCGAGAAGTCCATGGTTCCTCCTATATGTATGTCCAGCCGCTTTCCGCGGATTCCTGTTTTGCCTGCATGAGGGCGTTGCATACCGAGTCGAACAGAGAGAGCGTTCCCCGGTAGCCGAGGTGGAGAATGCGCTGGCCGCCCATGCGGTCGTGGACGGGAAAGCCCGCGCGGACGAGAGGCAGCTTTAAATTCCGGGCGAGATGGTAGCCCTTGCTGTTCCCGATGATGAGGTCGGCTTTCATATCCTGTGCGATACTCAGAACGGTTTCGAAATCAGAGTCGTCAGCGACGACGGGGGCTTCGCGCGAGTTAGGAGAAGCGGCCGCGAGGCAATGAGCGAATTGAGGGTTCTTCGCTCCCGTCGCGGCGACGACGGGCGTTATGCCGATTTCGTCGAGGAAGGCGGATAGGGCCAGGACGAAGTCTTCTTCGCCGTAGACGATCGCGCGTTTTCCCGAACAGTATTTGTGGCCGTCGATGTAGGCGTCGATCAGGCGTCCGCGGGTTTTCGTCCATTTTTCTGGAACGGGGTTTCCGCTGATGCGGGAGAGTTCGTCGAAGAACTTGTCTGTTTGCTCTATACCTACCGGTAGGTATAGAGGCGCGCAGGGAACCCCGAATTCCTTTTCGAGCCACAGACCCGCGCGCCTGTCTTCTCTGGCCGAGACGTCGAAGGAGATCGTGCCGGCAGCCCGGTTCATGTTTCTGATGTCGGCGATCTTAGTGCCGCCTTCCGGCAGTTTTTGATAGGTTTCCCAGCTCGACCCGTCGAGGCTTTCCGAGTAGTCGGGAACGAGAATGCAGTCCGCACCGAACGACTCGACGATATCCCTGATTTCCCGCAGATCTTCCGTGGAAACAAAGCCGGAGAGGATGTTTATCTTTTTTCGCGCGTCCGCCGGCGGCTGATCGTCGCAAGCGGCTTGCACGTTTTCCCCGTTTTCGTCCGGCTTTCCGGCGAAGGCTTTCACCGCGGCGAACACCGCCTGATGGAAACCGTCCATATGGGTGCCGCTGTAGCTCGGCGTGGACGCGTAGAAGATTGCCGGCCCTCCGGACTCGCCTTTTCTCGAGGCTTCGTATTGCGAGAGATACATCGGTATGTTTTCGCCCATCGTTTCCGAGAGGCAGGTCGATGCGATGCCGATCGCCTTGGGTTCGTATTGCTTCGAAACGTTGGCGATGGCGTTTTTCAGGTTTTCGCCTCCGCCGAATATCGCCGAGGATTCGGTAAAGTTAGAAGAGGCTATGTCGATCGGTTCGCGGAAGTGGCTGATGCCGTACCGTCTGATATACGTAGAGCAGCCCTGGGAACCGTGGACGAGGGGTATGCATCCCTCTATTCCGCGGAAGGCGATGGAGGCTCCCAGCGGAGCGCAGAGCTTGCAGGGGTTCCTGGTCGAAACGAATTCCTTTCCTTTCATATCGCGCCTCCCTGATCGGGCGAAATCCGGGCGCGGATGCGCGCCGGAGAAAATTTCCATACGGGGCTCGTGACCGAGTCGTGCACTTCGCGTGCGAAGTTGATCATTCCTTCATAGCCCGCCAGCGCTTCTTTCCGTTCGTGATTATGATCGCAAAACGCGATTCCCATTTTATAGGCGATAGGACGCTCCTTTACTCCTCCGATGAGGAGGTCCGCACCCTTGTTCAGGATGAAGGAGGAAAGCTCAAGCGGATTCGTATCGTCGCAGATTATGGTTCCTTCTTTCGTGATTTCTTTCAGATACTCGTAGTCTTCGGCCGATCCGGTCTGCGATCCCACGACTACCGTCTCCATTCCGAGATGGCGCAGGGCCTTCACCAGCGAAAAGGATTTAAACGATCCTCCGACGTAGATCGCCGCTTTTTTTCCTATCAGGTTCGCCCGATATTTTTCCAGTCGCGGCAGCAGCCGTCCGACTTCGTCGCTCACGAGGTCGATCGTATTGCGCGTTATCAGCTCGTCGTCGAAACGGGCGGCGACGTCGTAGAGGGCTTTTGTCATGTCTTCGATGCCGAAATACGAAACCCTGATGAAGGGAATTCCGTACTCGTCCTTCATCGTCTTGGCCAGGGATGTCATGGAGCCCGAGCATTGGACGACGTTCAGCTTCGCTCGGTGGGCGCGGGCGATTTCGTCCACCCTGCCGTCGCCGGTGATGCACGAGACGACTTCGATTCCCATGCGCCGGTAATAGTCCTTTATGATCCATGTTTCCCCGGCCAGATTGAACTCTCCGAGAATGTTGATGCTGAACGGCGAAACCGGCGTTTCGTCGTCCGTCCCCATGAGCTTGAATACGGCGTCGCAGGCAGCCTTGTAACCGTCTTTCTTGGTCCCCTTGAATCCTTCGGAGTGGACGGGCAGCACCCGTATCCCCGTCTCTCTTTCGACCCTCCGGCACACGCTTTCTACGTCGTCTCCGATGAGTCCCACAATGCAGGTCGAATACACGAAGGCTGCCTTCGGCCGGTACTCCGCGATCAATTCCGTCAGAGCCGCGTACAGTTTTTTTTCGCCGCCGTACACGACCTCCCTTTCCTGCAGGTCTGTGGAAAAGCTCATCCGGTGCAGCTCGGGGCCGCTCGACATGGAGCCTCTGATGTCCCATGTGTAAGCCGCGCAGCCGATCGGGCCGTGTATGAGATGGAGCGCATCGGCGATCGGATACAGAACGACCCGCGATCCGCAGAACACGCAGGCTCTCTGGCTCACGGAGCCGGCGGCGCTCGATTTGCCGCATTCGATCCCGTAGGAATCCTTTCCGTTTTCAAAAACCTGCAGCTTTCGCTCTTCGAGTATTCCGATCATCCGATGCCTCCTTTTTCAAAACGATCACATCACCAGTTCCACTTTTTCCTCGCTCGCGTCCCGGTCGATCCTGTCCATCAACGCGTCGAGGATTTTTTCCAGGAGCCTGAGCCCGCCGCGGTAGCCGACGATCGGAAAGTACGAATGCCCGACCCGGTCGTAAATCGGGAAACCGGTGCGTACCAGCGGGATGTCCATGTCCCGGGCGATGTACTTGCAATACGTATTTCCCAGAATGAGATCCGGCTTGTCGTTCTTGACGAGCTGATGGAAGTAGAACATGTCAGCCTGCGCGCCGGTTTTCACTATTGTTTTTTCTCCGGCGAGTTCTTTGATCTTGCGCTCGAACTTCGGTCCCGCCTTTGTTCCGCTGACTACGTGCAGGATCTCCATTCCGGCTTCCCTGCACAGGCGCACGAGGCCAACGAGAATATCGGGATCGCCGACGAGCGATGCCTTCTTCCCGTAGGTGTACTGGTTCATGTCGCAGAGAACGTCCACAAGCTGTCCGCGTTCCAGGAGTATTTCCTCTGGAACGCTGACCCCCGCCGTTTTGCGAATCAGGTCGACGAACTCGTCGGTGGCCGTAATGCCGATCGGCAGATCGATTATTTCAGCCGGCACCTTGCAGTGAGTGTCGAGCAGCTTCGCAGGCTCGAGCGTTCCGGTGCGTCCGAGCCCGATGGTCAGGATCGAATCCCCCGACGAGGCGATTTCTTCCTTGGTCGCGCCGCCCTTCGGGTACATGCGGAACTTTCCGTCCATCGGTCCGTTCACGACGTCGCTCGTATCTGGAAACATGATGTACTTCGCCCCCATCGACTCGGCGATATGCTTGATTTCAGCCATGTCGCTCGGTTCGATGAACGTAGGAATCAGATTGACGCATCCGTTCTTCTTTCCCGTGTTCCGAGCGAAGTATTTGATCATCGCGCTTACCATGTTCGAGTATCCGGTGATGTGCGATCCCTTGAAGCTCGGCGTGCTTGCTGCTATCACCGTCTTTCCCGGGGGAATCTTGTTCTCGGTAATCGCCTTGTTGATGATCTGGGGAAGATCGTCTCCGATGGTTTCAGAAAGACAGGTCGTATGTACCGCTACGATGTCCGGATCGTAGAGATTGAAGATGTTCGCGAAGGCTTCGAGTATGTTCGCCTGCCCTCCGAACACCGACGCACCTTCCGTAAAGGAACTCGTCGTCGCCATGATGGGGTCTTTGTAGTGGCGGGTCAGGGCGCTTCGGTGGTAGGCGCAGCATCCCTGCGATCCGTGGCTGTGCGGCATGCACTTGTGTATGCCGAGCGCGGCGTACATTGCTCCAACCGGTTGGCAGGTTTTCGCCGGGTTCACGGTAAGCGCGCTTCTTTCGACCAGCGTTTCGGGCGTATGTCTTAACAGCATTGTGATTCTCCTTCCGTTTATCCGGTGTATCCGTACGACGCCGAGAGTTCCGGACTGTCGGCCCATGGAGCCTTCGCGAGCCGGAACGCGTTCGAATTGACGATGCGGTCTATTTCCTTATAGAAGTTGATCGCCCCTTCGAAACCGGCGTAGGGTCCCTGATAGTCGTAGCTGTGAAGCTGCTTCATGGGAACGCCCTGTTTTTGGACCACGTACTTTTCCTTGATTCCCGCGCACACGAGATCCGGCTTGTACATCTCGATGAGCTTTTCGGTTTCGTAGTGGTTCAGGTCGTCGATGACGAGGGTCTTGTCCTTCATCTGCTTCATCATTCCGTCGTAATCGCTGAAGGCGAATCCTTCCTTTTCCCGCTTCGCCTTTTCCGCTTCGCTGATCCTCGGCTGGTATCTTTTTTCGTCGGCCGTCACGGTTAGCTCTTCGATATTGCGCGAGTCCGCGTCGACGACGATGCTCGGAAGCACCTTGCGCCCTTCGTAATCGTCCCGGTGCGCGAACTCGTATCCGGCAGCTATCGTTTCTATTCCGATCTCGCCCAGCAGATCCTGATAATGGTGCGCCCGCGATCCCCCGACGAAGAGCATCGCCTTCTTTCCCTTGCACCGTTCATAGATTTCTTTCCGCACGGCTTCGACCTTCTCCATTTCCTCGGCGATGGCTTCCTCCGTCCTTTTCGTCAGCTCTCCGTCGCCGAAGAACTCGGCGATTTTCCTGAGAGACTTCGCGGTGGAATCGGCGCCGATGAAGTTGATCTTGAACCACGGAATTCCGTATTTCTTTTCCATCATCTCGGCAAGATAGTTGATCGACCGATGGCACATGACCGTGTTCAGGTCTACCGTGTGCGCGCTGATGAACTCCTCGTACGTCGAGTTTCCGCTGAACGTGGAGTGGAGCGTCATGCCGCATTTTCCCACGATGCGTTCGATCTCGAAGGCGTCGCCGCCGATGTTGTACTCGCCGAGAATGTTGAAGCGGAACTTTCCCTGCTTCGGCGTATCGTCGAGTCCGACCACGTCGGTGAAAACCTTGTTGTTCGCCACGTGGTGCCCCGCCGACTGGCTGACGCCTTTATATCCTTCGCAGGAGAAGCCGAAGATGTTTACGTCCGGATATTTCGCTTCCATCTCGCGTGCGACAGCGTGCACATCGTCTCCGATCAGTCCGACCGGGCAGGTCGAGAATATTCCGATGGCCTTCGGATGGAAGAGTGCGATGGCCTCGTCTATCGCCGCTTTCAGTTTTTTCTCGCCGCCGAAAATAATTTCGTCTTCCTGCAGATCCGTGCTCATGGCGTACGGCATGAAGTTTACCGCTTCGGCCGTATGCGGTTTCGTCTGGTTTCGCCGCGTAAGCCAGCTGTAAAAACCGCATCCGATCGGCCCGTGGGTGATCTGGAGAACGTCGCGCGTAGGTCCGAGCACGACTCCCTTGCAGCCTGCGTAGGAACAGCCCCTCATGGTCAGGATTCCCGGAGCCGTCCGCGAGTTCGCGAGAATCTCCGGAACTTCGCCTCCGGCCGCTTCGTTTACGACTATCTGTCTTCCGCGTTTCTTCGCCAATTTGGGAGGATATTTTTCCAGCACCTCGGCCTTAAAGACTTCTCCCGGCGTCATCATTTCAACTTCGCTCATGCGCAGCCTCCTTATTCGTCCAGGGTGCCGTCACCCGTTTCGCCGGTTCTGATGCGGATCGAATCGGTCACCGGCATTACGATGATTTTTCCATCGCCGCTCTTGCCGGTGCGGTTCGTCTCCATGATCACGTCGATCGTTTTCCTGACGAGCTTGTTCGGAACGACGACCGAAATCATTCTTTTCGGGATGAGCCTCCCGGCGTTTCCCAGATCGTTCATCTTTTCTTCGTATTCTTTTTCCGCTCCTCCGAGCTGAATCATCTCCACCAGGCCTTTCCCTCTTCCGAGGCAGTCCTTCGCATGCATGGAGGTGATTCCCGCCGCGGACAGAGCCCGTTTCGTCTGGTTGATTTTATTCATCCTGACGATCGCCATTACTTCCTTCATTCTGCAACCTCCGCGCGCCGATCATCGGCGTTTCGAGAACAGTCGATTGCCGCAGTTCTGCGTGAACCGCCGCCAGGGGCTGTTCTCATCCTTCCGCGCCCGTTTCCTTGACGCCGGAACTGACTGTGTACATTTCGTCCACGGGCGAGATGAAAATCTTGCCGTCTCCGAACGCGCCTTTTTCTCCCGTCCTGGCTTCTTCGATGATCGTCTTGACCACGAAGTCCCTGTCCTTGTCCTTGACGACGAGCATCAACAGTTCCTTCGGCACTTCGTCGTAGGTCACTTCCCCTATTTTGATGCCGCGCTGTTTTCCGCGTCCGGTAACGTTCAGCCTGGTGACTGCGGGAAACCCTTCCGCCATGAGACGCGCCATTACCGCGTCGGTTTTTTCCGGTCTCACTATTGCCCTGATTAATATCATCTGTTTCTCCTTTTCGCCTTAGTCCGCGATTCCGAATTCCATTAACAGTTTTTCGAGTTCGTCGATCGGAAGCGGCTTTGGAATGACGAATTTCTTGTTGTTCTCGATGGCCCGCGCGAGCTTGCGGTATTCCTCCGCCTGATTTACGGAAGGATCGAAATCGATAACGGTCTTTTTGTTGATCTCAGCGCGCTGCACCATATTGTCCCGCGGAACGAAGTGGATCATCTGCGTTCCGAGCTTGTCCGCAAGCGCCATGATGAGCTCGTCCTCGCGATCGGTTTTACGGCTGTTGCAGATCAAACCGCCCAGGCGCACCGTTCCCGCTTCCGCGAATTTCATGATTCCCTTGCAGATATTGTTCGCGGCGTACATCGCCATCATTTCTCCGGAACAGACGATGTAGATTTCCTCGGCCTTTCCGTCCCTGATCGGCATGGCGAAGCCTCCGCACACGACGTCTCCGAGAACATCGTAGAAGGTGTAGTCGAGCTTGTACTTCTCGTCGAAGGCTCCGAGCTGTTCCAGCAGATTGATCGAGGTGATGATTCCGCGTCCGGCGCAGCCGACTCCCGGCTCCGGTCCTCCCGATTCGACGCAACGGGTGGCTTTGAAGCCTGCTTTCACCACGTCCTCGAGATCAAGGTCTTCCCCCTCTTCGCGCAGTGTATCGAGCACGGTCTTCTGGGACAGGCCTCCCAGAAGCAAACGCGTCGAGTCCGCCTTTGGATCGCATCCGACTACCATCACGTTTTTTCCCATTTCTGCCAAAGCGGCGACGGTGTTCTGCGTCGTTGTGGATTTCCCGATTCCGCCTTTTCCATAAATCGCTATCTTGCGCATCGTCCTCTCCTGGAGGTGGTTTTCGGAGTTTGCTTGCGCTTGCTCCGATGCATGCTACTTTGCAAAAAGCGTGCCAATTCGGTTCCCTGTGATCTTGTTGCGCGAGTATAAAAGATTAATTTCTTGTATTGTAAGGATTTGATTGGCTCCTTCGAACATATTTTTCTTGGTTTTCTGCGGTATTCGAACTTTTCTCTAAATAGCGAGGTTACATTTGCGAAGATTCCGGATTGTTAATTCCTACTTTTTTGTAGGTTTGCGTGCAAATAAAATTTGACAGACGATTTATACTGTGTTAACGTTACCGTAGAGTGAACAACCGGTTGCGCATCCGAGGCGCAAGGCTTTTTCACATTCCGGTTTCGGCGGAGTTGCTTGCTTTTCAGCGTCGTTTTCGCCGGAAGCTTGCATTTAGATTTTACTAAACTACAATTGAACGTATGCGGACTTGTGTTCGCGGCGGATAAGGATTTTGTACGGCGATGGAAGAAGCAGGAATCGAGCCGAACCAGTTGCAAACTATAAACGACATCGCGGCGGCGCTCGGCGTTTCCAAGACAACCGTTTCCCGTGCGATATCCGGGAAGGGCAGGATAGGGAAGGAAACCCGGGAAAAAGTGCTTTCTTATATAGAAGCGCACGGGTATCGGCCGAATCTGATCGCGAAAAGTTTGGCGGAATCGAGAACCTTCAACATCGCCGTCGTTATTCCGGCTGACGCCGATGTCCACGAGATTCCCTTTTTCCAGGTGTGCCTGTACAGCATCACCGAGGCGGTAAACGCGCGGGATTACGACGTCGTGGTGTCCGTTACGTCTGCGGGAAACATCGCCGGGCTCAGGCGGCTGGTTAAAAACCGGAAGGTCGACGGCGTCATCCTGACCCGGCCGCTGTCGGACGACAAGGCGGTAGCTTTTTTGAAAACCGCGGGACTGCCCTTCGCGGTAATCGGAAACTGCGGCGACGAGCTGGTCGCGCAGGTCGATTCGGACCACGACGCGGGCTGCCGGGAGGCGACTCTGTACGCGCTTTCGCATCGCGCGGGCCCGGTGATTCTGTTGGCGGGCAATCCCGACCATCAGGTTAATAAGGACCGTTTTGCCGGTTTTTGCCGTGCGCTGTCCGAATCCGGAGCCGGGGCTGAGCGGGCTTCGGTTGTGTGGAACGCGGGAAGCAAGAGCGGCATCGAACGGAAAATGCGCAATGCGATGGAAGCTTCGCCGGGAACGCTCTTATGCATGGACGACGTAATCGCGTCGCGTTCTCTTTCATGGCTTCATCGCCACGGGTATTCGATACCGAGGGATGTTTCGCTCATGTCCTTTCATGATTCCGCAGCGATGGAAGACCACATTCCGTCCATTACGGCTTTGCATGTGAACATCCATGACCTCGGCTGCGCCGCCGCGAATAATTTGATCGACGCGGCGAACGGCAGGGAGACCGCGAAGAAAATTCTGGTTCCCTACCGGCTGATAATACGGGATTCTTCCCGGATTTGAGAATCCGGGTTTTGCATATGAACCGGTCCTGGGACCGGTAAATAATAGGAGGAAAAAATGAAGAAAGGTGCGCTGATTGCTCTCCTTCTGGTACCTGCTCTGGCGTTCGCCGCCGGCGGGCAAGATTCTGCGACCGGTTCGGCCGGGAAAAAGGTTACTCTGACCGTATGGGAATCCGACAAGGGTCCGGACGAGTTCATCCGTCAGGCCGGTGCGGCTTTCACCGCTAAAAACCCGAACATCGAGATCAAGTATGTCCATGTCGAGCTCGGAGACGCCGCCGGACAGATCGCTCTCGACGGTCCCGCGGGAGTAGGGCCCGACCTTTTCGCCGCCCCCCACGATAAGCTCGGCGAGCTTGCGACCGGAGGCCATGTGCTTCCTTCTCAGAACGCAGACGCTCTCCGCCGCCAGGTTCTCGGTGCGTGTTCGAGCGCGCTCACCTTCGGCGGAAAGATGTACGGATATCCCGTATCCGCCGAAACCTATGCGCTCTTTTACAACAAGGCTCTCGTAAAAGAAAACGAAGTTCCCAAGACATGGGATGAAGTCGCGGCCTTCGCCAAAAAATATAACGCGGCGAATCCGGGAAAATACGGCTTCATCATGGACGTGGGCAATGCCTACTACACGATCGTATTCACCACGAGCGACGGAAACCGCCTCTTCGGACCCACCGGAACAGACACTTCTTCCACGAACATCAATTCCCCGAAGTCGATCAAGGGTATGCAGTTCTTCCAGAATCTCCGCTCCGTGCTGAACGTTCCTTCCGCCGACCTTACCACCTCGGTAGCGGACTCCGCGTTCGCCTCCGGCACCGCTGCTATGCATATCACCGGCCTGTGGAACGTAGTTCCCTTTAAGGACGCCGGCGTCGATTTCGGCGTCGCTCCTCTTCCCGCTCTTCCCGGAGACGCGAAGCCCGCCGCTTCATTCTCGGGAACCCGCGCGATGTTCGTTTCGGCCTATTCCGATTATCCGAACGAAGCCGCTCTTTTCGCCCAGTTCCTGCTGAGCCCCGAAATGCAGCAGCTCCGCTTCAAGATCACCGGAGCCCTTCCCGCGATCGCTACCAAGGTCGACAGCCCCTACATGGGCGGCTTCCTCGCCCAGCTCGACTATGCCTTCCCCATGCCCTCCATCCCTCAGATGGGCGCGTACTGGGAAGCCATGAACAACGCCAGCAAGAACATCTGGGACGGAGCCGACATCAAAAAGGAACTTGATGCCTGCAACGCCGCAATTCTCGGCAAGTAAGGATTCGATTCGAGTTACCGGATCATGATCGTTTGACGCGTCCGCGGGGCATTGCTTCGCGGACGCGTCTCTTCGACAGGATTTTTCGTCTTTCTGGAGGATCAATGGCATCGATAATGCCCGCCGACGGTTCGGCTCAAAAAAAGATTACGATAACGGCATCCCTGTTCATGGGGCTCGCCCATATTGTGCATCTCAAAGATTACGCAAAGGGTGTTTTTTTTGCCCTCACGGAAGTCCTGTTTCTGGCCTTTTCGCCCTTCATCGTCCATAAGCTCGTCGAGCTTGTGACGCTCGGCTCGCCGCAGCCGGATCTGCCCATCAAACAGCGGGGGAATTCCATCTTCATGCTGATCGACGGCATACTGCTGTTAGCCGTCATCGCGATCTTCATCGTCACGTACGTTCTTTCCGTGCGAAGCGCGCAGTCTTCGTACGCGGAATACTGCCGGAAGAAGAGCTTCCGTTCATTCAAGGAATCCGCCAATGGCGTGTTCGGAAGCGCGTTTCCCGTTCTGGGCCTCGCTCCGAGCTTCCTCATGATTCTCATATTCGTTCTGGTTCCGCTCCTTTTTTCAGCGAGCGTAGCCTTCACCAATTATTCCGCTCCGTCGAACATCCCTCCGAACAATACCGTAGATTGGGTCGGTTTCGAGAATTTCACTACTCTCCTGGGCGGCGAAACCTCCTGGTCTGCCGGATTCGCGCGGGTCGCCTCCTGGACTCTGATCTGGGCCTTCGCGGCGACGATCACCTGCTATTTCGGCGGTCTGCTTGTCGCCGTGCTTTTAAAAGAAAGCAAAATCCGATTCGCTCCGGCTTTCAGGATTATCTTTATTCTGCCGTACGCGGTCCCCGCGGTGGTGAGCATGCTCGTGTGGAAGAATCTCCTCAACGGAACCTTCGGCACCGTCAACAGGACGCTGATGGCTCTCGGCCTCATCGACGAGGTGATCCCCTGGCTCGGCCATCCGGCGCTTGCCCAGTTCACCGTTGTAATGGTCAATCTGTGGGCTGGTTTCGGGTACTTCATGCTTTTGACGATGGGGACGATGACCGCGGTTTCGCAGGATTTGTTCGAGGCCGCCCGCATCGACGGCGCGAATAAATTCCAGGTTCTCAGGCGCATCACGCTGCCCCTCGTACTGTATCAAACCATGCCGCTGATCATCATGAGCTTCACCCACAACATCAACAACTTCGGAGCGATATTCTTCCTTACCGGAGGAAATCCGACCGTTGCCGACAGTACGACCACGAGCGCCGGCGGCACCGACATTCTCGTTACCTGGATTTATAAGCTGACGATCACTCTGCTCAAATACAATTACGCGTCCGTCATCGCGGTCATGATCTTCATCGTGCTCGCTCCGTTCGCGATATTCAACTTCAGCCGGACAAAGGCTTACAAGGAGGGCGAGGTATGAACCATAAAAAATCATCCGGCGTCATCAACAGCTTCGTCGTGTACATCATTTTCGGCATTATTTCGTTCTTCGTGTTATATCCCCTGGTGTACGTCGTCAGTTCGGCGTTTTCCCCCGGAAACAGCATAGCCTCGGTGAGCATCATGCCCTTCGGCGACGGCTTTACCGCAAAGCATTTCGTCCACCTGTTCACCGAGACGCAGTACGGAAAGTGGTTCATGAATACGCTTATCATCGCGGTGTGCACCTCTCTTTCAACCATCATGATCGCGTCGCTCGGAGCCTACGTGTTTTCGCGCTTCCGCTTCGTGTTCAAGAAATCCATGCTGATGTCCCTGCTCATCCTCCAGATTTTTCCCTCGTTCGTCGGCATGGTCGCCATCTACGTGATTCTGCTTCGCATCGGCGGCCTGGATACCCTGTGGGGCCTGGTTCTCGTATACGTGGCGGGAAATATTCCGTACAACACCTGGCTGGTTAAAAACTACATGGATACTGTATCCCGCAGCCTCGACGAAGCGGCCCGCATCGACGGAGCCGGACACTTCCGCATTTACTCGACCATCATCATGCCGGTCGCCCGGCCTATCATCACCTTTCTCGGCATCACGAGCTTCACCGCTCCGTGGATGGACTACATCTTCCCGAAGATGGTTCTCCGCTCCGTCGAAAAGCAGACTCTCGCTCTCGGTCTGTTCAGTTTCGTTACCGACAAGAAAAACGATTTTACCACGTTCGCCGCCGGCTCCCTCATCGTCGCCATACCCTTCATCGCGTTTTTCATCATTACGCAAAAGGCTATGATTACGAGCTTCGGCGGAGCGGCAGTCAAGGAATAAGAAGGATTTTTTATGAAACATGCCATTTACGCTCTCTGCATCGGGGCCGTCGCGTTCGCCGGCTGCGCTTCCTCCGGCGTCTCTTCCGGAAACGCGGCCGCGTCTCTGCCCGTCTACTCAGGAAACCCCGAGGAGGGGGAATTGTTCGTGGAAAAGATCGAAGGCCTGCCTGCCGCCTTCCTGCGAGGCGTCGATGTGTCGAGCGTTTTAGCGCTCGAGAAAAGCGGGGTCGTGTTCCGGGACAAGGCCGGCAATCCGCAGGATCTGTTCGTAACGCTCCGGGATTCGGGCGTGAACAGCATCCGCATCCGCGTGTGGAACAATCCCTTCGACGATCAGGGCCGGGGCTTCGGCGGCGGCAACTGCGACATCGACGCGGCGATCGTTATGGGAAGGCGGGCCGCGGCCGCAGGGCTTCCGGTGCTTCTTGATTTTCATTATTCCGACTTTTGGGCCGACCCCGCTAAACAGCAGGCTCCGCGAGCTTGGGCGGGGATGGATATAGACGCCAAGGCCGATGCCCTCTATGAATACACGAAGACCAGTCTGGCAAAAGCTGTCAAGGCGGGCGTGAACGTTCACATGGTTCAGATCGGCAATGAAACCACCGGCGCCATGTGCGGCGAGACCAACTGGATCAATATCGCGAAGCTCATGAAGGCCGGAAGCAAAGCAGTCCGCGAAGTTTCGGCGAAAGAGAAGAAGAACATCAAAATCGCCGTGCATTTTACGAATCCGGAAAAGTCAGGCGAGTACGAACGGTATGTTCAGATCCTGTCAAAGCAGAATCTTGATTACGACGTGTTCGCTTCCTCCTGGTATCCGTGGTGGCACGGTTCGGTCGACAATTTCGCGGCCGTGCTGAAGCGCGTCGCCGAACTTTCCGGCAAGGAAGTGATGTGCGCCGAAGTTTCGTACGCGCATACGTATGAAAACGGCGACGAAACCGGCAACACGATCTCGGAAGAAACAATGTGCGAAAAGCCGTGGCCGATCACCGTTCAGGGTCAGGCATCGGCTGTGCGCGAAACCATCGCCGCCGTGGCTTCGGTCGGAAAGGCGGGAATCGGCGTGTACTACTGGGAGCCCGCGTGGCTTCCAGTGCCGGGCGAAACGTATGACGACCAGCGGCTTCTTTGGGATCGCGATGGTTCCGGCTGGGCTTCAAGTTATGCCTATGCATACGATCCGAAGGACGCCGGAAAATACTTCGGCGGTTCAAGCTGGGATAATCAGGCGATGTTCGCCTTCGACGGCACGCCTCTTGCGTCCCTTGACGTCTGGCGCCTGGTGTACACCGGTTCCGTAACGGATGTCCGCCCGGATTTCGTCGAAGAGGCGAAGGTGCGCGTGCGCATCGGCGACAAGGCCGCGATGCCCGCGGAAGTATGGGTGGTCAAGAACAACGGTGAACGGGTTTCGATGCCTGTTTCGTGGAATGCGTCCGCAAAGCGCCTGGGCTCGGGTCCCGACGCGGGAAAGATGTTCCCTCTTTCGACGATCGGCGGCGCGCCTCTCGGCGATTATCTGGCAACGGGCGCCTTGGAGGGCGCTTCGCAGGATTCGCCGGCGCCTTCGGCCCTGGTCTCAGTAGTCGAGCCGAACTATCTCGATAATCCGAGCTTCGAGGACAAGGATCTTTCGATGTGGAAGATCGAAAACGTCGGAGGAGTTACGACCGAGTTGTTTGTTCAGGAAAAACTCACCGACGCCAAGAGCGGTAAAAACGCGCTCCATTTCTGGTCGAAAGGGAAGGTCTCCTTCCGGGTCGAGCAGACGGTACGCAATCTCAAGCCCGGCGTCTACAAATTCTCCATAGCCCTTCACGGCGGAGACGCAAAAAATCAGAATATGTACATCTACGCGATTTCCGGAGGGAAAACGCGTAAGGCCGAGACTGATGTGGACGGCTGGAGGAATTTCAGAAGCCCCGTCATCCAGGAGATACAGGCCGACGGCGGTCCTGTAACGGTCGGCGCCTATATCGGCTGCGACGCGGGAGGCTGGGGATCGCTCGACGATTTCCTCCTTGCTCCGGTCAGATAACTATCGTTTTTTTTTACGTAGTCAATTTATAAGATAAGGAATGAACTCGAATGGACAGCTACTCGTACAACCCGCGGTATCTTGAAAAGAACGGCGAACCGTGGTTCCCGATTATGGGAGAAATGCATTATTCGCGCTTTCCGGCCGATCAATGGAAGGAATCGCTTCTTAAAATGAAGGCCGGCGGAGTCGATGTGGTTTCGACATACGTCATCTGGATTCACCACGAAGAGGTGGAAGGCGAATGGGATTTTACCGGAAACCGGGATCTTCGCCGGTTTGTGCAGACGGTGGGCGAGTGCGGCCTTTCCCTCATGCTTCGCATCGGGCCCTGGGTGCACGCAGAGGTGCGCAACGGCGGCTTTCCCGATTGGCTGCTCGCGCGTCCGTTTCCGGTGCGCAGCGCGAACGATCAGCGGTACTTCGCGGAAGTGGACCGGCTGTACAAGAAGATTTTTTCCGAGGTTCACGGACTTATGCTCAAGGACGGCTTCGCCGGCGCCGGGGCAGAGTGCTCAGGCCCGATCATCGGAGTTCAGATCGAGAACGAGTTCGGCCATTGCGGCGGCCTTTCCGGAGAAGAAGGCGAGTCTCACATGCGAACTCTCGCCGGGTTGGCGAAGGCCGCGGGCTTCGATGTTCCCCTGTATACGGCGACCGGCTGGGGCGGCGCGGTAACCGGCGGCATGATTCCGGTGATGGGCGGTTATTGCGAGGCTCCCTGGGACCAGCGGCTGACCGATATCGAGCCGAGCGGGAACTATATCTTCACTCATGAGCGCAACGACCACAATATCGGAAGCGACTACGGCTTCGGCCGGGGCATCACCTTCGATCTGGAGAAATTTCCGTATCTCACTGCCGAGCTCGGCGGAGGGCTGCAGGTGACCCATCATCGGCGTCCGATCGCGCGATCGCGGGACATCGGCGCGATGTCGCTCGCAAAGATGGGCAGCGGGGTGAACTTGCTGGGCTACTACATGTATCACGGCGGCACGAACCCGAAGGGAAAGCTCACTACGCTTCAGGAAACGCGCGATACCGGATCGATCAACGATCTGCCCGAGCTCTCCTACGATTTCCGCGCGCCTATCGGCGAGTACGGGCGCATCAGCGACACCTATCGCGAAATAAAGCTCCTGTCCCTGTTTTTGCATGACTTCGGTTCGGATCTCTGCCGGATGCCGGCGCGTATTCCCGATGAAAATCCGCTGTACCCGGCGAATCGAACCGAGTTGCGGCATTCCTGGAGATGCGCCGACGGGCGGGGCTATCTATTCATCAACAACTTCCAGCGCAGGCAAAAGCAGAACGACCATGCAGGGCGGGTTTTCGCCGCGCCCGGCACGGATCTGTCGTTTCCTCCCTTGACGGTTCGAGACGGCGAATACTTCTTCCTGCCCTTCAATATGCAGATCGGTTCGGCCGTATTGGAAACGGCTCTCGCGACGCCCTTGTGCGTAGTCGAAGCGGACGGAGGCCTCGAGTATGTGTTCTATACCGCATTCGATCAGGCGGAAAAGCTGTTGAAGGAAGGCAAGGCCGGCGAGCTCTACCGATTTAAGGACGGCGTTCTTCCCGCGGATGTCCGCATCCGCACCCTGTCGCGGCAGGAAGCCCTGGACGCATGGAAGGTAGACGGCAAGCTGGTAATGCATAGCGGAGAGCTCTATCAGGACGGAAGCGACGCGTACGTCGATGCTCTCGGCTCCGCGACGCCGGTGCAATTCTCGCTGTTATGGAACGAGGGCGGGAAAACAGTGTACGACATCATCGTCCCCGAATGGACCGGCGACGACGCGGTTTTATCCCTCTCTTACCTCGGCGATTCCGCCCGGCTTTACGAGCAGGGTTCGCTGATAGCCGATAATTTCTGGCTTGCTCCGGAATTGAATTGGGACATCTGTCTTCGCCGTTTTGGAAAGGGGAAGGCTCATCGGCTCCGGCTGGAAATACAGGCTCTCGCAAAAGACGACCGCGTGTTTCTCGAGACCTGGCCGCCGATGGAAAACGGACGGGCCTGTTCGCTCAACGCTGCATCGATGACTCCCGTACGCTACGTTAAACTCTAGCGTTTTACCGTTAGAAACTGGAATAGAAAAGCCTGCCTGGATTATACGATCCAGGCAGGCTTTTTTTGTATCTCGCCGCGGTATCGCGTGTTATACCGAATAAGAGCCGGAAATAGCGGATCCGCCGTGTCCCGTCCAATCCGTGTGGAAAAATCTTCCTCTTTCGGCGTCGGTTCGTTCATAGGTGTGAGCGCCGAAATAATCGCGCTGAGCCTGAATCAAATTGGCCGGTCCTTCTGCGCTCCGATAGCCGTCGAACCAGGTGAGCGCCGAGGCGAGCGCCGGTACCGGAAGCGACGCAGATATCGCCGCGGCGGCTGTTTTCCGCCAGCCGTCTTCCGCGCGGATCAGTTCGCCCGAGAAATACGGTGACTCGACGAGATTTGACAGTTCGGGATTTGCCGTGAAGGCGTCAGCGATGCGGTCGAGAAACACCGAGCGTATGATGCATCCTCCCCGCCACAGCCGGGCAATTCCGGCGAAATCGAGATTCCATCCGTTCGTCCTGGAGGCCTGCGCTATCAGTTCGAACCCCTGCGCGTATGATACTATTTTCGCGGCGTACAGGGCGTCGCGGAGCGCATCGAGCATCGCGTTCCTGTCTCCGTCGAAGGTTTTCTTTTCAACGGGGAATATCCGGGAAGCGGCGACTCTCCGTTCTTTCTGGGAGGACAGTGCGCGGGCGAAAACGGATTCCGTGATAAGCGTCAGCGGCGTTCCTTCGTTGAGGGCTGCGATTCCCGTCCATTTTCCGGTTCCTTTTTGTCCCGCGGTATCGAGAATCTTAAGGGCGAGCGGCTCGCCGTCCGAGTCTTTTTTTCTCAGTATTTCCGCGGTGATTTCCACAAGGTAGGAGTCGAGCTTTCCTTCGTTCCACCGGGAGAATACGTCGGCCATCTCGTCGTGGTTCATGCCGAGATATTCCCTCATGATCCAGTAAGTCTCCGCCAACAGCTGCATGTCGCCGTATTCGATTCCGTTGTGTATCATTTTTACGTAGTGTCCGGACCCGTCCGGGCCGATCCAGGCGCAGCAGGGGTCTCCGTCCGGGCCCTTTGCCGCGATCGACGTGAAGATGTTCCGTATTTCCGGCCATGCCTCGGCCTCGCCGCCGGGCATGATCGACGGACCTTTAAGCGCGCCTTCTTCCCCGCCGGAAACCCCCGTGCCTACGAACCGTATGCCGAGCGCCTTCAGCCTGTGGACCCGGCGCACGGTATCGGCGTAGTTCGAGTTTCCTCCGTCGATCAGAATGTCTCCTTCTTCGAGCAGCGGAATAAGTTCGTCGATCACCGCGTCCACGGCGGCTCCTGCCTTGATCATCATCATGATTTTTCTCGGCCTGGAGATGCTTTGCGTCAATTCCGCAAGCGAACGGGTTCCGATGATTTTTTTCCCCTGAGCCCTTCCGTTTATGAAGGTGTCTACCGTTGCGGTAGTTCTATTGAAAACCGCAACCGTAAATCCATGATGTTCCATGTTCAGCACGAGGTTTTCGCCCATGACGGCGAGTCCGATGAATCCTATGTCTGCCTTCATATTGTTTTCCTGAATCTGTCGAAATAACCCAGGGACCAGCCGAGGGTTCCAATCCCGCCGAGAAGCACCATCGCCCCGGCGATGCGTATCAGCGTAATCCCTATCGTTCCGGGCATGAAGAAGAGAATCAGCGCGAGAACGAGGGATACTCCCGTTTCATAATAAAAGAGGGGGGCGGGTATTCCCGCCTCGCGAAGCTTTACAATGCCGTAGATTTGAAGGGCAGCCGAGAGTACAAGATACCCGGCCAGAATCCATGAAACGATGAGCCAGAGAGTGCCCGCCAGCGCGAGGGGAAGGACTATCGCGACCAAACCGACAACCATGCTCAATACGGCCCGTACGGTCATGACGTTTAAAAAAGGCCGGGCGTCGATTAAATGCCGGCTTTTAACCAGAATGTATACGCCGTTCGAAAAAGCAGCGACGCCCAAACTCACCATTACCGCCTGAATGAATCCTTCAGGAACAAAAAGCATGATAAGACCTGTCAATACGAATATGATCCCCAATACGCTGTATGATTTCACGTAATCCTCCCGGTTGAACTGTTTTCTTTCTCCTTTAATAATACGCATTGCCGGGCCAAAAAAAAAGGCCGAAGAGGAATTTTCGCTCTTCAGCCTTTTTACCGGACTGCATGTCCGGTCATGCCGGAAAAATCGTTACTTGATCAGGCTTCCCTGAACAGCGGAAACGTTGAAGGATCCGGCTTTGATCTTCGCCTTGACTTCGTCCACCTTGGCGACGGTTTCCGCGCTGAGGTTGGGGTTGACCGGGGGAATGCCGACGCCGTCGTTGGCAACGGAGAAGGTGAGGGTCTGTCCGCCGGGGAATTTGCCTTCCTGTTCTGCCTTGATCATGTCGAAGGCGGAAACGTCTACGGCTTTCATGGCGGAGGTCAGGATGATGGATTTTCCTTCCGCATACACGCCCTGCGCATACTGGTCGGAGTCTACGCCGATGATCCACACGCCCTTGTCGGCGCGCGCTTTCGCTTCGTTGATCGCTCCGACGCCGACGCCGCCGGCCGCGCAGAAGATCGCCTTAACGCCGCGGTCGTACATCTGTGCGGCGAGCTGCTGTCCGGCTGCTACGTCGTGGAAGGTTCCCTGATAGATGACGTTTTCGGCTTTAAGAGTAACGGTTGTTCCCAGGTTCGCGTTCGCGTAGGCGACGCCCTGCTGGAATCCCCAGTTGAACTTCTGAACAGCGGGAATTTCCATTCCGCCGATGAAGCCGAAGTCGCCGGTCTTAAGTTCGACGGCTGCAGCGAGACCCGCGAGGAATCCCGATTCATGCTCCGCGAAGAAGATTGCGACGGTGTTTGTTCCGACTTTTTCCTGGCGGGTGTCGTCCCAGGCGCCGTTGTTGGGGCTGCCGTCGATGAGCACGAACTTCGCGTCGGGATACTTGTCCTGAGTCACGAAAATAGCGGTTTCGAATTTGAATCCGGGGGTCACGATGAACTTGTAGCCTGCGTCGTAGAGATTGGTGATCTCTTTAACGTAGTCCGCTTCGGTGGTTCCGGTGGGCTTCAGGTACTTGGTCTTTACACCGAGATCTTTTCCCGCGCGGAGGATGCCTTCCCAGGTTCCCTGGTTGAAGGACTTGTCGTCGATTGTTCCGGCGTCGGTAACCATACCGACCAGCATTTCCTTAGCGGCCTCTTTCTTTCCGCTGCAGGACGTCATCAGCATCGACGGCACCAACAGGGCGGCGGCTGCGACAGCGCATACGAGCATGCTCTTCTTCATGTCTCTTTCTCCTCTTTCTTCTTCACGTACATTTGTTGCCATGGAAAACAAGAAAAGCTTTTCATGGTACATACCAAAATCTTAATTCGGCCTGCATCCCGTGTCAAGCCGATTGAGCCCCGGACTCGAGGCTTCCGTCCCTCTTCAGGACGCGGTAATGCGCGCGGGGACGAGGACCGGCATTTCAGGCGCCGATTCTCCGATGTGTATCGCTTTGCCGATCATTCGGGCGGCTTCCTCAGCCTCTTCCCGGGATCGGGCATGGATGTTCATCAGAACGTCTCCCCTGGAAACCTTCGCTCCCAGTTCCGCAATGTCCGTCAAGCCGACGGCCGGATCGATGATCTGGTCGCTTCTCAGCCTGCCGCCTCCCAGCGCCACTACCGCGAGCCCTAGCGCGCGGGTGTCGAATCCGCGAATAAACCCGCCGGAAACGGCGGCGTAGGGAACGACTACCGGCGCGCGGGCAAGGTATTTTTGCGGATTCTCAAGAAGGTCCGCAGGACCGCCGAGCATGCTCGCCATGCGGGAGAACCGCTCGGCTGCCGCGCCTGAGGCGAGCGCTTTTTCCAGAATAACGCGCGCTTCTTCGACCGTCTTCGCCAGTTTTCCCGCGACGAGGCCTTCCGCGCAGAGCGCCATCGTCACTTCATGAAGGCGCGCCGGTTTGTTTTTCCCTGTCAAATAGTCGATGGCGCATTGGACCTCGATCGCGTTTCCCGCGCAGGGTGCGAGCGACTGGTTCATGTCGGTCAGAAGCGCGCTCACTCCGAGCCCCGCTCCCGTTCCCACTTCCACGATCGAGCGGGCGAGCGCTTCGGAGCGCGCCTGCGTAGGCATGAAGGCTCCGTTTCCGGTTTTCACGTCCATGACGAGGGCGTCGAGGCCGGCCGCAAGCTTCTTCGAAAGGATGGATGCGGTAATCAGCGGAATAGACTCGACGGTGGCGGTCACGTCCCGCGCGGCATAGATTCGCTTGTCGGCAGGAGCGAGGGCTCCCGTCTGTCCGATAATCGCCGTTCCCGCCTCGCGGACCGTCTTCGCCAGAAGCGCCGGATCGGGGAAGGGGTTGTAGCCGGGAATTGAAGCGAGCTTGTCGAGGGTTCCGCCCGTATGGCCGAGGCCTCGCCCCGATATCATCGGATTAAATCCGCCGGCCGCCGCGAACAGAGGGCCGAGCATGAGGGATACGGTGTCTCCCACTCCTCCGGTGGAATGCTTGTCGATGACAGGGCCGGGAAGATTCAAGCTCTTCCACTCCATTACCTGTCCCGAGTCGCGCATCGCCAGGGTCAGGTGCACGCACTCTTCCCTCGTCATGTCGTTGAGAAACACCGCCATGGTAAGAGCGGCGATCTGCGCTTCGCTTACGGAGTTGTTCGTCACGCCGGCGATGAAATCCTGTATTTCTTCTTTCGACAGGGCAATCTTGTCCCGTTTTTTTCGTATGGTTTCCTGAGGTAAAAACATCGGCTTTTTCCTTCGGCCTTTCGGCCTCGCGAGTAATAAACGTATCAATGCGGGCCGTCAGCCCAGAATTTCCCGTGCGAAGCTTCCGGTTTCCTTCGAGCCCAGGAGAAGCTCCGCCGTCGTCGCGGCAATGTCCGAGAAGGATTTTCGCGTTCCTATCGTTCCCGGCTTCACGCGCTTGCCCGCGGCGAGAATAGGAACGTACTCCCTGGTATGATCGGTTCCCTTGAAGGCAGGGTCGCAGCCGTGGTCGGCGGTGATGATCAACAGATCGCCGTCTTTCATCACAGCCTGCAGCTTCGCGAGCTCGGCGTCGAAGTCCTCCAGCGCCCGGCGGTATCCGTCCACGTCGCGGCGGTGGCCGAACTTCATGTCGAAGTCCACGAGGTTGGTGAATACGAGTCCCTTGCCGCCCTTGGCCACCAGGTTGATGGTTTTGTCCATTCCGTCCGAGTTCGACGTAATCGGATGCGTTTCCGTGATGCCCCTGCCGGCGAAGATGTCTGAGATTTTGCCGATTCCGACAACCGGAAGCTTCGCTTCGACGAGCTTGTCGAGCATCGTTTGTTGAGGAGGCTCCAGCGAATAGTCGTGCCGATGGGCGGTTCTCTGCCAAGATCCGGGTTTCCCGACGAAGGGCCGCGCGATGACGCGCCCGACGTTCAGCATTTTGCGGGCCGTTTTGCACCAGTCGTACAGCGTCTCGAGCGGAACAACCTCTTCGTGAGCCGCGATCTGGAACACGGAGTCAGCCGAGGTATAGATGATCGGGAAGCCGGTCCGCACATGCTCGGCTCCGAACTGATCGATGATTTCAGTGCCGGAAGCTACCGTTCGTCCGAGCGTTTTTCTGCCGATCGCCGCCTCGAACTGCTCGGCGACGTCAGGCGGGATGCCCTCAGGCCAGGTCGGAAGCGCTTCGTTCATTACCACGCCCGCGATTTCCCAGTGGCCTACAGTGGTGTCTTTTCCCTTGGTGAGCGATCCCGCCTTTCCCCAGGCTCCTTGCGTCTCTGCGCGTGGAGAGACTCCGCGGATCGGTATGATGTTTCCCAGTCCGAGCGCTTCCATATTCGGAACCGCAAGAGGTCCGGCATCTCCGATATGGCCGAGCGTGTTCGCCCCTTCGTCGCCGTAGAGCGCCGCGTCGGGCAGGGCGCCGACCCCGGCGCTGTCGAGGACGACGATGATTACTCTATCGATTCCCGCCATTCAGTATCCGCCCTTGGCGGTTTCGCCCGAGACGATCTGGATGCCGTTGCTCGTGCCGAGCCGGCGGACGCCCATGTCGATATACATTTTCGCGGCTTCCGCGTCGCGGACTCCTCCGGACGCCTTCACCAGAGCCTTGCCCTTCACTTCGTCGAGCATGAGCTTGACGTCCTCGGGGGTCGCTCCTCCGGTTCCGAAGCCGGTCGATGTTTTCACGAAGTCGGCTCCCGCTTCCACGGAAAGTTTGCAGGCCTTTTTCTTTTCGTCGTCGGTCAGATAGCAGGTTTCGATTATAACCTTGAGAATCTTCGTTCCGATCGCTTCCTTAATCGCGCGGATTTCCTCGCGCACGGCGTCGTCGTGTCCGGACTTTAAAAGGCCGACGTTGATCACCATGTCGATTTCATCGGCTCCAGCGTCTGCGGTATGCTTCGCTTCGAACACCTTGGCTCCCATGGACATAGCGCCGAGCGGAAAGCCGACGACGGCGCAGACTTTGACGCCGGAACCCGCGAGCTCCTTCTTTACGAACGGAACCCAGCCGGAGTTTACGCAAACGGAACAGAATTTGAATTCCTTCGCTTCATGGCAGATTTTCTGGACGTCGGCTTCAGTCGCGGAAGCCTTCAGGATCGTATGATCGATATACATATTCAATTGCATGTACTGTCTCCTAAAAATAAGATTTATCGTTTTCCCTTTTCGAAGGGTTCGCCGGACGCGCGGGGCGCCTGGGTGCTTCGCGAGAAGAACACGAGAGCGAACAGGGTGACGATGTAGGGGAATACTTTCAGAACTACTTCCGGTATCACTTTCAGGGCGGGCTCCGCCTGCGAAGCATTTGCGAGCGTCGCCGCGAAACCGAAGAAGAAGGTAGCTCCCAGAATGCCCAGCGGTTTCCACTGTCCGAAGATGAGGGCGGCGAGGGCGAGAAATCCCATTCCTGCGACCGACCCGCTGAACTCTCCGGCGTAGGTCACCAGAATCGCCGCTCCGCCGAGCCCGGACATCGCGCCGGAGATCATGACGGCGGCGTAGCGGATCCGGTACACGTTGATTCCCGCCGCGTCAGCGGCCTGGGGATGTTCTCCGCAGGCTCTGAGCCTGAGGCCGAAGGGCGTTTTATAGAGCACCCAGGCGGCTGCCGCGAGAATGCAGAGAATCAGCCAGGTTGAACCGTAGGTTTGCTTGAAGAACAGCGGCCCCAGCAGCGGAATATGCACCAGGACGGGGATGTCTATGCGGGGAAGCCCCTGCTGGATCTGGATATTTCCAGAGCCGGTAATCGCCCGCGCAAGGTAGATGGTCAGGGCGCCGGCTATCATGTTGATGGCGGTTCCCGAGATAACCTGGTTCGCGTTGAGGCTCACGCTCGCAAAGGCATGGAGGAGCGAAAAGAGGGCTCCAGCGGCCATCGCCGCGATCAGGCTTACCCAGACTGCGCCCGTCCCCATTACCGGATAGAGGGCTACCGTCGTGATCGAACTCGCGAAGCTTCCGATGACCATGAGCCCCTCGAGACCGATGTTGACGACTCCGCTCCGTTCGCTGTAGAGCCCTCCCAGGGAGGTGATGAGAAGCGGCATCGCGAACGCGACTGCATAGGGAAATATGGTGGATATAATGTGCCACATGGTCAGTTTCCTCCCTTCGCGAATTTCTTCGCGAATGCGTTCATCAGATTGTTGATCAGCACGCTGGTCGCGGCGAAGTAAATGATGCAGGCGATGATGGTGTCCCCGATTTCCGCGGGAATATCGGTCATCGCGTTCATAAAGCCTTTTCCCGACTGCAGTATGCCGAAAAAGAGGGCTGCTCCCACGACTCCGACCGGCGAGGTCGCTCCCAGAAGCGCCACCGCGATTCCGTCGAATCCCTGGCTCGGCATGACTCCGATCTGGAACGACGAGGTGTATCCCGTGTAGAGCGTGAGGCCCGCGAGGCCGGAAAGTCCGCCGGCAATCATCATGGACAGTATGATGTTTCGGTTCACGCTGATTCCTGAATATTCGGCGGCGTGGCGGTTGAAACCGACTGCCTTGAGCTGATAGCCCAGAACGGTTTCCTTGAGGATTACGGCGATTATCGCAACCGCTATGACCGCGAGAAAAATTCCCAGGTTGATGTAGGACCCCGCGAAAAGCCCGGTGAGCCAATCCGTTTTCAGCGAAGCGATCTTCGGTATATGCTGCGATTCTGTTTCGAAGCTTCCCTTGAAGTAGGCCGGAATGAAGTAATAGGCGATCCAGTAGGCGATCCAGTTCATCATGATTCCGGAGACGACCTCGTGCACGTTGAAGCGGGCTTTCAGCAATCCGGGAACGATGCCCCAGACGGCTCCCGCGAGGAGGGCCGCCGCGAGCATGAAGGCGAGGAGGGCGGGGCGGGGCATCTGGACGGTGAGGGCGATGACCGTCGCGGTCAGCCCTCCGGCGATTACCTGGCCGGGAGTTCCGATATTAAAGAGACCGGTTCTGAATGCGAACGCAACCGAAAGTCCGGTGAGGATGAGGGGAGTCGCCATCGCGAGCGTGTTTCCCACCCGTTCGGAGTTCATCAGTCCGCCCGCGAACAGATACCGGTATCCTTCAAGGGGATTGTTTCCAGAAAAGATCATAAGCACTCCTCCGGCAAGGAGACCCAGCAGGACTGATATGATGCCTACCGAAAAGTCCTTATTGACTCGAAGTCTCATTTAACGGCCTCCTTTCGCACTCCGGTCATCATGAGACCGATTTCCTTTTCATTCGTTTCTTTTGCGTTCACCACCGCGACCAGTTCGCCGTGGCAGACGACCGCAATGCGGTCCGACAGATCCAGGATCTCGTCGAGTTCGAGCGACACCAGCAGTACCGCCTTTCCTGAATCCCGCTGCTCCATGAGCCGTTTATGGATGTAGACGATGCTTCCCACGTCGAGTCCGCGGGTAGGCTGGACTGCGATCAACAGATCCGGATTCAGGTTGAATTCCCTGCCGATGATGGCCTTTTGCTGGTTTCCTCCGGACATGCTGCGGGTCGGCGTTACCGCACCCTCTCCGGAGCGCACGTCGAAGTCCGAGATGATCCGGTTCGCGTTTTCCCGTATCGCTTGATGATTGAGAAAGCCTTTCCTTGAGAAGGGGGCTTCCCGGTGAGTTTCGAGTATGCAGTTTTCTTCTATTGAATAATCGAGCACGAGTCCCCGTTTATGCCGGTCTTCCGGTATATGAGCGATGCCGCCTTCGATCCGGTCGCGGATCGAATAACCGGTGATGTCCTTTCCCTTGAGGAAAATCGAGCCGGATTCAGGCTTGCGCAGGCCGGTGATCGCTTCGACAAGCTCCGTCTGGCCGTTCCCTTCGACTCCCGCGATGCCGAGAATTTCGCCGGCGCGGAGTTCGATGGAAAAATCCTTGAGGCCGAGAACCTTCCGCGCGTTCATGACGCTCAAATCGCGCGTTTCCAGAATTACCTCTCCGGGCTTCCATTCGGCTCTCGGTATTTCGAAGGATATCTGGCGTCCGATCATCATCTCTGCCATTCCGGCTTCGCTGGTGTCGCGCACGTCGACGGTATTGATGTATTTTCCGAGCCTGATGACGGTGCAGCGGTCGGCGATCGCCTTGATCTCCCTCAGTTTGTGGGTGATGAGAATGATCGACTTGCCTTCGCTTATGAGGTTCCGCATGATTTTCAGAAGATCGTCTATTTCCTGCGGCGTGAGAACCGCGGTCGGTTCGTCGAATATGAGGACTTCCGCGTCCCGGTAGAGCATCTTGAGAATTTCCACGCGCTGTTGCATGCCGACCGAGATGTTCTCGATGCGCGCCTCGGGGTCGACGTTGAGACCGTACTGGGCCGAGAGCTTCCGGATTTTTTCGGAGGCGTCCTTCAGATCCAGAGACAGTCCCTTACGGGGCTCGATGCCCAGAACGATGTTTTCCGTTACCGTGAAATTGTGGACCAGCTTGAAGTGCTGATGCACCATTCCGATTCCCAGCTCGTTTGCGACGTTGGGATTGTCGATTCGTTCTTCTTTTCCCCTGATTTTAATGGTTCCCGCGTCGGGCTGGTACAGACCGAAGAGAATGCTCATCAGGGTCGATTTACCCGCTCCGTTCTCTCCCAGGAGGGCATGAACCTCTCCCTTCTTTAGCCGCAACGTAATGTTGTTGTTCGCGCGGATGCCGGGAAAATCTTTGGTAATTCCGAGCATTTCCACCACATATTCCATCTTCACTCCTCCTGCTCGCGCGCAGTCAGCGGCCGGACGCTGTCCCGGATCCGCATTGTATAGGGCATGACGACCTCGAGAGGGCCGGCTTCCTTTCCATTAATTATATCCACCATGAGCTTTCCTGCACGGTTTCCCGTGCCGGTATAGTCGAAGCTCATCGTCGTTATCGGCGGGTTGCAATACGCGAGAACTTCCGGATCGTCGACGCAGGCTACGGAAATGTCTTCCGGAACCTTGTATCCGTGCGTCGTAAGCCAGGCTATCGCTCCGATCGCCAGCCGGTCCGTAATGCAATATATCGCGGTAGGCCGCTTTTCTGCGTCCTCCATCAGTTTTTCGGCTCCCTTCTTTCCTGAAGGATACTCGAAGTCTCCCGTGACTACCAGTTCAGGATCGTAGGAAATGCCTGAATCTTCGAGGGCCGCCCGATATCCTTCGCGTCTGAGTTTTCCGATGTTTTCGTCATGATCCCCGACGGCAATGCAACCGATGCGCCGGTGTCCTAAATCCGCTAGATGATTCACCATGGTACGCGCGGCCCCGAAGTTGTCGACTCGCACCGCTGGGCATTCAAGCTGTATTCCCGACTGTCCGACGATCACCACCGGCATCCTCAGTTTCGAGATCGCCCTTTTATGATCGTCGTCGATCCCTGTCGCGAAGTACAGAATTCCGTCTACTCGCTTCGCATGAAACAGATCGAGGTAGTGCAGCTCCTCTTCTTTGCGGTCGTAGGTATTCGCCAGAATGATATTGTATCCGTTGGCGGTGACCACCGCGGAGATTCCGTCGAAGATCGCGGAAAAAGTTCCCAGGTCGATGCGGGGGAGCATGACGCCGAGGGTATTCGTCTTATGGCTGAGGAGTTCTTTTGCAAGGGAGTTCGGCCGGTATCCGGTATCGGCAAGAACTTTTTCGATCCGTTCCCTGATATCCGGGCTGACGTAGGCGGAGTTGTTTATTACGCGCGAAATCGTGGAAATCGAAACTCCCGCCATCTTCGCCACATCCTTGATATTCATCCGGATTTACTCCTCAAGAAAAGCTTTTCTTGAGAATAATCCGGTTTTTACGGGCTGTCAATCAAAACTATCGAGATTTATATCGATCTGTTTCATCGGCGATTTGACAGACTCAGACAGAAGCATTCTTGATATCAGAAAGTATGCGAATTTATGTTGACTTAATCTAACTTTTTCGATAAAGTTGTCTCAATTTATGTTAGTTATAGTAAACATAGAAGGTCTTCTGAAACAGCGGACTTTCTCGGAATAGGGAGGGCATCATGGGCTTATGCGAACTTGAGAACGGTAAACGCGGTGTTGTTGTCCGGGTCGAAGGCGGATGCGGCGCCCGCGAACATCTTTTGGAGCTCGGTCTTGTTCCCGGCGTTCCCGTGCGCATGCTGGAGAAGGCCGGAGGCGGCCCCTTGCTTCTGGAAGTTCTCGGCAGCCGCGTTATGCTCGGCCGCGGCATCGCCGGAAAGGTGATCGTGCGCTAGGCTTGTAATCGGAAACGAGTGTTTCCGATTTTTTTTCATCAGTTTGTTAGCTTTGGGTAATTTATTCTCGCAAGGAGATTACGATATGGATCTGAAATTGAAGGATATGGAAATCGGGAGCACCGGAGAAGTCGCCGGCTACTCCCGTTCAGATGCGGTGTACCGCGACAAACTGCTCGCGATGGGCTTGACGAAGGGAACTCCCTTCAAGGTTCTTCGCGTGGCTCCGCTCGGAGATCCCGTGGAAATCGAAGTGAGAGGTTTCCGGTTAAGCCTCCGCAAAGCTGAATCGGACGTGCTCGAAATTCGGAGGCTTGGATGAAAGACGGAAACAAGGCGTTGACCATAGCGATCGCCGGAAACCCCAACTCGGGGAAGACAACCCTTTTCAACGCGCTTACCGGCAGCCGCCAGCGTGTGGGCAACTGGCCCGGCGTAACAGTGGAAAAAAAGACCGGCGACATGCCTCATGCCGGAAAAAACTACACGATAGTAGATCTTCCCGGAATTTATTCGCTTTCCTCCCATTCTGACGACGAACGGGCAGCCAGAGATTATCTTTTGTCCAATGAAGCCGGCCTGGTGGTGAACATCGTGGACGCTTCCAATCTTGAACGGAATCTCTTCCTCACCCTCAGCCTGATAGAAATGCGCGTTCCTCTGATCGTCGTTCTTAATATGATGGATCTTGCCGAAAAAAAAGGCATCAAAATCGATCCTTCTGCCTTGTCTGCATCCCTCGGCGTTCCGGTTATGGCGATAAGCGCCGTTAATGCCGACGACGTCAAACGGGTGCGCGAGACGATCGCTGCGGATTCATCCTCGATCTCTCCTTCCCGGCTTATCGTTCCGTATCCGACTTCAATAACCGCAGCGGCTTCTGCGTGGAAAGAAGCTCTTGCTCCTGTGGCTTCGAGTCTCGGGGCCGATCCCGACTGGCTTTCGATAAAACTGCTCGAAGGCGATTCCTTCCTCGCCGGGCGCGTTGCGGATGCCGGAGTACTTTCCTCCGAGGATATCGAAAGGGCTATGAAGGAAATTGAAAGCGCTGAGGGAGATACCCCGGACTCCGTCATCGCTTCGGCTAAATATGAAACCATCGCGTCGGCTTCGGGAGCATCCCGAACAAGCAGGCCGGTTTCGGCGCGAGCCGCCGACCGTCTGGACCGCCTCGTTCTTAACCGTTTCCTCGGAATTCCCCTGTTCCTCGGCGTCATGTATCTTCTGTTCGCCGTGGTTATTAATTTCGGCGGCGCATTCATCGATTTCTTCGATATTCTTTTCGGAGCAGTATTCGTCGACGGCTTCGCCCTCCTTCTCGAAAGCGGCGGCGCTCCGTCCTGGCTGGTCGCCCTTCTCGCAAACGGGGTCGGCGCGGGCATTCAGACTGTTTCCACCTTCGTCCCCATCATGTTCATGATGTTCTTCATGCTGTCCCTGCTCGAGGACTCAGGCTATATGGCCCGGGCCGCCTTCGTAATGGACCGCGCTCTGCGTGCTATCGGCCTTCCCGGAAAAGCCTTCATCCCGATGATCGTCGGTTTCGGCTGCACGGTGCCCGCGGTGATGGCGACCCGAACCCTTGAAAACAAGCGCGACAGATATCTGTCGGTTTTCATGGTTCCCTTCATGTCCTGCGGAGCCCGGCTTCCCGTCTACGCGCTCTTCGGCGCGGCCTTTTTCGGCGCTTCTTCCGGACTCGTCGTATTGAGTTTGTACCTGACGGGCATCGTCCTCGCCGTTCTCACCGGATTTCTTCTGAAGAACACCCTCTTCAAGGGCGAACCCGCTCCCTTCGTGATGGAACTGCCCCCCTGGCACCTGCCCCGGCTCGGAGCGATACTCCGACATTCCTGGTCGCGTTTGTCGTCTTTCGTCGTTCGCGCCGGCCGGGTCATCATAATCGTTGTCGCTCTTTTGGGAATGCTCAACACTATCGGAACAGACGGTTCAATCGGCAACGAAGACACCGAATCTTCAGTCCTCGCTTCAGTCGGCCGAGCCATCACGCCTGTATTCGCTCCGATGGGCATCAGCGCCGACAACTGGCCCGCTACGGTCGGCATTTTCACCGGTTTGTTCGCGAAAGAAGCTGTCGTCGGAACTCTCAATGGTCTGTACGGCCAAATGGCCGTGCCCGCTTTAGATGCCGAAACAGACGAGAATCCCTCTTCGGGCGCGGATGGTCTTGAAACGGCGGAATCTTCAGCGCCGGAAGAATCATGGAGCCTCATGTCGGAGCTTCAGGCGGCCTTCCGTTCGATTCCGGAAGGGCTGTCGGGTCTCGCCGGAACCTTGCGCGATCCTGCCGGCATGTCCCTTGTTTCGGAGGATGAATCGACGATAGCGGAGGAGATCGAGGCCGACGAAGGCCTGTTTACGAGCCTGAGAAATTCGTTCGGAGGGAACTCGGCCGCGGCCTATGCGTACCTGTTGTTCATCCTGATTTATTTCCCCTGCTTCGCGGCGCTCGGGGCTATCGTGAGGGAAATCGGTCCGGTCTTCGGAGCCGTATCAGTGACGTATCTAACCGTGCTCGCCTGGATCGTCGCGACTCTGTTTTATCAGATCGCCTCGGGCGGACAGGCATTCTGGATTGTCTTCGCCTGCGCGCTCCTTGTTCTTGTTGTCGGAATTTTCGCCTGGATGGGACGAGCGAATCGCAAGCCGGCGATTGCGCGCGCAACACCGTGAGCTCGCGCGCAACACCGTGAGCTCGCGCGCAGCACCGTGAGCTCGCGCGCAACACCGTGAGCCCGCGCGCAGCACCGTGAGCTCGCGCGCAACACCGTGAGCCTGCGCGCAACACTGTGAGCTCGCGCGCAGCACCGTGAGCTCGCGCGCAACACCGTGAGCCCGCGCGCAGCACCGTGAGCTCGCGCGCAACACCGTGAGCCTGCGCGCAACACTGTGAGCTCGCGCGCAACACCGTGAGCCTGCGCGCAACACCGTGAGCTCGCGCGCAACACCGTGAGCCCGCGCGCAACACCGTGAGCTCGCGCGCAGCACCGTGAGCTCGCGCGCAACACCGTGAGCCCGCGCGCAACACCGCGAGTCCGCGCGCAACACCGTGAGCTCGCGCGCAACACCGTGAGCCCGCGCGCAACACCGCGAGCTCGCGCGCAACACCGCGAGCTCGCGCCTCGTAAGCTTTCTCTTCGAGAATGCTTGCTTAGCTCAGATAGAAAAGCCGGTCCGGAACGACCGGCTTTTCTTGCGCGACATTCCTGGCATGCTTAAATATTTTGCAAATGACTTGCAAATTTTGTTAATGCTGAGTATCTTCTCGAGCAGGAGATACTCATGAAAAATTATCGTCTTCTTATAGCAGTTCTTCTTTTTATCGCGGCAACCGGCGCATACGCCGCGGGAAACGCCGATTCGCAGCCGGCAGCTTCTAAGCCCCTCGTCGCGGTGAGCATACTTCCGCAGCAATACTTCGTTGAGCGGATCGCGGGAGACCGGTTCGACGTGCTCGTATTGGTCGGCCAGGGACAGAGCCCCCATTCCTACGATCCGACTCCCCGGCAGATGGCGGATCTCGCCCGGGCCTCGCTGTGGATACTCTCGGGAACGGATTTCGAAGAAGGCCTCCAGCCGAAAATTGCAAAACAGTTTCCTTCGCTGGTCCAGGTTGACGGAACCCGGGGCGTGACGTTCCGTTCGATGGAGGGGCACGATCATCACGACGAAGAGGGAGAAGATCATGACGACGGCCATTCAAACGAGGATGCTTCCGCCGATCACGATCAACCGGGCAGCATAGACCGCCATACCTGGCTCGGCAGGGAGCCTGCCCTGATTCTCGCTGCTCATGTCCGCGTCGCTCTTACCAAGATCGATCCCGCCGGAGCCGCGCAGTACGCGGCGAACTACGACTCTCTGACCGCCGAAATCAACGCTGTATTCGCGAAGCTTTCCAAGGATCTCGCTCCGCTCGCCGGTTCGGAGGTCTTGGTGTTTCACCCTTCATTCGGATATTTTCTCGACGAGTTCGACATCGGGCAGGAATCAGTCGAAACCGGCGGAAAGGAGCCTACTCCCCGCGTCCTTACAGAACTCATAGCGCGCGCCCGCGAAGAGAACACCCGCGCGATTTTCGTGCAGAAACAGTTTCCGGTAAGCGCCGCCGAGCGCATCGCAAGGGAAGTCGGGGCGAGGGTGGTGTATCTCGATCCTCTTTCGCCCGATTGGCTCTCGAATATCGAGTTGATGGGCAATGAACTTTCGAAGGCTCTTCAATAACAACGCATCCTGATTTGACGCCTCCGCATCGCCGGCATTACACTGAAGCGTAAAAGGAGGCAGCTTTGAAATATCGTAACCTGGGAAAAACCGGTTTCAAGGTATCGGAAATATCGCTTGGAACCTGGCAGCTCGGCGGCGGCTGGGGAAAGCCGTACGACGAAAAGACGGCCGAAGCCGTTCTTGAAACAGCCCTCGAGCAGGGCATTACATTTTTCGATACGGCCGATGTCTATTCCGACGGAAAAAGCGAAGCTTCGGTAGGAAGTTTCGTTCGCCGCCACAGGGACTCGGTCCGTTTCGCCACCAAATGCGGCCGCCGGTTAAATCCTCATACCGATCAATCCTATACTCCCGCTTCTCTCCGCTCGTTCGTGGAAGATAGCCTCCGCAATACCGGCCTTGAGCGGCTCGACCTGATTCAGCTTCACTGCCCGCCGACTTCCGTATACTATCGGCCTGAAATTTTCGAGGAATTCGAGCGGCTTCGCGACGAGGGAAAGATCGACCGGTTCGGCGTAAGCGTCGAGAAGGCGGAAGAAGGGCTGAAGGCGATAGAATACCCGAATGTCGACACCGTTCAGATCATTTTCAATATTTTCCGCCAGCGTCCCGCCGAGCTCTTTTTTCGGGAAGCCGCCGCAAAAAACATCGGAGTCATCGTCCGCGTTCCGCTGGCGAGCGGCCTGTTGGCCGGAAAAATGACCGAAGCGACCGTGTTCGAAGCAGGGGATCACAGAACCTTCAACCGCAACGGAGAATCCTTCGACAAGGGCGAGACCTTCTCGGGCGTTCCTCTTCCGGACGGCCTGCGCGCCGTCGAACGCCTGCGAGAGATATTCCCTCCCGAACCGTCAATGGCGGTGCGCTCTCTCCGCTGGATCCTCGACCATCCGGAAGTATCCTGCGTCATCCCGGGAGCTTCCCGGCCCGACCAGATACCCCGAAATTGCGCTGCTTCGGAAGCCGAGCATCTGCCGCAGGCTGAGCATACCCAGATACGCCGGATTTACGAGGTGGATATCAAACCTCTCGTGCATCAGCGCTGGTAACGGAGTTTCGGTGTATTAAGCAGGACTCTATTTTTACAGCAGTACTTCTTTTATCGATATTTTTATATTAATTCTATTGACTAGATATATCGCGGATAGTTATAGTTATCCTAGTGAAACACTTTTATTTTTTGGAGGTTCTTGAATGAATAAAATTTCTCGTTTCGCGGCTGTATTAGCCGTTCTCGCTCTGGTAGCGGTTCCCGCCGCGACTGCTCAAAACGCTTCAGTTGACGCTCGCATGAATATTCTCGCGGCCGACGCTGGAAACTTCTTTAACTGGACTCTCGGAAGCCAGAAGGTCGCCGACAAGTTCGACGCGGCCTCCGGAGCGAGCATCGCAGGAAGCACTGCCGGTTTCGACAAGGTTCGCTACGACGACGCCGCCACCAAGAAAGCCGCGATTCCCGTCGGCCTTCGCGGACTTCTCTTGTTTCCCGTATACGACTTCGCCGGTTTTACCCACGATGATCTGAAGGTGACGGAGAATGGAAAGGCTCTCACCGTGCGCTATGTGCACCGCGGAACCGCCTATGAACTGACAACCGACGCCAAGGGCCGCTTCAATCTTTTGACCGGCGCGAAATTCGCGAAGGGCCTTGCCGACAATGTCGGCGGCGAATTCGTCCTTAAGCCCGAATTCGTGAAAGAAGGCGGAGACGCCAAGAACATGAGCGATCTCGACTGGTCGAAAATCGCTCTCGTAGCCGACGCTAAAGATCCCGCCGCCTCCCGCTGGTACGAAGGCGATCTCGCGTTCGCGTACAAGAAGGGCGTGCTTACCATCAAGGGCAAACTGACCGAAAAGAAGTAAGTGTCCGGGACGTACAAGTCCCTAAAAATGAAAAACCGGAGCTGCAGCGCAACTCCGGTTTTTTTTGCCCCTGTGCATGCGTTCTTAAAAATAAACGCCGCGGGCAGCGTTATACGTGGAGGAGGAGCTGATCGTTCGCCAGTTCCTTCTTTTTAATGTCTCTAAAGCGTTGAACGATTTGATCGATAGTAAGGCGGGATTTTTCCTGCGCTCCGATATCCAGGACAATCTCGCCGCTGTCCATCATGAGCAGCCGGTTGCCGTACTCGATCGCGTGCCCCATGTTGTGAGTGATCATCATAACCGTCAGGTTGTATCGTTCCGCAAACGAGCGCGTCAGATTCATGACGATTTCAGCGTTGCGCGGATCGAGGGCGGCGGTATGCTCGTCCAGGAGGAGAATGTCGGGTTCGGACAGGACGGCCATCAACAGCGTGAGCGCCTGTCTTTGGCCGCCGGAAAACTGCTCGACATTATCCTTCAGGCGGTTCTCAAGCCCCATGTCCAGCTCTCTCAGCCGTTCGCGGAAGTATTCCCTCAGTTTATTGTTCAGGCTTATGGAAAGCCCCTTGTAGCCTTTTTTGTGGCATATGACCATGTTGTCTTCGAGGCTCATTTTTCCGGCTGTTCCGAGCAACGGATTCTGGAAAATGCGTCCGATGTACCGGGCCCTGCGGAACTCGGGGCTTTTCGTAACATCGATATCCCTGATCGAGATTTTTCCTTCGGTCGGCGCGTAGGTTCCGGCTATTATGTTGTAGAGAGTCGTTTTTCCCGCCCCGTTCGAGCCGATGACCGTTACGAAGTCTCCCCTGTTCACGTCGAGCGATACATCCCTGAGCGCCCTGTTTTCATCCGGCGTTCCCGGATTGAACACCACTCCGATGTTTTCGATCTTCATCATTTTTTCGCCGCCTTCGATTTGAAAAAGGATGTTTTCCCCTGCTTCGAGACGATGAGGCAGGCGATGATCAGCACGCCGGTGATGAGCTTCAGATCGTTCGCGGTGAGTCCGACGAGGTAGCCGTAGCTGCGCCCGGCGTACATGATCGCCCGGTAGAGGATCGAGCCGAGGACGACTCTCAGGGTGAGCAGCTCAATGCGGTTCGACTTTAAGAGAAACTCGCCTATCATGACGGAAGCGAGGCCCGCGACGACGGTTCCCGTGCCGGAGTTGACGTCTGCGAATCCCTGATACATGCAGGCGAGGGCTCCCGCGATTCCCACCAGACCGTTCGAAAAGCAGATGCCGATGAGCTTGACGACTTCCGGATTCATGCCCTGCGAGGTGATCATCTGCGGATTCGATCCGAGCGCTCCCAGGGTGATTCCGAAATCGGTATGGAAAAAAAGGTTTACCAATACAAGAATGAGAGCTACCGCGGCGACGAGGAACAACAGCACTGCATGGTCGCTTTTCATGAAGGGAGCCGCAATCGTTTTGATCTTCGTAAACAGGGTTTCGTATTTGAGAAGCGAGAGGTTCGCCTTGTTTCCCAGAATACGCAGGTTGATCGAATACAGCATCGTCATGGTGAGGATGCCCGCCAGAAGTCCGGGAATTTTAAGCTTCGAGTGGATGACGGCGGTTATGGCTCCGGCGGCGGCCCCGCCCGCGAAGGCTAACAGAATCGCGAGAAAGGGATTCCACCCGAGCGTCAGCAGGATCGCCATGATCGCGGCTCCGAGGGGAAAGGATCCGTCCACCGTCATGTCGGCGAAATCGAGTACCCTGAACGTGATAAAAACAGCGAGGGCCATGATGCCGAACACCAGGCCCTCGATCAATATGCCTTGAATCATGCAGGCAGTATATCCTGTTTAATTGCGCGTGGTCAATTTGCCGTTCTCGAAGACTTTCCCCGCGGTGTCGAGGATGTCCTGGGGGAAATCGATTCCGCAGATCTTGGCTACGTCGAGATCGATGATGAAGTCCATTTCGGAAGGATCCTTGAGGAACTTGACCGGAATGTCCGCGGGCTTCTTGCCCTGGAGAACGTCCGCGAGGATTGCTCCCGTTGCGCGTCCGGCCTTGTAGTAGTCGAAGCCGCTGGCGATCAGGCATCCGCCGTCGACGGCGCTGGTGGTGTCGGAGGAGAACACCGGTTTTTTGTTCGCGAGAGCGACTTCGATGAGGGCGGGAAGGGCGGAGAACACCGTGTTGTCGGTAGTCAAATAGATTCCGTCCACGCGCTTTACGATCGTCTCGGTCGCCTGCTTCACTTCCGAGGAATTATTGATCGATTGGGTGACGAGTGATATTCCGATCTCTGCGCAGGCCTTTTCTACGCTTGCGAGGGACGAGGCTGAGTTGGCTTCAGAACTGGTGTAGACATAGCCGAGGGTTTTAATGCCCGCAACGCGCTGGAAGAGTTTCAGGTGGTCGAGAACGTCGGTCATGTCTGAAAGTCCGGTGACGTTGCCCTTGCCCATGAGATCGGCGTCCACAAGCCCGGCTCCCGCGGGATCGGTGATGACGGAGAAGACGACCGGCTTGTCCTTGATTGTGTTCGCCGCGGCGATAGCGTTCGGCGTGGCGATGGCGACGACCGCGTCCACCTTGTCGACGAGGAATTTCTGGGCGATCTGGGTTGCGGTGTTAACGTCTCCGTTTGCGTTCTGCAGATCGAAGACTGCCGGGATTCCCCTTGCGGCCAGTTCGTCCTGAATCCCCTGTTCGGTCGCGTCGAGCGCGGGATGGGATACTATCTTGGAAACGCCGATCCTGAAGGACGGGTTTTCGGCGGTTTTTGCTTCTTGTTTTTTCGCGCACCCGCCTGCGAGCAGGACGGCGGCCGCGACGACGAGCGCGTATCTGATTGAATGTTTCATGGTGTTCTCCTTGTTACTACTGATAGTAACAAGGAGACTATAGCTTTCGCAATCCGATGTGTCAAGTGCGAACAGAAAAAAAAAGGGGGCTTTCCAACAGTTGCTGTCGGAAAGCCCCGCTCTTGCCGGGGACCGGGATTGAACCGGCACGGCCGTTACCAGCCAAGGGATTTTAAGTCCCTGGTGTCTACCAATTCCACCACCCCGGCAAGATATGCTAGTATAGTAGCCCGAAACTCTTCCGGAGGTCAATAATGTACGCCGATACGCACGCCCACCTGTCCCATATCGCCGATCGCGGCGAGGATCTTGCAGCTCTGCTGCGGCGTCTGGCCGAAGACAGCGTCCCCTTCCTTCTCGATATCGGCACAAAGCCCGGAGACCTCGTTTTCAGGCGCGACCGCATACTCGAAGCCTCCGGCGGCGTCCTTCCTTCTTTTATACATTTCTCAGCCGGTCTTTGGCCTGACGGAGCCGTCATCGCCGACCGCGACAACGCGATGAAGGCTTTGAACGCTGATCTCGATCTGCTTATGGACGAAGGCTTCCTGCCCGAAGACAACAGGCTCTATCAGGCACTGGGTGAATGCGGCCTTGACCGCTACTGGAACGGGCCCTCTGGAGCGGAGCGCGGCCAGGACGGTTCGGGCGACGGACCCGGCACGCTCGACACAGGCGGAGAAGAGGAGTTGTTCGCGTTTCAGCTTGAAGCCGCGCGCGCGCGTAATCTTCCGGTCATTGTGCATTCCCGCGACGCCTTCGACGCGACTCTGGGATGCATCCGCTCTGTGGGATGGGATCGCGGAGTCATCCACTGCTGGTCGTACGGAATATCCGAAGCGAGGGCTTTTCTCGACCGCGGCTGGCACATATCCTTTCCCGGAAACGTCACCTGGGCGAAAAAGAACGCCGATCGGGAGCGCATCTCCGCCCTGTTGCGCTATGTTCCGCGCGACCGGCTTCTCCTGGAAACCGACGCTCCGTATCTTACTCCCGCTCCGCATAGGGGGAAGACGAACACGCCGCATTTGATTTCTCATACCTACGAGGCCGCCGCCGAATATCTCGGCATGAGCGCGGAATCGCTCGCTGTTCTGGTCGCGGAGAACGCCCGCGCGCTGTTCAGGAAGTTGTAAACACCCGCGCGCTGTTCCGAACGCTGTGAACGTCTTAAGGAGGACTCGGGCCGGAACAGTCTGCTCGCGGAAGTCAGGTAGTAGAGCCTGTTTGCGCCAGGCAGTTGCACCGGCGCGATCGAAAGAAGGACGCTACAGCAGCGCGGTGCTGAACCAGGGAATATAGGTTATAAGCATAAGAATCAAGAATTGCGCCGCGAGGTAGGGGAGCACATCCCGCGCGATTTTCATGACCGGTTTTTCGAAGGTGTAGCTCGCAATGAACAGATTCATTCCGACCGGGGGAGTGAGAAATCCCAGCGCGAGGTTCGTGAGGAAGATCACTCCCGTATGCACCGGGTGGATGCCGAAGGATTCGGCCACCGGAACGATGAGGGGAGAAACTACCAGGATTGCGGAATATAGGTCCATGAAGCATCCGACAAGAATGAGCAGGATGTTGAGCAAAAACAGAAACAGCAGACGCGAATGCACGAAGGCGGCCACCAGATCCGTCAGGAGAAAGGGGATTCCGGCGTCCACCATGAAATATGCCACAGCCTTCGCGGCTCCTACGATGACGAGGACGCCGCCCGCGACCGGGATGCTCTTGAGCGCGACTGCGGCCGCTTCGCGGATATTGAAATCCCGGCGGATGAATACTTCCAGAACGAAGGCGTAGACCGCGCAGAAAGACGCCGTTTCCATCAGCGTAAAAAAGCCGGTGAAGTATCCGAGTACGATTCCTGCCGGAAGAATCAGTTCAGGCAATCCTTTAACGAGCGCTTTCAGGAGGTTCGGAAGCGAGAATGCTCCCCGCTTGGAGCCCCTGTCGCGAAATATTCCTATTCCGATCATTGAGAGAGCCATTAAAACGCCGGGGATGATCGAACCCTTGAACAGGTCGTAAATATCGACGGAAAAGATATTCGTGGTGCCGTAGATGATGACCGCGAGGCTCGGCGGAAACAGCATTCCGATCGATCCGGACGCGGTTACCAGCGACTGGGCGTTCGCCTTGCTCGAGCCGCTTCCGGTCAAGATCATAGTTAAAAGGCCGCCGAGTGCGAGAATCGTGACGCCGGAAGCTCCGGTGAAGGTCGTGAAAAACGTCGCTACAATCACCGCCGCGATCACCGGTCCTCCGCGCAGCCAGCCGACGCTTTCCCTCACCACTTCAAGCAGGCGCTTGCCCGCGCTTCCGTCCGCCAGCAGGTATCCGGCGAGGGTGAACAGGGGTATGGCCGCGATGCTTTTATCGGTGAGAATCCCGTAGTACTCGAGCGGGATCATTTCCACATAGCCGCCGCCCTGAGAGAATGCGGCGTACGCGATTCCCGACATGGCGATGAATATGGGCAGTCCGAAGGCGGCCGCCAGCACGAGAATCCCGATGATTGGCCAAAGAAGGCTGTGCGAGACGCTGATCCAGAGATTGAATACTGAATTGAAAAAATCGGGGGCCGCGTTTCCGGTAAGGGACCACCAAATGCCCGCAAGGGGGCCCGCGGCGAGCGGAACGGCGATGATAAAACCCGCGAGCGGAGCGATCTTCGATTCCCGCGACGCAAAGAGGAGATAGAGCATCCCCAGATACATCAGCGGGAGAAAGGCGAATACGAGACGAAGCGGAATTCCCCACAACCGCTCTTCCGGCGTAAATATCATGAACAGTTCGGAGCCGGCCGAAAGAAACAGAACGCCGAGCACGGCAGAGGTGAGCGCCGTCAGGATCGGAGAAATGATTCTTCGTATGCCGAAGGGCATGATCTCGTTGAGGATTCCCAAACTCAGCTGTTTGTCCTGGGCAGAGGTGATGACTCCGGCGACCGCTGAAAACATGAACACCAGGTTCACCTGCACGGAATCGGAGGATGCGATGGGAATTCCGGTTATCGCGGAAAATACGCGGAACAGAAGAGGAAAGAGGGCGAGCAGCGCCAGCAGGATTATTCCGGTTCCGCGTACGGTCTTTTTTATCATTCGCGGTCTCTATAGGTTGAAAGGAGGCTTCTCAGCTCGCCGTAGAGCTTCATGTCGAAGGCTCCGGGAGCCGTTTTGTTGGCGATTTCGATATCGCGGTTGAATTTCGCTTCCCAATCGGCGAGCTCCGCCTCAGTCGGACGGATCGGTTTTACGCCTTCGTCTATCATGCTTTGCATATAGGCCCGGTCAGTGTCTTCGAGCGCGGCGTCGAGCCGCACCTTCATGCTGGCGATCGCTTCCCTCATTTCTGGATGGTACTGAGCGGGAATCTGCGCCCAAGCTTCGTTGGAAAGCAGCACTCCCGCCATGACCGGGCACAGTTTCGTATCGAGGGCCCATGAAATGGTTTTGGAGAATCCGGTAACATAGGCGTACATGTGAACGCCGAAGAATCCCCGGAGGTTTCCTCCCTTGAGCGCCTGGAGAAGCTTTGCCGCCTGGATGTCTTCGATATTGAAGCCGCCGGCCCGGAATGTGTCTCCGAGAATCGGACTGTCGAGTCCCGCAGAGGCTATTTTAATCTTTTTAAGTTCGTCGAGATTGGCGAACCGGTCTTTTGTGTAGAAAGAAAGCCAGCCGACGTTCGTCCAGGCGAGGCTTTCGAATCCCGCGTCCCTGAATGCTTTTTTAAGCCGGTCGTCATGCGCCTTGAACACGAAGTCGAGCTCACCCTGGCTTCTGATGAGAAAGGGCATGGAGTAGGTGTACAGCGAGGCTGCCGGCGCCAGTTCGTGCATGCCGATGGTGGTGAAGATGACTCCGTCGAGCGGGGCTTTCTGGCCGGGCCTGACCGAGCGGAATTTCTGGATGACTCCTTTTTCGCCCCCGAGCGCGGTGGCGTCGAAGAAGACGATGTTCACCAGCCCTCCGGTGATTTTATTCCATTCCTGGGCCAGCGCCCGCTGTTCTATGTCCCAGGGCGATCTCGCAGGAGCGACCGACGCGATTTTAAGCGTTATTTTGCTTTGCCCCTGAACGGAAGCTGCGGCCAGTATCAGAGCGAAGGCTAGCGATGCAATGCGCCGTGGTTTCATAGGATCAATCCTCCGGGAATAGAATAAATTCCGACTTGTGTTCTTTGAGCCACAGAGCCTGTTCCCTCGCCAACAGAAGGGCGAGGCGGTTCTCCGGTTGCGAATCGGGATCTATCGCAAGGGCTTTGTCGATGTTTTCAGTGAACATGCCTGAGTCCTGGGTCGGGACGGCGATGCTTCTGGCGCAGGCTATGAAGAGTGAGGGGCTTGAGCCGGCGGATATTTCAAGGGCCCGGTCCCGGGCTTCAAGCGCCTTGTCCATTCCGCCTCCAAGGCTTTCCGGAGCGGCGGCGTAAAAGGCGAGGAGTACTTCGAAGATCGCTCCGTTGTTGAACTCCGGGTGAATCCCGGCGGCCCGTTCCAGGAGAGCGACCGCGGCGGGAACCCTCGGCGAATAATACGAGTTAAGCGGATCGAGGGAGAAAGCCGCCAGCAATCCCGCTCCCGTCCAGTAGAGGCCCGGAACATCCGTAATCTTGAATTTTTCGAGCGCTTTTTCAAGGAATTCAAGGTTGCCTTCATGGACTGCGCGGCTGATGCCGGGTTTTCTGATTTCCAAACCGGAAAGCGAGTATTCGAAACCCCTGCGATACAGGTTCAGGGCCCGCAGATACTGCCGGTTCTGTTCGTCGAAACGATCTGAGGGCAAGCGTTCGGCGGGAGTCTGGATGAACGCGTTTGCGTACATGACGCACAACTGGCCGGTCATTATGCCCAATTCGCGGTGCTGCGGGTTTTGTATGAGCATCATTTCATAGATTTTCAGAGCGGCGGGGAAAAATGCGGCCACCAGTTCGGGGTCGTTTTCGCCGGTGAGGGCCGTCATCGGATCGGGTTCGTCTCTATGTACGGTGCCGTACTCGGGAGCGAGGGCGTCCGATACAGCGTTGTAGGCTGCTTTTTGTATGGAGCAACCGGAAAACCAAAGGAATGGAAGAATAAAGCAGAGAAAAGAGCGTGCGCAGGAACCAGCGGGTAGGCTGACGGTTGTTCTTTTCCCTGTTGCCCTCATCGATCAGACTCCTTTTCCCAGTCGGCGATGAATCGTTCGTAGGCGGCGATCGTCGCCGCCAGGGAAGTCGCCATCAATTCGCTCCTTCCGTCCCAATTATTGCCTTCAAAGATATACAGATTTTTAAGTATACCCTTGAGATCGTCGATTGTACAGGACGAATCATGTTCCCGACGCCGCTGGAGTCCCCTCAGTTCTTCTTCGAGCACCTGGCGGTACTTCTCGTCGATGTTGTCTGTTGTTATGCCCATTTGTCCACATATTAGTGGTTTTTTTTATCCCCTTCAAGTATATTGTTTCTATGGAAGAGAACGAAATACTCCGTAAAACCGCTTTTCAGGAACTCTGCAGGGCCTTGTCCCGGGCCGACGACGAGGAATTGATAGAAGGTTTCATGTCCTGTCTGCTCACGCCCACTGAGGTGCAGGAGATATCGAGCCGCTGGGCTCTGGTACGGGAGATCGACGCCGGAACCACCCAACGGGAAATCGCCCGCAAGCTGGGTTTGAGCCTGTGCAAAATCACCCGAGGTTCCAAAGAATTAAAAAAAGAAAACTCTCCGTTCAAGGCGATGATAGATCTCGGAGCCGAATAAAAAAGGCTGTCCGGCGGTTTCGTGCCGGACAGCCTAAAAAACATATCCCTGTTAGTCAGCTTTTCGCCTGCCGATTTATTTCAGCAATGCGGCAATTTCGGGCCTCTGCCAGCGCACCGCTATGTCGTACGCGGTTTCCCCGGAAATGTTCCGGGCTCCGCGGTCGATTTTCGGAAGCGCGAGCAGCCTTCTCACGGTTTCAGCGTCGCCGGAACGGGCGGCGTAGTGAAGGAGGCCGTCGCCGATAGTGTCGGTTTTCTCCGGGGCGTATTCGGCGATCATCGGAACAAGGGCGGGGTAGGCGGCCAGAGCGATGGTCACCGCCGACTCTCCCTGGTTGTCGCTCGCGTAGGGGTCGGCGCCGGCGATTAGCAGCACCTTTGCCAGCGATTCCTGTCCGCCGCGCACGGCCTGGAGAAGTGCGGTCGAACCGGTCCGGTTGCGGTTGTTCACCGGAAAACCGGACGCGAGAAGGGTTTCCAGGGACTCAGGCCCGCTGTGCTCGCTCACCGCGATATGCAGCGGGGTGTTTCCGTCGGAATCGACCATATTCGTATCCTTTCCGATCACCGCGGTCATGGTCGCGCTCGTCTTTTTAAGCGCGAGGGAGAGCGGCGTCTTTCCGTACGAATCGCGCGACATCGCGTTTCCGCCGGATGCGCGCAGCAGGGCTACGATTTCCGGAGACGAATTGTCTACCGCTTCGTGGAGGGCGTTCCGTCCGTACATGTCCTGGATGACGGGAGATGCCTTGCGGTCCAGAAGGAGGCGGATGGCGTCTTCCCTGTTCGCTTTGATCGCGTCGGTGAGGGCAGTACGCCCCGATTCGTCCGCCGCGTTTATGTCGGCTCCTGCTGCCAGGAGCGTTCTGAGAAAGGCGAGGTTTCCGGTGCGGGCCGCTTCGTGAAGCGCCGTCTTGCCCGCGAGATTCCGCGCGTTGATGAGGCGTTTTGAATTGCTGCGGGCGTCGTAATCGAGCAGGGCTTCTGCCGCGCGGGGAGCCGACCAGCGGATGCAGGCGTGGAGGGCGGAATTGCCCAGAAAGTCCCTGGCATTGATGTCCGCCCGGCGTTCGGCCGAAGGAGAAAGCATGGTTCTGAGCGTTTCGCTCGAGTCTGCCTTCACCGCGCTGAAAAGCGGCGTTTCCCCGTTCGCGTTCCTCGCGTCGAGATCGCCTCCCTTTTCTCCGATAAAGGTGACGACCTGCGCGAGCTGCCATTCCGCGGCGAGATGGAGCGGCGTGTTTCCGGCTCCGTCGGTGCTTTTAATCACTGCCGAGTTGAGCACCCAGTCCTGCCTGCCGCCCATGCGGGCCAGCGCGATCTTGAGCGCAGATTCGCCGGATACGTTCGGGTTGAATACGTCCCCGCCGTAGGCCAACAGTATTTCGCCCGAGGCGCGGTCGTTGCCCCTCACCGCGATATGGAGGGGGCTGTCGCCGTTTTTATCCCTGGCGTTGATGTCCGCTTTCCTGGAAATAAGGTAGTTGATGATCGGTTCGGGAGCTTTGTTCAGAACCGCGATGTGAAGGGGAGTCCTTCCCTGCGAGTCCCTGGTTTGCACGTTCGTTTCGACGATAACTGCTTCAACCATTTCCGGTCCCGATGATATCGCCTTCGAGAGGGCGGTGTGGCCGTCCATGTCTTCCGCGTGTATATCCGCGCCGAGCCTGACGAAGAGATTCGCCTGCACCAGCTGGTTCCGTTCGATCGCCAGGGCAAGCGGGGTTATTCCCCTTTTGTTCCGCTCGTTGGTGTCGGCGCCCGCGTTCAGAAGAGCTCTGATGATGTCCTCGCTCATGCCCAGGCGGGCGGCGATATGAAGGGGGGTCTCTCCGTAGCTGTCCTTGAGATTCGGATTCGCTCCCGCGCCCAAAAGCAGGGTGAACAGCTGCGAGCGGCTCGCCAGGGGCATGACCAGATGGAGCGGCGTGTTTCCGGAAGAATCGCGGGGATTGGGATCCGCTCCGGAGGCGAGAAGTATGCGCGCCGTTTCGATACGGCCGTTGCGCACCGCTTCGTGAAGCGGAGTCGAGCTTGCGATGTCTTTTACGTTGACCGGAACCTTCCGCTCGAGGAGGTAATTCACGAATCCCGCGTAGCCGTTCCCGGCCGCGATGTGGAGGGGCGTTTTTCCTTCCTCGAAGCGCATTCCCGGATTCCGTTTCAGGACGGCTGTTTCGAAATAGCTGAAATCTCCCCGAAGCGGCTCCGCTCCCGCTAAAATAAGTTCAGCCGAGATCCGTGCGCTTTCGCCTGCCTCGGGGTCGGCGTAGGCGAGGGCGAGGGGCGTTGTCCCGCTCGCGTCGGCATGTCCGGGATTCGCTTTTTTCGCCAGAACTGCTTTCACCAAGGTTTCGTCGCGGGATTCAACCGCGTAATGAAGAACCGTTCGCCCGCGCTTGTCCTGCTGCAGAACCGTTTTTTCGTTCAATATCGGCTCGACCGCTTCGGTTCCGCGGGATGCGGCGATTTTCCACACCGAAGAGCCCGCCGCGTTTTCGGCGAATATGGAGGAATCCGCGTCCGCCAGGACGCGGGCCGCGTCGTAGCACCCCGCGCCGAGAGCCGCCGCAAGGGGCGTTTCTCCCGCTGAATCCTTCACCGCAGGATCCGCTTTCATTGAAAGGAGAAACTGTATCATTTCCGAATCGTTTCGAAGCGCGGCTATGTGAAGGAGACTCTGTCCCCGTGCGTTTTTCTGGTTTACCGAATCGCTGGAAGAGAACCTCTGGCGGACCTCCGCCGTTTTTCCCCCGGCTATCAGGTCGAGCAGGCTTTCTTCGCCCGCAGCCGCCGGTTCGGCCTGCCGAGGCGCGCTCTGGCAGGATGCGAACATGAGCATCGCCGCGGAAAAAAGCGCGATTCCGTATCGTGTTGTCTGTACTGTCTTCAAGGTGTACCCCCTCCTTATCATCGGCTCTTTTTTTTTAAGCCCTGAAGTGTTTTATCTGGAAAACATCATTCTGCTTGTGGTAGACTCTGTCGCATGGAAAAAGAACGCGGATACATCGAAGGTTACGCAGAGGTTATGGAACGACTCGGGGGCAGCGAAGCCCTGCTCGACCGGCTGCTGATCAAATTCCGCGATTCGTACGGCAATTCCCGCGCAGATTTCGACAGCTGCCTTTCATCCGGAAAATTGGAAGACGCGTACCGGATTGTGCATTCTATAAAAGGCGTATCCGCGAATCTCGGCCTCGGAGAGGTGTGGAGAACCGCTATCATTCTCGAGGCCCGCCTGCGCGAGGGCGAGTACACCCTCATCGATGGCGAGCGGGAAGCATTCTTTCTGGCGTTGGAAAAAGCCGCTTCGGCTATCTGACCGGCCGGCGCCCGGTCTTTGCCGGACCGCTTCTGCATTGTTATAAGCGGCCTGAGCAAAAAAAACGCGGCAGGAAGTTTCCCGCCGCGGCTCCGGCAAATTAATTCGCCTGTTTACTCAACAACACTTCGATTTCAATCGCCTTTTTCGCTTTCATGACGCGTTCGACGATATCCTTATTGCGTAGTATGCCCGAAATCGCCGCGAGGAACTGGATGTGCGGACCGGAGGTTTTCTTCGGCGACGCGACCATGATGAACAGGCGAGAGGGCTGTCCGTCGAGGGCGTCGAAATTTACGCCTTCGTGCTTGATTCCGATCGCGACGCTGAGCTTCGCGATGCCGTCGCTTTTTCCATGCGGGAGCGCGATGCCGTTCTGCATTCCGGTGCTCATCGTCCGTTCGCGGGCGAGCACGTCGGCGAGCACCTGGTCGCGGTTCAGGACAGTGCCGGATTGAGCCATGAGATCAACCAGTTCGGCGATGATCTCTTCCTTCGTGCCGCCCTTCAGCTCAGTGCTGATGCAGCGGGCGTCGATGAGCTGGAGAAGGCTCTTGTCCGTACGGGCGTTCTCATCCATCAGGCTCTGCTTCAATGCCGCTGGATCAGATTCGGCTTTGAGCCGTTCGATAGCCTCGTTGAGCTTGACTATTACCTCGAACATGGAGTTTCGCACGAATCCGGCGTCTTCGTGGGCGGTTTCGATGGTGACGTGGTTCTCCACCTCGGTGATGGAAAGGGATACGTCTCCCTTTCTGGCCTGCGAAAGGCCGTCGTCGATGTTCATCATCTGGACGTAAAAGCCTTCTGCCTTCAGGTCCTTGAGCAGGGTGTCGACGACGAGATCCGCGATTTCATCGGAGGGGAATACCCAGTCGATTATTTCGGCGTCTCCGTCCTTGACTTCCTTCTTCGTTCCGCGGCCGGGGGCCTTTAGAACGGCGTTCAGCATCGGCGGGGCCACGAGGGTGGTGAGCAGGGTCATCATGATGACGACGCCGAAAAGCTCTTCGTTGAGAATTCCGGCCGTCATACCGATGCCGGCGATGATGAGGGCGACTTCGCCGCGGGGAATCATACCCATTCCGACCCGCAGAGCCCCCTTCACGTTGAAGCCGAGTCCCAGGGTGGGAAGTCCGCAACCGATTATTTTAGCGAGAACCGCTACTGCCGTGTAAATCAGGCCGAATACCAGAACCTCCACGGAGAACATGGCGCCGACGTTGACGAGCATGCCCATTACCGCGAAGAACAGGGGCACGAAGAACTCGTAGAGTCCGTGGATGCGCTCCTGGATGACAGCAGCGATATCCGTCTTGGAGAGGGAGAGGCCGGCGATGTACGCGCCGATGATCATCGCGAGTCCCTGGCGCTCGAAAACGCCTGCGAGAATAAGTGCGATGCCCAGGGCGAGGATCGAGAAGTCGTAGCTGTGCTTGAAATATTTGAGGAAGGAAGCGATGCGCTTCGCGAAAATGAGGCCTGCGGCGGTGAAGCCGAGCCAGATTCCGAACGCCTTGCCTGCGATGCCGCCGATCGCTCCGGCGGTCAGGGTTCCGCCTGTTCCGGTCATCACTGCGACGATTCCCAGAACCACCGCGAGCATGATTATGCCGAGCACGTCGTCGAATACTGCCGCGGCCAGGATGGTGACTCCTTCAGGTGAATCCATCTTTTTCTGGTCTGAAAGGATGCGGGCCGTTATGCCGACTGAGGTTGCCGTCGAAAGAATTCCGAGGAAGAGGCAGCGGGGATCCATGAAGGACGCGTCGAGCATGATCATGCCGACGAGGTCTCCGAGGCCGAACGAGAAGATTACTCCCCCCATGCCGACGATTCCGCCGGCTACCGAATATTTCAGGAAGAGCCCGAGATCGGTTTCAAGGCCGGAGGCGAACAATAGGATGATCGAGGCGACTGTCGCGAAGCCGTAGAGCTCGGGGCTTACCGCGAGCGATCCGGAACCGAGGGGAAAGACGCCGTGGGGGAATCCCGGGAGAGAGATTCCGCCGAGGGCGTAGGGTCCGATGACCACGCCGGCGAGAAGTTCGCCAAGAACAGAGGGAATTCCGACTTTTTTGACAAGGATTCCGCCCGCCCGGACTGCAAATAGGATTATTCCGATTTGAAGGACTAATTCAGCCATCACCTCTGTGATGGAAGCTTCGGATTCGGCAAAGATGGCGCCTGTTGCGAAAAACAGAAACGTCAAGATGGCCAGGAAGAGCTTTGTGTTACGCTTCATGATATGCCTCTTGAAAAAGATATGGGAAATACGTGCTAAATAGTGCCATATTTCGCATATCCATTCAAGTGTAGGAAAATGTTGCCATGGGTTGTCATTCGATCTGGCAATAATTTCCTGAATTGTTGAAATCCTTACCAGACAATGATATTTCCCGCGTAGGTGAGCCCCCCGCCGAAACCGACGGTCATGATGATGTCGCCCTTGTGCAATTCTCCGGTGCGGGCGTATTCGTCAAGGGCTATCGGGATCGTGGCGTTCGAGGTATTCGCGTACTTTTCTATGTTCATGAAGAACTTGTCTTCGGGAATGCCCAGCCGCTTCGCCGCTGCCTGAATGATGCGCATGTTGGCCTGATGCGGCACGATTTTTTTGATGTCTGCCATCGTTAGACCGGTTTCTTCGAGAAGCCGCTCCATCGTATCGGTGAAGGCGCGAACCGCGAAGGTATAAACGGCGCGTCCGTTCATATAGATATGCGTTTTTTTCTCGATCGTCTCCCCGTCTTTATAGGGATTCCTGGATCCGCCTTTTTCGCAATAGAGCTCGAGCGCTCCGTTTCCTTCCGAGCCGAGCACGGTATGGATGAGACCCCTTTTCTGCGGACCTTCCGCCGGGGCGTCCGTCCGCTCGAGGATCGCCGCTCCCGCACCGTCTCCGAACAGTACGCAGGTTCCGCGGTCTTCCCAGTCGGTAATCCGGGTGAGGGTGTCCGCTCCGATAACGAGGGCTCTTTTCCTGTTTCCGAGCGACAACATGCCCGCCGCCGCTTCCAGCGAGTAGGCGAAGCCTGAACAGGCCGCGACGAGATCGAAGGCGCCTGCTTTCTTGATGCCGAGCTTATCCTGAACGATGCAGGCTACCGAGGGAAATCCGTAGTAATCGGGGGACGATGTTCCCACTATCACCAGATCAATCGTTTCAGCTACCGATTCCGGGTTTCCGGGAGCGAGAGTCTCGAAAGCCGCCAGAGCCGCCTTGACCGCAAGGTCGCTGGTCGCTTCCTCTTCGGATGCGATGTGCCTCGAACCGATACCCGTATGGCTTCTGATCCATTCATCGTTGGTTTCTACTGTCTTTGAAAGTTCATCGTTCGTAACCCGGCGGGCGGGCAGGTAGCTTCCTGTAGAAATAATTTCGACTGCCATCGCAAAACTCCTTGCTGTCTCTAAAGTACGGTGCAACCTTTTTTGACCCACCGGTGTCTGAAATGGTTGCACGCTAAAAATAGCATATGTGCATTATTTGTCAATATGTCAAATTGACAAAATATCTTAAAGTGTCATAAAGTAGAAAAAGGAGATCAGCACATGACACGTGGAAGCATTCGAATCGACCGGGAAAGATGCAAGGGCTGCGGTCTCTGTTTCAGAGCCTGTCCTTTTTCAGTCATCGGTCCCGACAGTTCCATGAACCGTTCGGGAACCTGTCCCGCAGCGGTCCTGCGCCCGGAATCATGCACCGGTTGCGCCTCCTGCTATCAGGTTTGCCCTGATTGCGCGATTACCGTGTATCGGGAAGACGGGAGCCATTCATGAAGACTACAGAGAATCAGCGGACCCTGATGAAGGGAAACGAGGCGATAGCAGAGGCGGCCATACGCGCGGGTTGCCAGGCCTATTTCGGCTATCCGATAACGCCGCAGAACGAGCTTATCGCCTATATGGCCGAGGCGATGCCCCGGCTGGGAAGGATTTTCATCCAGGCTGAAAGCGAAGTTTCGGCGATAAACATGGTGTACGGAGCCGCGGCGGCGGGAGCCCGCTCGATGACCAGCTCTTCGAGTCCGGGAATCAGCCTGAAACAGGAAGGAATTTCCTATGCGGCAGGCGCCGATATTCCTCTTGTATATGTAAACATCGTGCGCGGCGGTCCCGGATTGGGATCGATAGCGCCGGCGCAGAGCGATTATTTTCAGTCTACCCGGGGCGGCGGCCACGGAGACTACCGGGTCATCGTGCTCGCGCCTTCAAGCGTGCAGGAATGCGCCGATCTGACCGTGCTCGCCTTCGACCTCTCGGAAAAGTGGCGCATGCCGGTGCTAATTCTGGGAGACGGAGTCATCGGCCAGATGATGGAAGCGATCACGCTGCCCGAATCGAGAACTCCCTCCCGCATCGGCGCATCCTGGGCCGTCGGCAATATGGGTAGCGATTCCCGGCCTGCGCGCCATATTACTTCTATAAACCTCGTGCCTGAGGAGCTGGAAGCTCTTGTGTTCGACCGCTTCAAACGCTACGAGCGGGTAGAAGCGGAGGAAACGCGCGCGGATGAATATCAGTGCGCCGACGCCGAGCTGGTAATCGTTGCCTACGGAACTTCCGCACGGGTTTCCCGCGCGGCGGTGGAACGTGCCCGGGAGGAAGGCCTCCGGGTCGGATTGTTCCGCCCGGTCACCCTGTGGCCCTTTCCTTCCGCCCGCCTGTTGAGCCTCGCCGAGCGGGGAACGCCTCTTTTATCGGTGGAAATGAGCATGGGGCAGATGCGCGAGGATATCCGCCTCGCGGTATCCGGCAAGGTTCCCGTCCATCTGCTTGCCCACACCGGCGGCATGGTTCCCACCGAGGATGAAGTTCTTGGGCGCATCCGCTCTCTTATGGAGGAAAACCGATGATCACAGTCGCCGAACACCCCCGCTCCCTGGCTTCCGTGCAGACGAAATACTGCGCCGGCTGCGGCCACGGAGTCGTGCACCGCATAATTTGCGAACTGATCGACGAGATGGGCATGCAGGGCCGCGCCGTCATCACCAATCCGGTCGGCTGCGCCATCTGGGCCGATCTCTATTTCGATTTCGATTCGGTGCAGCCCGCCCACGGCAGAACGCCCGCCGCGGCTACCGGAATCAAGCGGGTTCTCCCGGACCATCTGGTCATCTGCTACCAGGGAGACGGAGACCTCGCCGCGATCGGGACGGCGGAAATCATCCATGCGGCCAACCGCGGAGAAAAATTTACGGTTATTTTCGTGAACAACGCGATATACGGCATGACCGGCGGCCAGATGGCCCCGACCACGCTGGTGGGGCAAAAGGCCGCAACCGCTCCGATGGGCCGCGATCCGGAAGGGCAGGGAATGGGGTATCCCATCCGCGTCCTGGAAATGCTCGCCACCCTGGGCGGCACCCGCTACCTTGCGCGCGGGGCGGTCAACTCGCCCGCGAACGTGCGCAAGCTGAAAAGCTACATAAAGACGGCCTTCGAAGCCCAAATGAACGGAATCGGTTTTTCCATGGTTGAGATTCTGTCCCCCTGCGGGACGAACTGGGGCATGGAGCCGGTCCAGGCTGTCGAGTGGCTGGAAAATGAAATGATTCCCTACTATCCGCTCGGGATAGTGAAAAACGAGCTGCCCGGAAAGGCAGGAGGCGTTAAATGAGCGAAAAGACGGTATTCGCCGGTTTCGGCGGCCAGGGAATCATATCCCTGGGTCAGATTTGGGGCTATTTCGGGATGAAGGAGGGAAAAGAGGTGAGCTTTTTTCCGTTCTACGGAGCCGAGAAACGCGGAGGAATCGCCCGCGCGAACTGCATCGTCTCGGACGAGGGCATTGCGAGCCCCATCATCAGCAAGGCCGATTCGGTCGTGGTGATGAATCAGGACAGCCTGTCCGGCTGCGTTTCCGTACTCGCCGAAGGCGGGCTTCTGCTGGTAAACTCGTCTCTGGTGGATCTGGACGCCCTCGATCCCGCTTCCGTCGGACTCGCTCCCGAAAAGGGCGGTTCCTGGAAGGACCGCTTCCGCGTCGTACAGGTTGCCGCCGGAGAGATCGCAGCAAAGCTGGGCTCGGTCAAAACCGCAAATATGGTGATGCTCGGCGCACTCGCCCGCCTCACCGGCGCTCTGTCCCTCGACTCGGTAGACTCGATTCTGACGGGCTTTTTTCCGAAATCGAAGCAGGCCCTGGTGCCGCTGAACGCTTCCGCGATACGCGCAGGGATGAACATCGCTTCGATGTAAGGTCTCCTTGACGGGGGCTTGCTCAGGTATTCAATACCAGCTAGAGTAAGCCCCTGTATGCGTCAGAATAAGATTGCGCGGTTTGCGCTTCGCGCGCTCGCCGCGATTGCGGTTCTTCATGTGGCCTTCATGCTGTTCACGTCGGTTTTGCTCTTCCGGTATCGGACGGCGAATCCCCGGACGACCGGCATCATGATCTATCGGAAGATCGCCTATAAGTGGCCTTCGAACGAAATGCGCTTCCTTCCTCTGGGCAAGATTCCGAAGAAAGTCCGCCAGATGGTTATCCGGGTGGAAGACGGAACCTTTTATTCCCATCACGGCATTATACCCTCAGCCCTGAAACACGCCTGGCTGGTTAATAAACAGCTTGAGAAGCCGGTCTACGGCGGCAGCACGATCACCATGCAAACCGCCCGAACCCTCTTTCTGGTGCCGGAAAAAAGCTATCTTAGAAAATATCTGGAAATGATTATCGCTCTGGAGATGGAGCTTATTCTCGACAAGGACCGGATTCTGGAGCTCTATCTCAATTACGCGGAGTGGGGAAAGGGCGTCTACGGCATCGAGGCCGCCTCGCGCCATCACTATCGCCGGGGCGTCGCCTCTCTGTCATCCGATCAGGCTGTCCGCCTGGTCACTCTTTTATCGTCGCCTATCAAATACGAACCCTATTCCCTGAATAAAAGCGCGATTTTGCGAAGCCGCTATCACTACCTTTCATCCCGGTTTCCGTAAGCGTTTTTCATTTCCGAGAATAAGGACCGCTCGCAGTCTCCGCTCAGTCTCCGTCTTGCAGACGCGGCGCGAGCTCCTTTGCCCAGGCGGCGATTCCTTCGTGGTTCACCAGATCCAGGGGGCTGTCCCTTTTTATCCCGAAGATGAATCGCATCGGCGCAGGGAGCGGCCCTTCGACGCGCCCGCCGAACACTGCCGTTTCCATCGCGTCCGTCGAATCGGCGAAGGGTTTCAGGATTTTTGCGATCGAGTTTTTCCAGAAGCTGCCGCCGGTAAGGTAAATATAGGAGAGGCAGAAAAGCACCGTCTTCTTTGTTTTAAGGATTTCGGCCCACTTCGACGCGAACTGCGCAGCCTGGGGAACCCACTGCATGCCGTTGACCGGACCCCCGATGATGCACGCGTCGTAATCGGCGGGCGAAAGATCATCGGAGACGGCCTTCGCCTCAGCGTTCAATCCCGCTTCTTTCAGGGTTTTTTCGATGAGTTGGGCCGTTTCCTTCGTTGAACCGGTTTTCGTGTAGTACGCAATCAGTACGGATTTCATAATGCCTCCAAAAAACTCGCTTGAAAAAGTATATCCCGAGTGAAGGGCTGATGCAAATCCTTTTACGATATGTTATCATGGGCGTATGTTCGTGAACCTGAAAGCCCGGTCATTTCTTCTCGAAAACACGGAAACCTTCGCTCAGCGAACCGTCGCGATAGCCTTTGAAGAAGACGGCTCTCTCGTCGTTGTCGACGGGGACTCATCCGATCCTGTCCTTATCGGCAGGGTTCAGATGGCGTGTTTTCCTACAGACGACGCTATTATTTCTAGCATTTCCGGCCTGCTGGGGTCTCCCCACGCGCTCATCCGCGTCCTGGATCAATCCCTCGAACTGGATTCTTCGGCTCTTTCAGGCCTTCACAAAATGCCGGTGGACATTTTCGACAACGTCTATCTCGACGAAGTAAAGAACGACGCTCTGATTCTCTGCGTCGACATCCGCAATTTCAGCAACTTTCTGCGCAACAACCGCGAGGACGAGGTCTTTCGTCTGATCAAGGACTTCACCTCCAACTTTCTCTCCTGCGTCAATCAATTCGCCTTCGGCTGTTCCTGGTACAAGCTGCTGGGAGACGGCGCCCTGGTGATTTGGGATTATACGACGCGCGAATCGGTCGCCGAGGCGCTGCAGGTGTTCGACACCTACACCGAATTCGTGAACGAGGAGCTGTTCAAGCCGTATCCGGGGCTCGGCCTCGGCGGCGCCCTTGTGGCGGAAAAAGTGTTCAAATACGAAATTTCGGCGGAAGCGAGCCAGCTCAAATACCGCGACTACGTCGGCTACGGAATAAACCTGTGCTGCCGCTTGCAGGGACTCGCCCAGGTCGACCGCCTTATATTGAACAGAAAACTCGCCTGTACAGGATTTTTACCCTACATCGCCGAGCGCTCGGAAGCCTTTCGCGCAGAACTCCGAATAATGAAGGGTTTGAAGCCTGAAGACTGCGAAGAGGTCTTGTATTACGACCCCTCCGCAGCCCCTTGATTCGCGTTCTGCATCAGTGTTTGCTTTCCGCCCAGCAACGTCCCTCCGTCGTTTTCGCGCAGCTTGAAGCCTTTCCCGCGTCAACGCATCGGTAGCAAATTTCGTTAATCTGCGGCTCGCCCTTTTTCCATCGCCTGACATTGTCGAGCGACACCCGCGCGATCTCTCCGAGTGCCTCCTCGGTGAGAAAGGCCTGGTGAGAGGTGAGCAGGACGTTGGGAAACTGGATCAGCCGCGCGAGAACATCGTCCCTGATCGGTTCCATCGATTTATCTTCGAAAAAGTACTGATCCTCCTCCTCGTACACATCGAGCCCCGCGCCGCGAATCTTTCCGTTCTTGAGCGCATCGACCAGGGCCTTCGTATCGATGAGTCCTCCGCGGCCTGTATTGATGACGATTGCGCTTTTTTTCATCAGCTTCAGGGTTTCCGCGTTGATCATGTATTTGTTCTCGGGCGTGAGCGGACAGTGGAGGCTGATGACGTCGGACTCCGCATAGAGTCTTTCCCGGCTGACGTATTCTCCTCCGATGGACTGCGCGAAGGCCTGGTCCGGATAGAGGTCGTCCAGCAGGATTTTCATGCCGAAGCCGTGAAGGATGGTCGCGAGAATCTTGCCGATTTTTCCGGTTCCGATAATGCCGGCGGTTTTTCCGTAGAGATCCCGGCCGACCAGTCCGGTGAGCGTGAAGTTGCCGTCCCGTGTCCTGTTGTACGCGGTGTGGATGCGTCTGTTCAGGGTTTGCAACAGGGCCGCCGCATGTTCGGCCACCGCGTGCGGAGAATAGGCCGGAACGCGCACGACATGGATTTTCCCCCACACCGCCTGCAGATCCACATTGTTGTATCCCGCGCAGCGGAGGGCTATCAGTTTTACGCCTCCTGCGGACAGGGCTTCTATTGTTTTAGCGTCCAGCTTGTCGTTAACGAAGGCGCACACGACTTCGTGGCCCTTCGCGAGGGCCGCTGTGGCGGGATTCAGCTTGCTCTCGAAGAAGCTGAACTCGAAGCGCATATCCGAAAATTCCTCCTGACGGGCTCCCGCCTCGAAGTAGTTCCGGTCATATGGTTTAGTATCGAAAAAAGCGATACGCACGTGGTCTTTCATGGATTCCTCCTGAATGAAATATACTACAATCGGTTTAGTAGGAAAATAGGATTCGTTAAAAAAAAGACGATATATCGCGAATTAATCATACCCTGTTGTTTTTGCAACGACGGTGTGGAGATTCTGGAAAAAAAATGGATTTTACTGTTTTTTTCAGGAAGCCTGTCGTATTATCTTAGCTAGACATCGACTCTCTCTGAATCGCAGTATCGGCTTCCAAAGAAACCAGATGGTTTGAAAGTATCCTTTGCATCGTGTCCAGGAGGGGTGTATGAACAACATGTCCGAGGTGGTCGTCTGGACTGAGGAGTACATGGCTTTGGTGAACGCGGAGTTCAGCCATTTGCTCCCTGTGCAAAGACGGATTCTCGAGCGGTCGCGGGAATTGATCATGAACAACGCGGCGGCTCATCTTGCAGAGGTAGCACCGCTGGAGTTCATCAGCATGCTTCCCGAAAGCGACCGGTATTTCTTTCCGATTCTTGAGCCCTGGTGGGCTCACCTGATTTAGCGGAACCCCTGTCCGGTTTATTCCGGACAGGGGCTTTTTTTTTACACCGATAATTACGTGCTCGCAGAGACGGTCTGCTGCAGTCAGACCACAGCTACTAAAGCACAGGAAAAAAATATTGTCAACATTGTCTAACATAAGTGAAAAAAAGAGAGGATATCAGCGTTTTTTGTAAATTTAGGTTTACCGAGGGCGGAAAAGAGTAGTAATATCACTGGTTGAATAAAAACAAGGAGAGTTCTGTATGACTAAGAGACTTTTGACTCTTGCGGCTGTTTTAGCTGCCGCTTCCATGGTCTTCGCAGGCGGCACTCAGGAAGCCGGCAAGACTACCGCAAAGGCCGGTGGTTTCCACATTGGCGTGGTGACCGGAACGGTTTCGCAATCCGAAGACGATCTTCGCGGAGCGGAAGAACTGATCAAACGCTACGGCGCGGTTAAGACCGGCGGCATGATCCAGCACATCACCTATCCCGACGACTTCATGTCCCAGCAGGAGACCACCATCTCCCAGATCGTCGCCCTTGCCGACGACCCCGCCATGAAAGCCATCGTCGTGAACCAGGCTGTTCCCGGAACAGCGGAAGCGTTCAAGCGCGTAAAGGCGAAAAGACCGGACATTCTGTGCTTCGCAGGCGAAGCCCACGAAGATCCCCTCGTCATCCAGTCGTCAGCCGATCTCGCGATCAACGCTGACTTCATTTCCCGCGGATACACTATCATTTGGGCGGCCAAGCAGATGGGAGCGAAGAACTTCGTTCACATTTCCTTCCCCCGCCATATGTCCTATGAATCCCTGGGACTCCGCCGCCAGATCATGGAAGCCGCTTGTAAGGACCTCGGGCTTAATTTCGTATTCGAAACAGCTCCCGACCCCACCAGCGACGTCGGCGTCGCGGGCGCCCAGCAGTTCATCCTCGAGAAGGTTCCCCAGTGGATCCAGAAGTACGGAAAGGAAACCGCATTTTTCTGCACCAACGACGCCCACACCGAGCCCCTGCTGAAGCAGATCGCGGCCTTCGGCGGAATGTTCGTGGAAGCCGATCTTCCTTCTCCCCTCATGGGATATCCGGGAGCTTTCGGAATCGACCTCTCTGCGGAAGCGGGAAATTTCCCCGCCATCCTCAAGAAGGTTGAATCCACCGTCGTCGCGAAAGCCGGCGCCGGCAAGTTCGGAACCTGGGCCTTCTCCTACGGATTCACCGTCACCGCCGGACTCGGCGAGTACGCGAAGAGAATCGTCGAGGGAACCGCGACCAAGGGAAGCATGAGCGACCTCTACAAATCGCTGGGCGAATACACCCCCGGCGCCAAGTGGAACGGCGGAAGCTATATCGACGCGAACACCGGCGTGCGCGCGAAGAACCACACACTCGTGTACATGGATACGTACATTTTCGGACAGGGCTATCTGCCCACGACTTCTCTCGAAGTCCCCGAGAAGTACTACAACATCAAGTTCTCCAAATAAACACCTTTTTTTGAAGGGTTGATCATGATACCCCGGCCGCTTCATGCAGCCGGGGTTTTCAAGTCCTCTCCGGTTCCTCGCGGAGCCGGAAGGCCGATCGGCTTTTCCACAGCAGGAAGCTATGTCTAATGAAACACCACTATTGCGCCTTGAAGGCGTAACCAAAGACTTCTCCGGAACCGTTGTCCTTGAGAACGTCAGCTTTGATCTGGCCGCGGGCGAAATCCTCGGGCTGGTCGGCGAAAACGGGGCGGGAAAAACCACCCTCATGAGCATCCTTTTCGGCATGCCGGTGATCCGCGAAACGGGCGGTTACGGCGGAAAAATTCTTGTGGACGGAAAGGAAGTCTCCTTTTCCAGTCCCTTCGACGCTCTCGACGCGGGTATCGGAATGGTTCACCAGGAGTTTTCTCTCATTCCCGGATTCACCGCCGTTGAAAACATCATGCTTAACCGGGAGATATCGAAACCCGGCATCATCTCAGACGTCTTCGGACCGCGCATGCGGACCCTGGACAGAAAAACCATGAAGGACCGGGCTCAGTCGGCCATCTCCCGCCTTGGAATCGAAATCGATCCCGAGATGAAGATTTCCGAAATGCCCATCGGACATAAACAGTTTACTGAAATCGCGCGAGAAATCGACCGCGAACGCGTGCGCATTCTGGTTCTCGACGAGCCCACCGCGGTTTTAACCGAATCGGAAGCGGAAATCCTTCTGGCGGCTGTAAAAAAGCTCGCGCAGACAGGCATCGCGGTTATTTTTATTTCCCATCGGCTCCACGAAATCGTGAATATCTGCGACCGCGTGCTGACTCTGCGCGACGGAAAATCCGTCCGCGACATTCCCGCCTCGCAGACCACCATCGAGGACATCGCCGTTTCCATGGTCGGCCGCGAAGTGAATACCGCCGCTCGCCGGGAAGCGGGCCGCTCGTTCGGCGAGCCGATTCTGTCGGTCGACCGCTTGTGGGTGGACATGCCCGGAGAAATCGTCCGGAACGCTTCCTTCGAAGTGCGCCAGGGAGAAATATTCGGCATCGGCGGTTTGGCTGGCCAGGGCAAGATCGGCATCCCCAACGGGATCATGAGCCTCTATCCCGCCGGCGGTTCCGTGATGTTCAAGGGCAAGCCCCTTCCTCTCGGGAATCCGCGCGTTCCGCTCCTGGAAGGCCTTGCCTTCGTATCGGAAGATAGGCGCGGGGTCGGTCTCCTGCTGGATGAAACCCTTGAGTGGAATATCGCCTTCACCGCGATGCAGACTCAAGGCAGATTTCTGAAATCCTGGCTCGGCGGCCTCTTTACCCAGAGAGACGAGAAGGCAATGAAGGAACTCGCCGACGAATACATCAAAATGCTGGAGATCAAGTGCACCGGCTCATTCCAGGCGGCCAAGGAGCTGTCCGGAGGAAACCAGCAGAAGGTGTGCCTCGCAAAGGCGTTCTGCCTCGGGCCGGATCTTCTGTTCGTTTCGGAGCCAACCCGCGGAATCGACATCGGCGCGAAGTCTATCGTTCTCGACGTGCTTCGCCGGGTGAACAGGGACCAGGGAACCACCATCGTGATGGTATCCAGCGAGCTTGAAGAGCTCCGCTCCATCTGCGACCGCGTCGCCATCGTTTCCAACGGCGAAATCGCGGGCATCCTCGATCCCGAGTCGAGCCAGGCAGATTTCGCCCTGTACATGGCCGGCATCCGCCATGAACAGTCCGGGAAGGAAAACCCCGGAAACACCGCTTTGGAGGGTCGAACCCCATGACAGACGTACGTACGCGCATCCGCGCCGCTCTCGCCGACTTCGGCTGGCCGCGCATCATCATCGGCTTGTTTCTGGTCGCCCTGTTCATTCTCGCGCCCTTTGTGCGGGTGAGCATCGCGGCCTCGCTTTCGGACATCATGAACCGCTTCGGCATGAACGCCCTGCTGGTTCTGGCCATGGTTCCCATGATCCAGTCCGGCTGCGGGCTTAACTTCGGGCTTTCGCTCGGCGTCATCGCAGGTCTTCTCGGCTCGACCATGGCTGTCCAGTTCGGTCTTACCGGCTGGATCGGGATCTTCGGCGCCATGGGCCTTTCCATTCCCTTCGCCATCGTTCTCGGCTGGCTCTATAGCCAGCTGTTGAACCGGGTCAAGGGCGAGGAAATGACGATCGCCATGTACGTCGGCTTCGCAGCCGTCATGTTCATGTCCATCATGTGGCTGGTTCTGCCGTACACCAATAAGAACATGGTGTGGGGATACGAAGGGAAGGGCTTGCGCACCACCATCACCCTCGACGGGTATTGGAACCGCCAGCTCAGCGATTTCCTCGCGATCCGCATCGGCGAGAATTTCGTGTTTCCGACCGGCTCCATCCTCTTTGTGGCCTTCGCCTGCCTTATGATGTGGCTTTTCCTGAGAAGCCGCACGGGAACGGCGATGACGGCCGTCGGCTCGAACCCCGAATTCGCCCGCTCCAGCGGCATCAACATCAACCGCATGCGCACAGTGAGCGTCATTCTTTCCACAGTGTTCGGAGCTCTCGGAATTCTGCTGTATCAGCAGAGCTTCGGCTTCATCCAGCTCTACAGCGCTCCGTTGTACATGGCGTTTCCCGCCGTGGCCGCGGTGCTGATCGGCGGCGCGTCGATCAATAAGGCGACGATACTGCAGGTCGTGCTGGGAACGATCCTTTTCCAGGGAATTCTCACCATGACCCCGTCGGTCATCAACAGCCTCCTGCAGACGGACATGTCCGAGGTTATCCGCATAGTTCTTTCCAACGGAATGATTCTGTACGCGCTGACCCGCAAATCGAAGGTGACCCGATGAAACACAAATTCGTATTAAAAACCTTTATCGCGGACAATCTGGTGGCGGTCATCTTCCTGATGCTCACCATCGTATCGATTCCGCTTTCAGGACTTTCGGCGGCGCATATAGTCGACGACATCCTCACCCGCATCGGCCGGAACGCCTTTCTCGTGTTTTCCCTGATCCTTCCGATCATGGCGGGCATGGGAATCAACTTCGGCATGGTGCTCGGCGCGATGGCCGGCCAGATCGGATTGATATTCGCGATGGACTGGGGGATCGCCGGAATGCAGGGCCTCGGCTTCGCCGCCCTTCTCGGCCTTCCCATATCGGTGTTTCTCGGATGGATCGCCGGAACCGTGCTTAACAAGGCGCGCGGCCGCGAAATGGTGACGAGCTACATTCTGGGATTCTTTTTCAACGGAATCTACCAGTTCGTCGTGCTCTATCTTTTCGGATCGATGATTCCCCTGCACAACAAGGCGATCGCCCTGTCCCGCGGCTTCGGCGTGAGAAATACGCTGAATCTTGAATCGGTGCGCCAGGTGCTCGACGACGCGTGGATGATCAGGATCGGGGTGTTCAATCTGCCGATGCTTTCGTACGCGATCATCGCGCTGCTGTGCCTGTTCATCGTGTGGTTCAGGAAGACCAAGCTCGGCCAGGACATGCGGGCGGTCGGACAGCATCAGAGCGTTTCGCACTCCGCCGGCATTCCGGTAGAGAAGACGAGGATTCTGTCAATCGTTATTTCGACCGTGTTAGCCTGCTTCGGACAGATCATTTTTCTGCAGAATATGGGAAACATGAACACCTATAACGCCCACGACCAGACCGGATTTTTCGCTGCGGCGGCGATTCTCGTCGGCGGAGCGACGCTCTCCAAGGCGACGATCCCGAACGTGTTCGCGGGAGTTCTGCTTCTGCATCTGATGTACATCGTCGTTCCGATGGCCGGCCAGAACCTCTTCGGTTCGGCGAACATCGGCGAGTACTTCAGGCAGTTTATCGGGTACGGCGTTATCGCCCTGGCGCTGGTCATCCACGCCTGGAGAACCCGGCGCGACGCGGAAAAGGCGAGAGCCCTGCTCCGCACCGACACGGACGGGGAGGCACTGTAATGGACGCGAAAATCAAGAAAATCGGCGGACGCGCTGTTCTCGCTTTTGTATATGTCGCCTTGCTCGTCGTATTTTTCCTTACCGGAAGAACGCATACGATACTCATCGACAACAAGGCAGATCCGGACGGAGCCTGGCAGGCCGTCCGGGGCATGACCGTTTCGGTTAACGGAAGAGAACCGGTCGAGTATCTTCGGGGAGACCGCGACAGGGAACTCGTGAAGGGGCAGAAGTTCTCTATTCGCATCGAGTTCTTCGACGGACGGGATCCCTTCGAAGCGACGCTCAAAGTTCCGCTTTCCGTGGACACCCTGCTGTTATCCGTGCCGAAGCTCATCGACGGGATCGAGCCCGCGATGGAAAAGTTCGACATTTACGGAGCGAATCGGGCAACCACGGCAGCCGGCGAGAACGAACGCTTCGGCCAGCCGGAAACCGATGCCGCGGACGAGCTCCCGGTTATCGGGTTCTAACAAAACGAGACAGAGGGTATAAAAAAGGCTGTTCAGCGGGAAATCCGCCGGACAGCCTTTTTTTTGCGTTTCCGGTCCGCCGGCGTGCGACGGAAGCGCCTGGGTGAATAAATTACGATCCGCTATTGCGCCTGGAAGAACTCGCGTCCCGCTTTCCGCGCCTGTTCGAGGTGCGCGTCCCGGAGAGACTCCCTCGATTCCAGTTCGCGCGAGGTGCCTCCGAACACGATGAAGCCGGATGTTTCGGCGCGGTCGTTGATGCGGTCGTCGAGCCAGATTTTCCCGAGAGCTTCTGTCTTGCCCGTTTCCTCAAGCACTGAAAGCGGATTTCCCGCGGAACAGAGATACAGCGCCCGTTTGAGCGTCTTCATCCCGCGCCTTCCGGCATTCGGTTGCGCCGCGGATTGTTTCGTTCCCGGCAAGGGAGACGAGCCGTAGGCGAATCCCCAGGTCCACACCCGGTCGAACCAGCCTTTGAGGAGGGCGGGAACGTCGGTCCAGAAAAGGGGGAAAACGAAGGCGAGCCCGTCGGAGCGGTTGATCGCCTCCTGCTGGAGCGCGACGTCGGGAGGGACGGAAAGCGATCCGTCGTACCAGGCTTCCCGGCGGTATTCGGCCTCTGAGAGCAGGGGGTTGAATCCGGACCGGTAGAGGTCGCAGACGTCCGCCTCGTGGCCTGCTTCGGCGAGCCCTTCGATGAAGGAGTCGAGCAGCTCCCGGGTGAGGCTGTCGTCCGAGGGATGGCAGTAGATGATTCGTACGGTCATGATTTTTCCACTATACCGGTTCGCTGTCAGAATGTTAATTCCGCAGCTATCCCGAGGGCTCCCCGAACGGAAAAAACGTCGTTTTCGAATCCTTCGTCGGTAAATTCATTGAAGAGGAAGAGTTCCGGAGACACGTTTATTCCGAACTGCAGGCGTTCTCCGCGGAATATCTTTATTCCTGCGGGAATGCCGAGAACCGTCCCTGATACGCCGTCTCCGGTAAAGGTTTCGCCGCCGTCTGTTACCGGGTTTTCATACTCCCATCCCATAACGAAGCCGCCTCCTGAGAAGCCGAGCCACGGCGACAGCCACTTCCTCTCCGGCAGGGGGAACCAGCGGAATTCCGCCCCGAGGGAGAGAAACCCCATGTTTCCCTTGAGCGATTCGTCGAGCTTTGTTCCCGTTTCGGGCGAGACGGCGGAGAGGCCGAGGAACCCCAGGAATTCCATTGATTCGGCTTTGATGCCGCCGAGTAGCTGCCAGGTTGTTCCTGCTCCCGTTTCTCCTGAGGATAGCGGGCTCGCTCCTCCGCGGAAGCCGAACGAAAGGGTCGCGTTTTCGGCATCCAGAAGCGGTTCCGCCTCGTCCGCGCGAGGTTCGGGAGGTCGAGTGTTTTTGTCCTCCGGAAACTCGTTTCCGCGGTCCGTGTTGGGTTTGTATCGCGGCGGATCGCGCCTGCGCGGCGAGTCGGGGCTCGTGTTGTCAGGTTCATCCCCGCGGGCCTGCGCCATGGCGTCCGATAGCGGCCCCCTGGATTCAGCGGGCACTGTGGAGCAGGACGAGAAGAGGGCCAGTCCCGCGATGAGGATGATCGTTATGATGATTTGCAAGCGTTTCATTTTACAGTGTAACAGCGGAAGGCGTGGAAAGGTTTCAGCGGAATCTCTGCAGGCCGGCGGGGAATGAAGATTTCTCCCCTGCTCAGGTTGTCGAACGCGGGGGCTCCGCGCAGGGCCCGTTCGCCTTGCGTCCCGTTGCCTGCCTCAGTCCTGGTCGAAATAAATCGAGGCTCCGCCTTCGATGGTGTCGCGGATCGAGCTGGTGAAGCAGTCGACGGCGGCGGCGAGATCGCGGCGGCGGATGCAGTCGAAGAGGTCCGCGGTGTTTTTGTGGAGGCGGGCGACTCCGTGGAGGCGGAGGTAGCGTTCCCACAGGGAGATGACCGGCTCGCGGAAGGAGTAGAAGATGAGGGGGAGGAGGGTGTTGCCGGAGAGTACGCAGAGTTCGTGGTGGAATTCGAAGACGAAGCCGGCGGCGCGTTCGGGATCGTCCTCGGAGGCGCCGAAGCTGTCGCAGAGGGTTCCGAGGCGCTGGACGTCGTCTTGGGTCAGACGGGGGATCGCGAGCTCCATGGCGAGGTTTTCCATTACGAGGCGGAGTTCCAGAAGGGAGCGGATTTCCGATTTGCGCAGAACGCCGCCGTTGTAGCGCATGATGGAAAGAAGGGTGTCGATGGTGCCGCGGCGGCGGAAGTCCGCAACGTAGACTCCGGCGCGCGGGCGGATTTCCACGAAGCCCTTGGCGGCCATTTCGCTTAAGCCCGCGTTCACGACCGCCCGGCTGACCTGCATGCTGGAGGCGAGTTCCCGTTCGCTCGGCAGTTTTACGCCGACGGCGAGCTTGCCGGAAAGTATCATGTGCTCAAGTTCGCGTACGAACAGCTCCTTGAGGCTCGGCGCGTTGAGTTTCGGAAAGTCCATAGCGGGTCCTTTTTGTGCGTTAAGCGCGCGTTCGGGGAGTCGGCCTTTTTGCAGCCGTTCTCCATGCGCTGATACTGGTATGACCAGGTACCAGAAGTATAATACCAGAAATTTGACTTTGTAAATAGTTATATAACATGATTTTACGTATATATCGTGCAATTTTTATTGACATGCCAGAATACCTGGTATATCGTGGGATCAGGCTAGTTTCCGATTTTTCAATAAGCACGGAGGTCTCATGGACGCGTTCCGCGTAATCGAGATTAAAAAGAGCGTCTGGGAGGGGAACGACCGCAACGCGGCGATTCTCCGCTCGGAACTGGAAGAGAAGGGAGTGTTTCTCCTGAATCTCATGTCTTCTCCCGGTTCGGGCAAGACGACGACCCTGGTGCGCACCATCGAGGCCCTTGAAGGCTCGGTCGCGCTCGGCGTGATGGAGGCCGATATCGACTCCGATGTGGACGCGGCCACCGTTTCCAGGGCGGGCGCCCGCGTAGTCCAGCTTCATACCGGGGGCATGTGCCATCTGGACGCGGAAATGACGCGTCAGGGGCTGGACGCCCTTGCTTCAGGAGCGCCCGGAACCGCCGGCGGCACCGCGGAAGGCGACCGTTTTGCCGGCCTTGCGGGGATCGATTGCGTGGTGCTCGAGAACATCGGGAACCTGATCTGCACCGCGGACTACGACACCGGAGCCGCGCGCAACGTCATGATCCTGAGCGTGCCGGAAGGCGACGACAAGCCCCTGAAGTATCCGAATATTTTTAAAGTGTGCGACGTCCTGCTGGTGAACAAGATAGACGTCGCGCCGCATTTCGATTTTTCCTTGTCCGCGCTCGAGGAGCGGGTGAAGGCGCTGAATCCCGATATCCGGATTATTCCGGTGTCCGCGAAGACCGGCGAGGGAATCCCCGAATGGGCCGAATGGCTTAAAACTGAAATTTCCGAATGGAGGAAGAACATATGATGAGCGAAGCAGAACTGAAATCCGTTGAACAGGCCGCGGCGGCTGGAGCCGGCGAGAAAAAAGCGGCGCCCGTGAAGGAGCGCGTTCTCGATCTGGCGAACCACATCAACCGCTCCAAGCGCGGAACGAAGGGCGAAATTCTCGGAACGGATCCGGAATACCGCATTCTCGAGCCGGTAGTGACCGAGGAAATGGCCGAAATCGGGCTCTGCCTCGCGCTCAGGACTCCCCGCAGCGCCGAGGAAGCGGCCGCGCTCTGCGGCATGCCGGCCGACCGGGCAGCTGAACTCCTGTGGGAGCTCGCCCTGGCGGGCGTCTGCTTTATAAACAAGATCGACGGAGTGGACAAATTCTGGCTGGACACCTGGGTTCCCGGCGTCATGGAAATGATGACCAACAACAAGGAGAACGTCCGCAAGTATCCCCAGATTGCCGAATCCTTCGAAGCCTACGGCCGCGTGCGCGGACCGAAAACCGCCGGTTTGTTTCCGGTCGGAGTCGGCCTCATGCGGGTCATTCCGATAGAAAAATCCATCATGGGCGAAACCCGCCGCGCTTCCTACGAAGAAATTTCAAAGTACCTGAACGAGAATACCCTCTTTTCAGTTTCGGACTGCTCCTGCCGCACCGCCCGGGAATCCATGGGCGAGGGCTGCGGCCACCTCAAAGAGGATATGTGCATCCAGATGGGACACGCGGCGGAATACTACATCCGCACCGGCCGAGGCCGCGAGGTGACCAAGGAAGAGGCCTTCGAAATCATCAAAAGGGCCGAGGAAAACGGCCTCATGCACCAGATTCCTAATACCGACGGTCCCGGGAAAACGCACGCCATCTGCAACTGCTGCGGCTGTTCCTGCCTCTCCCTGCGCACCGCGTCCATGTTCAAGAACAACGACATGGTCCGCTCGAACTATGTTTCCAAAGTGGATCCTGAAAAATGCGTAGCCTGCGGCGAATGCGTGGAAGTCTGCCCGGTCGGAGCGCTCAAGCTCGGCCGGAAGCTCTGCAACGACAAGCCCCTGAAGGCGCCCAAATATGAGACTCCGCGCGACACCAAGTGGACGAGCGACAAGTGGAATCCCGAATACCGGACGAACCGGCAGGTAGTCGCCGACGGGGGCTCCGCTCCCTGCAAGGCCGGCTGCCCCGCGCACATCGCGGTCCAGGGATACATAAAGAAAGCCTCCCAGGGGAAATACCGGGAAGCGCTCGAGCTGATCAAGCGCGAGAATCCCTTCCCCGCTATCTGCGGCCGAATCTGCCCGAGAAAATGCGAAAGCGAATGCACCCGCAACTCAATCGACGAGCCCCTCGCGGTCGACGAGATAAAAAAATTCGTCGCGGAGCAGGATTTGAACGCGGAGCACCGTTTCGTTCCGGAGAAGAGGCATAGCTACGGAAACAAGATCGCCGTAGTCGGCGCCGGACCCGCGGGACTCGCCTGCGCATACTATCTCGCCCTCGACGGCTACCGGGTTACCGTATTCGAAAAAGAACAGCTCGCCGGCGGTATGCTAACCCTCGGCATCCCCGAATTCCGCCTGGGAAAAGAGGTCGTGAACGCGGAAATCGAGATTCTCAAGGAGCTCGGAGTTGAAATTCGCACCGGAGTCGAAGTAGGGAAGGACGTTACCATCCCCGGTCTCCGCTCCGAAGGCTACGAAGCCTTTTATCTCGCGATCGGCGCCCAGAGCGGCCGAAAGCTCAATATTCCCGGCGAGGACGCCGCCGGAGTCATGACCGGCGTGGACTTCCTCCGAAGCGTGAATCTCTCCGGTTCGGGCAAATCCTCCGCACCCTCACTTTCCGGCGATACGGTCGTGATCGGCGGCGGAAACGTCGCGATCGACGTATCCCGCGTAGCGATGCGCTCGGGCGCCGCTTCCGTGAAGCAGTTCTGCCTTGAAAGCCGAACCGAAATGCCCGCGCTCGAGGAAGAAATCGAGGAAGCGCTTTCAGAAGGCATCGAGATCTGCAACTCCTGGGGTCCGGTAAGGATTCTGACCGAAAACGGCAGGACTACCGGAGTGGAATTCAAGAAGTGTCTTTCGGTCTTCGACGAAAACCGCCGCTTCAGCCCGAAGTTCGACGATTCCGTTACCATGACGGTTCCGGCGAGCAATGTTCTGGTAACCGTCGGTCAGGGAATCGACTGGGGCACCATGCTCGAGGGGACGAAGGTCGAGCTCAATCCCAACCGGACGGTGAAAGCCGATCCGACGACCTTCCAAACTGCGGAACCCGATATTTTCGCCGGCGGAGACGCCTGTTCCGGACCGAAGTTCGCGATCGACGCTATCGCGCAGGGCAAGGAAGGATCCATTTCCATCCACCGCTTCGTACATCGCGGCCAGAGCCTCGTCATCGGACGCATCAAGCGCGATTACAAGGCCTTCGACCGCGACAGCCTCGATCTCGACAGCTACGACCGCCTTCCCCGCCAGAAAACCGGCCATGTGGACGGGGATCTCGGCAAGGCGACCTTCCGCGACCTCCGCGGCACCTTCACCGAGGAGCAGGTGAAAAAAGAAACCGAACGATGCCTGTCCTGCGGCGCTACCGTAGTCGACGAATACATGTGCATCGGTTGCGGAGCTTGCACCCAGAAGTGCAAGTTCGACGCGATCAGCCTGACCCGCGTATACGACGGGGCGGGCCTCGAGCTCAGAGAGATCCGCCCGGCGGTAAAGAAGCATGCGGTCAAGCGAGCCCTGAAACTCGTCGCCCTAAAGCCTTTCAAGGCCGCGGCGACATTCTTCGTTCCTTCGGAGAAAAACGCGCCCCGTCCGGACGGCAAGGCCTAAGGCGGTAGAGAATCGATGCATGAACTCGGCGTTGTCATAGAAGTAGTGAAAACAGTTGAGGATTTCGCGCGGGAGAATTCTCTCATGCGGATCGATACCCTGGTTCTCCAGATCGGCGAGCTGTCTTCCATGATTCCCCGATTCATCGAAGAATGCTATCCTGCGGCAGTCGACGGAACCCTCCTTGCGGACACCAAGCTCCGCATCGAGGTGCTCCCGGCGAACGGCCGCTGCACCGCGTGCGGAAAGGTGTTCCATCCGCCGACTGACGGCGAATCCTGCCCTGCCTGCGGGGATACGCGCTTCGAACTGCTGGGCGGGCGGGAATTCATGATCAAGGAAGTGATCGCGTATTGAACACGCATACGCCCCGGATCTTGAACGTTCCGGGGCGTTTTCTTGCTCCGAATCCCCGACGGTGCTATACTGGACGCCGGAGGCTCCGCTTGAAGCACCGCTTTATCCGATCGGCCGCGGCCGCATGTTTTTCCCCCTGTATGTTTTGCTGTATTCTTGTCTCCCTTTTTGCGTCCTGTTCCGGTATTATCTCCGGACCGACGGAGAACAAGGCAAAACCAAAAACCGGTTCTCTTGCTTCGGACCGTACTCTTTTTATCTACAATGCTGTTCCTCAGAACGGACAGGATAGGATGATTTCAGAAGGATACGCCGAGGGAGTAAATGCTTTTGCGGTCGATCTATTGTCTCTCATCGCTTCCGATCGCGAGTATCCGGGGACCAACCTGCTGATATCGCCGTTCAGCGCGAGCCGTTGTCTGGCTTTGGTGTCGGAAGGAGCGTCGGATCAGGCCAAAGCCCAAATATTGGACGTTCTCGGCGGTCCTGAGGCGGTCAGCGGCGCGGCTTCTGCCCTCGGGGAGCTTTTAACCGCGGACGGCAGCGTCGTCTTCAATTCCGCAGACGCGGTATTTTTCAGGAACTCCCTTAGGCTCGCCGAAGGATTCGCCGACGGAGCGAAGACCCGTTTCGGCGCCTGGGTCGAGGGTTTGGGCTTCGGTAATCAGACCGAGGCCGCTGGCGTGATGAATGAGTGGATCGAGACAAATACCGGCGGATACATAAAAGACTATATTGTACCCGATTCAATAACATCCGATACACTTGCCTTCATCGCGAACGCCGTTTTTTTCAAGGCCGATTGGGCGTCTCCCTTCGACTGTACCCAAACGAAGCGCCAGCCCTTCTTATTATCCGACGGGACTCTGGTCGACGCGGACATGATGCGATCCGAGTACCGCCATCTCGTACGCGAAGGGGAGGGATACCGGAACGCCCTTATCTTCTACGGAACGAATAAGGCCGATTATTTTTATATGGATCTCTATCTCCCCGACGAAGGCGTTTCCATAGCGGATTTCATTAAAAGAGATTTGGACGCTGCGTTGCGTGAGACAGTCGCGCGGCGCGATTCCTTCGCCTCCGATGACGGCCGGGCAGAGGATGGGTTTGCGACGGGCAGTTACGCATACGGAATACTCGAGATGCCGAAACTTTCATATGAAGCAGACACCGTCCTTACCGAGTATTTAAAAACGCTCGGGATGACCAGGGTTTTTAACGCGGAAGGAAATCCCCTTTCGCGTATGTTCGCGGATCAGGGCGCTTTTCTGTCAGGGGTGAGACATCGCGCCGGGCTTATCGCGGACGAAGCGGGCACTGTTGCGTATGCGGTCACCGTCGCACAGGTTGACGGAACGGCGGGTCCCGGCGACGAGACTTTGACTCTCGACAGGCCCTACGTGTTCTGTATCCGGGCCGGACAAACCGGCATGGTTTTATTCGCCGGCGCCGTGATGAATCCTTCCCGTGACGATTGATATTCTCTGCTCCGTAGTCGACAATCTCGGCGATATCGGCTTCGTATACCGGCTCTCCCGCGCGTTGTGCCGCGCCCGCTCAGGAACTCCCGGCGGCGCCGGCGATCCGCTCCGTCTCAGATTGATAGTGGACGATCTCGCGGCTTTTTCAGCTCTCTATCCGGCTGTTCGCGCAGGGTTCGGTTTCCAGACTGTCCCGGCGCCTGACTCCGGCTCTCCCGATTGGCTAGTCGCATCCTGGAACGATCCGGGTCCCGAGGCTTTGGCAGAGTTCAGCGCCCGGCGGCCGCGCTATATTCTGGAGTGCTACGCGTGCGGAAGGCCCGAGTGGTTCGAGGAAATACTGTTCGATGCAGATGACGACGGCATTCGCGTGCTGCTGAATCTCGAGTACCTAACCGCCGAGAGCTGGGCGCGGGATTTCCATCTTTTGCCGTCTCTCACGCGGTCTCCTCAAGTTCGCAAATACGTGTTCATGCCCGGTTTCATCAGCGGAACCGGCGGGCTTCTGCCTTCGGAGGAAAGCGCGCCTCGCAGCGAGGACGACTTTCACGGAGGCGGCAGCTTGCACGCGGGCGGCAGATCTCACGCGGGCGGCAGCTTGCACGCCGACGGCAGCTTGCACGCCGACGGCAGCTTGCAGGCCGACGGCAGCTTGTACGCCGGCGGAAGCTTGCACGCCGGCGGCAGCTTGCACGCCGACGGCAGCTTGTACGCCGACGGCAGCTTGCACGCCGACAGCAGCTTGCACGTCGGCGGCAGAACGCACGCCGACGGCAGCTTGCACGCCGGCGGCAGCTTGCACGCCGACGGCAGCTTGCACGCGGGCGGCAGCGAGTTCAGAATTCTATTATTCAGCTACGAGCACGACTTTTCTTCGCTTGCGTCGGCCTTGAAGGCCTTTCACGCCGATCGGCCGGTGCGCGTTCTTCTCGCGGCGGGGCGAAGCGCTTCGCCCTTTCTCGACGCATGGAACAGTTCGGGCCGTCCCTTCCCGGTCGAAGAACTTCCCATGCTTCCCCAGCTCGAATGGGATTCGGTTTTCGATTCGGCGGACCTGTTGATCGTGCGGGGCGAGGAGAGCTGGTCGCGCGCGATATTGTCGGGGAAACCCTTTGTCTGGGAGTGTTACCCGTTCGGCGGAGACGGCCATCATGCCAAGATTAAAGCATTTCTCGACTTTGCCCGCCCCTTTTTCGCTACAGCCGACTTTGCGTTGTGGGAGAGAATTCTATGGGATTTTAACGCGGCGGTTCCCGGGGAGGAGGATTTGATCAGGTTTTTCAGATCCTGCGCGGTTTCCGAACCGGATTGCGGCCGGAGTTTAAGCGAATCGTTCCGTAAAATGGCTGCGGAAGCGGGAAAAACCGGAAATCTGGCGGCCAACCTGCTGACTTTTTTCCTCGATTCAGGTTAGAATCAATGGCCGTCCTGTGCGGCATAGAGCAATTTTTTGAGAGTGTAACATGTTAGCAGCTTCCCAATTACGGGTCGGCACCGTTTTCATGAACGGAAATGACCCCATGATCGTCCAGCGCATGCTGGGCAACAAAAGCGGCCGCGGTTCGATGGTGTATCGCCTGAGAATCAAGAATATCGTCAGCGGCCAGACGATGGACGTCGGTTTCGACTCAAGCGAGAAATTCCAGGAAGCGGATCTTGAGCTTCACAAGGTAAAACTGTCCTACCTCGACGGCGATAACTATGTCTTCATGGACGAAGAAACCTACGAACAGTTCGAAATTTCCAAGGAAGACCTGGGCGACAACGCGAACTACATCAAAGACGGCGACGAGTTCATCGTCGAACTGACTTTCTATAACGGAAAGCCCGTCGGCGTAAGCCTCCCCATCCTGGTCGAGCGCGAGATCACCTATTGCGAACCCGGCATCCGCGGCGACACTTCCGGAAAGGCTTCCAAGCCCGCCACCCTCGACACCGGCTACGAAGTCCAGGTTCCCCTGTTCTGCGAAATGGGTACCCGCATTCTTCTCGACACTCGGGACGGATCGTTCTCCGAGCGCGCCAAGTCATGATCGGAGAGCCTCCCGGTTCCCGGGAACCATCCGGCGGCTCTTGATAACCGCGTACGAGCATCGCTCTTGTACGCGGTTTTTTTATTCCTGTAAAAACCGATACAGTCCCGTTGATCTTGTCTAGAATCGTTTTTTTTAGTTTACTGATGCGCATCATGAATGAAACCGATTCGCTCCCGACACCCCGTCTTTCCCTTTCAGCGGCTCTCCGCGCCGGACTCTCGTCAGCCCGCGAAAACGCTCTTCCAGGCCTTGTTTTGTGGCTCGTCGCCATGGCCGTCGTCCTCGGGTATTATTTCTTTTCTCCCGTCACCGACGCTCTGGAAACCCTGGGAGCCCTGAAATCCCGCGGAGGATTTCTGTATTCGGCGATCGCGACCGCGATTTTCGGCGGCCTGATTCCTTTTTTCTGGCGCTCCGCGATGAACCGCAAAAGCGGCCAGTCGTCCTGGCCGGTGCGTCCCTGGCAGGCAGGCCTCTTTCTCGCGGCTTTCTGGGCATGGAAGGGAGTCGAGGTGGATCTTTTCTATCGCTTCCAGGATATCCTGTTCGGCGCCGGTGCCGAAGCGTCGAAGATCATTCCGAAGGTGCTGATGGATCAGTTCGTGTACAATCCCGTCTGGGCCGCCTGGACGCAGATTCTCGCCTACTGGTGGCTTGAAAACTCCTTCCGCCCCGCTTCTCTTGCGGACCGCGCGCTGTGGTCGTCCATCGGCCCCCGCGTGCTCTCCATCCTCATTTCCACTTGGGGCGTGTGGATTCCGATGGTCAGCATCATCTACGCGATGCCGTCGAATCTTCAGATTCCGCTATTCAACATAGCCCTGTGTTTTTGGAGTTTGATGCTTTCAAGTTTGACGAAGGAAAAAAAACGCTAGAAACGGCGCTTCTTGACAATCGGCCCTTCCGGGCCGATTCTTAGAACTATGATCGATGCTTCGGGTTTCAACAGACATTCGCTGTTCGGCGGTTTTTCGCAAGACGATCTTGCGAAGGTCGCGCATCTGTTCGAGCCGAAATCGTTTGCCGCCGGCGATCTCCTTCTTACCGAGGGCGAACCGAACAATCAGATTTTCTTCCTGCTCTCGGGCTCGGTTCGCGTCACCCGCCGGGGCCTTGTTCTGATCGACTTCCGGGAGGGAGACAGCTTCGGCGAAATCGAAATGCTGGACACCCGCCCTTCCGCCGCGACCATCGCCGCTCTCGAACCGGCAACAGCCGCCTGCCTCAGCCACGCCGGATTGTACGCCCTCTATAAGCTGGATACGCGGCTGTATTCGGTGTTCATGATGAATCTCGCGCGCGATCTGGCCCGCAGGCTCAGGCGCATGGACGAGCTTGCCTGCGGAGAAACCCCGTCTACACTTCCTTGAGCTCTTCGTAGACCGTCAGAATATCTTCTATAGAGGATTCCAGACAGCCGAACACCTCGGGATCGAAATGTCCCGGCATCGAGTTTTTCATCCACGACACCGCCTTTTCTACCGGCCAAGCATCCTTATAGGGCCGCTTCGAGGTGAGGGCGTCGAATACGTCGGCAGCGGCCACGATTCTTCCGGCGAGCGGTATATTCTCTCCCGCAAGTCTGCGCGGATATCCTGAACCGTCGAATTTTTCATGGTGGCCGCCGATTATCTCGATCGCGGTTTTCAGAAGGGATTCGGAGAGTACTTGCTTCAAACTGGCGTCCATCTCCCGGAGCACCCGTTCTCCGATGAACACATGGGTTTGCATCGTTTTTCTTTCATCGTCGGTGAGCGGCCCGGTTTTGTGCAGAATCAGATCGGTGATTCCGATTTTACCGATGTCGTGCAGGGGTGCGAACCAGAGAATCTCGCGCAGCAGAGCGGGTTCAAGGCGCCGCACCGTCTGATTATATTTGCGGGCCACGATGAACGAATACCGCGCCATCCTGACCAGGTGCTGGCTTGTTTCATTGTCCTTCTCGCTCATGAGGGATACGAAGGCCCGCGTCGTTTCGGCAACCGTTTCCTGAAAGAGGAACTCCGTGTACAGGGTATGGCTCACCGCCGACGCGATGCGCGCCAATTCCCGGGCGTGATCGCTGTGATACTCGATATTTTCGCGCGTAGAAACAAAAATGAAGCCGACGCATTTATCACGGAAGACGAGCGGCGCCGTAACGCTGGAGAATATTCCCTCTTTCAGCAGAAGCTTCGTGGCAACCGATACTTCGCGCGTGTGGGCGTACTCCGGAAGATTATTGATGATCCGGGGGGTCCTGTGTTCCGCTATCTGATGCAGGGACCCTGCGTCTATTCTTTCGGAATGGCCCGGCACGAGGTGGAGGTCGGAATAGTCCGCTTTCACCGTTTCCGCGGTGATGACCGAATTCGAGGTTCTGAAGGCGAGGGCCAGGCGCTGGCAGGGCATGAACTGATTGATCGTCTCAGAAAGGCCGTCGACCAGAAAATCCATATTCCCGAGACCGGACAGCCGCCCCATGTCGTGATCGAGATTGATGAGGGCGGTAACCCGGTCGATGCGCGTGAACAGATCTATGAGCTCCGGAAAGCGCTCACCGGGATGTTCGCTCCGTTGTATCCGTTTGAACTGCAACAGGTCGTCTATCGACGAGATTCCCTGCTCCATCGCGGAAAGAAAGGTTTTCAGCGATCTCCGGTTCAAAGCGACGAGGGTGAGCTGGAACACGATGCCGGAAAAGGAAATTGCAAGGAGCACCAGATTGATGATCTGGTTCCATTGGAATATCTTGCCGCGGTTAAAGCTGATTCTCGAGGCGAAGGCACGCATTTCGAGGCGATATTGCTCTCCTTCGAGAGCGTTCGTGAAACGGGGTTCGCTTAAAACAGCGCGGAAACGGAAAAATCGGGAGGCTTCCTCCTGTCGTTGAACGACCCTTTTCCAGGCCTCTTTCGTAGTTTCCCCCGCGTAGGCGGGCGTTTTCTGCAGTTCTATCGCAAGGGAGTTTACCTCCCGCATGATTGAATCAGATTGGTTTCCGATTTCTTCGAGATAAAAGTAGCTTGCTACTACGGAACATATTGTAATAACGAGAAAGAGAGAAACGCTCAAGGTTATGCTGAACATGAGGTCGTTTTGTTTTTTCAGTGATGGCGATTTCATCCGGCGGTGCATCATGAACATAGCCGTCATAGTATACGGGGAGTAAAGCGTTCTGTACAGGAGAGTCTCCGGCAGTTTACGTATTTTTACAGTATGCTCGCCTCGACCCGGTTTCGGCCCGATTTTTTCGCGCGGTAGAGGGCTTCGTCGCAGCGGTGGAAGGCCGATTCGAAGGTTTCCGAATCGTCTATTTCCGCCGCTCCCGCGCTCACGGTGATCGACAGATTCGCTATGGGCGTCTGTTCTACGGCAAGGCGAAGCTTGTTCGCGACGACGAGGGCCTTGTCGAGCGTAGTCTGGGGGAGAACGATGAGGAATTCCTCGCCGCCCATGCGAGCCACTATATCCGCGCTGCGGACGGTATCTCTCAGGCGGCGAACCAGTTCGACAAGCACCCTGTCGCCCGCCAGGTGTCCGTGAGTGTCGTTCACCGATTTAAAATGGTCGACGTCGATAAGTATGCACGACAGGGGCGTTCCGTATCGATGTTTGGCGTCCAGCAGCTTCGTCATATACTCGTTCAGGAATATGCGGTTGTAGGCGCCGGTCATCTGATCGTGAAGAGTCAGGGCCTTCAGTTGAATGGTCGCAAGATTCGTCTTCCATCGGCTCCGCTCGGTGTAATAGCCGAAGGCGAGGCTTAAACCTCCGAGGAAGATGAACGACATCATGAGGCTGGGATTGGCTGTGTCCTTCAAGAATAGAAAGTAGACCGCGCTTGAACATGCAACGAGCCAAAGCTGCAGAATGAGGTGAAGGATGTACGGCGCGCTCAGCATCACCGAGATTCCGATCGACGCGATGTACACGGCTGTTAAATTATCCGAGTATTGATAATCCAGAAAGCTTAAGGCAAGGCCGAGCGAAACTGCAAGAAAGGAAAAGACGAACGATAGAGCGAGTATGAGAGTCCGCGAATCTTTTTTTCTGGCGAGGTATAAAAGCGCGCTGAAAACCAGAGCGAAGACCATGGATCCCGCGTAGAGCGTTACGTACAATCGGGGAATCCAGTCCTCGGGGTAGGAGTCGGGCATGACGAGATGCTGGCCGAGAAATAGAGCGCAGCTGAGGAAAAGCATTCCGCTTAAGGCCATGAAGGCGCGATAGTTATGGGCTGATCGGAGCGTTTCCAATTCGCGGGCAAGATCGTTTTTTGCGTTCATCATTTCGAGTATAGTAAAAAAACCAGTGCTTTGCACGGGGACCGGGTTATTTCAATTCCAGAGCGGCCGGCGAATCAGCGCTCTTCCGCTGAAGCGGGATTTCTGAGCCGGCGGTTCAACGGAACCAGAAGAACGAGGATGAACATGGCGGCGCCCGTCGCGGCGAGGATCGGTTCTAGTTTGAGGGCGTCCGAAAGCGGGCCGAACACCAGCATGGCCAGCGGCATGAGCGAACCCGAGAGGATTCCGAACACCGCGAATACTCTTCCCAGATAGGCGTTGTCTACATGTTCCTGGATCAGCACCGTAGAGGGCGTGTTGAGAAACGGCATGCTCACGCCGAACAGACCCATGAAACCGAGATAGACGGAAAATGAGGCGGCAGGGGGAAGCACGGGGCTTAACGCGAGGCCGATAGTGCAAGCGGCCATTACGGCGTTCGCGGCTAGAATGGTTTTCATTCGGTTTTTCGGTCCCGGATACATTGCGATCCCCGCTCCTCCCAGCAGCATCCCGAGAGAAAACGCTATTTCTATCGCCGTCAGCCGCCAGTATTCCGGCCCGAAGCTGCGCGCCGTCTGCAGGGGGGTGAGAAAAGCGGCCGGAGACACCAGCACGTAGAGAATCCCGATGTAAATGAATAATTCCTTCAAAAACCGGTGATCGCGTATATATTTCATGCCTGCGGCTATTTCTTCGATATAGCCTCCGGAGGGCGCCTCCGCGCCGGTTTGAGGATGGGTAGAGGGAACCAGAAAGGCCAGAATCGCGATGGCTATGAGCGCGGTAAAAACGTCGATGAAGAAAATCGCCGACACCGGCATGAAGCCGAGGAGGGCGCCGGCCGCCATCGGGGATGCTATCATGAGCGCGCTCTGAATGCCGCCGTTTATGCCGTTCACCCGAGTGAGCTGTTCTTCAGGAACCAGGGACGGCAGAAAGGCTCCGACGCAGGGCTGGTGCACCGCTCCTCCCGCAGACCGGAGGGCCGCCATCGCGAAGAAAAGCGGAATCTCGGGAGCGCCGGAAAAGAGGGCTACGGCGGCGGCGAGGGTTACCAGGGCTATGAAGGCGTCTGCCAGAACGATGAGCTTTTTTCGGTCGTACCGGTCCGCCCACACGCCGGCGAAGGGCGAAAGGACAAGTCCGGGAAGAAAACCGCAGATGATGTATCCGGTCATCACGGCTCCCGAGCGGGTCTCAAGGGTGAGATGCCATAGCAGGGCATACTGAACAAGGGACGAACCGAAAAGGGATACGGTTTGGCCGGCCAGAAAAAATGCCGTTTTGCGTTTCCATGATTCCATAGACGGAATATACGGTGTCGGCGTCGTTCGGGGCAAGAGTGTACTAAAAAAGATTGACAAAAAAAATGTCTCATAATACTATTACAGACATAGTACTATGAGTGAAGAATTAATCGGCAAAGAAATAATCAGGGGCCACATCGATACCATCATCCTCGGACTGCTGTCCGATCAGGATCGGTACGGGTACGAAGTGTACAAGGAAGTGCTCAGCCGCTCCGGCGGCGAGTACGAACTTAAGGAACCCTCGCTCTACTCGGCGTTCAGGCGCCTTGAAGGGCTTGGCTGGGTTTCGTCGTATTGGGGCGGAGAAACCCAGGGCGGAAGGCGGAAATACTATTCGCTCACCGCAGAGGGGAGAGCGTCGCTGGATCGTCTCCGCGCGGAGTGGTTTGTTGCCCGGCGGATAATAGATCGCTTGATAGGGGAGTGAGAGAAATGGATTCAAAAACGACGGACGCCGTTCGCTATTACGTTTGCGGACTTTTTCGCGGCATGCAGGAAACTCCGCGCATCGCAGAGCAGCGCGAAGAGCTGCAAACTCATATGACGGAACGGATAGCCGACGAGACGGCGTCCGGATCGTCTTTCGACGAAGCGTTCAACCGCGCGGTTGCGTCTCTCGGAGATTTGGAAGAATTGATGGAAACCATGTCCGGACAGAAACGGAAAATTTTCATCCGCAAGACTGATGCCGTCATGATGGCCGGCGGGCTTGCGTATGGAACCCTGTTTATGATCGCAGTCGGCATTTGGTTCGCGTTTCATGGTTTCGGCTTCCGCGCCGCGTTCGTCGCCGCCGCCGGCTGGCTCGGCTATGCGGTGCCCGCAGGAGCGGCATGGATTCGCTATCGATCCAAACCGGGTGACGCCGCGATGATATCTATCGACAGGAAGGAATCCGTGCGTTTGGCCTTTTTGGGCTGGGCGGCGATTTCTATTGCGTGCTTCGGAGTCAACGCGGCTTTTTTCGGAACTGATTTATTTCTCAATGTTCTGTGGGCATGGATGCCGATGGTCGGCCTGTTGACATGGCCTCTCATGGAAGCGTCCTACGCCTGGATGATCGCGTCATGGGGCTCGGTGCGCGCAGAGGTATGAGCGTCCTGTTTCAGCCTGAGGC